>CAVJZJ010000024.1:0-49746 GCA_963653995.1 Flexilinea sp.
CGACTGAAGAAGAAAGTGAAAGATGCCGGATAAAAACAAAAAGACACAAAGAGCAGCCTGTCTAAAATACAAATTTAACAATGCGTGGAATTTACAGAACACGCCATATGTCAAATAAAAAGCCAAACGCATAATAGATGTTAAAACAAGCCCTCGTTTTTCTTCTGTTTCAAATAAAATGCATATCTTTGCACCCGATTTAAGGAAAGATGCTCGAGTGGTTGAAGAGGCACGCCTGGAAAGCGTGTATACGCCTAAAGCGTATCGGGGGTTCGAATCCCCCTCTTTCCGCAGAAAAGAATATTTGAAAAGACTTTGGGAGAATACTCAAGGTTTTTTTTGTTTTACGCCCATACTAAAAAGACCACATTCGCTCCAATCTCCAACTGCATAGCAAGTTTATCATAAAAGATAAGTGTACCGCTTTGCAATATTCATCAGTTGACCGTAATATGGAAACACCCTTGATGAATCTCATACTTCACAAGACAACGCCGCTGTTGTCGCATATCATTGAGCACTTCGCTCAAAATCCATTTCAGAGTATCATTGCGCACCGCCCGACGAGATTCATTTGGAGGTGATACTGTCTTATAACGATTGTAACAGATATCAAAAGTAGTACCATACATATGACAACTATTCTGTGTTGCATTGCCATTGTGCCCTCGCAGTTTTTCCACATCTTCACGGCTTCGCAGTACACTGGTCACAATAATTTTATGCAAAGGAATACCTTTGATTTGCAAACTGTCAAAGAAAGATTTTCCGATATCCTGCAGAAGAACAGATGCCTTTGGTACTAGATACGGGATACTATTTTTCAGTTTGTCGACATGAAAAAATGGATTACTTCCGATATATACCAACTCAGACATTCTTCGCTCCGCATCTTTACGATTGACAACCGGTTGCACCCCATATTTTTCTGCTGCAGCCAACTGCACATCATTTTGGTCTGGAAAAGCATTTCCAAAATGCGGAACACTATATATGCGGCTTTTCGCTAAAGAGCCGTCACTATTGAAGAAGCGCGATGGACTAGAAAATACAACTGGGGAAACAACATACACATTATGATTTACCTGCACATCTCCACCTTCTGTTGTTCTTCCTTTATCTTCATCTTCATTCTCTACATTTCTCCCTATATCGGTACTCGAATCACTTTCTGCAACCGAAGGAAAAACAATTCTGACAATGGCCAAGAAAATAACCACCAAACAGAACCCTTGTATATATCTTTTCTTTGCAATCTTCATTTGTTATTATTTCATCTACAGCCACCGGAATACGGATATTAAGATGCGACCTATTCACACACTAAGTAAAAATAGAGAAAATCATGTGCAGAATATCAAGACTCTCCCAACATTATGCCGAAGTGCCGATTATTTGGTGCAAAGATAATGTATTTACGTCCAACAACCAAGCACACGGCGCTGCAATGTTGCCGACAAATATCCAAAATTTCACGATTTGGACTGGCTATGGTCATAAATTATGCATTTACAAGATGCCCCTATCAGCAGTTTAAATGCGTTAAAAAAAAACTTCATCCTTCGCTTATCTTACTTGTTTTTGCTAATTTTGCGAAAGAAAAATTGGAATATAAATCAGAATATAAACTATACAAAAATGGTAAAAATCACGAAAGAGAACGCGCTGGCCTACCATCAAAACGGTCGTCCAGGAAAGATTGAGGTCAAACCCACGAAACCCTACCATACCCAAACCGATCTCAGCCTTGCCTATTCTCCCGGCGTAGCATTTCCATGTCTTGAAATACAAAAGGATCCCGACACCGTATATAAATATACAGATAAAGGAAATCTTGTTGCCGTCATTTCCAATGGTACTGCAGTTCTTGGACTTGGTGACATAGGTGCCATGAGTGGAAAACCTGTCATGGAAGGGAAAGGACTATTGTTCAAAATCTATGGTGGCATTGATGTATTCGATATAGAAGTAGCAGAAAAAGATCCTGAAAAATTCTGTGAAGCCGTTGAGAAAATTGCCCCGACATTTGGCGGTATCAATTTGGAAGACATCAAGGCTCCCGAATGTTTCTACATAGAAGAGCGTCTGAAGAAGAATCTCGACATTCCCGTCATGCACGACGACCAACATGGAACAGCCATCATCTCGGCCGCTGGTCTGAAAAACGCATTGGAAGTTGCCGGAAAAGACATCTCTGAAGTAAAGATTGTAGTAAACGGAGCAGGTGCTGCAGCCATCAGTTGCACAAAGTTGTATGTTGCCCTCGGCGCGAAGATCGAAAACATTGTCATGCTCGACTCGAAGGGCGTCATCACGTCAGACCGTCCCAACCTTACTCCGCAAAAGAAATTGTTTGCCACAGAACGTAGGGACATTCACAATCTTGAAGAAGCTATAAAGGATGCCGATGTTTTTGTTGGTCTTTCCAAAGGGAATGTCCTCACAAAAGACATGATTCGTACCATGGCCAAAAGCCCCATTGTCTTTGCCTTGGCCAATCCTGTACCTGAAATCAGTTACGAGGATGCCATGGATAGCCGTCCAGATGTATTGATGTCAACAGGGCGCAGTGACTACCCCAACCAAATTAACAATGTCATCGGATTCCCCTACATTTTCCGTGGCGCACTTGATGTTCATGCCCGCGCCATCAACGAGGAAATGAAGATGGCTGCAGTAGAAGCCATTGCAGAATTAGCCAAGCAACCCGTTCCTGACGTTGTCAATGAGGTATATCACGTCAACGATCTCACCTTTGGACCCAAATATTTCATACCAAAGCCCGTTGACCCAAGACTTATCACCGAAGTAAGTGCAGCCGTAGCCAAAGCAGCCATCGAAAGCGGTGTCGCAAGAAAGACAATTACTGACTGGGAAGCCTATAAGAAAGAACTTATGGAGTTGCTCGGACAGGAAACAAAACTCACTCGTAGTCTACACGAAGCGGCCAAACGCCATCCGCAGCGTGTTGTTTTCGCAGAAGGTTCTCACCCGACTATGATGAAAGCTGCGGTACAAGCCAAGACCGAAGGTATATGCAAACCAATCCTTCTTGGCAACCCCGACCGTCTGCGCCGCGTGGCCCAACGACTGAAGCTCGACCTTTCCGACATAGAACTCATTGATATGCGCGCCGACCAAGAACAGGGACGACGAGCCACATTTGCCAAACATCTTGCTGAAAAACGAGCACGGCAGGGCTATACATTCCAGGAAGCCTACGACAAAATGTATGAGCGCAACTATTTCGGTATGATGATGGTAGAAACAGGAGAAGCAGACGCCTTCATCACGGGCCTCTACACAAAATACTCTAACACCATTAAGGTAGCCAAAGAGGTGATAGGCATCCGTCCAGAATATCGCACATTCGCCACGATGCATATACTCAACACCAAGAAAGGAACATACTACATCTCAGACACTCTGATCAACCGTCATCCCGATGAGAACGTACTCACCGATATTGCACGCCTGTCTGCCCATACAGTGAAATTCTTCAATGAGGAACCGCGGATAGCCATGATCAGTTATTCCAACTTCGGAACCGATGAAGTAGGAAGTCCTGTCAAAGTACATAATGCTGTTGAGCAAATGCAGACGATGTATCCAGATTTGGCAATTGACGGAGAAATGCAAGTGAATTTTGCCCTCAATAAACAATTGCGAGACGACAAATACCCCTTCACACGACTCAAGGGGCTTGATGTCAATACGCTTGTATTCCCGAACATGAGCAGTGCCAACGGTAGTTACAAATTGTTGCAAGCATTGGATCCTGATGCAGAAATCATCGGCCCAATCCAAATGGGACTCAATAAGCCCATCCATTTTACCGATTTCGAATGCTCAGTACGCGACATCGTCAATATCACGGCCGTAGCTGTAATCGATGCATACGTGTACAAGCTGAAAAACAAGTAGACCACGACCTTTTCCTATATCGGGATTGCAGACCTACATTCTCTACAATCCCGATAAAACACCAATCCAAGCAAATTCCTTGATTCAAATATAGACTATAGACATGACCGTATTTCCTTGCGCAAAAATCAATTTGGGACTCAATGTCGTAGAAAAGCGAGATGACGGGTATCATAATATAGAAACCGTATTCTACCCTATTCCACTACACGATGCCCTAGAGATCAAGACTATGGACAACGAATTCCCGTCCTCCGTACCGTGCGATCTGAAAACAACTGGCAATGCCGTCGACTGCAATGAAAGCGACAACCTTGTCGTCAGAGCCTACAATATGCTGGCCGCAGACTATGTGTTGCCACGTGTGCATGCACATTTGGCAAAATCCATACCCTCACAAGCAGGATTGGGCGGTGGATCAAGTGATGCTGCCTATATGATTAGAATCTTGGACGAACGCTACCGACTCAACATCGGCAACCGCGAGATGGAACGCTATGCCGCACAATTGGGAGCTGACTGTCCATTTTTCATTACCGCAGAGCCATCATATGCAACCGGCATTGGTACAGAACTTGCTCCCGTCAGTTCATCCGATCTTGACCTTAGCAATTACACTCTTGTTGTTGTCAAGCCCAACGTCGCAGTATCGACCCGTGATGCATACAAGGCTATCGTACCCAAACACCCATCCAAATGTTGTAGAGACATCGTTTGCCAGCCTCTAGAAAGTTGGAAAGCAGAACTCACCAATGATTTTGAAGCTCCCGTATTTGCACAACACCCCCAGTTGAGACACATCAAAAGTTGCCTCTATGCACATGGTGCCTTGTACGCGCAGATGAGTGGTAGCGGTAGTGCCTTGTTCGGAATATTCAGAGAATGTCCGGCCAATATAGAGAAGGCATTTCCCCAAGAGAAGGTATTCACCATGCAACTTTGATATTCTAGAAATGTCTGCCGCAACTATGCATTTGCTGAAATGAAAGAAGAACTATTCCCCGTAGTCGATGAAGAAGGAAACGTGGTAGATGCGATAACCCGCAGTACCGCTCATAACGGTAGCATGATATTGCATCCTGTAGTCCACCTTCATGTGTTCAACAGCCAAGGACAACTCTATCTGCAAAAAAGACCGCACTGGAAGGATATCCAACCCGATAAATGGGACACAGCCTGTGGTGGACACATTGACCTTGGTGAAAACGTAGAACAAGCCCTGCATCGGGAAGTGATGGAAGAATTGGGAATTAGCACATTTCACCCAAAATCTTTGGGGCACTATATCTTCCAAAGCGACAAAGAACGCGAACTGGTCTACGTGCACTTCACTACATACGATGGCCCGATAAATCCAGATAGTCAAGAACTGGATGGAGGACGTTTTTGGACAAAACAAGAAATAGAAGACAATATAGGAAAGGATGTATTTACGGCGAACTTTGAAAACGAATACACCAAATATTTTAAGGAGAGCCCTGAAAATCGTCAAAAGTAGCAGAATTTCCAAAGGGACGTAACCTCAATATTTTGGGGGAATTTATAGAATCCAAACAAAATTGAATTAAAATACGAGTAAAAGACCAAGATGCCATTAAGATTACCAGACAAACTCCCCGCCATTGAGTTGCTCAAGAAAGAGAATATTTTCGTCATGGACAATTCCCGTGCCACCACACAGGACATCCGTCCATTGCGTATAGTTGTCCTCAACCTCATGCCACTGAAGATAACTACGGAAACAGACCTAATACGTCTATTGTCCAATACGCCCATACAGATGGAAATCTATTTCATGAAACTCAAGAGCCATACGCCCAAGAACACTCCTATTCAACATATGATGATGTTCTACAAGGATTTTGACGTACTCAAGGAACAGAAATTTGACGGTATGATTATCACTGGCGCCCCCATCGAACAAATGGAATATGAGGAGGTGGGGTATTGGCCTGAAATCACAGAGATATTTGACTGGGCAAGAACGCACGTCACGAGCACTATGTATATCTGTTGGGCAGCCCAAGCTGGGTTGTATCATCACTACAACATTCCTAAATATCCACTCAAAAAAAAGATGTTCGGAGTTTTTCAGCAATTTCCACTTAATCTGAAACTACCGATATTCCGAGGATTTGACGATATGTTCTATATGCCACATAGCCGTCACACAGAAATCAGACGCGAAGATATAGACAAGAACCCAGACCTCATCTTACTGGCCGAATCGCCAGAAAGCGGAGTCAGCATTGTAATGGCAAGAAATGGACGAGAATTTTTCATCACCGGACATTTGGAATATGCTCCCTATACTTTGGACGGTGAGTACCGCCGCGATATAGGCAAACGCGATGATGTAGGAATACCCGAAAACTATTACAAGAACAACGATCCTTCAAAAGAACCTGTTGTGAGATGGAGAGCACATGCAAACCTACTCTTCTCCAATTGGGTGAACTATTACATTTACCAAGAAACACCATACAACATCAACGACATCAAATAAACATGATGAGAAAAGACCCGACCGATATGTATGCCCAGCCACGCACTATCGAACTATTAGCCCCTGCAAAAAATTTGGAATGCGGAATGGCTGCCATTGACTATGGTGCCGATGCCGTATATATCGGAGCATCCAATTTCGGAGCCCGGGTCGCCGCTGGAAATACACTGGATGACATCCGACAACTATGTGTCTATGCACACCAGTTTGGTGCCAAAGTATACGTGACTGTCAATACAATCGTATATGAGAAGGAAATAGAACAAGCCCGCAAACTTATCAAACAGATAGCCGATGTTGGAGCCGACGCTGTGCTCATACAAGACATGGGACTTGTTGAGACCGTCAAACATTGCCCGACGCTGGAGATGCACGCAAGTACTCAAACTGACAACCGCACTGTAGAGAAAGTGGCATGGCTACAGCATCAAGGATTCGGCCGCGTAGTCCTAGCGAGAGAACTATCCCTTGAACAAATCAAGCAGATACATCAGACCCTCCCGAATACCGAACTTGAAGTATTCGTACACGGAGCTTTGTGCGTAAGTTACTCAGGTGCTTGCTATGCCTCACAACATTGTTTCAACCGGAGTGCAAATCGCGGCGAGTGTGCACAATTCTGCCGCTTGAGTTTTGATCTAGTTGACTCTGCAGGGCATACAATAGAACACAACCGCCACCTATTATCCTTGAAAGATTTGTGCCAAATTGACGAGTTGGAAAACATTATAGAGGCAGGAGTCACTTCGCTCAAAATTGAAGGTCGACTGAAGGATATCACCTATGTGAAGAATGTGGTGGCCGCCTATAGCCAGCAACTGGATACCATAGTAAACCGAAATCCTAGAAAGTACCGTCGACAATCGTACGGCCACACGACATACACCTTTACCCCTAATCTAAAAAAAACATTCAATAGGGGATTCACCCACTATTTTCTTCATGGAAGAAAACTAGATATTGCGTCGTTCGACACGCCAAAAGCCCTTGGGGAGTTTGTTGGAACAGTAAAGGAAATCCGCGGCAATATGTTTAGTGTTTCCGGAACCGTACCTTTCACCAACGGGGATGGACTATGCTTCATCAATGAGGAACGAAAACTTGAAGGTTTTCGAGTCAACCGAGTGAACAACAATTTCATATACCCACTAAACCTTCCACCATCGCTACGCCGCGGTATGGCTCTATTCCGCAATAATGATCAAGAATTCGAACGAATATTGTCCCGCAAAGTAGCCGAGAGAAAGATCGGAGTGAAGTTTACACTAAGTTACAACAACGACGAATTGTGTCTAACAGCCGAGGACGAAGGCGGAAGACGTTCCGTATGCCAGCTTGCGATAGAATACCAAAAATCAAGAACTCCACAAGAAGAGAACATAAAACGACAATTGGGAAAATTGGGAAACACGATATTTAAAATCCAGGACATCTCCATTGACAAACAATTGTCCGACTTCTTCATTCCTTCCAGCAGACTGGCAGACATGAGAAGGAATGTTATCGAACACCTAATGAGTACCCCATTTCATCCGAATGCAAAATTCAAAACTTCGGTTCAGACGTTGGGTACAGAAAATCAGTCTGCCAAGGAACTACATCTCGCAAATGTTTCAAACAAGAGCGCAAAAGCCTTCTACAACTCTGTGGGTATACATGATGCAATAGAAGCCTACGAAACTAAACCTACGCAAAAGGCACCACTCATGACATGTCGTCATTGTCTGCGATTTGCGCTCGGACACTGTATAAAGCATGGTGGAACACGACCGACATGGCACGAGCCCCTTTTTTTGTTGTTGCCCGACGGACAGCGTTTCAGTATTAGGTTTGACTGTAGAAATTGCCAAATGGAAATATATGCAGAGACATAACTTCTCCGTTGCTATTCTTCCGCTACTCATCGTGGTACTCCTATGCAACTCATGCTACCGCCACTATGACAATACCCGTCAAGCAGAGGTTCGCTATAGCGAAGAACAACGTGACTCACTGACGTTTGCTAAAAAGCACCACTACACCTTGAACTACAATTTTGTGGTCAAGGCAGACTCCATTGTCCTACTACGACAGCAGCCGGAAGAGATGCTTAACCATATGCCTGTCAGTGCGGTCACCATATACAAACATGACCGTGTAGTTGTCATGGACATCCGTACCATCGCGAGCGACAAGACAGACTCTATATGGGTTGAGATTGCTTGTGACCAAAGTACATTCGGATGGATACACGAGAGCGAACTGCTCAAACGTGTTGTTCCCGATGATCCCATTTCCCAATTCATTTCCTATTTTTCAGACACCCATCTGCTGTGGTTCCTTGGCTTCATCAGTATCATTGCCATCGGCTACACACTACACTACATTTTCAAAAGAAATGCACGGGTCGTACACTTCAATGACATTGACTCATTCTATCCGACCCTTTTGGCTATCACTGTAGCCTCATCAGCCACGTTCTACTCAAGCATCCAATTGTTCGCACCCGACACTTGGGTACATTTCTACTTTCATCCGACACTGAATCCCTTTGCAGAACCGTTTATTCTTGCGGTATTTCTCTCATCAGTATGGACCATCATAATCATTGCCATTGCCGCTATAGACGATATATTACAGAAGATGACGCTCGGCGAAGCAATACTTTACCTCTGTGGGCTTGCAGGAATTTGTGCAGCAAACTATATTGTTTTCAGCATCACAACAATGTATTATGTTGGCTATATACTATTGGGGGGCTATATATACTTCGCTCTCAAAACCTACATTGCGCATAACAAATACATCTACCATTGCGGAAACTGCGGTGCCGGACTCACATCCTTAGGGATATGTCCGAGATGCGGGACCTTCAATAAATAAAGATGCGTTCTACAGATTAGCGTTATCAGTTTGCGGTGGGGATTTTTTTGAACTTTTCCTAACAAATGATGATTGTAAGGCAAAGAAAGAACCAGTAATTTTGCATCCGAAAGCAAAATATACATTTCGCGATGAACAATAACATTCTCCGCACATGGGGGTTTCTTGCCTTTGCATTGGCTACAGCAAATACAAGAGTCGGAAATGCAACCCCGTACCCAACAAACATTCTCAACAATGATTCTTCTAAGGTAGTCGATATAGACGAAATCATCGTCACTCCACAAACAAAAGATGCATTCAAACTCCGCAGACAACCTTTGAGCTCGTTTTCATTCTCGTCTACCGATTTGACTCGTCTGTCGGTCAACGATATACGAGAACTTTCCGTATTCGTCCCGTCTTTTGTCATGCCCAATTACGGCTCGCGCCTTACATCCTCCATTTACATACGCGGCATCGGTTCAAGAATAAATAGTCCTGCCATCAGTATGTATATAGACGATCTTCCCATCATAAGCAAGGGGGCCATGAACTTCCATCTATACCAAATTTCACGCACCGATGTGCTACGGGGGCCACAGGGAACGCTATACGGCCAAAACTCCGAAGGTGGACTCATCCGTATCTATACCAAGAATCCCCAACACTATCAAGGAACAGACATCAAGATAAGTATAGGAAATCATTTCTACCGAAACATCGAGGCCGCCCATCACCATAAATTCAATTCCATAATAGCTATGTCTGTCGCAGGATTTTACAACGGGACAAATGGCTTTCTCTACAATTCAACAACCAATAAAAGGGCAGATAACGGCAACGAGGCGGGAGGAAAACTGAAACTTGTCTATACTCCTTCAGATAGACTGACCTTGAATTTTGTCACAGATTACCAATACACGAACCAAAATGGTTTCCCCTATGGCAAACTAAACATTTCTGATGGAACAACGTCAGTTCCATCCTCCAACCGCCAGAGTTCGTACAAGCGCAATCTGCTGAATACCGGTCTACACGTCAACTACCAAGGAAACGGCTATAGCATCAACTCCATCACCTCATACCAATTTCTGAGGGACGAGATGCAAATGGATCAAGACTACCTTCCACAAGACTATATGCACCTCAGCCAAAAACAACTGCAAAACGCAATAACAGAAGAATTATCTATAAAAAGTGAAAATCACGGTCGCTGGCACTGGACCATCGGAGCCTACGCAAGTCACCAATGGACAAAAACCGAAGCCCCCGTGTTTTTTGATGAAGGCATCACACAACCAATAGCCAACGGAATACAAAAGTCCATGTACAATTCCATTTTGTCTGCAATGGCCAAACAATTTGTATCCCAAGGTATATCGCAACAACAAGCAGAGATACTTGCAAAGCAGGCAATAGAAAAAGCAGGCGGAGTGTCACTTGATCTCAATATGAGCGTTCCTGGAACATTCCGTACCCCACAGATGAATTTCGCTCTTTTCCACGAATCTAACATCGATATTACAGACCGCCTCACCGCAACAGTTGGATTACGCTACGACATGAGTCGCACACAAATCACATACAACACGGTGGCTAGTATGGCTATGACAGCCAACGTCATGGGAAAAGAAGCGACCTATACATTATCATCTGCCCTTGCTAACAAAGAACACGATGCCTTCAATCAAATCTTGCCAAAATTCGGTCTCAAATATCGCATCGACGTTAATAACAGCAACCTGTACGCTATCGTCAGCAAAGGCTACCGGGCTGGAGGATATAACATACAGATGTTCTCTGACATTTTACAGACAGAACTGATGGCCAATAGACAAAACGCCATGCGCGGAAACTATGAGGTACTACATACGCAAGAAAATTTTGAAAATATAAAAAAAACCATTGCCTATAAGCCTGAAACGACATGGAACTACGAGGTCGGAACACATCTCAATTTGTTCAATCAATGTCTCCATCTTGACTTCTCTGCCTACCTGATGCAAGTACACAACCAGCAATTGTCTGTCATGGCTGGAAATTACGGTTATGGACGTAGAATGGTCAATGCGGGGAGGAGCCAAAGTTATGGTCTAGAATTCACCTTGAGAGGATGTTCCATCAATAACCATCTGATATGGAATGTCGGATACGGATACACCCACGCTGTATTTCGGGAATATACTGACGAGGTGACGATAAACGACCAAGCCGTTACTCTCGACTACCGTAACAAACATGTACCCTATGTACCGACACATACATTGAATGCCAATGCCACCTACAGACAAGATTTCAGACATACATTATTGCATTCACTATCATACGGGCTCAACATGGCAGCCTTGGGCAAAATCTATTGGAACGAGGAAAATACCTACGCACAGAAACTCTATGTTACATTGGGGGCACGTGTCGATGCTGATTTTGGTACAATTTCAGTTGGGATATGGGGAAAGAATCTCACTGACACACGATACAACACTTTTGCCGTAAGTAGTGCAGCAACAGGTACGACCGAATACTTTGCGCAACGCGGTATGCCCATACAAATAGGATTTGACCTATTTGTACATTTCTGATTACGATTTCTCCCTTATAAATCACTTCCAAGAACCCAAAGCACACGACATAGACTTTACAGATGGCGTGTGCTTTGGGGTCTCATTTGGTACTCCGCTCCATTCCCTACAGAAACTTACTCAATATAGAAATCGAAAACTTCACCATTATCCTCTTTCAAATTAGCATTGTTTTTCGGTTTCGGCATACTTTTGAGTTCACCCTTCTCATCAAACATGCCATAGGTAGTGCGCAAGACTATAAACTCTGTACGGCGATTGAGTTGATTGCATATCTCCTGGCGCTCTGCATCTTGTTTGAGAATATAGTCCTCAGTGAGAAGGTCCCCTTCCTTGAGCCAAGAGTATTTCTCTGTAAGTTTCTTCCTTACTTCCTTCGGTTTTTCTTTACCATAACCGACAGGCGTCAGACGATCGCGGGAAACGCCTTTCTCTACAAGATATTCCACTACAGATTCAGCACGGCGTTGAGAAAGTCCCTTATTGTATTCTGCAGACCCTTTGTAGTCACAGTGTGCCCCTAATTCTATTGTAACATTAGGATTCTCATTAAGCAATTTCACCAATTCATCCAAGGCCTGAGTTGATTCTGGTCTTAATGTCGCTTTGTCGAAATCATAGAAAATGTTGTCTATCAAAACTGGAGCTGTTATAGATGCCAGTGGAAATTGCAGAATATACTCCTCTGACTTTTCAGTCTGTTCGGGAGCAATTTCTTCCTTGTGGTTGAGGAAGCCTTTGCACGTTGCTAAAAACATATAGTTGACACCTGGTTTCACTATATGTTCAAACGATCCATCTCCCTTGACACTCAGTCGCTCGTTGGTACCATCATCACCTATCATATACACCAATGCTGCGGGCAACTCGTAGCCGTCCTGTTCATAGACCCATCCCTTCACACTTTGTATGATTTCCGGGTACTCAAAACTATAAATATGATCCCACCCTCTACCATCATTACGGTTGGAAGAGAAATATCCCCGGTTGTGCACACCTTCGAAGGTCATACCGAAATCATCAGCGGAAGAATTGAGCGGGTAACCGGGATGTTCCAGTATATACTGCCCTGTGTCGGTAGGCTTTGCTATAAAAATATCAAGCCCTCCCATCCCAGGGTGTCCATCACTGGAGAAATACAAATCACCATTGGGGCGAAAGGTAGGAAATTCTTCATTACCAGGTGTATTGATTGGTTCACCTAGATTTTCTACCCCTCCAAGACCTGCAGAAGTAATACGAACACGCCAAATGTCCAGTCCTCCAAGTCCACCTGGCATATCAGATGAAAAATACAACCATTGTCCATCAGGCGAAATGGCAGGATGGGCATAACTGGATAAAGTGTCCTTTGTCACTTCAACAGCGGAAACCTTTCCCCACGCGGCATCAGCTCTATTGGAGGTGACAATCTGTGCATAACGTGGAAAGGAAGCATCAGTTGTACATTGAGTAAGATACATCGTGGTTTGATCGGGCGTGAAAGAACATGCACCTTCATCGAAATCAGTATTTACCCCCCCTCCGACAACTTCAGGTTTACTCCATTTTCCTTTATCATCCTTCTCCGACATAAAAATATCAGCAGCTTTTACCCCCGTGATACCACTGACCTCACTTCCCTGTGCTTCATTACGGGTAGATGTGAAGTAAAGTTTCTCATACTGATCACCATACAACATCGGACTATAGTCGGCTCTGCGCGAATTGAACACGTCCATACGCTTTACGGTATAATGCGAACCCGTTTCCTTCCACATCTGTCCGTTGAGCGCTGATTCCAAACCATTTTTCGCCAATACACTTTCTGGAACCGAATCTAGCACCTGCTTGAAAATGATAGCTGCCTGTTTATACGAACCCACTCGCAGCAATTGTCTTCCATAAGCCAATATATCGTCGACACCTGCCTGTTCATATCTGATAGCATTGTTGTAAGCAGCGATGGCCTTTTGAGTGGCATTGATCTTCGCATAACAACTAGCCATTTTCAAGGCAATCTTTCCTCGAAAAGCACGTTCCTTAGGCGGAGTTTTTGTATAAGCCTTACGATACTGCGTCGCCGCATCGTAGTATTCTCCCAAAGCGAGATATTTGTCTCCTTTGGAAATACATTTATCAGCTCCACAAGAAGACAAAAAAATAATGGACCCCATCAATATATTGATGTAACAATACCTCATTATACTTTTCTTTAGTTAATTATCCTTAAAAATGGCTCTGCGATTTGACAACGCCATTATAATACACATAAAGAATAACGGAAGTCTATGTATCTTTATTGCACTAAACAACAGACAACTCACCAAAAACTACAATCACCAAAACTATAAAATTCTCTACTGACTACACAAAACATATAGCCGCATTTTAAAAGCAACGAGGGGTTGCGTTAATACCGCTACCCCCTCGTTCATAAGTTTCGAATAGAAAGAGACCTTCTTACTTAATCATCATTGAACCTCTGCACCGACCTTTTCAATATATCCTGAGCTGAACGGCCCTTTACTTTTCCTGCAAGCCATTTCTTCTTACGCATCTCATAGTCTTCCCGATGCTTCTCAAGATAGTTGTCTGCCATAACGATTATTTAAATTTGCTATATATCACGGTCATCTTTATTGGAGCATGGGTATTTCCACTGCCTCCAACAAGACGGGTGCTTGAAAGAGACATATCATGGGTAACCTTTACCAACTCTGACGTGGTGCTTGACGTATTGTAGGTCGTAGCAACAGGTATCACAACAACCTTATTCCAATTTTCCTTTGTACGATCTGCATTTTTATACAAGTGGCGAACAAGACCACCTATATTGTTGAACGTGTACGTGTTGTAACTACTACTATAGGATGCAAGGAATGATGTCTTATAGTCCGCAATCTTGTTTTCCTCAAAGAACGAATACATCTCACTCTCGGGAATGAGAAGTAAGGTTGACGGAGGAGTCAGTGAATAGTCACTATGCACATTGTCATTGATTCTTGTCAAGACGATTTTTGCAGTATTCAGACTATCGTTCTCGTGTCCGCTCATAATCTCAGTAACAGGCAACGTCAGTTCTGTGAATATGCCAGCAGGTGTCTTGAGATAGGTACAAGAGTCACTATTCACCATCCGCTGAATAGATGTCTGATCATTGCTTATTGTTGTTGTTTGAAGTACTTCTTCCGTGCCAGAAAACGAAACAAGCTTTGTACCTACGTATATAGTATCAACTCCAAGACTTGTTTGTCCCTTCCATTTATACTTGTAATGCAAATCAAGTTGACTAATACTGATATTAGCCATTGCACCTAATCCACCTTGAGACTTGACATAGAATCCTGGCAAAACATTGTTGACAAACGTATAGGAATTTTTGAAATACTCAGGATGTTCGTAATAGGTCTGCATGATGTATGAACCGTAGTTGCTATATCTTCTACCATCACGTGCAGTATACTCATCATTGAGTTTCAAGGTGATGTAACCTTTGTATACCGATCCACTGGCTAATTTATCAAACTGATTGGCTATCGTATACATTTTGCTGACCTGCACACCGTTGTTACGGAGATAGCCTGCTGTCTCGGGATCGAAATTGGAATAGTACTTGTCAGACTCTGACATTGCTTTGCCCAACTCATATACACTCACCTTCATCGGAGCCAACGAATCGCCATAGAACGTGGTATAATATAAACTCAACTCGCATGAGTCTGCAACGACATTACCGTCTTTGATACTAAGGATGCTATCCTTGTCTACGAGTGCAAAACCCTCATTGATATGAAACTGTGTCATAAAATTACCCGTCACATAGGCTCCCGTCTCTGGGTCACGCACACGTCCCACATAACCAGTTGTGCTACGCGAAAGAACTGAGTCAGCAGCAATGGAGCGAGAAGACACCGTAAAGGTATCTGTTGCTACAACAAGGTGATCAAGGTTGTCTATGAGTGATGTTCCGATATTGTCTGTATTATCGTCGCACGAAGACATAATGACAATTGCAAGAACAAAACTTACAAATATATTAATTATTCTCATTGTAATATTGTGTATCACCCGCCCACGCCAATGTATAGACGAAAAACACGCTGGCGAGAAAGGATATTTTCAAAAATGTGCTACTTGCTAAAGATATTTTCGTAGAAATCTTGATATATTCTTGTACAATCGCCTTCCGCATATCTCAGAATATCTTTACCTGTAGACAAAGCCCGCTCTATCAATGTGTCGTTGGCTGCTGCCTCGGCCTCAATGATACCATCACTATAATCGATAGCCATTTTCCCAAGTTCCCCGAAATCGAAATCATCTTTGTACGCTTCTAACTTTTTGGCATCCACACCTAAAAATTCCATATTGTTTTTGAAATTGGAATCCTTAAATGCTTTCAAATCATCCTTGAAAATAGAAGTCACAACCTTGGAATTTTCAAACGCCGGATCATCCTTATATGCGCTCTTGATATATATAGGAACGACATAACTCATCCATCCTTGACAATGAATAACGTCAGGAACCCATCTCAACTTCTTGACAGTTTCGAGCACGCCACGTGCAAAGAAGATAGCACGCTCACCATTATCCTGATACTCTTCACCATTGGTGTCAAGCGCCATTTGGCGTTTCATGAAATAGTCATCATTGTCTATGAAATATACCTGCAGACGGGTTTGCGGTATCGAAGCCACCTTAATAAGCAAAGGATGATCCGTGTCATCGATGATAATGTTCATACCCGACAAACGAATGACCTCATGAAGTTGCCCTCTTCGCTCATTGATGATACCCCATTTGGGCATGAAGGTACGAATCTCGTAACCACTTTCCTGCATTTTGTTAGGTATATCACGCCCCTGAAGCGACATTTCCGTATTAGGAACGTACGGCGCAATTTCTTGGTTGATAAACAGAACTCTCTTTGTCATGCTGATTTTTGTATAAGAATTGCATTGGACGTACAAAGAGCGCAACACTCTCTCGCCCAAAAACGTCCGCAAAGTTACAAAAAAATATCTACATACCCATTTTAGCCTTTCGAAATTCGCCCTCAACGTGACCTACGTTGGCATATTTTTAAATTTATTCTTTCTTGTTTAAGAAAAATGTTGTTATTTTGCACCGCAAAATCAGAGAGGGTGTACCATCACTCACAAATTAGAATGAAATTATACAAGACGATTGTAGAACTTCAGAACGATTTGTTTGAAGTTCACAAACAAGGAAAATCAATAGGACTAGTTCCCACAATGGGAGCCCTACATGAAGGACACGCTTCGCTTGTGAAAAGAAGCGTAGCAGAAAACGACTATACTGTAGTGTCTGTTTTTTTAAATCCGACACAATTTAATGATCAAGATGACCTTCAACGGTACCCTCGCACCTTGGATAGCGATTGTCTGTTAGTAGAATCATGTGGTGCGGATGCTGTTTTTGCCCCTTCTGTTGAAGAAATGTATCCCTCACCAGATAAGCGCCATTTCGAATTTCCACCTGTTACAACAGTCATGGAAGGCGCACATCGTCCGGGGCATTTCAATGGCGTATGCCAAGTTGTATCGCGATTGTTTTACATTACAATTCCCGACCGTGCATACTTCGGCGAAAAAGACTGGCAACAGATAGCAGTTGTCAAGCAAATGGTAAAACACATCGGCATCAAAGTTCAGATTGTTGAGTGCGAAACCATCCGAGAAACCGATGGATTGGCAAAAAGTTCGCGCAATACATTGCTCACACCTGAGGAACGCGCTATCGCACCCAATATCTATCGTATATTGAAGGAAAGCAAAACCTACGCACTTTCACATACAGTCAAGGAAGCTCATGACTGGACAGTCACGAAAATCAACGCCATCCAAGGGCTTGAAGTAGAATATTTCTCCATCGTAAATGGAAATACACTCGAAGACATCTCGTCATGGGATGAAACAAGCAACGTAGTTGGATGTATTACCGTATATTGTGGTGCAACCCCAATTCGATTAATTGACCACATTGACTATACGAAAGAGGTATAATCTTCCACAACTAGAGTATTCAGAAAATGCAGATTGAAGTACTGAAATCAAAACTCCATTGTGTCACCGTCACGGAGGCTAACCTACACTATATGGGTAGCATCACAATAGATGAAGATTTAATGGATGCCGCAGGAATGATAGCTGGCGAAAAAGTACAAATAGTAGACAATGACAACGGAGAGCGATTTGAGACCTATATCATCAAAGGGGAACGCGGTTCTGGCTGCATCTGTCTCAATGGAGCGGCAGCACGAAAGGTATTGGTGGGTGACACGCTTATCATTATTTCCTACGCCTTGATGGATTTTGAAGAAGCCAAGACCTTCACCCCCATCGTCGTATTTCCCGAAAATAATAGGATAGTACCCATTACTAACGAGCAATGACACCTATGGCAGAGAACACCAAAAGACCATCCACAAAAAAAACGACCTCCAATGCCGCATACGACAAGACCTATGGGCACTTGCAACCGCAAGCCTTGGATATAGAAAAATTGGTGCTTGGTGCCTTGATGATTGATCAAGATGCCTACTCTATGATTTCGGAGATTATTCGTCCTGAAAGTTTCTACGAGCCACGCAACCAAAAGGTGTTCAATGCCATACAAACATTAAACATGAATGAAAAGCCCGTCGACATCGCAACTGTTGTCGAGGAGCTAAAACATGAAGGTACACTTGAAGATATCGGAGGAACAGGCTATATCATCGAACTAAGTTCACATGTTGCCTCCTCTGCACATATCGTCTACCACGCACAAGTACTTGCCCAAAAATTTCTTGCACGCCAACTCATCTCCTTCGCCGGTGTAATAGAATCAAAAGCTTTTGACGAGACTATAGATGTCGATGAACTCATGCAGGAAGCCGAAGGCAACCTGTTTGAGCTCTCACAAAGAAACATGAAGAAGGACTACGTACAGGTAGCTCCCGTAGTCAAAAAAGCCATCGAGATTCTGCAAAAGGCATCGGCTAACAAGGGCGGACTCACAGGTGTTCCTACCGGTTATGAAAAGTTGGACGAAAAAACTAGCGGATGGCAAAATTCTGATCTTGTAATCATTGCAGGACGTCCTGCAATGGGTAAGACTTCCTTCGCATTGTCACTTGCCAAAAATATAGCAGTCGACCACAATATTCCCATCGCATTCTTCTCGTTGGAAATGAACAATGTACAACTCGTCAATCGACTTATTTCCAACGTATGCGAGATATCTGGACAGAAAATGCTCAATGGTCAACTGTCTCCAGACGAATGGGAGCGTTTGGACAAGAACGTAAGCCAGTTGCAAAATGCCCCCATCTATATCGACGACACCCCAGGATTGTCGATATTCGAATTACGCACAAAAGCCCGTCGACTTGCACGCGAGAAGGGAGTTAAGGTCATTATGATTGACTACCTGCAACTCATGAACGCTAATGGTATGAAGTTTGGAAGTCGACAGGAAGAGGTGTCTAAAATATCCCAATCCTTGAAAGGACTTGCCAAGGAACTGGATGTACCTGTATTGGCACTATCACAGTTGAGTCGTAATGTGGAGAACCGTGAAGGTATAGAAGGCAAGCGTCCTCAGTTGAGTGACCTCCGCGAATCAGGTGCCATTGAGCAGGATGCCGATATGGTATTATTCGTTCACCGCCCAGAATACTACCGCATATTCAGTGATGAGAAAGGAAATGATCTCCGCGGAAAGGCACAGATTATCATAGCCAAACACCGTAAAGGCGCCACAGGTGACGTACTTCTACAATTCCGCGGTGAATTCACCCGATTCCAAGATCCCGACAAATCATTTTCCGCAGCTCCTAATACCGCCAACACGTTCGAAGGAGAAATTCTCGGCAGTAAAATCAATGGTGCATTTCCACCAGAAGATACATTTATTCCTGATGCTATGGACGATTTCTCCCAAATGCCATAGCCACTCCAAAGTTCACGCTCTCCTCCGTATTTATGTATTTCCGCATATGCACCCATTATATCCAAAACACAAACTAAACAATACAAATATCGTTAACATAGCAAAATACAACGCAAGAAATTAACGTTTCCGCCTTAAATATCGCTCAATGTCGTTATCTTTGCCAAAGATATGAAAAAAAGAACGATTTGGACCATAGCGACAATCATGGGGCTATCTTTTTTGGCTCTACTCTATCTTCAATTGAAGTACATACAAGAGATGGTGGACATGAAAAAGGAGCAGTTTGACGAATCCGTCAACCGTGCCTTATACCAAGCCTCGCGCAATCTTGAATTAAACGAGACACTACGCTATCTTGAGAAAGATGTCAACGAAACCGAGCGTAGAGCATTCAAGAAAGATTCTGTGGGAAGCCGTTCGCAAATGCCTGACGGCACTTACCAACAGTCACATCAATATTCTGTAACAGGAAAAGACGGAACCGTCTACTCATCGTTTGAACTAAAAACCATCACATCGAAACCTTCGCAGATGCCGAAGGCCATGATTTTACATAACGACAAGAACTCTCTTTCTGACGCTTCCAAGTCATTACAGGAAATTGTCAAGAACAGATACATCTACCAAAAGGCTTTACTCGACGAGGTCGTTTATTCCATCCTCTATTCGGCATCAGACAAGCCATTGAAAGAGCGCATCAACTTTAAGCTCCTTGATCAAGATCTCAAAGCAGAACTGATGAACAATGGTATTAACATCCCCTACCATTTTACTGTTTGCACACAAGACGGGCGCGAGGTATACCGTTGTCCCGAATACTCAGAAGAAGGAGAAGACTATACCTACTCACAAGTACTCTTCCGCAATGACCCACAATCGAAAATGGGTGTCGTGCACATCCATTTTCCCGATATGAATGCCTATATATTCTCGTCCGTGAGATTTGTGATTCCCTCTGTGGCTTTCACCATCGTTCTGTTCGTGACGTTCATCTTTACCATTGTCGTAATCTTCAGACAAAAACGATACACAGAAATCAAGAATGACTTCATCAACAACATGACCCACGAACTGAAGACCCCCATTGCAAGCATTTCACTGGCTGCACAGATGATGAACGATGAGACGGTCACAAAAAGTCCGACAATGAGCAAACATCTCAGCAGTGTCATTATGGATGAGTCAAAACGCCTGAGATTTCTCGTTGAGAAGGTACTACAAATGTCAATGTTCGACAGGAAAAAAGCAGTATTTAAAAAGAAGAAACTCGACCTCAACGAAATGGTAGAAAACATAGCCAACTCGTTTACACTTCGAGTAGAACATACAGGCGGAAAAATATATACTGAAATAGAGGCTATAGAATCAGCAATTTATGTTGACGAGGTGCATTTTCAGAATGTTATCAACAATCTGCTCGATAATGCAGTAAAATATCGAAAGCCAGACCAGCCTGTCAATGTATATCTCAAAACTTGGGATGATGACAACAACCTCTATCTATCCATACGCGATACAGGCCTTGGCATCAAGCGAGAAAATCTCAAAAAGGTATTCGAAAAATTCTACCGCGTGCATACTGGTAACGTCCACGACGTCAAAGGATTCGGCCTTGGTTTGGCCTATGTCAAAAAAATCATCATCCTCCATAATGGAGAAATCAGCGTTGACAGCGAATATGGAAAAGGAACGAAATTTACAATAAAACTACCAATATTAAAAAATTAATTGACTTATGGATGAGAAACTGAAAATTCTGTTGTGCGAAGACGACGAAAATTTGGGAATGCTCCTTCGCGAATACCTCCAGGCTAAGGGCTATTCAGCAGAACTCTGCCCCGATGGCGAGGCTGGTTACAAGGCATTCATGAAGACAAAATTTGACATCTGCGTACTCGACGTGATGATGCCAAAAAAAGACGGATTCACTCTTGCAAAAGAAATCCGCCAGGCTAGTGCGGACATCCCTATCATCTTCCTCACAGCCAAGACACTGAAGGAAGACATTCTCGAAGGTTTCAAAATCGGAGCAGACGACTATATCACTAAACCCTTCTCTATGGAGGAATTGGTATTTAGAATAGAGGCAATATTGCGTCGCGTCCGCGGCAAGAAAAACAAGGAAAGCTCCATTTACCACATCGGTCGCTTTACATTCGATACGCAAAAGCAATTGCTCTGTATCGATGACAAGCAGACCAAACTGACCACCAAGGAAAACGAACTCCTTGCCTTACTCTGCAGTCATGCCAACGAGATACTGCAACGTGATTTCGCGCTAAAGACCATCTGGATAGATGACAACTACTTCAATGCTCGCTCGATGGATGTATACATCACCAAGTTGCGCAAGCACCTCAAAGACGATGATCAGATAGAAATTATCAATATACACGGAAAAGGATATAAACTCATTACACCAGATGAGGATTAACCCATAGTCCGTCTGCGTAAAGCAACAAAAATCCCGCAGTGTCAGACTTTCACTGCGGGATCTTTCGTTTAGTATATTCCCAATATCTCCAATTCTACATAATTCCAAAATATATAATGAAGGTATCTACTATTTTTTTATCAGCCTTTCTCCTGCTTACATCCTGTCATGAGAGTCTTGAACAAAGAGCCGAACGGGAAGCGCGGGAATACACTGAAAAATATTGCCCGACACCCGTTGTCAACTTCGTACGCACAGATAGTATTGCATTCGACAAGACCACACTCACCTATAAATACTATTGCACTTTTTCTGACAAGATGGACAACATACAACTTGTGAAAAAAAATGAGGGTCAACTTCGTACCGCACTATTGACAGCCCTTCGCGAAAATACAAATATCAAAGTATACAAAGAGGCTGGATACAAGTTCTCCTACACCATGCACTCGCAAAAACATCCGTCCGATATACTATTCACCACAACATACGAACCAAAAGATTACAAATAGAAAAGACATGACCGAATTCTTAATGATAAGAATTCGGTCACGATTTTAATATGGTATGTAGGTATATGTAGCCAAAAGGCAACAACCTTTATTCAGCAGTTTCCTCTGGTTTCATATTCGTATAGACATTCTGTACGTCATCAAATTCCTCTAGACGCTCAACCATTTTGTCTATAGTAGCACGTGCATCTGTGTCGACTTCTTTAAGGTCGTTGGGGATATAGGTAAATTCGCCTCCAATATCCTCAAAACCTTGCTCCTCAAGGAAATGTTGGATTTGCGCATAACTCTTCGGATCACCATAGATTGTGATTGTTCCTTCTTCCTCATCCTCGTCAAATTCGTCTTCTACATTGAGGTCAATAAGTTCCAATATCAAGTCATCCATGTCTGTGCCTTCCTTCTTTTTGAAAGTAAACACACATTTGTGATCAAATAGATATGCCAAAGAACCTGTTGTACCCAAAGTTCCGTTGAACTTATTGAACACAGACCGCACATCTGCTACAGTACGTGTAGTATTGTCGGTCAGTGTGTCTACAAATACAGCCACTCCATGAGGACCATATCCTTCATAAGTCACCTCCTTGTAGTCACTTTGGTCTTTACCCATCGCATTCTTGATAGCACGCTCAATGTTGTCCTTCGGCATATTCTCGCGCTTGCAAGTAGCGATGACAGAGCGTAAAGATGGGTTGTTTTCTGGTTCGGGACCACCTGCCTTCACTGCGATTGCTATCTGCTTACCCAAACGGGTAAACGTCTTTGCCATATGTCCCCAACGCTTAAGTTTTGTTGCTTTACGATATTCAAATGCTCTTCCCATAATGGAATTATTATTGTATTTATTTTGTTTGTTTCTTAGTCGAGATAGAGACTGAAAACTAAACCCCAGCCACTATTATTTTATCTTATCGTAGTTCCGCGTTCAAATTGTTCTTCAGATTGCCAATGAGTTTGGTCATTATTGCTTCAATCTGCTTGTCATTGAGCGTTTTTTCTTCATCTTGCAGGATGAAATTTACCGCATAACTTTTCTTACCTTCCGGAAGATTTTTACCCTCATATACGTCAAACAACTCTACCCGCTTGAGAAGTTTCTTTTCAGTCTGACGAGCAACTGATGCTACCTGATCAAAAGTGACGCTTTTGTCTACTAACAATGCCAAATCACGGCTTACCGAAGGATAACGACTGATATCATGGTAGAGCAATGTATTCTTTCGGATGGCCTTCATCATATTACTCCAATTGATATCAGCAAAATACACTTCTGCCGATATATCCACTGTCTTTAGTATTTTTGAAGACACGATACCCATCTCAGCGAGTATCTTTCCATTGCGCAATTTCAAAGCGAGTGCATGCGAGAATACATCATTGTCACTATTCTCCATGACCACTACACTAGAAGGAACACCCAACCGCGCAAAAATATTCTGCACATATGCTTTCAACTCATAGAAGGAAGATGCTTCATCAACATGCGCCCAAGAACCTTCTACTCGCTTTCCAGTCAGCCATAATCCCAAATGCAGTTCCTCGGTGTATGCCTTGATGGGATCCTCCAAGTTCTTCTTTTCAGGAGTGATATGGTAGCAATTGCCAAATTCGAAGAAACGGATATTTGGACTCTTGTGGTTGATGTTTCGGGCTACGCTCTCCAAACCACCAAACAATAGTGTTTGACGCATTACACCAAGATCGGAACTGAGAGGATTCATCACCTTAACAGTTGTCTCCTCTGTGTATTTATTCAGTGCAGTATAGTATGAGGTTTTGGTGAGAGAGTTGTTCATTATCTCATTGAAACCGCATCCTACAAGTTGCTCGCCAATAATAGACTGCAGATGATAGTTTTTGTCCTCTTCTCCAAGTATAGTAAGAGAGCTCTTCAATTGAGTGGGTATCTCAACATTGTTATAGCCATATATACGAAGAATATCTTCTACTACATCGCACGGGCGCTGCACGTCAACGCGATATGCGGGCACAAGTAGTTCAAGACCGTCTTCCGACTCACCTATCACTTTCATCTCCAGACTCTCCACAATACTCTTTATCATATCATGGCCAATGGACTTTCCGATAAGCGTATCTACATAGTCGTACTTCAACGATACTGGAAAATCAGACATGGGTGTAGGATATACATCCTTTATTTCCATGCTCACTTTTCCTCCTGCCAACTGCTTACACAGAATGGCAGCCTGCTTCAAGGCATAAACGATACCATTCGGATCTATACCTCGTTCAAAGCGATAACTTGCATCTGTACTCAAGCCATGTCGACGCGCACTTTTGCGTATCCATGTAGGATGGAAATAAGCGCTTTCGAGCACAACGTTGCGAGTTGTTTCATAGGTACCGCTACCTTTTCCTCCGAAGATTCCAGCAATACACATCGGTTCTTCAGAATTACAGATACTAAGGTCGTGTTCTCCCAACGTATGTTCCTCACCATCTAGTGTAACGAACTTTGTCCCTTCGGCTTGGGTACGAACAACAATCTTATGACCTTTTACCATATCGGCATCAAAGCAATGCATAGGTTGACCATAGGCCATCATTATATAATTGGTGATGTCCACTATATTGTTGATAGGGCGAAGGCCTATGACGCGTAGTTTTTCTTGCAACCATTCCGGACTTTCCTTCACCTCACAGCCACTGATACTCACACAAGCATAGCGCTTACATGCATCAGTATTTTCAATCTCAACATCGATGGGAAGTGATTGGTCGTCTACCATATATTGTGAACAATCCGGCCGATGCAATTGGGTCTTATGCCCGTTGCGCACAAGCCATGCATACAAATCACGTGCTACGCCCCAATGACTGAGCGCATCAGAACGGTTAGCAGTGATATCAATTTCTATAACCCAATCGCTCTCCAAATGATAATATTCCGCAGCTGGCTGTCCAACAGGTGCGTCCTTAGGCAACACGATGATACCTGCATGGTCTGTACCAACACCTATCTCATCTTCCGCACAAATCATACCGAAGCTCTCCACGCCACGCAGTTTCGATTTCTTAATGACAAACTCTTTGCCACCATCGTAGAGTACACATCCCAAATCTGCTACGATTACCTTTTGTCCCGCAGCCACATTGGGAGCGCCACAAACAATCTGACTTGGTGTCTCACGTCCTAAATTCACCTGAGTGACGTGCAAGTGATCGGAGTTGGGATGCACTTCGCATGTAAGCACCTCGCCCACATAAAGCCCCTTTAATCCGCCTTTTATACTCTGTACTTCTTCAAGAGCATCCACTTCAAGTCCGCATGAAGTCAATGCGTCAGCGGTCTGTTGCGGTGTCAAGTCAAAATCGACATACTCCTTGAGCCATTTGTATGATATATTCATTATATAATGATTTTTTAGTATGCATCAATTATGTCTGCAAAATTAATAAAATTCAACAAGCCTAGCAAATCGACAGAAGAAAATCGCATTTTAACAAGCAATGCGAACATTTGAAAGTTTATCCCCTATGAACATTTCCAAAATAAAGCCACAAAGGATTTGGTCTATTACAATATTTCATATACCTTTGCAATGTATAGAAATGTATAGACCTGTAAGCGGAAGGTCAATATTTCCGCCATGAAGAAACAAAAGCAAACCACAAAATATCATAAAAATGAACGATGCTAAATTGATGAGCCGTGCAGCAAACAATATCCGTATACTCGCGGTATCAATGGTAGAAAAAGCCAAGTCCGGACATCCAGGCGGTGCCATGGGCGGTGCTGATTTCATCAATGTTCTTTTCTCGGAATTTCTCGTCTATGACCCCGAGTGCCCAACATGGCAAGGACGCGACCGTTTTTTCCTTGATCCTGGCCATATGTCACCTATGCTATACTCGGCACTCGCTCTTCAGGGAAAGTTTACGACAGACGAGTTGAAAGATTTCCGTCAATGGGGATCTGTCACACCTGGACACCCGGAGCGTGATATTGAACGCGGCATAGAAAACACATCTGGACCATTGGGACAAGGCCACACATTCGCTGTCGGTGCTGCCATTGCCGAGAAATTTCTTGAGGCACGATTGGGCCATACTATGATTCAGCACAAAATATATGCTTACATTTCCGATGGTGGTATACAAGAAGAGATTTCCCAAGGAGCCGGGCGTTTAGCCGGAGTCCTTGGTTTGAACAACCTCATCATGTTTTATGACGCCAACGACATACAACTTTCGACCGAATGCAATGTCGTGATGAAAGAAAATACTCGTCAGAAATATGAAGCATGGGGTTGGAATGTCATGGAAATCAACGGCAACGACCCCGATCAGATACGCGAAGCCTTGCGGACTGCACAAGATGCGACATCCCCGACACTCATCATTGGACATACCATCATGGGTAAAGGTGCACTCAAGGACGACGGCACCAGTTATGAGCACAATGTCAAAACTCATGGTGCGCCACTCGGAGGAGAGGCATACATCAAAACCGTACAACATCTCGGCGGAAATCCCTCCGACCCATTCGTTATCTTCGATGATGTAAAAGCCCTTTACGAACATCGCCGCGAAGAACTCAAAGCCATTGTCCGCCGACGCCACGAAGAAGAAAGAACATGGGAATGTGAGAATCCAGAGAAAGCAAAAGCTATGCACGAGTGGTTCTCTGGCAATGCCCCCAAGATAGACTGGAGTACATTGGTACAGAAACGTGATAACGCTACACGCACGGCTTCGGCAACCTGCTTGTCGGTACTAGCCCAACAGGTATCCAATATGATTTGCTCCTCCGCAGACCTATGCAATTCAGACAAGACCGACGGATTTCTCAAGCAAACTCACGATTTACAAGCCAATGATTTCAGTGGCGCTTTCTTCCAAGCCGGAGTCAGCGAACTGACTATGGCATGTGCTTGTATCGGTATGTATCTACATGGCGGTGTAATACCTGCTTGCGGCACGTTCTTTGTATTCTCCGACTATATGAAACCGGCAGTACGTATGGCAGCCCTCATGCGTGTCCCTATCAAATTCATATGGACTCACGACGCTTTCCGTGTCGGCGAAGACGGCCCAACCCACGAGCCCGTAGAGCAGGAAGCCCAAATACGCTTGATGGAGAAATTGCAAAACCACAACGGCGAAGATTCCGTACGTGTGTTCCGCCCCGCAGATGCAGATGAGACAACGGTCTGTTGGCAGATGGCCATGGAAAACATGAGTACCCCTACTGCCCTTATTTTCTCCCGTCAAAATATTGTCAGTCTACCAGAAGGCAATGATTATACACAGGCTCGCCATGGTGCCTACATTGTAAAGGGTTCTGACGAAAAATTCGATGTTATTCTCATCGCTTCCGGCTCCGAGGTATCTACCTTGGTTGCAGCAGCAGACATCCTGCGCAAAGACGGTATTGGGGTGCGTATTGTAAGTGCGCCCTCAGAAGGACTATTCCGCCGTCAGTCGAAAGAATACCAAGAAAGCGTATTGCCTTCCAACGCCAAGAAATTCGGATTGACTGCCGGACTACCTGTCAATTTATTGGGACTTGTCGGCACGGAAGGACGCATATACGGACTTCAATCTTTCGGTTTCTCGGCACCCTACAAAGTGCTTGACGAGAAATTAGGATTTACACCCGAAAATATATACAAAGAGGTTAAAGGATTCTTGGGTGAATGTTAATCTCCCAAAACAACTAATGACAAGCGTGGGCCTTAGAACACGCCTTAATCTAAATTATATCACTATGGAAATAAAAACAGTAGGTTTAGCCTGCGACCACGCTGGCTTTCCCCTCAAGAAGTTCGTTGTAGAATATCTTGAAAGTCATGGTTACGCATACAAGGATTTCGGAACTTACAGTGACCTCAGTTGTGACTATCCCGACTTCGCACACGAGTTGGCCAAAGGCATTGCCACGGGTGAAGTCTATCCAGGCATAGCCATCTGCGGAAGCGGAGAAGGAATGGCAATGACACTCAACCGCCACAAGGGAGTACGCGCCGGTCTGGCATGGATACCGGAAATAGCAGAACTCATTCGTCAACACAATGATGCCAACGTACTCGTTATGCCAGGCCGATTTGTTGACAACAAAAAAGCGGCAGCCATAATGGACGAGTTCTTCAAAGCAACGTTTGAAGGCGGACGCCACCAGCGTCGCATCGAAAAAATTGATGCACAAGTCTAAATTTGCCCAACATTCTCACGAGGGGAAGTGTCGATGAAACCATCGACACTTTTCCTCGTTTTTTGACAAGTTATCCATATCGCTTACATCGAAACGTATCAAGAAATGAAAAAACTATTATTCACGCTCGGCTTGGCCATGGCTCTACTGACAACCACCGCCAGTGACCACTTCATTACCGATGTTGCCTATCGCCAACAGGTAGAAAAAATATTTTCCGAGCGCATTCAGACTATCGGACAACAATTTTTCCAAACTAAGAAACTCAATACCAGTCAAGAAGAAAGTGAAGCCTTGCACTTTCTCTACGCCTATATGCCATTGGCAGATGTTACAGACTATTCCACATCTTTTTATCTCTCCAACGTGCGCGCATCCTTGCTTGCTCGCAACGAAATGGCATGGGGCTCAAAAATTCCAGAATTACTATTCCGCCACTTTGTACTACCATTGCGCATCAACAACGAGCCTCTTGATTCTGCACGTACCATATTCTACGCTGCGCTCAAAGACAGAGTACGCGGTATGAATATGTACGACGCCATCCTCGAAGTCAATCATTGGTGCCACGAACATGTAGCCTACCAACCGGCTGACGCCCGCACCTCTTCCCCACTTCAAACTCTTCGTACCGCAACTGGACGATGCGGCGAGGAAAGCACATTCACCGTAGCCGCACTGCGCGCAGTAGGCATTCCTGCCCGACAAGTGTATACTCCACGATGGGCTCATACCGACGATAACCATGCATGGGTAGAAGCATGGGCCGACGGCAAATGGTATTTCCTTGGCGCATGCGAGCCCGAGGCCGTGCTCAACCTTGGTTGGTTCAATGCTCCTGCTTCACGGGCCATGCTTATGCATACCCGCGCATTCGGTGACTACCGTGGTCCAGAAGAAGTAATGCTCCGTACAACCAACTTCACTGAAATCAATCTTACTGCCAACTATGCCCCGACCGATAGTATACAGTTTTTAGTCACCGACACTAACGGTACCCCCGTTGCCGGAGCGAAAGTGGAATTCAAAATATACAATTACGCAGAATTCTACACCGCTGTCACCAAATATGCCGATGCCAACGGACGTACTTCTCTTTCTGCTGGATGCGGAGACTTACTCGTATGGGCTTCAAAAGACGGACAATATGGTTACGCCAAAGCATCATTCAGCAAAGATAAAACAGTCACCATACCACTGACACATTCTGAGAAGACAGACAAGGCTTCCCTCATATCCGCAGAAGACAAAATAGACATCGTTCCTCCCATAGAGAATGCCATTCTTCCTCCCGTAACAGACGAGATGCGGAAAACCAACGAACAACGTTTGGCATACGAAGATTCCATCCGTCACGCCTACACCTCCACATTTCTTACTCGCGAACAAGCCGAAAAAATCAGCGTTGATGGAGCAGACTATATTGTCAAATCACGTGGAAACCACGAAGTTATCACCTCCTTCATTCGCCGCCATAGCGACAACCCCAAACGTGTACTCGCCCTTCTTGCCACTTTGAGCGACAAAGACCTTCGCGATATTCCCGAACGCATACTCGAAGATAGTTACAACGCCAAGAGCAATCAACTCAGCCCACGCGTAGAAGATGAGATGATAACACTTCCATTCAAACAATTCTTCGAAAAAAATATAAGCAAGAGACAGTCTGCAACATTCTTCAACAATCCTGAAACATTAGCTACATGGATAGTAAAGAACGTGCGGCTCAACCCTGACAAAAAGGCCCTTCAAATCGCCCAAACACCAGTTGGTGCATGGCAAGCCCGCATGACCGACGAGCGTTCCCGCGACATCCTCTTTGTTGATATTGCCCGTAGCATCGGCATCGAAGCACAGAAAGATGCCGTAACTGGAAAAGTACAATACAAGAAAGACGGACAATGGCACGATGTGCAATTCGGTACAGAAGTGTCCAAGACTGCATCGGCAGGGACGTTGCAACTGAACTATATACCAACAGAATTCCTCGATAACCCGAAATACTACAACCATTTCACCATCGCGCGCATCGAGAACGGCAGCGCCCGTCTTCTTACCTTCGACGAAGGAGATGCCGACATGGGCGAAGGTGCGACTTGGAAAAGTACATTCAAGGATGGATACAAACTCGATGTCGGCACATATATGCTGACCTCGGGTAGCCGAATGGCCAACGGAAGTGTATTGGCCACAACAAGAATCTTCAATATTGAAGAAGGGAAAACAACCGCATTCGATCTAGACATTCGCCAAAGCACCAACGAGGTAAGTGTTATCGGTTCTTTTAATAGTGAGTCTACTGTTTCAAAAAATGGTAAGGATACCTCTATTCTTTCTCTGACAGGCCGTGGATATTATGTTGTCGGTGTCATCGGCGTCGGCCAAGAACCGACGAACCATGCCTTGCACGACATTGAAAAGTTGAAAGACTCGTTCGAAAAATGGGGACGTCCCATCGTTCTGATTTTTGAAGATGAAGCCGCAGCACGCAAGTTCAAGAGTGCAGAATTCTCAAAACTTCCATCTACTACAATATTTGCTATTGACAAGGATGGAGCCATCAGAAAGCAGATTGTGCATGAGATGAAACTTCAGAACGCCACCCAACTGCCAATGTTCCTCATCGCTGACACCTTCAACCGTGTCGTATTCTCATCACAAGGTTATACTATCGGATTAGGTGAACAACTTCTTGGCATTATCAAGAAACTATAAGTCATAGTGAAAGATAAGTTACTTAAAATGTGGCTTATATCTTAAAAGATGTACTTCTGTATTATTTGACATTTTCCCACTATTAGAAACAATAAGAAAAGGGCCGAGATCCATTGACAAATGGAATCCGGCCCTTTTCTTATTGTAACTATTATAGTATTGTATTTGCGCCTAAATACTACAGTATTCGGCCTTGTATACTCTAGTACTCGGGCTGAAACACTACAGTATTCGGGCTTGACTACTGCAGTATTCAGGCCGAATACTAGAGTAGCCAAGCCCGAATACAAACAAAGCTCAAAAGATTATGCAGACCTACCTGTAGGTGTCAAGCAAGCGATATATGATAATGCATTTACCGCAATTCCGCAACAATAGCAAAATACTCTACCGGTTCATCCGTGAGGTTTTCCATATAGTGCGCATGACCTTTTGGACAATAATGCACCTCACCTTCGACACATTCCTCAATTTGGTCATCATAATGAAAAGTCAATGTGCCTTTCAATACAAGAATTATCTCACAATTCTGTACATGCTCATGCCATCCTGTTGAAGCACCTGGCGCAAGAACACTACGCATAATCTTACAATTATTGCCTACATAATTTCGGGTGGACAATAGTCCATGTCCACCTTTGAAGCCTTCTATTTGTGCTTCCTCAATTTGCTTGAAATCCAATATCATCTTTGTATTGTATAAAATTATATAAGGTCTATTATCTTTTCAGTTTCTCCAATCGTCGGCGATCCATCACAAAGCCTCCCATAGCAGCAATTGTGCAACATACTATCGCGAGCATGCCTAAAGTTATCCGATTAAGTGACCACCCTAGACACAGTCCCACAGCAAGTCCAACATCCCAAGAAAGATAATAAGTGCTCACTGCAGAACTGCGCTGACAATGTTTACTGATAGAGATCAAGCGCACCAATATACGAGAGCCAACCAATCCGATGCCTGTTCCCAACAACAATGGAGCAATCATCAGCCGCCATGCCTTAGGTGAAGACACTTCTGTTGACGGGAGGAACAGTATCACCAATGCAACTATACAAAATATGGAAGAGATAGTTACGACATGGGACCTTCGCCCTACCCCATTCGTCTTCTCCAATAGGATAGCACACAGGCAGCCAGGCATCAGCATGGCATAAAACATAGGATGGGGTTGTAGAACAAACACAATACCTACACTGATGGCAATAAATGTCAACATCACAAATGGTACTACTCCCTGTGGTAAAAAGAAACGGTCTACACCTATCGTCTTGACCTCGTCAATCGGTGTTTTGAAGGGAACTTTCACCAATTTCACGCATAGCCATGCCGACAATACGACACAAGCAGGAACGCAATACATCATGGTCTGTGAACCTACCGCACTCAAAATGAGGGCAAGCAAAGGTCCCAAAGACAGAGAGAATCGGGAAAACCATCCTGCCACATAATTGGCCTCAGTACGATGAAATGACTCTGTCGTATCTATCATGAGCACACAAGCAAGAACCCGACGGGAAAGTCCGTAAGACACACCGACCCAAAATCCTAAAAAGGGAACAAGGGGGTAACAGGAAGACGCAATATGCAATGGCATCCCTACAGCAACAAATGCACAGGCAAATGCCATTGATGCGTATAAAAAAACCTTTTTCCGACGATAACGCTCCACCAACCCACCGATAAATGGACCCGAAAGACAGACCCCAATACCGACACTACCGGCAACCCATATAGCATCATTTGTTCCAAGACCATGTTCTACAAGCATATATGGCATGAGAAAGACAGCATAATAGGCAGCAACACTGATAAGCAAATGCGCTAACAAAAGCAAGATAAAGTCACAATGCCATAACCGCGCGTGATAGGGGGTCGTCTGTGTGTCCATAAGTTCAGGTTGAGTGTTTGTCAATAACTTTCGCCCTTACTGGGAAAATCGCAAGACTCCACATCACTCACATATTGTGCTACCGCTTTTGTCAACACGTCAAATCCGTCGACATACTGACGCAGGAATTTCGGACGGAAGCCCTTGTTGAGTCCAAGCATATCGGCAGACACCAATACCTGACCATCCGTACCCACTCCAGCCCCAATGCCAATTGTGGCACACGACACACTGGCCGTCACCTTTTCTGCCAGGGTAGCCGGCACCTTTTCCAATACAATGGCGAAGCAACCTGCTGCATCCAAAGCCTTAGCATCGCTAAGCAATTTCTCGGCCTCAGCCTCATTCTTTGCCCGAAGGCCGTACCCACCAAACTTGTGAACGCTCTGCGGAGTAAGTCCTAAATGTCCACACACGGGAATGCCCATATTGACCATTGCGCGTATTGTGTCAGCGATTTCCACACCGCCCTCAAGTTTCAAAGCGTCAACACCTGTAAGTTTCATGATTTTCACGGCATTACGCAATGCATCTTCTTTGCCAACCTGATAACTTCCGAATGGCATATCACACAATACCAATGCATGTTTGGCTGCAAGTGCAACCGACTTGGCATAACATATCATCTCATCAATCGTGATAGGCAATGTTGTCGCATTACCTTCCATAACATTTGAAGCCGAGTCACCTACCAATATACTATCTACGCCACCAGCATCCACAATTGATGCCATCGTATAGTCGTAGGCAGTGAGCATACTAATCTTGTGACCACTATGCTTCATATCAAAAAACTGAGGGGCTGTAATTTTCTTGCTGTTCGAAGACAAATATTCAGACATGATTTTTACCTTATTGTATTTAAGATACTTACTAAAAGATTGCAAAAGTACGTATTTTTTGCTTGAGTGCCAAAAGAAATTATTTATCTTTGCAAGAGATAGTTTTCGCCTTGACACAACTATCAATTCGTACACCAAATTGGAAGATATGGAAATCAACGGATATAAAAGCAAAAAATACGAACAACCTACCAAGCGTTACGTCCAAATACTTGATCTGAAAAGTGATGAAGCCGACTTCATACAAGGTTACAAGAAAGTACACGACAAGGAACACTTTTGGCCAGAAATCGGAGAAGGTATCCGAGCCGTAGGTATTCTAGAGATGGAACTATACATCTTAGGCAACCGCCTTGTGATGATTGTCGATACTCCACTTGATTTCGATTGGGATAAAGCGATGGCCCGCCTTGCCACACTGCCCCACCAACAAGAATGGGAACAACATGTTGCAAAATTCCAAGATTGCGCAGCAAATGCCACATCCGACCAAAAATGGCAAATGATGGAACGGATGTTTCACCTATATGAATATGGAAATCCGACTGAAGAACAGAAATGACAATAGAAGAAGCCATACATTTCCGACATAGTGTCCGCAAATACAAAACTGTCTCTATCCCCGACCAAATAGTGCAGTCCTTGCACAAATACATCAAAGAATTCAACAAAGAAGGACAACTGCACATACAGTTGGTCACCAATGAGACTAAAGCCTTTTCCCGTTTTGCCTCCTATGGCAAATTTGCAGGTGTATCCAACTATATCGTCATGGCTGGAGCAAAATGTGACAATCTCGATGAAAAAATCGGCTACTATGGCGAAAAACTTGTTTTGATAGCACAAACTATGGGGTTGAACACTTGTTGGGTAGGTATGACCTATAAAAAAGTATCATCCGCCTACCAACTTGCAGACGGAGAAAAAATAGCCTGCATGATTGCCCTGGGATACGGAGAGACACAAGGTGTGCAACACCGAAGCAAAGACATCAGCCAAGTGAGCAACTATACTGACCTCTCGCCAACATGGTTCAGAAAAGGTATCGAGTCTGCCCTACTCGCCCCGACTGCTGTCAATCAGCAAAAATTTCGATTTATCTTGACAGACGAGATCATTGACGGATATCCTGTAGTAAAGGCACAACGATTGTTCTCTATTGTCGGATATACGCAAATGGATTTGGGCATAGCAAAATTACATTTCGAGATTGGGGCGGGACAAAATAATTTTGTATGGCATGACACTACATCCGACAAATAAATAATGTAAGGCGGGTTCTATAAATTGCCTTTGATGGATTTTTGAATTTTAGCCGAGCAGATTTTACTTTTGATAAGATAGGCTGCACCTCAGCAATTGAAGCAAGTTTCATTGCGTTCGGTTTGCACTATCTTTCTTTCTGAAGGAGCATAGCGGGCTATGCGACTGAAGAAGAAAATGAAAGATGCTGGATAAAAACAAAAAGACACAAAGAGCAACCTATCTAAAATACAAATTTAACAATGCGTGGAATTTATAGAACACGCCATAATCATAATAGAGATTTATATTTTTACATTCTAATATCACAAAAAAATCCATAGCAGTGACGGCCTGTATAGGCGCACGCTACAACATACAAGAAGAATAATGAAGAAATTACTTTCTCTTCCACCCAATTTGGTAGATTGTTTCCATGACATCACCGGATTACCCACAGAAGAATGGTTTTGTACCAATGATCCCGTCGGTCGCAAACTAGGGTCAGGAGGCGGAACAACATGGTTGCTCCAAGAAGCCTACAATGCAACTCATAAAATGATGGCTTTCAACGATTGGCTTAAAAGCGAAAAACGCCTTCTACTCCACGCCGGCGGACAAAGTCGACGTCTACCCTCATATGCTCCTTCTGGAAAAGTACTCACGCCATTACCCATTTTCCGTTGGGAACGCGGCCAACGTCTTTCACAAGACCTTCTCTCACTACAGATACCGCTCTACCAACGCATTATGGACATCACTCCCGACCATCTCAATACGATGATTGTGAGCGGGGATGTTTTCATCCGTGCTACCCAACCATTACAACCTATTCCCAATGCCGACATCGTATGCTACGGATTATGGCTCGGCCCGGAAATTGCCAAAGACCACGGCGTTTTTGTTTCCACCCGTCAAGACCCGACCCATCTGAAGTGTATGCTCCAAAAGCCTTCTGTCGAGACGTTATCCAGCCTACTGACTGACCATCTCTATCTTACAGATATCGGGGTGTGGCTATTGTCCGACCGGGCAGTGAAGGTGCTTATGAAGCATTCTAGAAAAGGAGAAGACATCATCAACTACGACCTCTACGGTGAATTTGGTTGTGCCCTCGGCACTCATCCGACAATCAATGATCCCGAAGTGAGTGCATTGTCGGTAGCCATCCTTCCATTGCTAGGTGGGGAATTCTATCATTTCGGTACGTCCCACGAATTGCTGTCATCCATGCTTTCCATACAAAACTTGGTCAATGACCAACGCGAAATCATGCACCACAACCGCAAACCCCACTCTTCAATCTTTACGCAAAATAGCGACACCCACATGAGTTGGACTTCATCCAACCATGACATATGGATAGAAAATGCATCCATCGGAGAACACTGGACGCTCACCAGCGAAAATATCATCACAGGTGTACCTTCCAACGATTGGACACTCACACTGACTAAAGGGCAGTGTATAGATATTGTTCCCATTGGAGAAAAAGCATTTGTTGTCCGGCCTTATGGTTTCAACGATAAATTCCGTGGCCCGCTTGACACCGTAGAATACCTCGGCATTCCATTCTCGCAATGGGCCGCAGACCGCGGCATTGATATCAATAGAATTGAAGGGAATCAAGACTTACAGGCTGCACGCATTTTCCCCGTCGTCGAAAACACTGAAGATATGTGTACCCTTCTTCGATGGATGCTCGCCGAGCCAAGCTTGAAAACGGGCTTTGAATTATGGACTAAATCCCGACGACTATGTGCCGACGAAATCAGCACCGAGGCCAATCTCCGACGACTCGTACAACAGCGCCAGGCATATCGTGCCGGCAATTGGCAGACGTTGGCAAAAAATTGGCGGCATAGTGTATTCTACCAAGCCGATCTTGAGCAAGCGGCTCAAGAATATGCACAAAGAGCGATACCCTTGCCAACACCGCTCACCGACGATACCCCCATCCTCATACAGTCACGCGACGCCATGTTCAAATCTGAAGTCCTTCGTTTCAATGGACACGATGGACACGAATATGCAGAAAAGGCGTTTTCCCTACTCCGCGGAGGACTTACCAAAGATGCCCTTACTGAGCGGATGCGGCCGCAGATGTCTGTCTACGCCGACCAAATAGTATGGGGACGTTCCCCCGTACGTATTGACATTGCCGGTGGATGGACTGACACTCCGCCATTCTGCTTGACAGAAGGTGGAAACGTGGTAAATTTAGCCATAGAACTCAACGGACAGCCTCCACTCCAAACATACGTTAAGCCCTGTTCCCAACCTCATATTATACTGCGAAGCATAGACCTTGGTGCAACGGAGACCATCACCTCTTATGAGGAACTTTCAGCATACGACAAGGTAGGATCACCTTTTTCTATACCCAAAGCCGCATTGTGCCTGGCCGGATTTCTCCCTGCATTCTGCGAGGAAAAATACACGTCACTCGAGTCACAACTACGTGCTTTCGGTTGTGGTATAGAGGTAACACTCCTCTCTGCCATTCCTGCAGGATCAGGATTGGGCACAAGCAGTCTTTTGGCCTCCACCGTACTTGGCGCTCTAAGCGATTTCTGCGGATTGGGATGGGACAAAAGCGAAATAGGTCATCGTACACTCGTTCTCGAACAACTACTTACCACCGGTGGAGGATGGCAAGACCAGTTCGGCGGTCTATTACCCGGTGTCAAACTGCTACAGACCGACAAGGGGTTCTGCCAAACCCCCGAAACACGCTTTCTGCCATCAGACCTTTTCACTCAACCCGAATACAAAGCTTGCCATCTATTGTATTATACAGGTATCACCCGTACCGCCAAGACTATCCTAGCAGAAATCGTGAGAAAAATGTTCCTCAACGAGCATGAAGAACTAACTCTGCTTCGCGAAATGAAAAGTCATGCCATGGATATGTTCGACGCCATTCAGCGTATGGACTTCGAACGTATGGGACGACTCGTACGCAAAACCTGGATACAAAACCAAATGCTCGACAATGGAACAAATCCCGATGCCGTACGCAGTCTGACTCGATTGGTAGACGATCTCTGTCTCGGGTACAAACTTCCTGGGGCCGGTGGTGGTGGCTACCTCTATATGGTAGCCAAAGCCCCCGATGCAGCAGCCCGCATCAAGCAGATACTCTCCGAACATCGGCCTAACGACAAGGCCCGTTTCGTTGACATGACCCTCAGCACTAAAGGACTCCAAGTAAGCAGGAGTTAATTGATGGTAAAAACCGTTATTAAGAAGGGGGCAAACGAGAAGGAGTACCTATTGTTGATACACCACACAAGCCCACTCCTCATCGGTATATCTCCGCACCTCATACATGCCCAACTTCTCAGCTTCGGCGGACAACATCGGAATATCCGATTCATAGAAACCACTTAGAATCAATCTGCCCTGTTTCTTCATTCTACGGAAGAAACGGGGCAGATCTGCCAAAAGGATGTTACGATTGATATTGGCAACAACTACATCGTACATATCCTGCAATCCGTCGAGCACACTTCCATCGCCTAAAAGTACTTGTAAACCGCTGACACCATTGATGGCCGCATTATGCTTCGCATTTTCCACGCTCCATTCGTCTATGTCATATGCGACGACACGGCTTGCACCTGCTTTGGATGCCGCTATTCCAAGAATACCTGTTCCACAACCACAGTCAAGAACCGCAAACCCATGCAAATCAGAAGAAAGAAGTTCAGCCAGCACCATACGTGTTGTTTGGTGAGTACCTGTACCAAAAGCCTGTTTTGCCTCTATAAATAAGGCCATACAACCCAATCGCGCATATTCTTCAGACAAAACCTGTTTGTCTGTATGTTTAGCATCGTAGATGACACATTTATTTTCTACGCAAATAGGTTCAAAACCCTGTTCCTCCCAATCTGCATTCCAATCTTGATCGACAACCTCCGCGATATCGTATGTGATTTTTACACCTGGTAACTGCAATCCGGCAATGGCAGTATCAAGCGCACTGCGCGAGAAAAGCGTAGTTTGCACATATCCAGCCAGTCCTTCTACAGTTTCCTCAAATGCCTCAAAACCAACTTCACCCGCAGCCTCAGCCAAGAGATCACGGGTAACCTGTCCCAAATCTTCTGGACTATCTATGATAAATGTTGCAACTAAATATTTCATTTTGTATTATATTTTATCAGTTTTGTTTGCAGTAGATTTTTAATCCACCTTATACGCAACGTAGGGGTGAAAAAAATATCCGTAATTTCCTGCAAAGATACCACAAAATAGGATGCCTACAAAACAAAAGCACCTTTGCAATTACTCAAAAAAAGCATAAAAATAGGGGAAAGCCTATTCCCTTTTAGGGTTTTTCCGTATATTTGCAATATAGTAAACACTAATTTTGCAACGTGACAAATCAAAAGAAGTAAAAACATAGGAGATACTGTTATGAAACGCACACTGATTCTTTATGCACTACTGAGCACGATACCTTTGGTATCTTTTGCCCAAGACGACGATCTCTATTTCACCCCTAAAAAGACAATAAAAACAGAGGAAGCAAACGCTCCTAAACCCCACCCCCATGAGACCTACTATTGCGGAAGCAACCGCGATGTTGATGAATACAACCGACGCGGACAACTCAAGAGTTACTATCAAAAAATCGAGACCGATTCTTTGGGCAATGACATGATTGAGTTTCACCCTGGCGACGGCACCTATGGAACAGACTCTATTGACAGCGTACAATATATATATCCTGGTTCGGAAACTTACTATGATGATGACTATTACGCCTATAGTCGCAGAATGGGTCGTTTTGATGGTTTCTACGGATGGTACAACCCTTACTTCTATAGTTACTGGAATAACCCCTATTGGTATTCATGGTACGATTGGTACACCCCATGGCAATACACCTATGCTTGGAGAGGATGGTACGATCCTTGGTTCTATGGATACTATGGTTGGGGCTACCCCTACTTTGCCTGGGGTGACAGATTGTTCGGCCCTGTACATGGTCCAATATATAGTTATCACACTGGCCCGACTGGAACACGTAACCGCTCACACGGCAATTTCATAGGCACCAATCGTTTCGACCACAACAACGATATGACAGGAGAAAGAAACAATGGATACGCCAATGGGCGTGGAACATTCGGTTCGCGCTCCTACTCTACCAATCGTTTCGACCGCAATAACATCACCCATACCCCCAACAATAATTCAGCCCGTTTCGGTGGACAACGCACCACAACGACCAACGAGCGACGCAACGTCACACCACAACCGCAACCTATGCATAATAATAGTTCCTTCGGCGGAAGTCGTGGTTCCTTCGGTGGCGGAGCCGGTTTTGGAGGCGGATCATTCGGTGGTGGCAACCGCGGAGGCGGTGGTGGTCATTTCGGCGGAAGACGCTAACAATATAGGCGGGTTCTATAAATTGCCTTTGATGGATTTTTGGATTTTAGCCGAGCAGATTTTACTTTTGATAAGATAGGCTGCACCTCAGCAATTGAAGCAAGTTTCATTGCGTTCGGTTTGCACTATCTTTCTTTCTGAAGGAGCATAGCGGGCTATGCGACTGAAGAAGAAAGTGAAAGATGCCGGATAAAAACTAAAAGACACAAAGAGAAACCTGTATAAAATACAAATTTAACAATGCGTGGAATTTATAGAAGACGCCTACAGACAGAACAAAGGCTAATAAAGAAATAATACAGATAAATTCCTAACCCACCCCGACAAAGAAAACAAAATGATGAAACGAAAAATATTCATAGCAGCGGCCACCCTGTTTGCCTTCACAAGCCAAGCACAGGAGACCTATCAAAGCGCACAACTGGCAGACAACGATCTCAATGGTACAGCCCGATACATCGGAATGGGCGGTGCTATGGAAGCCCTTGGTGCCGATATTTCCACCATTGCATCCAATCCTGCAGGAATCGGTATGTTCCGCAAAAGTTCAGTGAACACCTCTTTCGGACTCGTATCTCAAGAAGACGCAAAAAGTTTTGACGGAACAAAAGGCACAAATATGAGTTTCGACCAGGCAGGTTTCGTGTATAGCATGCGTAGCAACAGAAACACATTTGTCAACTTCGCATTCAACTACCACAAGAGCAAGAATTTTGACCAAATACTTTCCACTGCAGGTGCATTAAATGGAGCATCACAAAACAAATTGTCTTATCTTAAAGGTGCAGCCGGAGTCTACGATGCAGTACGCTACGGACGTGCGGACAACAATGGTTACTTCACAGCGTCTACACTCGGAACAGGGAATGGTGCATGGCTCGGTGTCAACCAGTACGGCAACAACTACTACGAATCAACAGCCTATAGTCAACTTGACTATCTCTACTACAACACCTTGTTGATGGACAACTCCAACGGATATGCCTACTACAACGATGCCAACGCCTATGGTATGAACCGCCACTCAAATGGTTATATCGGAGAATACGACTTCAATATCAGCGCCAACATTTCCGATCGGTTTTACATCGGCATCACATGCGGTCTTCACGATGTGCATTACAATGACCACTCCGTATATTCTGAGCAACTCGTTGATGCAAACGGCAATGCAGCCGGATCTGTTGCTGTAAGCGATGACCGCCGCATCACAGGAAATGGATTTGATGCAAAATTGGGTATCATTCTCCGCCCCGTAGCCACATCACCTTTCCGTGTGGGTCTTTACGTACACACTCCGACCTGGTATAGCCTCACCACCTCAAACAATACTACCCTATCCTATGTTCCGTATGTTAGCACAGGAGGAACAACGACTGAATCTGCGGCCAAGGGTACAATCGGTGAAAGTTATGATTTCAAGCTCTATACACCTTGGAAATTCGGACTTAGTCTAGGACACACTGTAGGCAACTACCTTGCCCTCGGTGCCACCTATGAATGGACTGACTACAGTACACTCGACAACCGCATCAATGATGGAGGATACTACGATGACTGGGGTTCATACTACGAAACCAGTTCAAGCGATAAATCTATGAAGTCAAACACCAAGGCTTCTCTCCGCGGGGTGTCTATAGTAAAAATCGGTGCCGAATTCAAACCCGCACCTGAATGGTCAGTACGTCTGGGCTACAACTACGTTTCTCCGATGTACAAAAATAATGGTTACAAAGATGGTACGGTAGAATCGTATGGCACATACTACAGTTCTACGACTGACTACACCAATTGGAAGGCCACCAATCGATTTACTGTCGGCGCGGGCTATTCACACAAAGGTTTCAGCATTGACCTCGCCTATCAATATAGCCAAACCAATGGCGACTTCTACCCTTTCATGAATTACTACGCAGGAACAAACGAAGATAAAAGTCTGAACAACATAGCAGAAGGAACTGAAGTCAAATACAAACGCAACCAACTACTTCTCACCTTAGGTTATAAGTTCTGAAGGCGGGGTTATAAATTGGCTTTGTCTGATAGCGAGACTATTTTCAAGAACAATTTGTCTGTGAGTGAAGAAGTATAGTGGGCTATACGACTGGACTCACAGACAAATTGGACTGAAAAGAGACCACAAGATGACAAAACGCAACCCCAATATTTTATTATTTATGGAGGATTGATAGAACCCACCTTAAATTATTGTCATGAAAATACTATCGTATAACATCTCATGGTCAAAACAATTCAAAATAGATTGGCTTTTTACGAATAAGGATGTTGATGCTTTTGTTATTCCTGAATGTGGCAATAGCGAGAATATTATTACCCCCGATGATTATCAATTCTATTGGATGGGCAATTACGATATAAAGGGTCTTGGCGTTTTCGTTTCAAAGAAGCACAAACAGGAAATCCCGAGTTGGTATGATGATAAACTCAATTACGCTATTCCCGTAATCATTGATGACAAGTATCTTCTTCTTGCAGTTTGGCCAACCATAACGAAAAGCACCACAAGTGATTCCTATGTTGAAATTCTTTTGAAGATATTGGAACACTACAAAAACTATATCAAACAATATAAAACAGTTATTATTGGTGACTATAATATCATATCGTCGTCCAAACGTACAGGGAAATATAACCCTTATCCTATCTTCGATTGGATGAGAGAACACAGATTGGTATCTTCACATCATACATTCCTTAACGAGACTTATGGCCACGAATCGCTTCCCTCGTACCACCATCAGTTCAAAGAATCCTCCAAGTTCTTTATTGACTATGCTTTTACAAATGCTGAAGTTGAGGATTATAAGATTTTTACGTGGGACGAAACCAATAGAATAAGTGATCATGTACCAATATGTGTAACTATCAAGTAAACCGACATGGGAATACTTATTCCCGAACCCTAATTGGGATGGCAAATATGAATATCTCATACGCACTTCCAAAGCCAACATCCTCACGGAATGGAAGTCTTCGGACACCGCACTGCTTTTTGAATCGCACGAATATCAAAATTAGAACTGCCGAATGGTTATTTTTCTAAGAAATATTATAACTTTGCAGAAAATCATCAAGCGAAAATTCCATATCATATAACAAATGCCCTAAATACGAAAAAGACTTTGAATATGAATCGTAAGATTTTGTCCAAAATATGGGTATAATTTAGAAAAATGATAAATAAAATAGTTAACACAATAGTTATAAACGCATAAATTTATTATTATGAATTGTCCTAAGTGCCACACACAAAATGTATTTGGTGCAAAGTTCTGCAGCAATTGTGGTAGTGCGCTAAATGCACATACGCAAGAAAAAGACAATGGTTCTATCTTCATTTTGATTTGGGTCGTTATATGGGGTATGTCAAATATTATAGCCCAGATACTTCTAAAATCAATGGTATGGGTAGGGCTTGGATTTGAAACGATAAAATATTTCTTGTATCCGATGTGGATGATTGCAAATCTTAGTCTCATTCTGATACCCTTCTCTGTCAAGAACAAGCCGATAAAGATTGCGGCATTTGTTATTGTCGGTCTTATATCATTGTATTACTTTGGGTGTAATGTGATAGATATGTTACGAGCAATATAATTTCGACCTTACATAAACGCTTCCGTACTTTCATTGTATGGAAGCGTTTTTTGATATAGGAGAGTTCTATAATGCATATTCTTGGCCAGCCACAACATATACTGCACGTCCTTCACATTCGGAGATATACGGAAGCCCGCCTCCTGCAGCACCGCCGTTACACCATTGCGCAGACCATTCCAAAAGCCCGGCTCGCCCTTGCCCTTCTCCGCAGCGTCAGCCACATACTCCTCTATCGCGTCATACGTCGAAAGGTCACCCTTCGCCATACGGTCTTTGACGTATTGTCTCAGTTCGGCATTGACCGAGTTGTCAAGGTCATACCACAAACCCTTCAGCCAGTCGCGGTAACCTTTCTCACCCAACAATCCACGCATTCCCTTATGGCCTACGGTCTCGTGCCACACCACCTTCTCGGCAGTATAGCGGTCGTGGACATTCGGCAGATACAGATACACCTTGCCCGTCTTCCCGTCATACCAACCTTTCACCTTCTTGCCAGCCTTAATGTCCGTCTTCACCTTCTCGTTGGCAATCTCGTCAACAGACCCCACCGTCTCCACCTTGCCACCGGTCTTCTCAGCGACCTTGGCCACATGCTCGGCAACGTCATTACGGGTGTGCTCTACTGATGAGGGTTCAGCAGATGCAGTTTTGTAATGGACGTCCGGATTTCGCTTGGAGAAATCAACATAACCGTCTTCAGATGTAACCGCGCTCTCATCCAAAACTTTAACGCCCGGATTATATGACATCTCAACATCTTTCAGTAACTTTGCGGCAGATATAGATTTATCGGAATTGCGGGGGAAGGTTGGTGTCAGCCCATAGGCTTTCCCATGTTGACCAGCCGATATTTCTGTCTTGGAGTTGCTTGATTCAAGATTTCGGCTGCTACCAGTCTCATTGGTTGTTTCTTCAAGCAACTCTATTTTTGTAGCCTCATAATTGTAAGCCTTGTTTGCTTCCCCATCTCGCACATTCTCTTTCAATGTAATCTTCACACGATACAGTATCCCGTCAATATCCACTGCTCCATAGCAACGATGTACAAGAACATCTTTGTTGATACCGTTCTCTGAACTGCGCTTCCCATTCTCGCCCTTCAAGAAGTCGGGATGTGTCTCTACATCAATACTTTCCTTCAATACTTCAGGGGTATGCCTGTGAGTTAACTGCCCATTCAAACCGCGGAACGAGACCGTTGTCCGCACACCATTTCACATAGTCACGGGCGCGCTGGCGCATATTCCATCCCGGCTCGCCTTCGTTTTCATAGAAATTGAAGTCCGATTTCACTGGAGTATTCTCGCCCCATTTAGCCTTCACTCTTCTGCCGTTTACGACAACACCAGTATTCTGCTCATTCGTAAAGTCGCGGTAGTACTGGCAATCGGTTGCCCGACGTGCCGATATCGGCATACCGCTAAGATGGAACGGGATAACCTGACGGATGTATCCTTGAAGCATCGCATACAGGCTATGGTTAGCCGAAACGCCTACCATGACGGCACCGCAATTGGCGTTGTATTCAGGATTGCGATAGATGGATTCTGCAAACTCTCTTGATACTGAATGTGAGTCACTCAACTGCATGCCGACAATTTTGCCCCCGTCCATTTCGAGACCGGCGTTCTCGCGGATGCGCTCAAGCACTCCTTTCCGCTCTTTGCCCTTCGAATTTTTATAGGCATCGACCAGTTCCTTCGCCGGACGCGCCTCTGGCAGCATTGACATATTTATCTTGACTCCACTCTTGCCGAATATCAGAATATAAGGAATCTCTTTGCTATACGACTGCACTCTCGCATTGCGTGCTGCACAGTCCCACATTATCTGCATGATGTCAAACACTTTCGTAATGTCGAAGTCTGAGAAGGAGAACAGTCGCGCTCCACCAATCTTGTCAGCCTTGTCAAAGGCGTTTTGTGACACATCGATGATTTCCCCGCTATAGGGTTGTGCATCCTGCACCACCTTCGGTGTCCCTGTCCCGTTGGCAGAAATAATGAGTGAATACATTTGTGCGAATGCCTCCCCTCCGCGTTTGCGTATCTCGGTCAGTCCCTTTGAACCGACAAGGTCAGACACGTCAAGCGTATGCTGGAGTTCGGGATGGGTAGCAATCATCGACACCATTCTACCGATAACGTCCTTGCTGTTCTTTCCACGCAGACTACACAACTCTTCCACCTGTGCTTTGGTCAGAGAGAAGCCATTGCCGCTGCCATGCTTGCTGACAAACTCTTCATAGTACCCCTGCAGTTTGTCTTCCATCGCCTTGGTATTGGCCTGCATCCGCGCAAGGTCTGCCGGAAGCACTCCGTCATGGTCTCCGATAATTCTTGCCACAGCATTGATTTGGTCGACAACCGACTGCGGAGTAGTACGCTCGTCATATGGCGTATCGGGAACAAAAGTCCCGTCTCCAAATCCAAATGGTGTTACTTCACGGTTCCCGACAACACGCTTCAAGGCTTCATTCCATTTCGCAGAAACAGACATCGCCCATTTCATAATGTTCAGACGCTTGCCTTCAACGAAACACAACGGACAGGCTACCTGTATGCCGTAACTCTTCTGAAGCGTACGCAACTCCTGTATCTTCTCCGGAGTCAGTTTCTTCCAAAACGTGCCGCCGATATTGACCATCTCATTGATGATTTGTGTGAAAGCCTCACGCTTGATGCAGTCGGTGGACAGTTCAAAGTTCAAGGGATACTCACCATTGGTCACCAGCGTAGAGATGGCACGGACGATATTTCCTTCATAACGTTTGTACAACGGGGATGTCTGCGACCATGTATGGAATGAGTCAAAAAGGAAATTGCCATCCTTGTCCACCAGTTCCGCAACCTTTCCAGTCAAGTCGTACCAGTAGTCCATATTGTCGACAAACTTCTTGATGTCGGATTTCTTCATCCCTTGGGCCTCAAGGTGCTCTATGACGCTATTTCTTGTTCCTTTGTGTTTGTTCTCTTCCTCATCAGTAAAGTCCTTGTAGGTACGATGGTTGAAATCAATGTTGCCGGCATCATCCACACGGGCAACCACATCACCCTTGTCATTGTGCATTTCCGCACCCGGCGTAAGACGGTCACTGTTCGCCTTCGCTGTCTTGAAGGCATGCACCACAGCCTCAAAAGCAGCAAGCGCATTCTCAGTCTGCTTCAATTCCTCCTTTGCACCTATCGACTTGAGACGGTCGATAATCTTGTGCCATATCTCACGGATCTTGGCAATGATACCAGGATCACCCTTCAACTCGCGGGCGAGACCTTCGGCCATCTTCTTGTCATGGAATATACTGCCGACAACATCGCCAGTCACCTCCTCTTCAAGTTTCGCCTCCTTATATCCCTCCTCGCGCTTGCCCATGATAAGGTTGTTCCATTCCTCCTCACCAATCAAGCGCTTCACCGCATCGCGCAGCGCAATGTACTCAGCCTCGCTCGACTTTCGGATGGCATGTGTCGACTCATGGCCGAAGACCGCATCAAGAGGATTCTCTGCATCCTTGGCAATGTGAATCTCCTTCTTTTTATAGTCGATATAACCATTGTCGGCCAACGTATCATGCCATACCACCTTGTACCCTAAGTCTTCGGCAATCGACTCCAATGCAGACCGCACCTTCTCCGAAATCTTACGTTTCGGGCCACCGTTCTCCTCATTGTATTTTTCAGCAGCGTTCCTCATGCCAACCATCGGGTCGGCAACACCTTCAACCTTAGGCTCCACGCTGGGCCTTGCACTATTTTTTGAGGGGATAAACTCATGGTAGTTACCTTCTGCATCAGATACCCATACACGAATGTTTTCCGCACCGATGTCGGTAATGTCTCCTTCTTCGTCAAACTGTATCCACAATGGTTTGCCGTGTTCTATCTCATCAAATGGGCGAGCCTCCTTATAACTACCGTGATGCCCTACCCGCCAGTCCACGATATTGCCTGGTATACCAATGATAACCTTGTTTGCAGTACCTCTTGATAGAGTTCCACCAAGTGTACTCCAAGGCGCACCCTTTGCGAACCCCTTGCCTCCATGCGAGTTTCCATGCACCTTTCCGATGGAAAATGACCTTCCGCTCTTAGTCTTGAATGAATGACTTGCGCCTTCTACCGTTTTTCCTTCGGGCAGACGGCGCATATAGCCAGTCTCCAATATGTCCTCTAACTCATTGATGTCTGTCTCACGATATGCCATGTCTGTTGGTAGGTCTGCCACATCAGTTACATCCTTGCTCAATGTTCCATAGCCTGCAATATTCTTGGGAGTTTCTATCTTATTCTTAGCAGATTTCTCCGAACCATCCTGTCGTCGGTTTCCATCATCTACTCCGCGCTTTTGTTCTTCGCCTCCTCCGGATGTCACTTCAGGTACAGCCGCATCCTTATTATGGCCTCCGCGCACTTCCGTTTCTCCTTCTCCATATCCTGCGAGAGCGCCGCCTCCTCCGGATTCATCAGACCCTTCTCTATGCAAAACTTCACCGCCTGCACCATGTACTGGCTCTTCTCCTGCGGAGTCATCTCCGACAATTCCTTTTCCATGTTCCTTATCTATTTGGTTCGTTATTTCCACTGCATGTTCCTGCAGATACTTTTCCTCGTCAAAGTTACTCAGATTACCCAGCACATGCACCATCTCCTGTTCGGCATAGTCCAAGTATTCCTCATAACCCATACCATAACGCTCGTAGAACGCCCTATCGCGCTCCTCCTCGCGGTCACGGATAGCCTTCGCCACGCTCGGACGGGCAAGCGCACGCAACTCGCCGCGCGTCTTAATATAGTGACGCGCTACATCCCCTCTATCTTACTTATCACTGGGGCGGTGAACTTGTCCTTACGCTCAACTTTCGAAAATATATACCATTTCTTTTAAAAAAGTCCATTATTTTTTTGGATGTTTCAAAAAAAACACCTACCTTTGCACTCGCTTTGGAAGACAAGCAACACGGAGATCCGCTAGCTCAGTTGGTAGAGCACAACACTTTTAATGTTGGGGTCTTGGGTTCGAGCCCCAAGCGGATCACAAGGATTCCTGCGGAATCACAAGGGGCAAATCCTAAGAAATTGAAGCAAGAAGAGGTCTTTACGGT
>CAVJZJ010000025.1:0-47376 GCA_963653995.1 Flexilinea sp.
AAGTTGTCGACGTAACTGAATAATTTTCATTCACACAATAGCAAAGCCCCGTGCAGCCAATCCCTGCACGGGGCTTTGCTATTGTGCGTAATCGACATTGAAATATATTGGTGTCCGGTAAAACACCGCAACTGGCGAGTCCCGTAGGGACGACAGATTATAGCGTAGGGGCTAGCCCCTACGTTTTTTACGCATTATCACAAACGATGCCCCTGTAGGGGGCGCATAATTCATTGTAAGAGATTGATATATGCGCCCCCTACTCCTGTGACCGCACAAGTCGACAACTGTCCATATCCTTGTTGCCGTTGAGGTAATCGCGGGCGGTCATACGCTTCTTGCCCGGGGCTTGCAGTTCGAGGATTTCCAGCCACTCATCGGCGGTGGCCACATAGAGATGGCCGTGCTCGGTAGATAGCGTTCCTGCGGCGGCATCGGTAGGGCGATGCGTCTGTAGGGTTTTGAAAATCTTCAAGACCGCAGTACGACCCGAGGCATCGAGCAGATGGGTCCACGTGCCGGGATAGGGACTCAGTCCGCGCACAAAGTCATGTACACACTTGGCCGTCAGTGTCCAGTCTATCTCACAGGTTTCCTTGAATATCTTTGGAGCGGCATGCAATACTTCGGTCTCTGCTTGCGGCTGCGACGGCACCTGACCATCGGTGGCGATGACGGCATCCACCGTTTCCAGACAGATGTCGGCACCCAAGTGCATCAGACCATCGTAGACATATTCGGCATCGGCCTCTTCGGGAATAGCAAACCGCTTCTGCATGATGATGCGGCCCGTATCTATATCGTGGTCGAGAAAGAAGGTGGTCACGCCCGTCTCCTGCTCACCATTGATGATGGCCCAGTTGATGGGAGCCGCACCGCGGTACTGCGGCAACAGGGCGGCATGCACATTGAACGTGCCGTACTCGGGCATCGCCCACACCACCTCGGGCAACATACGGAAGGCCACGACCACCTGCAAGTCGGCCTTGTAGGATGCCAGTTGCGCGACAAACTCCGGATCTTTCATCTTCACCGGTTGCAGTACGGGAAGCCCTACGCTGAGGGCATACTCCTTCACGGCCGACGCACGAAGTACCGACCCGTGACGACCGACAGGTTTGTCGGGCTGCGTCACGACGGCCACCACATTGTAGCCACCCTCTACAAGCCGTTGCAATGATTCTACGGCAAACTCGGGAGTACCCATGAATACGATACGCAAATCTTTCTTTTCCATTTGATTGTTTCTATTTTAAGGGTCTAAAAAATATGCGCCCCCTACAGGGGCACGGGGTGTGGGACGCAATAAGAGATAGGGCCTAGGCCCTATCCTATACTATGCGCCCCCTACAGGGGCACGGGTGTGTCCATATTGTATTCTGTCACTTCACCACCTTTAATCGGGCAAATTTGAGGAGCAACTGTTTGATGCCGACATTTTGGAATTGCACGGTAGCCTTTTCGTTCTCACCTACCCCTTCGGTGCGTATTACTGTACCACGTCCGAACCGTTGGTGTTCGACGACTGTTCCGGGAGACAAGGATCCCGATGAGGAAGTCTTTGTTGTTGTCGTCGTGGTCGGAGTTGTCGGTTCTGAAACGGGTTTGCGGGAAGGTGTCATAGTAGGACGTGACGATACACGGTCGGCATTCCTTGAGAAGCGCGGCGTGAAGGTATCGCCCCAAGTACCCGACTGACAGCGTGACCCGAAAGCGAGGTCGGCATCTTTGTTGTCGAGCAAACGGGAGTCAATCTCACGGATAAAACGACTTTGGGCATTGAATGCCATACTACCATACATATAGCGGTTCTTGGCACAAGTGAGGTAACAATGCTTCTCGGCCCTCGTGATGGCTACATAAAGCAAGCGGCGCTCTTCCTCCAACTCGCGAGGCGAACCGAGCGAGCGCTGTCCGGGAAAGATATTCTCTTCGAGTCCCACGACAAAGACCGTGGGAAACTCCAAACCTTTCGAGGCATGCACCGTCATCAGCGAGATGCGACCGCCAGCGATTTCCTCCTTGTCAGAATCTTGGTCAGTAAGCAGAGATGTCTCTTGGATAAAGAATGTCAGACGCACTTCATCGCTTTGTCCCTCCTCGTTCTTTGTGTCGACAAAATCACGGAGCGATGATTCAAACTCGCCTAAATTTTCCTGTCGAGCCTGTCCTTCAGGCGTATTGTCAGCCATAAGGTCGGCCTGTATGCCCGACTGCAGGAGTATGCGCATGCCGAGCGTATAGGCATCGGCACTGTCGCGGTCGGCGATAAACGAGGAGATGAGCGCATGGAAGTCTTGCAGTTTGGCCATCGTTCCTTTGTTGACGGAAAGTCCGTAGACCAACGGTTGCTCCACGACCGACCAGATGCTGACATTCGACTGATGGGCTGCCTCACGGAGTTTGTTGACCGTGGTCTGCCCAATACCGCGTGCCGGATAGTTGATGATGCGGAGCAATGCCTCTTCATCGTCAGGATTGACCACCAGGCGGAAATAAGCCAAGATGTCCTTGATCTCCTTGCGCTGATAGAAACTCAGTCCGCCGTAGATGCGGTAGGGCATGGACTGACGGCGCAGTTCCTCTTCGAAATTACGGCTTTGCGCATTGGTACGGTAGAGAATACAGAAATCGCCGTACTCACACTTCTCCTTGGCCCGCAACCGCTGGATATCCTTGCATACAAGGGCAGCCTCCTCACGGTCGGAGAAGGCCTGTCGGACGACGATACGCTCGCCCTTCTCATTCTCACTGAAGGTATTTTTGGGTATCTGTCGTCGGTTGTGGGCGATAAGACTGTTGGCCGCGTTGACGATGGACTGCGTACTGCGGTAGTTCTGCTCGAGTTTGAAGGTACGGAACTGTCCGAAAGCCTTCTCGAAATCGAGCATGTTGTCGATATTGGCACCACGGAAAGCATAAATGCTCTGCGCGTCATCGCCCACGACACAGAGTTGACGACGGCGGGCGGTGAGTTGCTGCACGATACGTTGCTGTACAAAGTTGGTATCCTGATACTCGTCGACCAACACATAGGCAAACCGCTCCTGATACTTGTCGCAGATGTCGGGATGATCGCGGAAGAGATGATAGGTCATCACGAGCAGATCGTCGAAGTCCATCGCATTGGCAGCACGGCACCGCATATTGTAGAGACGATAGATGTCTGCCATCTTCGGGGTACGGTCGTACTTGTCGCGCTCTATCAAGGCCGAGGACTGGAGATAACCGTCCGGACCGATAAGGTGGTTTTTCGCCATGCTGATCTTGCCGTGCACAGAAGCCGGCTTGTAGGTCTTCTCGTCGAGCGACAGTTCCTTGACGATAGCCTTGATCAGCGACCGAGAGTCGTTCTCGTCGTAGATCGTAAAATTGCTGTCGTAACCTATCGTAGCCGCTTCAACACGGAGAATACGCGAAAAGACGGAATGGAAAGTACCCATATTGAGACGCAAGGCGGTATCGTGACCGACGAGCATACCGATACGCTCCTTCATCTCGCGTGCCGCCTTGTTGGTGAACGTGAGGGCGAGGATGCTCCACGGGGTCATGCCTTGTTGCAAGAGGTACGCAATTTTGTAGGTGAGAACGCGCGTTTTGCCCGATCCGGCACCGGCGATGACCATCTGCGGCCCATCGCAGTAGGCCACCGCCTCCTGTTGGCTGGCATTGAGGTCGGCGAAAAGGTCTTTCATGAGGGAAATGTTCTATCTGTTGTTGATTTGTGGCCTGCAACGGCTATTTTTTTCCGCGTCGGTATACGCCACCTGCTGCAGACTCGGGATTGATGTCCTCGCCCTCCTTGGGGAAGGTCGGAATAAATTTCATCTCGTGCTGGATGACCGTCTGTCGCTTGCGCATATAGGCGCTCGGGTTCTGACTGTCGTACTTCCGCGGGTTGGGCAAGGTGGCGGCCACAAGCGCACACTCGGCACGCGAGAGTTCGGCGGCCGTCTTGCCGAAATGATACTCGGCTACGGCATCGGCGCCATAGATACCGTCGCCCATCTCGATAGAGTTGAGATAGACTTCCATGATACGCTGTTTGCTCCACATGAGTTCGATGAGAGCGGTGAAGTACACTTCAAACCCCTTGCGAGTCCAACTCCGTCCGGGCCAGAGAAACACGTTCTTGGCGGTCTGCTGTGATATGGTGCTGGCTCCGAGTTTGCGCTTGCCCCCCTTGGCGTTGCGTTTGGCCGCTTTTTCGATGGCATCGAAGTCAAAGCCATGATGGAGCAGGAAGCGTTGGTCCTCACTGGCCATGACCGCTACAGGCAGATGGGGCGAGATATTGTCGAGCGACACCCAGTGGTGGTGCATCCTAATGCTTTCGCCCGACCCGACCTGCTGGAAACAACGGATGACCATGAGCGGAGTGACATAGACGGGCATGAAACGATAGAGCACCACGGCAAGAATGGTAGTACTGAAGAAAAGGGCTGCGGCCCAGCGTACAATTCTGAAGACTAATTTCATGATTTTGTGCGTTTGCTGACAAGTGAGAAAAACGACAAGATGGAAGAAACGACAAGGGAGGCCATCGGCATCCGTCGGGGATACCGGTGACCTCCTGTATAGGTTGGTGTCAATAAGCGCAACCTTGCACTCCGATTACTGCAGAGTACCGTTGTTGGCTGCGTTGACCATGTCCTGGCTGGCGTAGAGATAAACCTCCACGCGGCGGTTCTGCTGACGACCTGCAGCGGTGCTGTTGTCGGCTACAGGCTCTGCGCTACCCTTACCCGTAATGTTCTGGAACTGGCTGGAAGCCACACCACAACTCTGGAGATAGGTCACAACGCTCTGTGCGCGAGAATTGCTCAAGGGAATGTTGATGCCGTCGTTACCGGTAGAGTCGGTATGTCCGTATACATCGACGTGGCAGTCGGTGTTGTTCTTCAGAACGGTAGCAAACTTGGCCAAATCGTTCTTGGAAGTAGCGTTGAGGTCAGACTTGTTGGTAGCGAACAACAGACCAGAGTCGAAAGTCACCTTCACGGCCTTCAGACCGTTGGCATCGGTCACCTCTTCTACGGTAGCGTTCTGCACCTGCTGCTTGGCCTGCTCAGCCACCTTGTCCATGTGACGGCCGATGATAGCACCAGTACCAGCACCTACTGCTCCGCCGATAGCGGCACCTACTGCGGTATTGCCGGCTATCTTGCCGATGATGCCGCCGAGAACGGTTCCGGCACCTGTACCGATGAGCGTACCTGTACCCTGCTTGGTAGAGCAACTGAATACGGTGAGGAGGCACATCGCCAAAGTCAAGATCTTGAATTTCTTCATAGTTTTGTTATTTTTCTTCTGTTGTGATTGTTGTACATAACTGAACGTACAATCTGCCCTACGGACAAACTATACACGTCTGCAAAGATAATTTATTTTTTTCGCTTTATCCCGCAAAGGGCACTATTTTTTGCCGTTCCGCCCAAAAATGCGGACGAAACGGCATTGTGGCTATTCGTAGCGGATGGCCTCAATCGGGTCGAGTTGGGCGGCCTTCTTGGCAGGATACCAACCGAAGAACACTCCGGTAAACGTACATACCGCGAAACTCATGATGATGCTCCAGGGTTGGATGTAGATGGGCCAATGGGCGATGAGTTTCACCGCATAGGACGCTCCGACACCCAGCAATACGCCGATGATACCTCCAGTGACGCTGAGAAGGATGGCTTCGATGAGAAACTGGTTGAGGATATCAATACCACGTGCGCCGACACTCATACGGAGACCGATCTCACGGGTACGCTCGGTGACGCTCACATACATGATGTTCATGATGCCTATACCGCCGACGATGAGCGAGATACCGGCCACACAACCCAACAGGATGGTCATCATGTCGGTGGTGGAGTTCATCATCGAGGCCAGTTCTTCCTGCGAACGGATATTGAAGTCGTCGCTATCGCCCTCACTGTCTTCGGTCGCGTCCTTGAGTTTGTGGGTACGGCGAAGGATAGAGGTGATTTCCTCAATGGCATTTTCGGTGACATCCTCGGTGATGGCCGAGCAAGTGAGACCGCCAAGATAGGTCTGTGCGAGAATACGCTTCATCACCGTGGTGTAGGGAGCGAGGGCGAGGTCGTCCTGGTCCATACCCATAGAGTTGTAACCTTTCTTTTTCAGCACACCAACGACGCGGAAGGGAATGGAGTTGAAACGCACAACCTTGCCCACGGGATCAGACCCGTCGGGGAAAAGGTTGTCGACGATGGTCTGTCCGAGGATGCACACCTTGGCACTCGCCTTGATGTCGGCATCGGTAAACATCTCGCCTTCGGACACAGAGAGTTGGCGGATGTCGAGGTAGTCTTGGTTGACACCGTAGATGCTCGACGGAGTGTTGTTGTTGCCGTAGATCCACTGTCCGCTACTGTTCACGGTCGGACTGATGCCCTTGATATAGTTGCACTCGTCCTTGAGCGTAGTATAGTCGGTCAGTTTGAGGGTCTCCATCGACGAGGCATCCTGACGCACACCGCCAGGTCCGCGGTCTTCACCCGGGGAAATCATGATCATGTTTGATCCCATCTCGGCGATGTTGGCTTGAATGCTTTTCTTCGAACCCTGTCCGATGGCGAGCATCGTGATGACTGACGCCACACCGATGATGATGCCGAGCGCCGTGAGAAACGACCGCATCTTGTTGGCTGCGATGGCGCGGAGGGCTATCTTGAGAAGATTGCTGTAGTTCATCTGTTCTTGTTGAAATGGAGATTTTTTAAGGTCGGGCCACAATCATGTTATGCGGCCCTCCTATGATGGTTGTCTATTGCGGAAGTATCAGCCGCACATTACTCGTCGGTATTGGGAGGCAGTGCTGCCAGTCCATCGGCCGCCGAGAGAATGTTTTTGTTGTACTCATCACTGATGACGTGTCCGTCGCGCAGCATGATGTTGCGCGAGGAGTAGTTGGCGATGTCGGGGTTGTGGGTCACAAAGATGATGGTGCGTCCGGCTGCATGCAGTTTTTGGAAGAGCACCAATATCTCGAATGAGGTACGGGTGTCAAGGTTACCGGTGGCCTCATCTGCCAGGATGACGGCCGGATTGTTGACCAAGGCACGGGCGATGGCGACACGCTGCATCTGTCCACCCGACATCTGATTGGACTTGTGGTAGAGTCTGCTGCCCAGTCCGACAGCCTTGAGCGCCTCAACAGCACGATCGAAACGCTCCTTGGCACTCACGCCGGCATTGTACATGAGCGGCAGTTCCACGTTCTCTACGCTGGTGGTCTTCGGCAGAAGGTTGTAGTTCTGGAAGATGAACCCGATTTTGCGGTTGCGCAACACAGCGCGCTGCGACTTCGACATGGTTCTGACAGAAGTGCCGTCGAGATAATATTCACCGCTCGACGGCGTATCGAGGCAACCGAGTTGGTTGAGCAAGGTAGACTTGCCCGATCCCGACTTACCCATGATGGTGACGAACTCGCCCTCGTAGATTTTGAACGAGACCCCACGCAAGGCGTGTACCGTCTCATCGCCGACGAGGAAGTCGCGCTTGACGTCCTGAAGTTCTATGACTACTTTCTTTTCCATGACAAAACTCAGGTTACGTTGTGCTTATTTCTTCTTGTTCTTTCCCGGAGGGCCAGGCTGGAAGGGGCTACTTTCGCTACTGCTACTTTCGTCGGCGGTTTCCTCTTCGGTGTTTTCGGTGGTCACATTGAGTCCGGTGATGACCGCTGTACCGGAGGAGACGCCGCTGAGAATTTCGGTGTGCGTGCCATCGGTCATACCGATATTGACGCTATGAGCCACTATGCGGTTGCCGTCGAGTGTCCAGACTTTGTTCTTGCCGTTGCAGTCTACTATCTTCATCTTGCCTACGGTCTCCTTGGTCGGGGTGTAGCGCAGGGCCTTGCTGGGCACGCTGAGCACATTCTTGCGTTCGGCGGTGAAGATGGTGACGTTGGCCGTAAGACCCGGTTTGAGTTTCAGATCGGCATTGGGAGCAGAGATGACCACCTCGTAGGTCACGACGTTGTTGGTTGTGGTGGCTTCCTGGCGCACCTGAGTGACGGTACCTTCAAAGGTATCATCGGGATAAGCATCGACGGTGAAGGTCACGCGCTCGCCGTTCTTCACGTCGCCTATATCGGCCTCATCGACATCGGCGACAACCTGCATGTTGGTCAGATCCTGTGCGATGGTGAACAGTTCAGGAGTAGAGAAACTGGCTGCCACGGTCTGTCCTTCTTCTACTGACTTGGAGAGTACCACACCATCGATAGGCGATGTGATGGTAGCATAGCCGAGATTGGTCTGTGCGCGTTGCACTTCCTCCTTGCAGGTGGCTACTTGCTCGCTGGCCTGCTTGTAGGTGAGTTGGGCGTTCTCGAAATCGTCGGCGCTGACGAGACCTTTTTGGTAGAGCGACTTGTAGCGCTTGTAGTTGGCCGTCTCGTAGTTGAGTTTGCTTTGTGCGCTGGCGAGATTGGCCTTGGCCGTGTTGAGTTGGCTGATGAGGTTGGTCTTGTCGAGTTCGGCGATGACCTGTCCTTTCTTGACCACGCTGTTGTAGTCGACATACAGTTTGCTGACAATACCGCTGACCTGCGTACCGACGGTCACGGAGGTGACCGGTTCGATGGTACCGGTAGCGGTCACGCTATTTTGGAGATTGGCGGGAGCCACCTTTTCGGTAGCGAACGTCACCTCCTCCTTTTTCTTTTTGCCCGAAAGCATCCAGGCAGCGACGGCCACGACGGCGAGGACGCCGACGACGAGCCATAGTTTGCTTAGTTTTTTCATATCTCTCTCGTTACTCTATTTTTCTGTGTAGGTGGTGTAGATGGAAAATGTATGATGGGAAGTCCGGCTAGCGTAGACAGTCTTCGCTACAAAACAACAAGGAATCGGGGGACGGCATCCGTTCCGTCCGGAATAGTATAGTATGAAATGATGTTTTGCTTGATAGTCTCTCGACTTTTAGGAGATGGACGGGACTGACGGCCCGTCCCCCTTCATCCTTGTCTCGAAAACATATCCAAAGAATGTGGACTAAATCTCCTTATGATTGGAATACGGTCACTTGAGTTCTCCAGTCTTGTAGAAGTTGAGCATATTGATATTGAGTATCGTCAGGTACTTGCTCTGCAATTCGTTCTGCTGGGCGGTGAGCAAAGCATTCTTGCCGGTCATGAGTTCGACAATATTTTTGAGTCCTTGACGGAATTGCTCGCTGAGCAGTTCGTAACTGGCCTGTGCGCTTTCGGTGGACACGTGGGCCGCCTTGAACTTATTCTGATTGGTCACGGCCTGCAACCAGTAATTCTCTACGGTAGAATAGAGGGTGGTCTGCTTGTCCTGCAGGTCGAGCATATAGTTCTGACGCTGTATGAGGGCCTTGTTGACAGCCGTCTTCGAAGCGCGGTTGTCGAAGATGGGGATGCTGATAGTGACACCTGCCCCAAAGTCGAAGTTGTTCTTCAACTGTGTGCCCCACGCGCGGTCGCTCATGGAGGTGGTACTGGTCATAAATCCAGCGTTCAGTCCGATGGTGGGCAGTTTCTGCGCCTTGGCAATCTTCACGCTGAGATCGCTGCTCTCGATACCGAGTTTAGCGTTCTGTATCTCGGGACGTATCTCAAGTGTGGCTGCGTAGACATCGTTGAGGGCGGGAATGTCCTGCAAGGCCATATCGTCGGTGGTGGAAGGGATGGCGACATCAAACTCCTCGTCATCAGCAATCTGCAGCAATTGCTTGAGTTGGCGCTTGTAGTTGCGCAGATTGCTCTCGGCCTCCACAACATTGTATTCGTCCTGCGCACGCTGGGCGGTGAGTTGGGCCAAATCAGCCTTGCTCATCTTGCCCACCTGCAACATAGTCTTTCCGCGCTCCTCATTGGTGGTGCTGGTGGAAAGGCTCTCCTTGTTGACCTTGATGGCCTCGTTGGAGTAAAGTATCTGCACATAGAGTTGTGCAATTTGCTCAAGTATGTTGTTGGCAGTCACGGCAGAGTCGAGGCGAGCCTGCTCGGCGGTCACCTTATTAAGTTTCACTGTGTTGGTGTTCTGTCCGCCGTTCCACACAGTCCAGTTGCCGGTGATAGAGTACGACCCGTTGTAGTACACTTTGTCTACACTCGACTGTACGTATCCGTTGGATACGGTGGCACTTCCTGTCTCAGGCCACGGACGGTAGGTCATGTTCTGCGAGGTGCTGAAACTGAGCGAAGGCAACAATGCGGCCTGGCTCTGCTTGACGTCTTCCAGTGCGGAGGTCTTCTGCAGGGCGGCCTTCCTGAGCGTGATATTGTTGGCCAGGGCATAGTCTATGCATCCCTGCAGTGTCCATTGCTTGGCCTCGCAAGGCATGCCCATGAGCAGCAGCATAGCGGCCAAGCCGTTTGTCATCCAGAAATTCTTCATCGTCGTTTTTTCTATATAATAATGTATGGCGTGTTCTAATTGTAAGAGATAGCGCACTTGTCATGCGGTCTACTGACTTTTAGATACAATTCGATAGCGAAAAGTTTAGTACAAGAGATGTTTATTAACATACGTTTCGACCGAAAATACAGGTTATTCCACCGATTTTGTGGGGTAAATCGGCATTTTCATTGAAAAAGAAAATGCGTTGGCCTTAGTACAATGCGTTTTGACCGAAAGTGAAGATGTATTTCCGGGGAAAAGATTTTTTAACGTTAGAAAAGTATATCCTTTTCCGCGATAAGGTCATCGTCGGTGACCTTTCTGATGACCCGGCAAGGTACACCGCCTGCCACCACCCCTTCGGGCACGTCGCGCGTCACCACGGCACCAGCGGCAATCATCGATCCGGTGCCGATTGTGACACCGCCAAGCACCGTGACTCCTGCCCCGAGCCATACACTGTCGCCGATAGTGATAGGACGGCTTGTCATCAGAGGATCACCACACCGCTGACTGGGATGCATAGGATGTCCGGGACAAGCCAATACACACCGCGGACCAATCATCACATTCTTGCCGATATGTATGGGTGACGTGTCAAGAAAGACACTGTCGAAATTGACCAGCGTGAACCGACCGCCAGCGAAATGCGTATTGATGCCATAATCGAAATGGATGTGCGGTGCCAGCACAACACTCTCGTGCCATGTGCCGAGCAGACGCTTGAGGATACGGCGTTGGGACTCAGTGTCGTTGGGATCGGAGGTATTGTACTTCCAGCAGAGGTCGCGCGCCTGCTCCTGTATGTCTGCCGGTATACGCATGGGATTGCCGATATACGGCGCATCGGAAGTGACGATACGGCGAATGTCTTTGTCTGTTGTTTCCATCATGTAATAATTGTTTGGGTGCAAATGTACTTATATATCTACATACAATAAAATCCTAACGAGATTTTCCGCAATAATCGACCACCACAGCCACAAATTGCAAAAAATGTAGTACATTTGCAAAACAATTCTAAAAACGGGTATTCTCATCACACATTGCCCGGCAAGAAATCTCACACACAATGGATTTACTCAAAGAACGAATCATGCAGGACGGCAAGTGCTATCCTGGCGGTATTCTCAAAGTGGATAGTTTCATCAATCATCAGATGGATCCCAACTTGATGATGGAACTGGCCAAGGAACTGGTGCGCATCTACGGCGACCGTCCCATCAACAAAATCGTGACCATCGAGGCCAGCGGCATCGCTCCTGCCATACTCGTAGGCTACCTGATGCAACTACCCGTGGTGTTCATCAAGAAAAAACAACCCAAGACGATGGACAACATGCTCACCTCCACAGTACACTCCTTCACCAAGGACCGTGACTACACGGTGTGCATCAGCAACAGTTTCCTCAACGCCGACGACCACGTGCTCTTCATCGATGACTTTTTGGCCAACGGCAACGCATCGAAGGGCGTCATCGACCTGTGCCGTCAAGCCGGCGCCAAGATTGAGGCCATGGGATTTCTCATAGAAAAGGCCTTCCAGCAGGGAGGCGAATTCTTGCGCAGTCAAGGTATCGACTATGTGGCGCTGGCCACAGTGAAAAGCCTTGACAACTGCAAGATAGAACTGGCATAACGCTCAGTTGGCATTTGGGGTGTGTCCGACACGGACACACCCCAAATGCCTTCGTACACCCTCCAACAGATTCTTCAGCACGAACAAAAGAAAGACATACTTACCCACAACATGACACAAAACAACCATAGCGCCGACTCGACGCTCATCTACGGCATTGAGGATCGTCCGCCATTGCACGACGCTCTCTTCGCTGCCCTGCAACACTTGCTCGCCATCTTCGTGGCTATCATCACTCCACCGCTCATCATCGCCCAGGCCCTGGGTCTCGACAAACAGACCTCGGGCTTCATGGTGTCGATGTCGCTACTCGCTTCGGGCATCTGCACCTTCATACAGTGCCGTCGGTTCGGCCCAGTAGGTTGCCGTATGCTCTGCGTACAGGGTACAAGTTTCTCATTCATCGGTCCGATCATTGCCATCGGGACGGTCAGCGGACTGCCCGCCGTCTTCGGTGCGTGCGTACTCGGCGCCCCTGTTGAGATACTCGTGAGTTGCACCTTCCGCTATCTGCGCAAGGTCATCACGCCGCTGGTGAGCGGTACGGTCGTGATGCTCATCGGACTGACACTCATCAAGGCCGGCATCACCTCCTGTGGCGGCGGCGACATCGACGCTCCGGAATTCGGGTCGATGCGCAACATCGGGGTGGCCATCATTGTATTGGTAAGCGTGATGTTCCTCAATCTGAGCCGTTTCAAGTACCTGCGCATGAGCAGTATCTTTCTAGGCATCATCATCGGATATGCCGTATCAGCCTGCCTGGGCATGGTAGACTATTCGGTCTTCAGCAACGGCACAGACAAGTACTTCTACAGAATACTGCCGTTCAAGTACGGCTTCGCCGTCAATTGGTCGGCCATATTCTCTATGGGTATCGTCTACCTGGTGACCGCCATCGAAGCCACTGGCGACGTTACGGCCAACTCCATCATCTCTGGTCTGTCGCTTGACGACAAAGCCTACGTGAAACGCATCTCCGGCGGTGTCATGGCCGATGGTGTAAACTCAATGATTGCGGGTATCTTCAGTTCGTTTCCCAACTCCATCTTTGCACAAAACAACGGCATCATACAACTCACGGGCGTAGCCAGCCGCTATGTGGGCTACTTCATCGCTGGCATGCTCGTCTTCCTAGGTTGCTTTCCCATCCTCGGCACCGTATTCTCTACCATCCCCGCCCCTGTGCTCGGTGGCGCTACCCTGCTCATGTTCGGCACGATAGCCGCAACGGGCATACGCATCGTGGCCTCACAACCCATCGACCGCAAGGCCATCCTCGTATTGGCAGCAAGCCTTTCGTTTGGCATGGGCGTAGAACTGATGCCCGACATTCTGCGCGCTACTCCTGACAGCGTACGTATCATCTTCTCCAGCGGTATCACCACTGGCGGACTGACGGCCATCATCGCCAATATCGCAGTACATCTGCTGGACAGAAAGAAACAAGGAAAGGGTGAATAAGGAGTACAATTATATTTCACCACACAAAGAACAAGGGCTGAATTTCTCATTTGAAATTCAGCCCTTGTTCTTATGGTTCTAAAAAAATCTACTTTCTGTTGATGACAATCTCATCTGTAAAAATCCAGCCGCCGTCTTTGCTGGTCGTGGCCGTATAGCGCACATAGCGACCGCGAGCGCGACCGTTCCAACTACATTCGTTGATAAAATATTCCTTGTCGGTATCGGTCTTGAACACTTGACGGTTGATGATGTCGAAATGCTCACCATCGTCAGACACGGAAATGGTCACTTCCTCGGGGAAGTAAACCCATGCACTGGCGGCCTGCATGAACGAGGCGCTCACATCACGGATGTCGGTTGCCTCACCCATATCGACCACCACATCAAGTCCTTTTCCGATGAAGCCCTGCCATACACCGTCGCCATAGCCCCAGTCGCCACGATGTCCATCGGTGAGGGCACTATCGCCCGTGGCCGTGTAACTCGGCGAGTAGGGCGCACGATAGATGACGTGTTTGCCGCGGCCTTCATGATCGACCATCATGCGTGACTCCTGACGGCTGCCATATTCCTTGGTGACATCGAAGGGGGTATATCCGGCTGCTTGCATCCGACGGGTGGCCGTAACCACACGCGAGCGGAAAGCATCAAACGTGGTTTTGTTGTGACTCCACCCTACCTCGGCAAGGGCCATTAGGCGGGGGTAAATCATATAGTCGGCATGCTGCGTGGTCTCGATATACTCCGTCCACAGATTGCCCTGCACGCCAAGCAGATGGTCAGCCAAGGCCGATGATGCGGTCTTCTCCGACAATGGCTCGTAAGAGTAGGCTTGCTGCAACGGGCGATAAGTACCCATCGCCTTCGGACTGTGCAACGGCGAGTCCTGGTACTGGTCAAGGTAACAATAGGCACCGGGAGTCATCACGACAGGGTGGCCCATATTGGCTGCAGTGATGCCACCTTCTTCACCTCGCCAACTCATCACCGTGGCGTTGGGTGCCAATTTGCCTTCAAGTATCTCGTCCCATCCCATCAGTTTGCGTCCGTTGGCATTGAGAAACCGCTCGATACGGGCCGTGAGATAACTCTGCAGTTCGGCTGTGGTCGTGAGGTGCTCGTCCTGCATACGCTTCTGGCATTTCGGACATTTCTCCCATCCCGACCGCGTGGCCTCATCGCCACCGATATGGATGTATTCGGACGGGAAAATACGCATCACCTCGCGCAGTACATTCTCAAGGAAAGTAAACGTCTGCTCGTTGCCCACACAGAAATCGCCCTCCGTATAGGGTTGGCCCGAGCAGGACAGTTCGGGATAGGCCGCCGTGACCTCATCGCTATGTCCCGGCATTTCTATCTCGGGGATGATGGTGATATGGCGTTCGGCTGCATAGCGCACCAGTTCGCGCATCTCCTTTTGGGTGTAGTAGCCACCATAAGCGCCCTCGTCACCCTTGTGACAGTACTTACGGTTGGAGGCATTGTCCCACCAGTCTTTCCAACTGCTACACGTGCGGTAAGCGGCTTCGGTGGTGAGACGGGGATATTTTTTGATCTCGAGTCGCCATCCGCCGCCATCGGTGAGGTGCAGGTGCAGACGGTCCATCTTGAAATAAGCCAAGGCGTCGACCTGGCGTTTCAGATAGTCGAGCGGCCAAAAGTGGCGCGAGCAGTCGAGCATCAGTCCACGATAGGTGAAGCGGGGCTGGTCTACGATATGCGTACACTGTATCTGTCGGTCGTCAGTGAGCAGTTGTCTGACCGACTGTATGCCGTAGAAGAGTCCCATAGGGGTGACAGCCTCTATGGTGACGGTCTGCGGAGTGATGTCGAGCGTGTACCCCTGCAGCGTGGCATCATCAATGGCCTTGGCGGCTTCTTCTGTCGTACCGGTGCAGACGAGACGGAGCACGCCCTGGCCATCGCCAGACTTGGCACTGAAATCTTTGAGCGAAAGCGTCTGACCGAGATACGACTTCATATACTTGAGGTCACTTCCCTGCAGATTGGTATAGACGCGAGTTTGGGTATCGAGTGTAAACACGCCCTCCCGTGCGGTAAGGGATGTAGGATTGGGGATGAGGTCTTGCGCCTGTGCAGGACATCCTGTCACAAGGGCCGAAAACAACAAGACCGAAAAAATGGAACGAGAAAACAACATGGGGAAATAAGAAATAAAACGATATTTTTTTGAAAAGGTATAGGAGATTTGCGTACTAGAACAAGTGAGCAAAAGGCGAAAGCCAATCCACCGTATACGATGCATGGCCTTCGCCTTAGCAATTTGCAATCTTTCAAATTTACGAAAAATAAGTTCTGTCGCCCGACCGATTATCACCAGTCGCCAAGAGGCTGATGCTTCTCAGGCCAGATATGGATGGCGTACTTATAACCCAGTTTGTCATAGATCTGCGACATGTGGGTTTCGCGTTTGAGGAACTCCTCATAGTTTTTCTTTTCTACGGGAGTCCACTGCACCTCAGCGAGTGCGCCCATACGCGGCAGTACCATATACTCCACCATATTGGTGTTGGGAATATACTCAGTCCAAAGGTTGGCCTGCACGCCAAGAATATGCTTCTTGGCGGCCTCCGACAGGGTGTCGGGAGCGGCATCGAAGGAGTAGACCTTCTCTACGGGCAGATAACCGCCGATACACATCGGCTCGCCGCCTTGGTTCTGGGTCTGATAGTGGTCGAAATAGCAATAACTGTTGGGAGCCATGATGACATCGTGTCCGGCTTCGGCGGCCTTGCTGCCCGGGGCTACGCCCTGCCAACTCATGATGGTCGCGCTCTGATTGATGGGACCGTAAGTGATTTCATCCCATCCGATGATGCTACGTCCCTTGGAGTTGATGTATTTCTCCATGCGGTTGGTGAAGATGCTCTGCAGATGCTTAGCATCAATACCATTGGCGGCAGCCATAGCCTTACACTTGGGACAGGCTTCCCAACGTACGGTCGGGGTCTCGTCACCACCGATATGGAAATACTTGGCGGGGAAGATATCGCAGAGTTCGTCGATAACATCCTGCAAGAAGGTGTAGATCTTCTCATTGCCTACACAGAGTACGTCGCGGAACACACCCCAACCGTAGCCTACCTCATACGGGCCTCCGGTACATCCCAGTTCGGGATAGGAAGCGAGAGCGGCGAGCATGTGACCCGGCATATCAATCTCGGGAATGACGGTGATATGGCGTTCGGCAGCGTAGCGTACAATCTCGCGGGCTTCCTCCTGAGTATAGAAGCCACCGTAGGGCGTTCCGTCGTCAAGATCGGCATTATGGCCCATGATGGTGCGGCTACGCTTGGAACCAATCTCGGTGAGTTTGGGATATTTCTTGATTTCGATACGCCAACCCTGATCCTCGCTGAGGTGCCAGTGGAAGGTGTTCATATTGTGCAGGGCGATGATGTCGATATACTTCTTGACAAAGGAGATGGGGAAGAAGTGACGACCGCAGTCGAGCATCATACCGCGATAACCGAAGCGGGGAGCATCGGCCACGACGGTTGCTGGAATGGTGATATCCTCTGCCTTGTCGAGCGTGGGAAGCGACTTGCGCAAGGTCTGTATGCCGTAGAACACACCGGCGGAAGTGCTTCCGGCGATGGTCACCTGCTTGTCGGTGACGGTGAGTCGGTAGGCTTCCTTGCCTTCTACCTTCGGGTCGATGACGAGCACAACGGCGGCCGTCTTCTTGTCTTTCTTGGCGGTGACGGTGAGTTTCAGTCCTGTGAGTTGTTCAATGTATTCGGAGAGAAACTCGGCATTCTTCTGCATCTTTGCATCAGTGCCGACATAGACGATAGGGGTAGCAGCGGTCAGCGTGAAAGCCTTGCCCTTCTGCAGGGTGATGCTTTGCGGCAGAGGCACTACATTGTTGAAATTGGCATCGGCTGCATGGCTGTCAAGCAGCGAAGCGCACAGTAAGGTTGCGAGAACCACTTTCTTGATCATGTCGAATATTGTTTTAGTTATTGTTCAAGGTATGAAATTTAGGGTAATTTCTGCTCCCACACAGGAAGCAATGCAAATGTACGCAAAAACGGGGACATATCCGTTCTTTTTTGTTTTTTTTAAGGTCTGTCTGCTTGCAGACGGGAAGTAGACTTTCGACGGACGGACAATTCGCCGGACAATCAGTGGCAGGACATAAGAATTTCAGTACCTTTGCAGGTCATAACAACAAGTCATAACAACAGTCATAAGAACAATAGAAAATGAAAAACAACAAACCTCTTGTCGCCCATCTGTGCCTGCTCTGCGCCGGCTCTTTTTGGGGACTGATGGCGCCTGTTGGCAAAGAAGCCATGATGCACGGCATCGACGGCATCGACATGGTAGCCTTCCGCGTACTGGGCGGAGCCATACTCTTTTGGCTTACCTCCCTGTTCACCGCCCGTGAGCATGTGCCGATGCGCGACATCTTCAAGATGGGGGCTGCAGGACTCTTCGCTTTGGTATTCAACCAGTGCTCGTACACGATAGGACTCAACATGACCTCACCGAGCAATTCGAGCATTATGACCACCTCAATGCCTATCTTTGCCATGTTGCTCTCCTTCTTTATCCTCCGCGAACCGATCACATGGAAAAAGGCCGGCGGCGTGTTTCTCGGATGCGCCGGAGCGGTGATCATCATCACCACCAGTGCCCAATCGGGCAATGCGAAGGTGGGCAACATCTGGGGTGACCTGCTCTGCATGTCAGCCCAACTCTCGTTTGCACTCTATCTGGCGCTTTTCAAGCCACTGGCGCAGAAGTACTCGCTCTTCACGATGAACAAGTGGATGTTCACTTGGGCCACGGTACTGATTTGGCCGTTTGCCTTCGGTCATGTGACCGACATCGACTTTGCTCATGTGCCGATGTCTACATGGTGGGAAACGGGCTACGTCATCTTCTTCGGCACTTATTTAGGCTACATCTGCATGATGGTGGGACAAAAAATACTGCGCCCGACGGTGGTGTCCATCTACAATTACGTGCAACCCGTCGTCTCGGTATCGGTAAGCGTGATGTTGGGATTGGCTGAGTTCAAGGGCGTACAGGCTATAGCCACGGTGCTCATCTTCACCGGCGTATGGCTGGTGGTACGTTCCAAGTCGCGACGCGACCTGTCCGCCGCCCGTCAATAGACCTTGATGCTGTCGCCGACACGTATCTGATAGTCAGGAGAGAGTTTGTTCTTCTTGTAGAGGCTCTTCGTACGCACGCCGTAATATTGGGCGATGGAGTACATGCTCTCTCCGGCCTTCACCGTATGGGGATGTTTTTTGTATTTCTTTTCGGCCTTAGTACGCTTCTTCTTCAGATAGACATACTCTCCGGGTGAGAGTGTGTCTTTTTTGTTGCGCTCATTGTACTTGGCAATCTTGCGGGCCGACAGTCCCACTTCCTTGGCAATGGAGGCGTAGGTGTCGCCTTCGCGGGCCTCTACATAGTAGTTGTCGTTGTACGAATAGATCTGGTGGAGCGTCTCGCCGGGACGGACAGGCTTGTCGGCGGTATGACGTTCGAGGAAGCGGTCGTAGGTATTGGCACGGTCGTACTGCGAGAGTCCGTAGGTCTCGATGATGCCGATAAGACTGTTGGCGTAGTTGGGATTGGTGGCATAACCGCAGGCTTTCAGTCCCTTGGCCCATCCACGATAGTCGGTACGGTCGAGCGAGAAAAGACGGGCGTAGCGACTGTTTTGCGAGAGAAAACGGCTATGATCCTCATAACTCTGACGGGCATTGTCGTAAGCACGAAAACACTCACCGGCCTCATCATCGTCGTGATAGGTCTTGCGGCCCGTCCATCCATGACACTTGATACCGAAATGGTTGTTGCCCCGTACAGCCAAATCGCTCAGTCCGGCACGGCTTTCGAGCAGACCTTGTGCCAAGGTGATACTGGCCGGCACACGATAGCGCAACATCTGTTCGATGGCAAGATCCTTGTACTGGGAGATATAGTTGAGATAGGCTGTATTTCTCCTCATCTGCGCCATAGCATTCAAGGTGCAGACGATGAGAAGGAGTACGGCAAGGATTTTCTTCATTGACTTTCGTTTTTACAGGAGATTGCTTGATGGCCAAGTATAACGACAGATGACTATTCGGCCGAAAGGTCGCTCACCATCTTGCGATACATGCTGAACATACGGGTACGCGAGATATAACCTATCATGCGGCCGCTAAGGTCGACAATGGGAAGGTAGTTGGTATTCTTGGTCTCAAACTTCTGCATCACTTCCTTCATAGGGTCATTGACGGTGAGTGTGGCTGGTACGGGGGTCATCACTTGGGCCACGGTGAACTTGCCATACAGTTCGGTACGGAACATGACGTGGCGTATCTTCGTGATATCGATTTCCCCGAGCAATGTTCCGGCGGGATTGAGCACGGGAATGAAACTCGAATGGCTCTTGCTGATAGCATTGACGAGTTGCCCGAGGGTCATATCGGGCGATACGGCGGTGACATCTTTCTCGATGACACTGTCGAGACTCATCAGCGTGAGGGCGGCTTGGTCAGTATGATGGGTGATGAGTTTCCCTTGTCGGGCCAAACGCATGGCATAGATGCTATGAGGCTCGAAGATGTTGATGGTCATCACCGAACAGATGCTCACGATCATCAAGGGCATGAAAAGGTCGTAGCCGTTGGTGATCTCAGCAATGAGGAAGATGCCTGTCAGCGGGGCATGCATCACGCCGGCCATTACGCCAGCCATGCCCAAGAGCGTAAAATTCTTTTCGGGAATGTAGACACCTATCTGATTGATATTCCACAGACGGGCAAAAAGGAATCCGGAAAATCCGCCAATGAAGAGCGACGGGGCGAACGTTCCGCCACAACCTCCGGCACCATTGGTGGCAGAGGTGGCAAATACCTTAGTGAGAATGACGATGGCGATGTAGAGCAGTATGAGACGGCCATGTCCATAGAAGAGGGAGTTGTTGAGCAGCACGTCCCAGTCGGCTTCTGTCCGACCGTTGAGCAACACATTGATAGCGCCATATCCTTCACCGTAGAGTACAGGACAAAGGAAGATAAGCGAACTGAGCATCACGCCGCCCAACAACAGTTTGGTATAGCGGTACTGACTGAACCGTGCAAAGACGTTCTCACACATGGTCATGGCCCGGATAAAATACAGACTGACCAGTCCGCAGCACACTCCTAAGGCGATACTGGCCGGCACCCGCTCCAACATCCACGCTCCGTCGAGCCGGAAGTGGAAGAGTGAGTCGCTGCCCATAAACACATAGGTGAAGCAGGTGGCCGTGACGCTTGAAATCAGTATGGGAAGCAGGGAGGCCATACTAAGGTCTACCATCAGCACTTCGAGAGTGAATACCAGTCCGGCAATGGGAGCCTTGAATATACCGGCGATGGCGGCGGCAGCACCGCAACCCACGAGCAACATCAAGGTTTTGTTGTCCATACGGAAAAACTGGCCGAGGTTCGATCCGATGGCCGATCCGGTCAGCACGATAGGCGCCTCAGCACCCACTGATCCGCCAAAGCCGATGGTGATGGCAGAGGCGATGACCGATGTCCAACAATTATGCCCCTTGAGCCGCGAGCGCTTCGACGAGATGGCGTAGAGTATGCGCGTGATACCATGCGAGATATTGTCCTTGACGATATAGCGCACAAATAGCGACGTGAGAAATATGCCGACGACAGGGAAGACGAGGTAGAGCCAGTTGGAACTCTCGATATGAAACTTGGCCGTAAGCAGGTGTTGTATTTCCTCAATGATGAAGTGCAGCACAAAGGCTGCCACCGAAGCAAACAGGCCGATAAAGAAAGCCAAAATAAGCGTCATCTGACGGTCGGTCAAATGACGTGCGCTCCACTTCGTGATGTGGTCGGCCCACGATCTAGTATTGATTGCGATACCTGCTTCCATGGACTTCTACTTTCTGACAATGGTCACCTGCCCATCGACGGTGAGTTTGATGATACTGCTGGGCACATGCGGTTTGTGTTCCTGACGGCGGGTCCAGCACACATAGTCGACAGCCTCAAGAAGTTCGGGGGAGATATCGCAGTAGTTTTGTGCGGCAGGCTCACCGCTGATGTTGGCACTGGTGCTGACGACTGGCTTTTGCATACGGAAGCACAATTCATGAGAGAACGGTTCGCGGGTGATGCGCATAGCAATACTGCCATCCTCTGCGATAAGATTGGGAGCCAACCCGCTGGCCCCGTCAAGGATGACAGTGGTCGGCTTGTCGGCCAGTTCCATGATGTCCCATGCCACGTTGGGTACATTGCGCACATAGCGCTGCACACGGGCATCGGAGTCTACAAGGCAGATGAGTGCCTTGGAGTCATCACGGTGCTTGATACGGTATACTTTGGCGACGGCCTCCGCATTGGTCGCGTCGCAACCGATACCCCATACCGTGTCGGTGGGATAGAGTATCACGCCACCTTGTCGCATGACCTCAACGGCTTTTCTGATGTCTTCTTGCTGATTCATTTTTGCTTGACGTGTACAGGCGGAAAATCTATCCGCCTCTATATGACCGCAAAAATAATAAAAAAAAAGGAGAGTCGGAGCTTTTTCCGTCATGAGATGTATATTCTTCAGTACGAAATACGCTTGTTTTCTCCTTTACAGATTGTCCATATCAGTACTCCACCCTCTCCAAAAACAGTGCATGGCCGGGCATGCTTTCGCCGGCGGCGGTGCGTTGGCGGCCGGCGACGATGGCATCGAACTGGTCGAGGGTGATGCGGTGGCGACCGACCTCCATGAGGGTGCCGACCACGGCACGCACCATATTGCGGAGGAAGCGATTGGCGGAGATGCGGAAGTACCAGGCATCGTTGCCGTCTGGTACCCATCGGGCCTCGGTGACATGACAGAGGGTGGTCTTCACATCGGTGTGACTCTTGCAAAAGGCGCCAAAGTCGGAGACGTGGAGCAGATGGGAGGCTGCCTCGTTCATCAAGTCGAAATCGAGCGGCCAGTGTATCTCGCAGGAATAATGACGGCGGAAGGGATCTTTCTTCAGATGGATGTGATAGTGGTAAGTGCGGAGCGTGGCACTGAATCGGGCATGCATATCGGACGCTACGGGCCGGATGTCTGACACGGAGATGTCGCGCGGAAGCAGACGGTTGAGTTTGTAGACCAGTTGCTGCACATCAATGCCTTCGCGGTCGATTTCAAAATGGGCGACCATCATCGAGGCATGCACACCGGCATCTGTCCGCCCGGCCCCCACAATCTCTATAGACTGACGGAGCAGTGTGGAAAGGGCGCGTTGCAATTCTTCCTGAACGGAATTGCCGTTGGGCTGTATCTGCCAACCGTGATAGGCAGTGCCATCGAAGGCGAGGGTGACAAAATATCGTTGTGACATGTAGGTATGGGAGATGCGGTTATTGGCCTTTTCCCGCTTTTTGTTTGAACAGGCGACGGTGGAAATTGTCTTCCGCACGTATGATGCGGTACACCTTTGATGCGGGGAGTATCTTCAAAAAACGGTTGTGGTACTCTCTTTGTAGTTTTTTGACCTCAAGGTCGTTTTCGTCGTGACGACGGATGGCGGCAGCACAGGCTTTCTCGTTGGAAATATCGACATGACGAAACTCTTTGTCCTCATAGAAAATGGCCATCTGCTTCTTCCGCATCTCACGGTATACGGGGAAGAACCGTGCCGACTCTACAGGCGAAAGACCCGCTTCGACAACGATAAAACGCTCAAGATCGGCCTCAAATTGTTCGGGGCTGAATCGGCATTTCTGGGCATTCATGGCCACTACACTGAGCGACAAAATGAACAAAAATAGAATTCTCTTCAAGTCAGGCTGTTTTTGGAATATATATTGTGGAAGAAAGATCGAAAACAGACGTCATCAGTTATTGGATACATAGGCGTAGATGTCCTCATTGTCGAGCATAGCATAGTCTGCCAGTTCATCAAGACTACCTCCGTATGCACTCTCCGTCGGTACATTTTCTACCGGGGCGGTGCGGGCGACGGACTGAGGGGATTCGCCTGAGGACAGCCAAACGGCGGCTCCACCTACAATCAACCCGGCAAAGGCTGCGGCGACCGCCATCCACCGTCCTCTTCTTCTGAAAGACCTGTGTTCCTGTATGGGGACGACAGGTGTCACCGTCTGTTCGGGCAGACGGGCCATCAGTCTGGAAGAGAAATTCTCGAAATAGTGTTCGGGAACCTTGAAGGGCTGGCCTTTTCCAAAGTGTTTCTCCAAATATTTTTCTTCAGAGGTGGTATCGGGATTACACATAATTATATAGGTGGTGTGTTTCTTATTGATAAGACGTACATCCTGGGCAATGGTTTAATCGTCGGCCTTCAAATATTCAGTGATTTTCTTGACCGCTATATGATAACTGGCTTTAAGTGCCCCCTCGCTCGTGTTGAGCATTTGACTCATCTCGGAATATTTCATCTCGTCGTAGTAGCGCAGGCTGAAGACTACCCGTTGCACTTCAGGCAATCTCGCTACGGCCGTTTGCAACTGGGCCTGCGCCTCGTCGCCATCGAAAAACTCGTCGGCCAGCAGACGATTGGCATAGCCGTTGTCGGCATCCAGCCCCACAAGGCTGGTGTTGCGACGGCGGCGGATGAAGTCGAGCGACTCATTGACGGCGATGCGGTAGAGCCATGTCGACACCTTCGACTGCTGACGAAAATCTCCGATATTGTTCCAAGCCTTGATGAAGACGTTTTGCAACACATCGTCGGCATCGTCATGGTCGATGACGATACGGCGGATTTTCCAGTACAGCGGTTGGCTATACTGGTCGACTATCTGCCGGAAGTCTGCCCTAAGGCGTTCTTCCTCCGATGTGCAGTTGAGGGAAAGGTCTTCGGTCTTGTCGGCCATCAGAGATATTTTTTCAGATTTTCGTAAATCAACGGATCATAACCGTAGATGTCGGGATAGGTGCGCAGCACGCCCTGCCGGTCGGGGTAAAGCGTATAGTAGGTGATGAAGAGGGGTATCTGCGGTGACACATCGACTGAACGCACAAACCGCTGCTTGTCCTTCATACGCTCTACTTCCTTCTCGTCGAGACCGCTTTTGTCATCATAAAAGGTCATGGAGTAACGCACACGGTCAATCATGTCATCTTTTCCGGCCAAGAGAAAGGCTGCCAAATCAAAAGGACGCTCCACACGTATACAACCATGCGACACGCTACGGTCGGCGTTGGAAAAGACACCGCGGTTGGAAGTGTCGTGCAAGTATACCGAGAAATTGTTGTCGAAGCGGAAAATGATGCTACCCAACGCATTGCCGGCCCCGCCACGTTGTATGACCAAATAGTTGGGGTCGGTCAGCATGGCAGAGGTGGCAAGAGCGGGAGACACTTCCTTTCCGGTCTTTCTGTCGCGGATAAAATAGCGGTGACTCTCGAAATAGTGGGTATCACCGGCCCTATGGGCGATGGATTTCTTGATGATGCTACGCGGAATAATCCACTGTGGATTGACATCAAGCCGCTTGATACGACTGGTGAGCAATGGGGTCTTCGTCTGTTGGGCTCCACACCCGATACGCATCGACAGCACGTTGTCACCATCGACAGCATCAAGATGCTGCGATGCGATATTGATGAAGACATACTTTGTATGCCGCCAGGGATAGTCGTTGAGCCGCCAGCGACACCGCTCCATATTGCACAACACAAGCCGTCGCTCGCTCTCGCTGAGCGGTTGGGCCAAGCGGCGACGCAATTGGTCGTAGAGCGGATCTTGAGGATGCGACTCGCGTAGCCACACAGCGGCACTGTCTACCTGCACCTTGTGGAGTGACTCGGCAAAGAAGGCCTTGTCGGCCTTCTGCATGGGAATATCGAAGAGAGCATTGTACGTGACGCGCACAGAGTCGCTGTCGCGCACCTCTATACGATTGAAGACATCCCGCGGATTGACATAGCCGAACCGTTGGCCGGAGCAGTAGAGCAAGTAGGCTTTGGTGAGCCGGTATTCCAAACGTGCGAATACCGTATTGATATCGTTGCCTTCACCCGAAAAGTCGAGTTCGCGCACACGGCGAAGGTCATTCTTGATGGCGGTGTAATAAAAATTTTCCCTATCGAAGCCCCACCCTTCGGCTTCGCCTGCATAGCGTAGTACACTGTCGGCTACCGATGACACTCCCATTCGGGTGAGCCACAACATATTGCCGCCACCGAGATAGTAGTTGCGGGTATAGCGGGCGGCGGGCGACGTGCCCTTATCGGCATACGCCATACACTCCATCCCCATACGGATGGCTTTGGGGCGCAGATAGGTAGCCTCATCGCGCAGCGCCGACAGAGAGTCGAGCGTCAGTACACAATTGCGCGTCTTCTCATGACACGACGAGAAGGCCGCTGCCGTGAGAAGAAGGCAAACGAAGAACCGGAAGTCCAAAGCGTAGTATTACGAGATGGAGATTTTACGTACAACGGTACCCACCTTGAAGATATAGCATCCCTGCGGCAGGGTCAGTTCGTAGCGACCGCTATCGACCTTGCACTTACGGATGCAGGTTCCGGCCACATTGTATACATAGAGCACAAGACCGGAGGCTCCGTTCACATGCACATTGTTGCCAGACACGGTGATGCTGACATTCTGAAAATCGTTGTCGATAATCTCAATGGCCGTCTCTGCATGCGCGGCAATGGGAGCCGATGCCAGCAGAAGGGCAGCAAATGAGAGGGTAAGTATAGTTTTCGTCATATAAAAGCGCTTTTTTGATAAATGCAAATATAGGCAATTTTATCCACATCTACATACGCTTTGGGGCATTCACGATACGATATTAAATTTGTTTAACGCTTGGTTTCCGTACTTCCAACATCCACTGTCATTCCCTCATCGCTGAGAAACGACTGCGGGAACACGGCCTGCGCCTCTGCCAACAATCCTTGCTCATCGTCATACTTGGCACTGTAATGACCGAGCATCAAGCGTCCGGCACCGGCATCACGGGCCACCGCCGCCGCCTGAGCCGCCGTACTGTGACAGTAGAGGGCAGCATGGTCGAGGTCACTGTCCATATAGGTCGACTCATGATAGAGCAAGTCTACCCCTTGCAGAAATTCGTGCAGATGGGGCAGATAGCGCGTGTCGCTACAATAAGCGTAACTCCGGGGTGGATCGGCAGGAGTGGTCAACCGCTCTGTGGGGATATGCCGACCTTCGCTGTCGGTCCATCCGGCACCATTCTTGATATTGCCCACTTGAGACACGGGTATGCCGTAGAAGTCCATCATGTCGCGACGGATATGAGGAAGAGTAGGCTTTTCACGAAAAAGATAACCGCAGCACGGCAGACGATGGGCCAGCGGTATGCTCTCAACCGTAAGACTACGGTCTTCATACACTACATCATGACGGGTGGTGTCTACCGCATGGAACTCTATTTTGTAGTCAAGTCCATGACAAAAAGTCGCAATCTGCAAGTCGAGCACCTTGCGCAGTCCTTCTGGTGCATACACATGAAGAGGAGCAGTACGCCCAAGCATGCCGAAAGTAGAGAGCATGCCTATCAGTCCAAAACAGTGGTCACCATGTATATGGGTGATAAAGACGGCCTGCAACTTGGTAAACCCGATATGCGCCCGACGCATCTGCACCTGCGTGCCCTCACCGCAGTCTATCATAAACAGTTTACCCCGCATCTCAACGACCTGTGATGATGCGTTGTGGCGGGTGGTGGGAAGTGCACTTCCGCACCCCAATACATGTACTCTGAACGGTTCCATATCGTGATTGTTTTCGTACTTGATTTCCGGATAAGATGAAGTTTATTTTGTAAAAGGGCTTTGTACGAATGCTACAAAGGCTTTGTACGAATGCTACAAGGGCCTTGTAGTGACGCTACAAAGGCCTTGTAGTGGCCGTACAAGGCCCTTGTAGAAAATTGGTTTTTTGAACAACGGAGGCGTATGCGAACTATCCGCATACGCCACTCATACTACTGGCGTTTGTAGACAAAGATGCCTTTGTCGTTTTCGATATAGAGGGAGTCGGCCCCAAGGCAGTCTATGCGGAAGGTGTCGCGATTGAGCAGCAGTTGACCGTTGTAGATTTTCCAACTTGTCCAAGGTTTCGATTCCGCCTGTACGTTGGACTTGACGACACCACCCACCTCTATCACGAAGTTCTTGTCGATGCTAGTCCAGTGACCGAGAAGTGTAGTCGTGTTGATCACACGAAGGGCCATGCGCTCGCCATCAACCATGGTGCCGATAACGGCCATGCGGTCGCCCGCCATCAGTCCGCCCTGCACATCGGTACTGTCGGAGCCTTCGTCAGCAATAGCGTATTCGAGGGTATCGCCTGCATCGGTGATGATCTGCAACGAGTGCATCGAAGTGCCTTCACCGCATACGCCGTATACGGTGGTGTCGGCATCGGCAACATTTTCCTCTGCCTTGGGAGCGGCAGGGGCTTTGGTGGTCTTGCGGCAGCCTGTCAAACCAGCGGTTGCCAATATTAAAACGATGAATGTCAATACAAAATGTCTCATATCGGAGTTGTTGTTTGTTCTTAGATAGGATTTTCAGATCCACCTGTTATGAGATTGTTGGGATGTGATCACTCTGCGTTGCGCTCAAGTGCCTTGGCCTCGTTCCACAACTGGTCCATCTCGCCGAGCGTCATGTCCTTGAGCGGTTTGCCGACCTTGATGGAGTGTTCCTCTATATAATTGAATCGTCGGATGAATTTTTGGTTGGTATGCTCCAAGGCGTTGTCGGGATTGAGATGATAGAGTCGCCCTGCATTGATGACACTGAAGAGGAAGTCGCCCAGTTCCTCAAGCGAGCGTTGCTTGTCGCCGCGCCGCAGTTCGGCCTCCAGTTCGCCCAGTTCTTCATGCACCTTGGTCCAGACATCGCCCTTGTCTTCCCAGTCGAAACCGACATTGCGGGCTTTGTCTTGTATGCGATAGGCTTTGATGAGCGAAGGTAGCGCATCGGGCACACCGGAGAGCACACTCTTGTTGCCGTCCTTCTCGCGGAGTTTGATCTGCTCCCAGTTTTCTATCACTTGCTGAGCGGTCTCGGCACGCTGCATATCGTCCTCGGCCTCACCGTTTTCGCCATAGGGCAACGGCTTGGGTTCGGGTGCGCCGACCTGTGAAGGGTGATAGACATGAGGGTGGCGGAAGATGAGTTTGTCGGTGAGTTTTTCGCAGACATCAGCGATGTCGAATGCGCCGCGCTCATCACCCATTTTGGCATAGAAGCACACGTGCAGAAGCACGTCGCCGAGTTCCTTGCAGATATTCGGTTGGTCGTCCTTCATCAGGGCGTCACAGAGTTCATAGGTTTCCTCGATGGTGTTAGGGCGCAGACTCTCGTTGGTCTGCTTGCGGTCCCAAGGGCACTTTTCCCGCAGCACATCGAGCACATCGAGCAGACGGCCGAAAGCCGCCATCTTTTCTTCTTTTGTATGCATCATACGTGATTTTAGTGCTGCAAAAGTAATCAAATTCCACGGATTCTTAGTACTTTTGCATCCGTTTTTAGGCAGATTCTTCCGCTTACAACAAATTTAACAATACGTATTTTTCAGTACACGTCATAAATCAACTTACCATATGGAATTAGCAAGCAAATACGACCCACAGGCCGTGGAGTCGAAATGGTACCAATACTGGCTTGACAACAAACTGTTCAGCAGCAAGCCCGACGGCCGCGAACCCTACACCATCGTCATTCCCCCGCCCAACGTGACCGGCGTGCTCCACATGGGCCACATGCTCAACAATACCATACAGGACATTCTCGTGCGCCGCGCCCGGATGGAGGGCAAGAACGCATGCTGGGTACCGGGTACCGACCACGCTTCCATCGCCACCGAAGCAAAGGTGGTCAACCGCCTTGCCCAACAGGGTATCAAGAAGTCTGACCTCACCCGTGAGGAATTCCTCAAGCACGCATGGGACTGGACCCACGAGCACGGCGGTATCATCCTCAAGCAACTCCGCCGCCTCGGTGCCAGTTGCGACTGGGACCGCACAGCCTTCACCATGGACGAGAAGCGTTCGGAGAGCGTCATCAAGGTGTTCTGCGACCTCTACCGCAAGGGCCTCATCTACCGCGGTGCACGCATGGTCAACTGGGATCCGAAGGCGCAGACGGCCCTCTCCGACGAGGAGGTGATCTACAAGGACGAACACTCCAAACTCTACTATCTGAAATATCGTGTTGTAGAAGACGACTGCCAACAAAAGGACGAGGGCAACGTCATGCACAAGGACGAGAAAGGCTACTACGCAGTTGTGGCCACAACACGTCCTGAGACCATCATGGGCGACACCGCCATGTGCATCAACCCTGATGACGTGAAAAACACTTGGCTCAAAGGCAAGCACGTCATCGTGCCTCTCGTAGGTCGCGAGATACCCGTCATCGAAGACGGATACGTCGACATCGAGTTCGGTACCGGTTGTCTGAAGGTGACCCCCGCCCACGACATCAACGACCACGCTCTCGGATTGAAACACCACCTCGATACCATCGACATCTTCAACGACAACGGCACCATCTCCGAGGCTGCAGGCATGTATGTCGGTATGGACCGCATGGACGTACGCCGACAGATAGAAGACGACCTCAAGGCAGCCGGACTCATGGAGAAGATAGAAGACTACAACAACAAGGTGGGCTTCTCCGAGCGCACCAACGTGCCCATCGAACCGAAACTTTCTACCCAGTGGTTCCTCTCTATGCAGCACTTCGCCGACGAGGCACTCGCTCCCGTCATGAACGACGACATACAGTTCTACCCCGCCAAATACAAGAACACCTACCGTCACTGGCTGGAGAACATCAAGGACTGGTGTATCTCGCGTCAATTGTGGTGGGGACACCGTATACCGGCCTACTACTTCACCGACGGCGAAGGCAAACGCCAGTTTGTCGTGGCCGAGACCGCAGAGAAGGCTCTCGCCGAGGCACAGGCTATCAACCCGGCACTGACCGCCAACGATTTGCAACAAGACGAGGATGCCCTCGACACTTGGTTCTCCTCTTGGTTGTGGCCCATCTCACTCTTCGACGGCATCAACCATCCCGACAACGAAGAGATCAAGTACTACTATCCGACGGCAGACCTTGTCACCGGTCCCGACATCATCTTCTTCTGGGTGGCCCGTATGATCATGGCTGGCTATGAGTACCGCCATGAGATGCCCTTCCGCCACGTGTACTTCACCGGTATAGTACGCGACAACCTAGGCCGCAAGATGTCGAAGCAACTCGGCAACTCGCCCAACCCGCTCGACCTCATCGACAAGTATGGTGCCGACGGTGTGCGCATGGGTATGATGCTCTCCGCCCCCGCAGGCAACGACATCCTCTTCGACGAAAGCCTCTGCGAGCAGGGACGCAATTTCAACAACAAGATATGGAACGCCTTCCGTCTTGTACAGGGATGGCAGACCGCAGACATCGAGCAGCCGCAGGCCAACGCTATCGCAGTGAAGTGGTTTGAGGCCAAACTCCGCCAGACCAACGCTGAGGTAGACGATCTGTTCAAGAAATACCGCATCTCCGAGGCACTCATGGCCGTATACAAACTCTTTTGGGACGAGTTCTCCAGTTGGTATCTCGAAATGGTAAAGCCGGCCTACGGCCAACCCATTGATGCCACTACCTACGCCGCCACACAGAAGTTCTTTGAGATACTCCTCAAGATGCTCCACCCCTTCATGCCTTTCATCACCGAAGAACTGTGGCAGCACATCTACGACCGCAAAGACGGCGAGAGCATCATGCGCGACAAACTCGAAGTGCCTGCACCGACCGCCGACGACGACCGCTTGGTGGCCGATATCGAGAACGTGAAGCAGATTGTAGCCGGCGTGCGCACCGTACGCAACCAAAAGAACATCGCCAAGAAAGAGGCCCTCACCCTACAAGTAGTAGGCACCGACCATCACGCCGACTACGTCAGTGTCATCACCAAGATGGCCAACCTTGAGGCGATTACAGTCGTTCAAGAGAAGAATCCTACCGCTGCCGCATTCATGGTAGGCACCGACGAGTTTGCCGTACCTCTGGGCAATATGATTGATACCGAAGCCGAAATCGCCAAGATGGAGGCACAAATCAAGCACCTTGAAGGCTTCCTCGCTGGCGTGAAGAAGAAACTCTCCAACGAGAAGTTCGTAGCCAACGCTCCCGAAGCAGTCGTGGCCATAGAGCGCAAGAAGCAAAGCGATAGCGAAGAGAAAATCGCCGCCCTCAAGGAATCCATCGCCGCGCTGAAGAAATAATGCGCCCTAGAAGGACAACAGCACATAGCCCAGGGCAGTGCCCTGGGTAACAAACAAGCGACAAAGACGCCCTGCAAGGGCAAAAGCATTTGTACATCAGCGCTTTTGCTCTTACAGGGCGTTTATCTTTTCATCTCACCACCACTATGCTCCGTCTGCAAAGAACCATCCATCACGCCTTATTGTCCGTATTCTTCGTCCTCACGTTTTCCGCCTGCTCACACGATGACACACAGGACGACACACTTCCATTAGGGAGAACGCTCCTCGTGTATTTCCCCTACTCTGGACCGACGAGCGACCTGCACAGTTTCTTCGTCGACAATATCCGTGCCATGGAGACCGCCATCAAGCAGCAAGACGGACTGGGCAATAACCGTCTGCTACTATTTGTTGCCAATGCCCCACGAGCAGGACAGACACCCGTCTGCGACCTCATGGAGATGAAGTACACCAACGGAAGATGTACGCGCGACACCCTTCAACGGACGGCCGACTACAACTTTTCCTCACCCGATGCCCTTGCCGCCCTGCTGCAACAAGTGACCTCCATCGCTCCGGCCTACAACTACGCCATGATTGTCGGCGGACACGGTGAGGGATGGTTGCCCGTAGCATCATCCTCCACGGTCAAGACACGCTATTTCGGCGGTTCGTTGCCCCAATACCAAATGACGGTGAGCGACTTCGCCAAGGGGGTGTCGGCGGCTGGTATACATCTGCAGTTTCTGTTGTTCGATGACTGCTACCTCTCCTGTATAGAGAACGTGTACGATTTGCGCCACACCACCGACTGGCTCATCGCCTCAACCAGTGAAATTATGGCCAAGGGCATGCCCTACGACCTCATCCTTCCCTATCTACTGCAAGCGCAACCCGACTATGCCAGCGTAGTGCAGCAATTTCATTCCTTCTACCAATCCTACCGCATGCCCTACGGCACGATAGCCGTCACCGACTGCAGCAAGGCTGAACAGATGGCCGAAATGATGCGTACCATCAACGAGAACCACACCTTCGACACCCACTATTTGTCTGACCTACAAGATCTGGATGCCGCCCATTGGACTCCCACCGTCTATTTCGATTTCGGTGACTATATGCAGCAGCTCTACGCTAGCGATACAACCTCCTACAACACCTTCCTGTCCCTGCTCAATCAGATGGTGCCCTACAAAGCCGCCACCGACCGTATCTACTCAGAGGCTGGACACAAGAGCATCACTGTCACTTCCTTTTCTGGCCTCACCATCTCCGATCCGTCAGAAAATATTGTCGCCACTACTGCGAAAAAGAACACCGCATGGTGGACAGCCACCCATCCATAGCAAAAAAAGGCCAGGCAAAACCGCTGACTGTCAATTTATTTGTGTACCTTTGTCCACAAGCATATCCATCTCCTCAAGAGAGGGAAACGGAAATACCCTACATTCCTTTTGACTCCGGCATATTTTCAGACCGGAACTATAGCAGAGAACAAACAATACTATACATCTAATCACCATTATCATTACAATGAAAAGATTTTCACTTTTCCTCCTACTCCTGCTCGTCTGCACGATAGCCGGCGCACGCAGTAAGTCGGTACAGACCAAAGCAACACTGACTTGGCCCACGTTTGCCAGTTCAGTCGATGCCGAAGGTACGTACTACCTCGTGAAATTCAACCGCACAAAGCGCTGCATGAGCGTCGGTTCGTCTGACGACTGCATCCGCCTCTACACCACCACATCGGCCGATGATGGGCGATTGTGGAAACTTGTCGGCACAAAAGACAACTTCCAGTTCGTCAACAAGGAAGGCAAGTACATCGTCATCAGTTCACAATCTGTCAGCACCACAGAAGGCGGTACCAACCCCAATCCGCTCCGCGCTGGTACAAGCGCACAGAGCGGAGGTTTCAAACTGGTCACCAGTTCGAACACCACCAACGGTGCCGGATTTGAAATCGTAGCCAATTCGAAAAGCGGAAACACCTACGTCAACATGTGGGGATCGCCCGTAGAAGGCAACACACTGGGCTTCTGGCAGGCCGGCGACGAGAACAATGTCGTCACCTTCGAGGATCCCGCCGACATGGACATCACCGACTACAAGAGTACCGGCATCGAGAACTACGTGCCTGAGCATCCGCTTACACTGTGGTACACCGAGCCCGCCACCACCGCCACACTCTATAGCGGCGGACAGGGCTACTCCAACTGGATGGAATACTCCCTCCCCATCGGCGACGGACAGTTTGGTGCCAGTCTCTTCGGCGGTATGTTCAAAGACGAGATACAGTTCAATGAGAAGACCCTTTGGTCGGGCACCGCAGCCCAGTCACCCTATGGTGGCAAGGGATATGGCAGATACGAGAACTTCGGTTCTGTCTTCGGTAAGGATTTGAGCGGACTGTTCGGCACAACAGCCACCACCGCCGCCAAAGACTATGTTCGCCAACTCGACCTCACCACCGCTACGGGCAAGACCCAGTATACCAGCCAAAGCGGTGTGACCTTCACCCGTGAATATATCGCCTCCAATCCCGCCCGCGTCGTAGCCGCCCACTATACGGCCAGCAAGAGCGGACAGATCAGCATGCGCTTCACCATGGAACCGGGAGCAGCGCTCGACGTAGAACCGTCATATAGTAACGGAGAAGGCACATTCAGCGGCAAACTCGACCTTGTAAGTTACAACGCACGCATGAGAGTGATACCCACCGGCGGTACCATGACCACCACCGACGAGGGTATCGAGGTACGCGGTGCCGATGAGGTGCTCGTCATCCTGGCCGGCGGCACCGACTACGATGCCTACGCCCTCTCCTACATCTCCGACACCGACAACCTCTCGCTCACCATCGAGAACCGCATTGCCGCTGCCGCCGACAAGGGTTGGAACACATTGCTCTCCGAGCATGTGGCCGACCATCAGAAATACTTTGCCCGCGTCGACTTCCAACTCGACGGCGCAAAGAACGACCAGCCCACCAATCTGCTCATCGACAACTACAATAGCGGCGCAGGCACTGACGCCCTCATGCTCGAGCAACTCTACTTCGCCTACGGACGCTACCTCGAAATCGCCTCTTCACGCGGCGTAGACCTCCCCTCCAACCTGCAGGGTATCTGGAACAACATCACTCAGGCGGCATGGAACGCTGACATCCACTCCAACATCAACGTACAGATGAACTACTGGCCCGCCGAGCCGACCAACCTCAGCGAGATGCACCTGCCCTTCCTCCACTACATTTGGAATGAGGCCGAAAACCACAACGAATGGAAGAAATGGGCCTCACAGTCGGGACAGTCACGCGGATGGACCTGCTACACGGAGAACAACATCTTCGGCGGCGTAAGTTCGTTCAAGACCAACTACGTGATTGCCAATGCCTGGTACGCCACCCACCTCTGGCAGCACTACCGCTACACACTCGACAAGGAATACCTCAAGAAGGTGTTCCCCGCCATGCTCTCCGCATCGCAGTTCTGGATGGATCGTCTCATTCTGGCCTCAGACGGTACCTACGAGGCACCCAACGAGTGGTCGCCCGAACATGGTCCTGACTCACAGAACGGTGTCGCCCACGCACAACAACTCGTATACGACCTCTTCAGCAATACGCTCGATGCTATCGATGTGCTCGGCAGTGACGCCAACGTATCAGATACTGACCTCTCCACCCTCCGCGACCGCTTCTCCAAACTCGACAACGGTCTCCACACCGAGACCTACTCCGGCAACTGGGGCACCGACCGCATCGCTGCACAGAGCACCATTCTGCGCGAGTGGAAGTACAGCACCTATACTGCCACAACCGAAGGCAAGGACCACCGTCACATGTCACACTTGATGTGTCTATACCCCTTCTCGCAGGTTCACCCCGGAACCGATCTCTTCAACGCGGCCGTCAACTCACTGAAACTGCGCGGCGACGGTGCTACCGGATGGTCAATGGGATGGAAGATCAACCTTTGGGCACGCGCTCTCGACGGTGACCACGCCCACACGATCCTCACCAATGCCCTTGCCCATAGCAACGGCAATGCAGGTGTATTCTACAACCTCTTCGATGCCCATGCACCCTTCCAGATTGACGGAAACTTCGGTGCTTGCGCTGGTATGGCTGAGATGCTGCTGCAAAGCAACTCCGACACCATCCGCGTACTCCCCGCACTACCTTCCGCCTGGACCAGCGGTCACGTCAATGGCTTGAAGGCCGTGAAGGACTTCACCGTCAGCACAGAGTGGAAAGACGGCAAGGCTACCCTCATCACCATCGTCAACAACCAGGGACAGACCATCCCCGTACTCTATAAGTATCTCGGCGAGGCCACCGTATACGTCGATGGACAGAAGACCACTCTCCCCGTCGATGCCAACGGCACGGCAACCCTCTCGGGCAAGGCTGGCACTACCTATGTGTTTGATTTCACAGGCACCTACAGTGGTATACACAACACAACCGCGACCTCAGCACTCGGCATCAAAGTACAAGGACGCCAAGTGAACGTCAGCGGAAAAGATGTGCAGCAGGTACGTGTACTCGACCTCAATGGCCGACTCATCAAACGCACCGCCCACACCGTCTTCACCCTTGACGACGCTGTAGGTCATGCCTTCATCATCGAAACCACCGACGCTGCAGGCCACACCGCCACACAGAAAGTGATACTCCAGTAAGCATACTGCAACCGATACACAAAGCGGGCCGCCCTTCATATTGGAAGAGCGGCCCGCTTTTTTATTGTTTATCGTTTATTGTTGTTAGTCACCGATATGGCGGTGACAACACACCACATTATTCCTTCATCAGGAACGCCTTGAAATCGGCAAATTCACGCGACATCTCCACACTCTGCTTCGTGCCTTTCATAAAGGCGGCCAATTTCTCGGGCAACGGTATCTCGTGTGCGATGATTTGTTCCACGGTGTCCTTGAACTTTGCCGGATGCGCCGTTTCACAGAACACACCGGTCTCGCCCTCGCGCAGTCTGACGTCCTCCGCCTCTGTCAAAGCCAGATAGCCACAAGCGCCATGCGGATCGAGAACATAACCCGTCTCCTCATAGCAACATTTCATCCCCTCACGTATCTCAGCGTCAGAGAATGTAGCACCGCCAATCAGTGTGCTTATAAGATCGTAAGACCCGTCGTACAGGTCGATGATGCGGGCAAAATTGCTCGGCGCACCCACGTCCATAGCATTGGCGATGGTCTGCACACTGGCTTTCGGTTCGTACTTGCCCGTCTGCAGATATTTATAGAAGATGTCATTGGCATTGTTGGCCGCCACGAAGCGATGGATGGGCAACCCCATGTCATGACCGAAAAGGGCAGCGGTGATATTGCCGAAATTTCCACTCGGCACGCAGACTACGAGACGGTCAGCACGTCCGGCGGCCTTCATCTGTGCATAGGCATAGAAATAATAGAACGCTTGGGGCAGGAAACGGGCCACATTGATGGAGTTGGCCGACGTGAGGCGCATGTGCTGGCAGAGTTCTTCGTCCATAAATGCGCTCTTGACCAAAGCCTGACAATCATCAAACACACCGTCGACCTCGATGGCCGTAATGTTCTGTCCGAGCGTCGTAAATTGGCTTTCCTGTATGCGGCTGACCTTTCCCTTGGGATAGAGTACATACACATGGATACCCTCCACCCCGAGAAATCCATTGGCCACGGCTGATCCGGTGTCACCACTGGTGGCCACCAGCACATTGACCCGTCCACCTTTCTCCTGACGGATGAAGTACTGCAGAAGGCGGGCCATGAAGCGGGCACCCACATCCTTGAAGGCCAAGGTGGGCCCGTGGAAGAGTTCAAGGGCATAGATATTGTCCTTCACATTGACTACCGGACAGTCGAAAGCCAACGTATCGTTGACAATCTGCCGCAAGGCATCATGCTCCACATCCTCCCCGAAGAAAGCCTCAGCGACGGTGAAGGCGATATCTTGAAACGAGAGTTGGTCGATATGGTCAAAGAATGACTGTGGCAACGGTTTGATAAACTCCGGCATATAGAGGCCGCGGTCGGGAGCAAGACCGCGTACTACCGCCTCATGCAACGAGACAAGAGGGGCATTACGGTTGGTACTGTAATATCTCATTTTTTTATTTTACTTTTCCATCATTCATAAACGTATCCATAAACTCGCGTAGGCGCAACAATCCATATGCCCCACCCACGCAACTCACCTCGTCGTACTGCTGCACCTCGTCGGGCGTGATACCCGGATGCCATATCAAGAAGGGCACAGGCTCTTTGACGTGGGTGCGTATTTCCACAGGCGTGGGATGGTCGGGCAACACGGCAATACATACCGGTTCGCTCCACGACGACACAGCCTCATAGATAGGGCGCACGAGCCGACTATCAAGATTTTCTATAGTACGGAGTTTCAAATCGAGATCGCCATCGTGTCCGGCCTCATCACTGGCTTCGACATGCACATAGACAAAATCGTCGCCTTCGCGCAAGGCATCAATAGCGGCTTGGGCCTTACCCTCGTAGTTGGTATCGGCCAACCCCGTTGCGCCGTCGACGATGATATTGCGCAGTCCAGCATAATGTCCGATACCACGAATGAGGTCAACGGCCGAGATGACAGACCCGCGACGTATCTGCGGATACATCTGCGAGAGGGTGAGCATGTGCGGTCGGCATCCACCACCCCACGGCCATATCAAGTTGGCCATGCGTTCACCACGGCTGCGACGGGCCACATTGAAGGGATGATTTTCCAGCACTGCTTGGCTTCTGAGAATAAGGTCGTTGAGCAGATCTGCCGTCTCTTCAGCCGACAGCCGACCATACGCACATCCGTCAGGAGCAGGGCAAGCCGCCCGCTGCTCTTCCGTGGCCGATGCCAAGGGACACACAAGCAGGTCGTGCCACATCTCACTGGGGTGGTCGTGCGGCGGCGCACAGTCTACATACTTGTTGCCGCCCTTTATGATGAGCAGATGACGGTACTGTATGCCGGTGATGAACCGCACACGATCAGTACCAAGCGTAGCGTTGAGATGGCGGATGAGTACATCGGCATCATCGGTCGTCAGATTGCCGCCGTTGTGGGTGACGATACGCCCGTCGCCCACATTGATGATATTGCAACGCAAAGCGAGATCGCCGGGCTCCATCTCATAACCGATACTGGCGGCCTCAAGCGGTCCGCGGCCTTCGTACACCTCATTTTGGTCGTAACCCATAATAGAACTGTTGGCCACTTCGCTACCGGGATGAAAACCGTCGGGCACTGTAATGAGCCGTCCGGTACGTCCGAGACGGGCAAGCAAATCCATGGTTGGGGTATGGGCGTACTGCAGAAGGGTTTTCCCGTCCAGTCGACTGACGGCATGGTCGGCCATGCCGTCGCCCAAGATGATGATATGTTTCATGGGCTACAGATCAGATATTGGCAATAGACATGATATTGGCAAACACTCCGGCGGCGGTCACGCTGGCTCCGGCACCATAGCCCTGTATGAGCATGGGGAACTCTCGGTAACGCTCGGTGGTGAGCAGTACAATATTGTTGCTGCCCTCCAGATTGTAGAAGGGATGGGTAGTACCCACCTCCTGCAGGGCCACACGGGTACAGCCGTGATCCATCGTGGCCACAAACCGCCAACGCTTGCTCTCGGCCTCAAGCCGCTGACGACGCACCTCGAAGTCGGCATCCAGTTCGGGCAGACGAGTCCAGAATTCTTCCAGCGAACCGTCAAAATAACTGTCGGGGATAAACAGTTGCTTCTCTACATCGCTCTGCTCCACCTTGTATCCGGCCTCGCGGGCAAGGATGACAAGTTTGCGTACAACATCCTGCCCACTGAGATCGATGCGCGGATCGGGTTCACTGTATCCCAGTTCCTTGGCCTGACGCACGGTCTGCGAGAACGAGGTGTCGGCGGAAAGCGCATTGAAGATATAGTTGAGCGTGCCACTGAGCACGGCTTCTATCTTGAGTATCTTGTCACCTGAATTGCGCAAGTCGTTGATGGTACCGATAATGGGCAGTCCGGCTCCGACATTGGTCTCGAAGCGGAACTTCACGCCGCGTGCCAATGCCGTACGCTTCAGTCGCTGGTAACTGTTGTAGTCGGAAGAGGCGGCCACCTTGTTGGCTGCAATGACTGAGATATTGTGTTCGAGGAAGTCCTGATAGAGCGCGGCTACCTCTTTGCTGGCCGTACAGTCTACGAAGACGCTATTGAAGATGTTCATGCCGATGACCTCTTCACGCAGGCGGGCGTTGTCACTGGGATCAGACTGGTCGAGTCGCTCACGGTAATGTTCGAGGTCGAGTCCGTCGCGGTCGAAGATGGCACGGCGTGAGGAGGCGATACCCACGACATTGAGTTTGAGACGGCTGTTGACCTTGAGTTCCTCGTACTGCTCCTTGATCTGCTCAATGAGTTTGCCACCTACGGTGCCTACACCACAGACAAAGAGATTGAGCACCTTGTATTCGGACAGGAAGAACGAGTCGTGCAACACATTGAGCGACTTGCGCAAGTACTGTCCGTCGACCACAAACGAGATATTGGTCTCCGAAGCGCCCTGGGCACAGGCAATCACACTGATACCGCTTCGTCCGAGCGTACCAAACAGTTTGCCGGCAATGCCGGGCGTATGCTTCATGTTCTCACCCACGATGGCCACAGTAGCCAAACCGCTCTCGGCGTGCATGGGAAACATAGCACCAGTCTCTATCTCCTTGGCAAACTCGCCATTGAGCACTTCGACGGCCGAAGGAGCATCCTCATCGCGCACGCCGATAGACGTGGAGTTCTCCGAAGAGGCCTGCGACACCATAAACACGCTGATGCCGTTGCCGGCCAAAGCGGTAAAGATGCGACGGTTGACACCGATCACGCCGACCATGGAAAGTCCGGTCACAGTAATGAGTGTCGTGCCAGAGATACTCGATATACCCTTGATGGCTTTGCTGTCGTCGTCTATTTTGTCCTTGATGATTGTACCAGGTGCATCGGGATTGAAGGTATTCTTCACCCGTATGGGAATATTCTTGACACAGACGGGGTAGATGGTAGGCGGATAAATGACCTTTGCACCGAAATTGCAAAGTTCCATAGCCTCGACATAACTCAGTTCGTTGATGGTATAGGCGGTCTTGATGACACGCGGGTCGGCGGTCATAAATCCGTCGACATCTGTCCATATCTCCAATATCTCAGCATCGAGAGCGGCGGCGATGATGGCTGCGGTATAGTCACTTCCACCACGACCGAGATTGGTAGTCTCGCCAGTGTCCTTGTCGAGACTGATAAATCCCGGGACGAGGGCCACTGTGGGCAAATCAGAGAAAGTGGAACGTACCAAGCGATGAGTCAGTTCGCTGTCGAGCACATGCTTGCCGTTCTTGCGTTCGGTCTTGATAAAGTCGCGCGCATCATACCATTTGGCCCCACGCACAAGCGTGGCCACGATATTCGAACTCAGACGCTCACCGTAACTCACGATGGCATCTTGCGTCTTGCGACTGAGGTCGTGTATGAGATACACGCCGAAATAGATGCTACGCAACTGTTCGAAGAGGGCATCGACCTTGTTGAAGAGAGTTTCACGTTTCTTGTTGTCGGTGATGATAGTGTCTATCATCTTGTGGTGACGGTCTACCATCGACTCAAAGGCATCCTTCCACTGTTCGTCACCACGAAGAGCGAGTTGGGCCGTCGACAGAAGTTTGTCGGTGATACCGCCAAGGGCACTGACCACTACAATGACGGGCTTGCGCCGCGCCTCGTTCTCTACAATAGCCTTGAGGCTGAGAATACTTTCCACGGAACCGACTGAGGTTCCGCCAAACTTTAATACTTTCATACAGGTGATTGTTGTTGCTTTTCGCCGCCATACAAAGGCGGCCTTCCTGTCAGCCCGGCACGCAGCGACCGCACGTCGGCAACTACCCGCCGCACGTTCACGCAATACGAGAGCGGAACGGCACACGAGCACATCACCTCAACGGACGGACACTCCGAAAGACCCACGATGGGCCATGACGGACTATACGCTTGCAAAAGTACGAATATTTTGCTGCACTCCTACGCACATCGGCTACTTTTTGCTATCTTTGCATAGACAAACACTATCAGAACAACCTTCCATGACCCAGGAATTTCAAATAAGAGTGACACCCGAGGTGGCCTCCTCGGAGGAAAACATCAAAGGACATGTGGCACGCGAGAAAGGACTCGATGCACGCACCATCAATTGTGTGCGCATACTCAAGCGCAGCATTGATGCCCGCCAACGCCAGATTTTCATCAACCTCACCCTGCGCGCCTACATCAACGAGATGCCGCAGGACGACGAATACGAACACATCGTATACCCCGACGTATCGTCACGTCCAAGGGTTATCGTCGTGGGCGAAGGACCGGGCGGACTCTTTGCCGCTCTACGACTGATCGAGCTAGGGCTGCGCCCCGTCATTCTCGAACGCGGAAAGAACGTGCGCGAGCGCAAAAAAGACCTTTCGCTCATCACCAAAACACAAAAGGTGGACAGCGAAAGCAACTACTGTTTCGGCGAGGGCGGTGCCGGTGCCTACTCTGACGGCAAACTCTACACGCGCTCCAAAAAGCGGGGCAACACCGAAAAGATACTCCGCGTATTTTGTCAGCACGGTGCTTCGACTGCCATCCTCGCCGATGCCCATCCACATATCGGTACCGACAAACTACCAAGGGTCATTGAGAACATGCGAAATACCATCATCGCCTGTGGCGGTGAGGTACACTTCCGTACTAAGATGACCCGTCTGTTGCTCGATGGGGAAACCGTCACTGGAGTTGAAGCCACCGAACTTGATACCAACCGCGAGGTCTCCTTCCGCGGTCCGGTCATACTGGCCACTGGACATTCCGCACGCGATGTCTACCGCTATCTAGCCGAAGCGAAAATCGACATTGAGGCCAAAGGCATCGCCATGGGAGTACGACTGGAGCATCCTGCCGAACTCATCGACCGCATACAATACCACAACAAGAACGGACGCGGGCGCTATCTTCCCGCCGCCGAATACAGTTTCGTGACACAGGTAGACGGCCGCGGTGTCTACTCCTTCTGCATGTGTCCCGGCGGCTTCGTCATCCCGGCCGCAACTGGACCCGAGCAACTGGTGGTCAACGGCATGAGCCCAAGCAACCGCGGCACACGCTGGTCAAACAGTGGTATGGTGGTCGAAATGCGCCCGGAAGATATCGAAGGCGACGACGTACTGCGCGTGATGCACTATCAAGAACAACTCGAACGGCTCTGCTGGCAACAAGGCAACATGCGACAGACAGCACCGGCACAACGCATGGCCGACTTTGTCAACGGACGACTCTCCTACGACCTTCCCGACAGCAGTTACGCCCCCGGCCTGGTATCCTCCCCCTTGCATTTCTGGCTCCCGCCAACCATCGGTCACCGCCTACAAGAAGGTTTCCGGAAATTCGGGCAGATGAGCCACGGATTTCTCACCAACGAGGCCATACTCATTGCTACCGAAACACGCACCTCGTCGCCTGTACGTATACTGCGTGACCGCGAGACCTTGCAGCACGTCCGCATCCGCGGCCTCTTCCCTTGCGGCGAAGGTGCTGGCTATGCAGGAGGCATTGTCTCGGCTGGTGTTGACGGCGAACGTTGTGCAGAAATGTGTAGTCTGTATCTGAACGCCGCACAATAAGTACCCATTCCCCTCTCCTGCCCTATTTTGCCAACCACCGCTGCGCAAAAGGCAACAAAAAAGGGACAAATCGACAAATACCGGATAAAAATATCCAGAAAAATTTGCCGCATCGAATTATTTTCGTACCTTTGCATCCGCAATCAGCAAAATGATGGTGCCATAGCTCAGTTGGTAGAGCAAAGGACTGAAAATCCTTGTGTCCCCGGTTCGATTCCTGGTGGTACCACAATCAATAATGAGAGAGTTACACAAACGATGTAACTCTCTTTTTTGTTATCACACCGACAAAGTTCTGTCACATCACCAAAATAACAATCACACCCATATATGACAAACACACTCAATTCCTACCAAGCCGCCCCTACCCGCTACACCTCTTCCGACACGCTATATAAAAGATGTGGAAAGAGCGGCGTGCTACTCCCCAAGGTGAGCCTTGGTTTTTGGCACAATTTCGGCGCCGACGATCCGTACAGCCGTAGCCGGGCCATCACTCACTACGCCTTCGACCATGGCATCACCCATTTCGATCTCGCCAACAACTACGGACCTCCTTACGGCAGTGCAGAGGAAACCTTCGGACGGTTGATGACCAATGACTTTGCACCCTACCGCGACGAACTATTTATCTCCACAAAGGCAGGATACGACATGTGGCCCGGTCCCTACGGCAACTGGGGATCACGCAAATATCTCATGGCGAGCCTCGACCAAAGTCTACGTCGTATGCGACTCGACTACGTCGACCTCTTCTACAGCCACCGCTACGACCCCAACACTCCGTTGGAAGAAACTCTCCAGACGCTCGTTGACATCGTACGACAAGGCAAAGCCCTCTACATCGGCATCAGCCGCTGGCCACTCGAAGCGCTCAAAAAGGCCGACGAATACCTGCGTGCACACGATACGCCCCTACTGATTTTCCAAGACCGGCTCAACCTGCTCGACCGCTCGCCACAAGACACAGGCACCCTCGACTACTGCCAAAGCCACGGCATCGGGTTCATCTCCTTTTCGCCATTGGCCCAGGGACTGCTCACCGACCGCTATCTGCACGGCATCCCTACTAATAGCCGTATGTCGCGCGAACAATCACTCAAACACGAGACACTCACCCCTGAATTGCTCACCTACCTCAAACGACTCGACGGCGTAGCCCAACAGCGTGGAGAAACCATCGCCAGCCTTGCCCTGACATGGATACTGCAGCAGAAAGGCGTGACCAGCGTACTCGTAGGCGCAAGTTCGGTGGAACAGTTGCAAAAGAATATGCTCTGCATCAATGCTCCACAAATGGCCGAAGAACACCTCGCCCTGCTCAACAAATAACACATTCACATCGATTTCTTTGTAATTTCAACAAAAAAGCGTACTTTTGTCGAAATTTATCACAAAGTCATCATGTATACATTTATTGTCAGTGTTATTTGTCTTGTATTAGGGTACATCGTCTACGGCAAAGTGGTAGAGCGTATCATGCAGCCTGATGTCAACAAGACCACCCCTTGCTACGCCATGCAGGATGGTGTAGACTATACGCCCATGCCCACATGGAAAGTTTTTCTCATACAGTTTCTCAACATTGCCGGCACCGGTCCCATCTTCGGTACGATACAAGGTATCCTGTTCGGTCCATCGGCCTACTTTTGGATTGTACTGGGCTGCATCTTCGGCGGTGCAGCCCACGACTATATGTCGGCCATGATCTCACTCAAACGCAATGGTGCCTCCCTGCCCGAGATTGTCGGCGACGAGATGGGCAGCGTTGCACGCGGAACCCAGCGCTACCTTGCCCTCTTTCTGATGATACTTGTGGTGGCCGTGTTCGTCAAGACACCCGCCGGATTATTAGCCAACATGACCAACGGACTTGTAGCCGACGACACCTATCTTTTCTGGGTAGTCGTAATTTTCGTCTACTACCTCCTGGCCGCCACCCTGCCCATCAACAAGATTATCGGAAAGATATACCCTGTATTCGGCGTGATACTCATCTTCATGGCTGTCTGCATCTTCATCGGGGTCATCACCCACAGTGGCACACCGATACCCGAGATTACCGACGCTTTTGAGAATCACTACCCCGGTGGCGGACTTCCCGTCTTCCCCTGCCTGTGCATCACCATTGCCTGCGGTGCCGTCAGCGGCTTCCACGCCACACAGAGTCCCATGATGGCCCGTTGCATCAAAAACGAAGGCCAAGCCCGCCGCGTATTCTACGGTGCGATGATCACCGAGGGCATCATCGCACTGATATGGTCGGCAGCCGCCCTACAGTTTGCCAACGAACTCGATGTGGCCGGCAGCACACCCTACGAGAAGATCTACAACGCCATGCTCGACGAGAGCGGCGCCATCAATCCCGCCATCTTCGTCAACAAGATCTGCAATAGTTGGCTCGGCTCGTTCGGTGCCATCCTCGCCATTCTCGGTGTCGTCATTGCCCCCATCACCACCGGCGATACCGCCCTGCGTTGCGCACGCCTCATACTGGCAGACATGTTCAAGGTCAAGCAAAACAAGGTCATCAAGCGTTTCCTGCTCTGCCTTCCTGTATTTGCCATCAGCGTAGTCCTGCTGTTTGTCAAGTTCGACATACTATGGCGCTACTTCGCCTGGTTCAACCAGACCTTCTCCATCTTCACCTTCTTCACCATCGCCATCTACCTGGCCAAACAGAACAAACCCTACCTCGTGTCTGTCATACCTGGAATGTTTATGGTAGCCGTGTGCGTAACGTACCTCTGCATCGACAAATACTGCTTCAACTTCGGACTGCAACTATCGTATCTCATCGGCATCGGCTGCGCCTTCGCCACGCTGGTATGGTTTATGGTGTGGAAAAACAAACATATCCATATCGTCGGACACCCCTAACAAACAAGCCCTCATACGTTAACAATCCGTAAATCAGGAAATAAGCGCATACAAACAGGGCATATTTGACCAAAAAGCAGTAATTTTGCAGTCGCTGTCACGAGTTGGCAGCATAGTTCAAACCAAACAAATACAAAAAAATGGCAACAAAAATCAGACTTCAGCGTGGCGGCCGCAAAGGCTACGCTTTCTATCGTATCGTCATCGCTGACTCAAGAGCACCACGTGATGGTCGCTTCACTGAAAAAATTGGTACTTACAACCCCAACACCAATCCTGCTACTGTAGATTTGAATTTTGAGCGTGCTCTCTATTGGGTAGAGACCGGTGCACAGCCTACCGCTACCGTTCACAACATCCTCAAAGGCGAAGGTGTCTACATGATGAAGCACCTCCGTGGCGGTGTGAAGAAGGGCGCTTTCGACGAGGCTGCTGCCCAGACCAAGTTCGACGCATGGAAGGCCGACAAGCAGAAAGGCCTCGACGCTGTACGCGAGAAAGAGGCTAAGGCTGCCAAGGAAGCCGAACTCAAGGAACTTGAGGCCGAGAAGAAGATCAACGAGGAGATTGCCAAGAAGGTAGCCGACAAGAAGGCTGCTGAGGCTGCCGCAAAGGCAGAGGCTGAAGCCGCTGCTGCTGCAGAGGCCGCTCCCGCTGAGGAAGCCGCTCCCGCTGAGGCATAATTAATTGCCAAAGCACAGAGAATACCACGTATTCTCAACCCCAAAAAAGACAACCCAGGGTCACCGCCCTGGGTTGTATCGTTTAGGCACGCCAGCAGAAAATAAACATCAGACTCGTATAATTCGTGGTTAATGTTTATCTCGTGTTCACATTTAAGGAACCACGAATCACACGAATCTGACGAATACCAAACATGATGGACGGCTTGATTCACGTTCAATCACTCAATCAGACAACATTCATAACGAAAAAAGCAGCCCCTCACGGAACTGCTCCTTTGTGTAGTGGATAGGGGAATCGAACCCCTATGCCAAGATTGAGAATCTTGTATCCTAACCATTA
>CAVJZJ010000026.1:0-45421 GCA_963653995.1 Flexilinea sp.
GCGGGCTATGCGACTAAAGAAGAAAGGAAAAGATGTCGGATAAAAACAAAAAGACACAAAGAGCGACCTGCCTAAAATATAAATTTAACAGTGCGTGGAATTTATAGAACACGCCTTATTGGTGTCCGGTAAAAATGCTAATCCTCCAAAGCCCCGATAATTTCGCTGACCGAAGCGCAGCCGTGGCGGTCGAGCCAATCGTTGATGCCGTCGCGCACCTTGACGGTAACGGCGGGATCAAGGAAATTGGCCGTTCCGATCTCAATGGCCGTTGCACCAGCCATAAGAAACTCAATGGCATCCTGGGCCGTACAGATACCGCCCAAACCCACAACGGGTATTTTCACCGCCTTGGCCGTTTGCCACACCATACGCAGAGCCACGGGTTTGACGGCCGGGCCGCTGAGTCCGCCTGTCGAGATGCTGAGCACCGGACGGCGTTTCTCTACATCGATAGCCATACCCATCAGTGTATTGATGAGCGACACAGCGTCGGCACCTTCCGCCTCGCAAGCCTTGGCTATCTCGGCGATATCTGTGACATTGGGCGAGAGTTTCACGATGAGCGTCTTGTGATAGCGGGCACGCACGGCACGCACTACACTTGCTGCCCCTTCGCACGTCGTACCGAAAGCCATACCGCCCTGCTTGACATTGGGGCAGGAGATATTGAGTTCGATAGCCGGTATGCGGTCGAGCGCATCGATACGTGCGGCGCACTCGGCATAGTCATCGGGTGAAGAACCGCTCACGTTGACAATCATGTTGGTGTCGATATCCTTGATTTGCGGATAGATGTTCTTGCAGAAATAGTCGACACCCTTGTTTTGCAATCCTACGCAGTTGAGCATACCCGAAGCCGTTTCCGCCATACGCGGATAGTCGTTGCCCTCGCGGGGATGTAGCGTAGTACCCTTGACGATGATACCACCGATATTGTCGAGCGACACAAAGTCGGCAAACTCCAGTCCGTAGCCGAACGTTCCCGATGCGGTCATCACGGGATTTTTGAGGCGCAGTCTGCCCAATCTCACACTTAAATCTGCCATAGTAGTTTCTTGATATTAAATACCGGTCCTTCCTTGCACACGCACAGGTTGCCCTTGACGGTTTTCTCCACACAACAGAGGCAGGCACCCAGTCCGCACGCCATCATATTCTCTAGCGAAGCCTCACAGTCTATGCCGTTCTTGTAGGCATACTTGGCCACGGCCATCATCATCGGTTTCGGACCGCAAGTGGATATACGGTCGAAATGTTCAGAGGAAAGCACGGAGTGGTTGGTGACAAAACCGCGTTCCCCCTCACTGCCATCCTCGGTGGTGACAAACACACGGCCCACACTGCGGAATGCATCCATCTCGAGCAGGTCGGCCTTGGTACGCGCTCCCAAAAGGAAGGTCGGTTCGGCACCCATGGCTTTGATCTGCCGGCCGAAATAGTAAAGCGGCGCAACACCGACGCCACCGCCTACAAGCAACGGACGCTCAGCGGTGGTTTGCGGCATGGTAAATCCGTTGCCCAACGGCAACACACAGTTTACTGTTTCACCTACGCTCAACTCGCCCAAGCGGTGTGTACCGTCGCCTACCATAGCCACGAGCAACCACAGTTCGTTGCGGTCGCGGTCGACATTGTTGATGGATATCGGACGACGCAGAAAAGTAGACGGCGATCCGTCCACGCGCACCTCCACAAACTGTCCCGGAAGCATCTCGGGTAGCGGCTGATCATGAGTCAGCCGGAGAAGTACGTGCTTCTCCGTCAGTCTTTCCGTGCCGGCTATGCGGAGGTCAAGAACCATTTTCTTCATATATTTTCAGATATTGTTTTTCCCAATACGAGTAGGTTTTTTGGGAGACCTACCTTTATGCAAAGGTACTGCAAAACAGATACACTACCAAAACAAAACCATGCAGAATTTATCCGTCACCTATCCGCCACCATACCATCGAGCTACAGTATAGGCGCCATGCATTTTTTCTTTGGCCTTTGTACAATCAGTACAAGGCCCTTGTACGGACACTACAAGGCCTTTGTACGGTCGCTACAAAGCCCTTGTACGAACACTACAAAGGCCTTGTACTATTTCGAGTTGGTAAAGACGGGGAAATATTGCGGTTTATTAACATTTGACAGGATAGAAAATCCATATTATTAAAGTATTTTTGCAAAACGCATGTAATGCGCTACATTTCTAAATCCCTCTACACCCAAGCATGAAAACAAGTCACTTGGCCGCAACGGCCCTGTTGGTTCTGACGCTATGGACAACATCCCTGTCTGTAAAAGGCCAGACCAACGCCCAACTGTTCTATGACTTCGGCAGCGACCGAAAGTTTGTCACCCTCACCCTTGAGATGTTCAAGGCCGACAAATGGGGAAATTCCTACTTCTTTGTCGACCACGATTTCAACTACAACCAGCACGTCGAAGGGCCGAATCTGGCACCAGGCGGCAGTTATTTTGAGATATCGCGGTGTCTCAATTTCTGGCAGAACAGCAAGATGAAGGCATGGAGTCTGCAAGTGGAATACGACGGCGGCATCACCCGCAGTTACCCCATCAATAGCGCATGGCTTTTCGGCGTGGACTATTTTATGCACGACAAGACCTACCGCAACACGCTCAATCTCAAGGCGCTCTACAAGACCATACGCAAGCATGATAGCGAGATACCCATGCAACTGACCGCCGTATGGACGTGCAAGGACATCTTCGGCGTCAAGGGACTCACCTTCGACGGATTTGCCGACTTTTGGTGGGAAGACCATGCGGTAGACTATCGGGAAGACGGTTCGTGCGATATGAAGAAGACCGTCTTCACCACCGAACCGCAGTTGTGGTACAACGTAGGACGGCATTTCGGTTGCGACAACCTCAATGTGGGTACAGAAATCGAACTGAGCAACAATTTCGGGTCTACCGGCGGTTTCAAATGTCGTCCGTGTCTTGGCGCAAAATGGATTTTTTGACATTGCGCAACATAGTTGAATAACAACGCGCGCAAGATATCCACTGATAATCAGTATTCCAAATATTCAGAAGAAAAGAAGAAGAGAAAATGAAAAATCTACTGAAAACGTTGTTCGGTTTCGACCCAGCACAACACAAACTCAAGACGGAGGTGGCCGCAGGCATCACCACCTTCCTCACTATGGCGTATATCCTCGCCGTCAACCCCTCTGTCTTTGCCAATCTCGCCGGACAGGGTATGGACACCAATGCCGTCTTCACCGCCACGGCCCTTGCCGCCGTTGTCGGCACACTCATCATGGCCATCTACGCCAAAAAGCCGTTCGGCCTTGCCCCCGGCATGGGGCTCAACGCCTTCTTTGTCTTCACGGTCTGCATGACGATGGGCTACTCGTGGCAGTTTGCCTTGACCGCCATTCTCATTGAGGGCATCATCTTCATACTGCTCACCGTCAGCAAGATACGCACACTCATCGTCGATGCCATACCAGCATCGCTCAAGCGGGCCATCGGAGCCGGCATCGGACTGTTCATCGCCTTCATCGGACTGAAAAATGCTGGCATCATTGTGGCCAACTCCGCCACACTGGTGAGCATCGGAAAGTTGACCGAAGGCCCCGCTCTACTCGGCGTGATTGGCATCATCATCACAGGCATCCTCGTTGTCAAGAAAGTGCCGGGCAATCTGCTACTGGGTATCCTCATCACTGCACTCATCGGCATACCTTTCGGACAGACCAAGTTGACAGGCGTGATAGACACTCCACCAAGCATTGCTCCCATCTTCTGCCAGTTTGATTGGCACAACATCTTCACGCTCGATATGGTTGTCATCGTCTTCACCTTCCTCTTTGTCGATATGTTCGACACCATCGGAACCCTTGTAGGCGTATGCACCAAAGCAGGCATGTTGCGCAAGGACGGTACCATACCGGGGCTCAACCGTGCTTTCATGGCCGATGCCGTTGCCACCGTTGCCGGTGCCATGTTTGGCACCAGCACCACGACGACCTATGTAGAGAGCGCCGCCGGAGTAGCCCAGGGCGGACGCACTGGAGTGACAGCCGCCACTACTGCCGCGTGCTTCCTTATCGCTATGTTCTTCGCCCCAATATTCCTGGCTATACCCGCGGCAGCCACCACGCCCGTACTGGTCATCGTCGGTCTGTATATGCTCAGTCCGGTCAAGGACATCGATTTGGAGAACTACTCTGAAGCGATACCCGCCTTCATCACCATCATCATGATGCCTCTGGCCTACAGCATATCCGACGGCATTCTCTGCGGTGTCATCAGTTATGTGGCCATCAATGCTATCTGCGGACAATTCAAGAAACTGAACGCCACAATGTGCGTCCTTGCTATATTGTTCGTACTGAAATATATCTTCATCTGAGAGAATTCAGGCGGGTTCTAAAAGACATCAAAGGTGATTCTTTAGAACCCGCCGTGCTCCAAACAAAGTTGTCATGAATACATACAAAAAAAGAAGAAACCATTTGGTTTCTTCTCTCTTGCGCGGTGCGTACGGGACTCGAACCCGTGACCTCCTGCGTGACAGGCAGGCATTCTAACCAGCTGAACTAACGCACCTTGTTCGCATCATTTTCATTTTGCGAGTGCAAAGGTATACATAAAAATCGGTATAGCAAAGAAAAAAGGAAACTTTTTACAGAAAAAGTTGCAAAATCTTTGCCTTTCTATATCCACGCCCATCATACAACCACTCATCAAGTTCCCCTTTCACCTGATACCCGCAACTTGTCAGCAGGGCAAGCGAGGCCTCATTGTCCTCGGCAACTACTGCATAAATTTGATGCAGATGGAGTATTCGGAGAGCATAAGCCGCTACCTTACGGAGGGCTGCGGCGGCGTATCCTTGGCGACGGTGTTCACGCAACACGACAATGCTGACTTCTGCGCGGAGATGCTGGGCAGAGAAGTCGACAAGGTCGACCAGCCCCACGACTTCACCTCCAGCCGACTCGATGACCATCCGCACCTGTCCGTCGGCATAAATATCGTTGGCGGCCGAAGCGATATAGTCATGAAGCACATAGCGGGAATAGGGTACATTGGTACGCCCGGCAGACCATTGATCCTCGTCGTTCTCGATGACGTAGATCAGATCAAGGTCTTCGGGTTCCATAGCACGGAGCCGCACATGGGGGAGAGAAGATATTGGAGAGTCGCTCATCTGAAGATTTCGGTCGGGGTGATAATGATTTTCTTGTAGGGATCATAGGTTCCGATAGTCACTTGCGCATCGGGACGGGTGGCAAAAATACGAAGGATATCCTTGTAGCGGTAGGCCGACGTATCATACACGACACATACCGGCATACCGGTAGGCAAATCCTCACCAAGATGGCCGTCGGGCAGACTTGCAGCATCTCCTTCCAAAAGGCGGAAGGAGAGTCCCTCGCGGGAGGCGACCCGTTTGCATCGGGCTATAGAAGAAGACGAACCGACAAACAAATATTCCGGCTCCCGTTCATGGCGTGCCGTAAAAAAGCCCAGACTCTTGCGCATCCGCTTGACTACCATCTTCACCAATGCGACGCTTGCCTTGGCGTAGATGGCCATCGTGATGGGAATGCTCAAGAGAAAACTCAAATGCCCATAGTGCTTGCGGAAGAAAATGAGCATGGCCTCGTAAAACACATGAATGTAGCGGAACGAGGATTTCTTGGTGCTTTCGCCTTTGTAATGGAGTATGCGCACAGGAACGTACCAATTCTCGTAACCGCCCTTGAGCATACGATACGACAAGTCGATATCTTCGCCATACATGAAGAAGGTTTCGTCGAGCAACCCCACCTGCTCGAGAGCAGAGCGACGGAGCATACAAAAAGCGCCGCTGAGCACTTCCACCCGTGCGGCCTCGCTCCACGACAGCCACGACATGTAGTAACGACCGAAACGCTGATTTTTCGGAAAACGTGCGCACAGACCACACATCTTGTAGAAGGCGGTCATAGGCGAAGGCAATCCGCGCCGCGACTCCATAGCATCCGCGCCAGTCGCCGTAAGCATCCGCACACCTGCCGCTCCAGCGTTGGAATACTGTTCCATAAAACGAATCACCTCCGAAATGGTATCTTCGGCAACAAAAGTATCCGGATTGAGCAACAACACATATTCGCCCTCGCTTTGGCGTATGGCCACATTGTTGGCCCTTGCAAAACCGAGATTATGACGGCTCGCTATAATCTTGACACGCGGATAACGACGGGAAAGGTACTCTACTGACCCGTCACGCGAATGATTGTCGACGACAAACACCTCTGCCTCTATACCATCAAGGGCACGGAAGAGCGACGTCAAGCACTGCTCTACATAGTACTTGACATTGTAGTTGACAATGACAACAGAAAGTTTCAAGATGCTGACGGAGTTTCGGTGACATGCAGTTCACTCTCACAACGTGCCCGTGTAGGCACAACAAAGAAGAGGCAGAGCAACAGAATGATGCCCATATAGCCGAATGCCACATTGAAATACAGATAATAAAGCAGAAGATTGACCACCATCGGCACACAAAGCATATACATCCGCAGTCCTGCCCAACGGAGCAATGCCTCCGGAGTGGTAAGGCGACGAGCCACCCGACCGAAACAGAAAAGACGTAATGCAATAGGTATCACGCAGATGGTGAGCAGTTCCATGAGACAGAGCAGAACAAACTCGTCGCTCTTCTCCTCGGTCTTCAGCAGGCCAGTAGGTAGGATTTCCGTTTCAAAGAGTATGACCAAAACAGCCGACACGGCAAGAAAGACGCAGAAGGTGGCCATCAATACGGTACGCGTGTGTTTCATTTTTCGTTGTTCATAAGTGTTCTGTTGATGATAGCACGTCCGAGGGTCACCTCATCGGTATACTCCAACTCATCGCCCACGGATATACCTCGGGCAATGACGCTCACACGCACATCATAGGCAGAAAGTTTGCGAGAGATGTAGAAGTTGGTCGTATCGCCCTCCATCGTAGAACTGAGGGCGAGTATCACCTCCCCCACTCCACCGGCGGCTACACGCTGCACGAGGGAGTCTACCTCAATATCGCCCGGACCGATACCGTCCATCGGCGAAATGACACCTCCCAAGACGTGGTACAGACCGCGGTATTGCTGGGTGGCCTCCACAGCCATCACGTCACGGATATTCTCCACGACACAGATTGTAGTGGCATCGCGTCGCGGATCGGCGCAAATGGGGCACACCTCGGTATCGCTGATATTGTGACACACACGGCAGTACTTCACGTCATGACGCACAGTAGAGACGGCCGATGTGAAGGCATCGACATCCTCCGTACTTTGACGAAGCAGGTGCAAGACAAGGCGCAAGGCCGTCTTGCGCCCCACTCCGGGCAGTTTGGAGAACTCGCCGACGGCCTTGTCAAGCAACCGCGAAGGATATTCGCCCTCCATCAATCCTTGAAGAGATAGAGACCGACGCCCAACTTCAAGCCGATAGTAGAATAGTCTTTATGGCTCTTGATGCTCTGATCATAGTAGATGGCCGGTTCTACAGTGACCGTATGACTGAGGAAGAAGGCATAGCCCACCTCAACACCAGGCATCACGTCATTGTAACCACCGCAATGGATATACTTGCAGTTGGCACCGAGATACAGACCGTTTTGTACGATATAGTAACGTCCGCCTGCGCCTACAGAGAACTTGTCATCTCCTGAGTCATGCTGGTAGGATGCTATGGCGTGCAACAGGAAGTCATCGGCCACGAAATAACCGACGTTGGCCTGTACGCCCAAACGGAACTCATCGCCGGAGTAGTTCATGTTGAGGCCCGTGAGCGAGCCACCTACATAGACTTTGCCTTTCTCAAACTGGGCACTGGCTGTAATGACGGTCAGCAGGGCTACCATCATGACGATGATTTTCTTCTTCATAAATAGTTGTGTTATGGGTTATTGTTGTTTTTCGGTTGACATACCATCTGCCTTCTCACGTAGTCGTCACGGCGCGGACGGAATGGGTATATCTGCAAAAGTACACATTAAATTCGGAAAACCGAAAAATATCATTACCTTTGTGAGCAATTCCGAAAAATTATGAAATGCATCCGTCTCCTGTTTTTCTTGTTCACACTTTGTTCTTCGCTCCATGCTCAGCCCAAGCATGAGGTGCGGGCCGTATGGCTGACTACCATCGGGGGTATAGACTGGCCACACTCCTATGCACAGAGCGCACGGTCGATAGAGCGACAGAAGGAAGAACTGCGCCAGACGCTCGACCGACTGAGGCAAGCGGGCATCAACACTGTACTGCTACAGACGCGCATACGCGGCACGGTCATCTACCCATCGGTCTACGAACCATGGGACGGTTGTCTCTCGGGCCAGCCGGGACGCAGTCCGGGGTACGACGCGCTGGCCTTTGCCATTGAGGAGTGCCACCGACGCGGCATGGAGCTGCACGCCTGGGTGGTAACGATACCCGTAGGCAAGTGGACAGCCAAAGGATGCGTTGACCTCCGCAAACGTTGCCCCGACCTTATCAAGAAGATCGGCACCGACGGATACATGGATCCGGAAAACATCAAAACCGCCCGTTATCTTGCCGACCTCTGCGGAGAAATCACCGACCACTACGACATCGATGGCATACACCTCGACTACATACGTTATCCTGAGACGTGGACGCTGAAGGTGAGCCGGCAACGTGGACGCGACTACATCACGTCTATCGTCGAAACCATCAGCCGACGCGTAAAGTCGGCCAAGCCTTGGGTGAAAATGAGTTGTTCGCCCATCGGAAAGCACGACGACCTCACCCGCTACTGGAGCCACGGATGGAACGCCTACACGACAGTCTGTCAGGATGCACAAGGGTGGCTCCGGAGAGGACTGATGGACGAACTGTTCCCGATGATGTACTTCCGCGGCAACAATTTCTACCCCTTCGCCATTGACTGGGCAGAGGAGAGTGCCGGACGCATTGTTGTCCCGGGACTGGGCATCTACTTCATGTCACCCCGCGAGAAAAACTGGCCGCTCGATGATATTACACGCGAGATGGAGGTACTCCGCGCCAACGGCATGGGACAGGCATTCTTCCGTAGCAAGTTCTTCATCGACGACACCAAGGGCATCTACCGCTTTTCCAAGAATTGTTTCTACCAATATCCGGCTCTTGTTCCACCGATGACATGGGAAGGTCAACGCGAAGTGAAGTCCCCCGAAAATCTGATTATAAAGAATAGTGGGAAAAGCACGGCAATGGTCTCGTGGTCGCATACCGACGATAAGGGCGACGGTATGTTGTACTACAACGTGTACGCTTCGCGCGAATGTCCGGTTGATGTCAGCGATGCCCGCAACCTCATATTGCCACGTACACCGCTCACGGCTATCACAGTGCCGCGCGATGCGTCACGCCACTATGCTGTGACGGCCATGGACAGATACGGCAACGAGAGTGCGCCGCTACAGGAATATGGGGCAGCCAATAAAAATGAGAATAACATTACATTGACCAAAACGTCTGAATTTCTACCTTGCGATGGTCATCTGCTCACACTACCCGACAAGGGTAGTACGCTCGATGCCGACTATGTGACGATAGAAACACTGCAAGGTACTGTGGTAGATGTGCGTCCCTACAACGACGGGACGATGCTTGATGTGAGCCGTATGAGCAATGGTGTATATGTACTCCGGTCACTGGGACGCAAAGGTAGGACCCACCGATTGGGCTTCTTTATGATAAAACGTTTTTAAAGTGGGCTCTTACGCTTTATCCCATAGGGTATCATATCATTCACCCAACTCGAGTTGTTCCTTCACCAAGCGGAAATAGGCGCCGCGGCGCGCAACAAGTTCCTCGTGCGTTCCCATTTCCGCAATTTTTCCTTTTTCCATATAGATGATATTGTCGGCATGACGCACCGTGCTTAGGCGGTGGGCAGCCACGACAACTGTACGCCCCTTGTTGTATTCGGCAAGACGATGTACTATTTGGGCCTCATTGTTGGCATCGAGTGAAGAAGTGGCCTCATCGAGGAACAGTACCTGTGGATTTTTGTACACGGCACGGGCAATAAAGAGCCGTTGTTTCTGTCCGCCACTCAGTTCTACGCCCGCCACACCGAGTTTGGTATGGTAGCCCATAGGTAATTCATCGAAGAAGTCGTCAATGCAGGCAATACGCGCTGCTTCGCGTGCCCGCTTCAGGTCGGGCTTGTCATCGGCCAAAGCGATATTGTCGAGTATTGAACCGCTGAAGATATAACCGTTCTGCATCACCACGCCACAATGACGCAACCAGTCGTCACGGTCAAGATCGGCCATGTCTGTCTGCCCCACATAGGCGTGACCGCGCTGCGGCACATAAAAACCGAGCATGAGTTTGACAAGCGTTGTCTTGCCGCATCCGCTGGCCCCTACGATGGCCGTGGTCTTTCCCGTGGGAACTACGGCCGAAAAACCATCGATGACATAGGGCGAGAACGATCCGGGGTACTTGAACGACACATTATCAAACCGTATGTCTACGCCCTCATCCGGGGCTTTGATTGTGGGGACGTCGGTCTGCGGGCGGTTCATGATTTCATCAATGCGCTCATATGACATGGCCGCATCCTGCACCGTACTCACCGAGTCGATGATATTGGAGAATGGTCCGGCCAGTCGCCCGGCAATATAACTGATGGTCATCATCTCTCCGATGGTCATACGGCCACGTATGACCATGGTGGCACAGATGCCCGTGATAAGGATATCCTTCATGCGGACAAAAAACGTATTTCCGCCGTTGATAGAAAGATTGATCAAGGCCGACTGCATGGAGAGTCGGTTGATCTTCTTCTGAACCGTATTCCAAGCAGCAACGCGCGTAGTCTGTGCATTGTTGACCTTTATTTCCTGCATACCATTGACCAGTTCGTACACATTGTTGCGGTTTTCTGCCGAATAGGAGAAATAGGCATAGTCGATGGCTTTGCGCCGACGCAGATGGAGTCGTGTCCACCCGAACGAAAGGGCCGTTGCAGCAAGGAACACGAGGAAGACGAGGCCACTGTAATAGATGAGCATGACCGAAAACACCACCAGATTGATAATGGTGAAGAAGGTGGTTTCGGGCATGGAAACCAAGAAATTCTTGATACGGTTTTGATCGTCGAGTTTTTGTATGAGATCGGAGTTGACTTTGCGGTCGAAGAAGGAGATGGGCAACCGGATGAGTTTACCCAAATACTCATTCATCATCTGTATGCTCATGCGAAGGCCAACACGGGTAAGCAACAGATTGACAACATTGTTGCTCACATAACTGCCCAAGAAAACCAAGAACTGACTGCCCACAAGCATCCACACCAATCCGATATCGCGTCCGTTGATACCATCGTCTATCGTATGTTGGAAGATCATTGGCAGCAACACATCGGCCGCCATCGAGATAATGGTCATCAAGATAATAGACGCAAAACTCCATCGGTGGTCGGACATCACGCGCCGCATCATGCGCCACAGTCCGTGCCCCCAGTTCTCGCCTTTGGCAAAGTGCTTCTCTTGAAAAGCGTCTGTCGGGTCAAGCACCACGGCGAGTCCTACGCCATCGTCGTGCGACCGCCAATGTCGGAGAAACTCCTCCCGGGACATTCTGACTTTGCCTCGTGCCGGATCGGCAATCCAAAAGCGCTGACCATCACGGCTCATCTTATAGAGGACTACATAGTGGCGCTGATCCCAATAGAGAATGGCCGGCAACGGCATTCGCTCAACCGCTGCCATATCTATTCTCACTGCCTCCGCCTCAAATCCGAGCGTACGCACACAGTGTACGATGTCACGCATGGAAATACCCATACGGCTGGCATCACACATCTCACGCAACACGTTAAGCGGTATCTCCTTGCCGTAATACTTGGCGATGATACGGATACAGGTGATACCGCAGTCGGAATGTTCCAGTTGTTGGTAGGCGGTGATACGTGGCATAAAAAGAGGTAAAGTGCAAAAGAAGAATATATACGTTACGCGTCAAGAAATCGCGCACAGGTTCTGCACGGCATACCGATAGTCAAAACGCTCAAGTACCTTATCGTCGATGCTGGCGTCGGTATAACCATAGAGACATCGGCCATCGTCTGACACCTCTACGGCCTTTTGCGTGCAACCACCACCACAAATCGGAGCAATGCGACATTGGAAGCACACGGGGCGGGAAAATTTGGATTTCATCCGACGTTCCTTCTCGTCATGATCAAAACGCAGATGCCCGTCTTCTGTCAACACGCCAGCGCGGTTAGCATCCGTAAAATCACGGGCCGTGCAACAAAACACATTGCCGTCATAGTTAACCAAGGCATAGTTGCGCTTGTCGCCATAACAGGAACAGCGTACCCGGTCTGTCGTTCTGGCACTACCGGCATCAAAGCCACTGCGTCGGAACTCGCGTATCAGTCCATACACTTTTTCCTCAACGTCATTCTCATTGGTCGACTTTCCATCGTCCTGCCAAACACGCTGAAAATCGACCCGAATAAGGGCGCAGGATTCTTGTTCCAAATCATTGAACTCACCCAAGATATGGCCTACACCATCAAGAATGTCACTCGTGTAGTTGATACGGAGAACGACGATATGACCGTGTCGCGCCAAGGTCTTGATGTGCGAGACGATATGGTCGAACGACCCGCCGCCCGCAGCAGGGAAGCGAGTCTTGTCATGGTGGTCACGGTAACCGTCAAGCGTGATTTGGAACGTCACGTTCTTTCCCTCGAAATAGCGCACCATCGCGTCAGACAACAAATATCCATTGGTCGTAAACTGAAACGCGGGTTCTATCTCCCTTTCCCGACAGACCCCCTCAAGATGATCCATCAGCGGCCGGACTACAGGAGAAAAGTACATCAATGGTTCACCACCAAAGAAAGAAAGGTCGAAGACTTGCAATTGTTGGTGTTCGGCAACGATATTGTCAATCAAACGCTCCACCGCCAAACGGGTATTTTCCGACATCTTAGACCCACGGACATGGTTTTCGTAGCAGTACCAGCAACGGAAGTTGCAGTCTACCGTCGGATTGACATGCAGATGAAAACAAGTGTCGTCTTCATCCACACTATGTATGAGGGCACGCACCTGCTCCACCTCATCGGTATCTTCGGCAACGATGGCCTTAGCATCAAATAGTTGCTGATACAATGATGGAGAAGATGACTGTAGCGCATTGGCATCCGTTGTCTGCAAGATTTCGTACGGCTCATTCTTCAGTACGATATATTCGTCTGACAATGCGTTGTATAGCAAACCATAATCGGAATTCACCCTCAGTATGGTGTTGTATATACTATACCTCATAAGAACACGTTTTCAGTATTTGACAATATGGAATGATACAGGGTACACAATGTCAACCCCGTATCATACAAATTCATCACATTCGGCCAGAGTAGGAATTTCCAGCATGCCCTCTAGCTTCCTTTACCTTCCTTTTACCAAAGGCTTGGGCATAGGTGATAGAGATTACTGACGCTCCACTATGTGAGTGTGATAGGTAATGGTAATTTGGCAAATCGAATGTATAAGTATAATTTCCTGGAATGTTTAGACTATACGACAATTCCAATTGCCCGTTCCATTTGAAATTGGTCCAAGCAGAAACTGAAAGATAGTGGCCAGCGTTATCCACGCGCGCTGCCTCCATGTGACGTCCTTGCCATAAGTAAAAAGCAGTTATTCCAGTATTGTAGAGTTTACCCAAATAGGCATTTACCTGCCCGTTAACACTAAACTGCCATCCATGCTTTGTACTCTCAACATTCTGCACATTGACTTTATAGTTACGATAGTTTGCTCCTACATTCGCAGAGGCACGAAGGTGTCCTTTTAGGAAACTTTGTTGTCCTATCAATTTTGCCTCAAAAAGGCGTTGCCGACCGAATGTGCGATAGGAGATGACTGTATTGTTTTGTCCGTCAGATGTCGTAAAGTCTGCAAAAGATTTCGGCGACCACATACCAGACAATGCAAGAGTGTATTTTCCCAACAATGTATAACGAAAACTCAATGAATTTGTGAAAGTCGCCGACAAATCAGGATTGCCCATCCGATATGTATTGGCCGAAGTCCATATCTTGAAAGGATTCAAGAATTGATAGAAAGGCCGGAACAAATAGGAAGAATAATCCAATGCCATAATATGTTTACCTCCGGCCAGATTGATATTCAAACTGGCATTGGGTAGAATGTTAAAATAATTGTTATGGAAAATCTCATTGTTGGTACGCAAGTCGCCTTGAATATGGGTATGCTCACCACGTAGTCCTATCGACGAACCTATCGCATTGTTCCATATACGAGTGTAAGACACAAACAAGGCCGACACCATTTCATCGTATATAAAACGGTTGCTTTGCCCGTCATCGTGCACATAAACGCCGTTCGACAGGTCTGCATGGAGCAGTTCTTTGTCGGTGCGGGTTGAATTCCAACGCGCACCAAACGATAGACTTGAGGTAAATGAGAAATTTTTCTTGTATTTCACCTCAGCCTGCCATGCATTGATGCGCATCTCCGTATTCTGCAAAAACGGAGTATACGCCTTTACCGCCTCCTCCGTGCCGACATAGGTCATGGTGTCACGAGTAGGCATATTTCTATTGCTATAGTCGAGACTGACATCCAAACCACCACCCATCTTGTCCGTCTTGTAATAATAATACAAGGTCGCACTTGTCTTGGTACTGAAGGGGGTACGACAGATTCTGTTTGTTGCTATCGCAGAAGCGACATTGGATGCATCTGTAGTTTTCGAATCAGAAAAAGCAATATCCTTAGATATCTTCATACTCTCATCCACCCGTACACCAATCGTACTTTTCTGTGTCAGATCATATGAGGCCAATACACCGACAGAAGGGGCGTACGACTTTTCTTTGGAAGCCGAAAAAATGTTTGTTTTTGCTTGGGTGTCGAGGTAGTCGTATTCCGTATCGGCTTTAGTATAGTGGTTCCATTCTTCGAAAGAGAAACTGGATGTCACTCGAAATCTTCCTCGAGAATAAGTAAGGTTGAGGTAATCGCTATTGGAGACATGTTTGTTTTTGTAACTCCCCGTCAAATACGTACTACCATTGAAACCGAAATCAGGACGGCGTTTCAACACGATATTCAAGATGCCATCTTGATCTGAACCACTTTGCGAACTGCCAGGATTGAAGATCAACTCCACACGCTCTATATCAGACGGTTTTACACTACCCAGCAGATCATTTATCATACTGGCATCCATATATGGATTTTTGCCATTAATGTAGACCTTTGCGTTTTTATTGCCAAGCAATTTGTATGAACCAAATTTTCCGCTGAGCATTGGCACGTTCTTCAAGAGTTCGTTTCCATCGGGTAACAACAGATCGGCACCTCCAGGAGTGAAGGCATACCCTCCTGGTACTCCCTTTAATGTAGATTTGGCCGTCACGGTAACACCCTCAAGATTATGGGAGGATTCTTGCAACACGGCACGAAAGTCTGCGCTACTTTTTGCATCAACTGCAATTACAGAACGGGTATAACCAATACATGTCAACACAGCAACTGTACTATCGGGAATAGATTTTGTGGCTTTCAGTGTAAAATGACCAGTCGCATCACTAATGCCATTGACTATAAGGGTACTGTCTGGCAAACCCAACCATGAAACGACAACACTTTCGATTGCATTACCATTTTCATCGACCACAACACCCGACAAAGTTTTTGTAGATTGCGCAAATGTAACGCCCCCCAAACATAAAATAGTTATTATTAAGGATAAGTATCGTTTCATAAAATTCTGAGTTTTACGGTAATAAAATTAGCATCGCCGATTGTCTAGCACCCACCGCAACCAACCGACGATACCGCTAAAATTCATAAAGGAATATTCACCAATGAGTCAGAAAGAAGCCTTTCCCGAAACATCAACAATCACGTTCCACTCTTACATGCTAGAATCAGTAAATTCGTAATCGTTGTATCTACCAATGGATTGTCACATTCATTATTAGTACTTCCTGCACAAGCATCTTTTCCAATATTGGTACATTTATTGTTCGCATTATCTTTTCCTGTACAGGATTCCGCACTGCGATTTGTACAAGTCAAAAGATTGCTTCCTGCCACGACATCATTCATTTCTGCTCTCAACACGACAGATTGTTGTCCTGGAGCCATAATTCCTCGTTCCCCTAAGGAATCAAGAAATTTGATAATTCTGTTCTTGTCCATGGTTTTATGTTTTTTGAGTTTAACAATAAATCTTCATCCGAAGATTGGAAACAATAAGTATCCATTGGAACATCTTTACACATTTCCTAATCAATAACGCAAATATATAGACATTTTTCTATTTCAACAAATCTTTTTACAAAAAAAAAAAACAACGGATACTACAAATAAAAGGCATTTATTGCGCAAAATCTAAGAATTGTGCATCATTTTACTACATTCGGTCAGAGAAGGAATTTCCCAAATGTCCTTTGGCATCCTTGATTTTTTTCTTGCCGAAACGTTGAGAATAAGTGACACTTACCGTAGCCTCCGACCCCAGCGAGCGGGAAACATAACGATAGGTGGGCGTATCATAAGACTGCATAAGAGTGGAAGGCAGTATGGTACTGAAACCCAATTCTAAATGTCCGTTCCATTTGAAAGTCTTCCATAAAGAAAATGACAGATAATGATTGGGAGCGTCTACACGTTGCGGCTCCACATGGCGTCCTTCCCAAATATAATCAACAGAGATGCCGGAGGTGTAGTCTTTTTCAAAATATCCCGTCACATTCTCCATAGTGATGAGACGCCATCCATGACTCGTACTCTGCACATTCTGCACATCGATGTCGTAATTATGGTAATAGGCGCTAACATAGGCCCAAATGCGTAGACGTCCTTTTAGGAAACTTTGGCTACCCGATAAATTTATCTCATACTCATTGCTCTTGCCAAATTTACGATGTGACAAGACCGTATTGTTCTGCCCGTCTGACGTTGTAAAATCAGCAAAAGTATACGGTGACCATATGCCCGTTGCTGAAAGCGTATACTTTTCGAACAAGGTGTATCGAAATGTCAGATAATGATTGTAGGAACCCTTCAAGTCAGGATTGCCCACCTGATAGGTATTGGACGAGGTCCACACCTTGAAAGGATTCAAGACGCTGTAAGGAGCACGAAACATAGACGGTGCATAATCCAATCCCATAATATGCTTGCCTTCGGCTATATTAAGAATCAAACTGACGTTGGGCAGAAGATTGAAATAATCTTTTTTGAACACTTCATTCGTCGTACGCTGATCTCCTTGAGAATGCGTGTATTCACCTCGTAGACCGATAGTGGTGCTTAGTACATTATTCCACTGACGGTCATATTTCATGAATAGGGCCGATACCATTTCGTCATATACAAAACGATTGCTCTGTCCGTCATCACGAACGAAAACACCATCCTTCAATTCAGCACGATACAAGTCATTGTCCGTGCGGGAGGAATTCCATCGCGCACCGAAAGACAGGCGGGAGCCGTCTGAGAAATTATGTTTGTATTTTGCATCGGCTTGCCAAGCATTGATAGAAGACCCTACATTTTGGACAAACGGAACGTATGATTTTACAATTTCTTCTGTACCGACATAAGTCATCGTATCACGGGTTGGGACGTGGTTGTTGACATAGTTCAGACTGACATCCAATCCCCCGCCTCGCTTGTCTGTCATGAGATAATAATACAAGGTCACATCGGTCTTTGCCCCAAGGGGTGTACGATAAGCCCTATTCGTTGATATCTCAGACACGACATCCGCTGCATCCGTGGTTGTCGTATGCGTAAAATCATTATTCTTCGAAACCGTCAATTTCTCCATAAACGTCAGGCCAATGGTGCTTTTCTGTGACAGGTCGTACGACATGGTAACACCAAGATATGGTTTGTGTCCTTTTTCTTTGGAATTCGAAAAATTAGAGGAATTCACTTTTGTATCAAGATACTTGTATTCCACTTCATGTTTCGAATAATTATTGGTCACATCATAAGAAAGATTTCCCATCATCCGAAATTTTCCATGCGAATAAGAAAGATTGAGGTTCCCGTTGTTGGAGACATGATCATTTTTCTCAGATGCGCTTAGACTTGCTCTTCCTCTGAAACCAAAATCAGGGCGACGTTTCAATACAATATTCACGATACCGCTATTGTCAGACGCGCTGCGTGAACTTCCGGGATTGAAAATCAACTCCACACGTTCTATATCCGACGGTTTCACATTGGCCAGCAAATCATACAACATACCCGAGTCCATATAGGGATCTCGTCCGTTGAGATAAACCACTACTTTTTGCTTTCCAAGCAACTTATAAGAACCGGGTTTTCCGCTGAGCATCGGTACATTCTTCAGTAGTTCATTACCGTCGGGAAGCAATAAGTCTGCACCACCCGGTTTGAAAGAATATCCTCCTGGCACTCCCTTCATTGTGGATTTGGCCGTTACGGTCACGCCTTGAAGTTGAAGGGATATTTCCTTTAATATAAAACGCAAATCATTGCTCTTTTTCGTATCAATAGTAATCGCAGAATGTGCATAGCCAATACACGACACCGCTACCACGCTACTGTCGGACACGGTTTTTGACGCTACAAGCGAGAAGTGTCCCGACGCATCACTTATACCATTTACGACAAGTGCGCTATCAGGCAAGGTCAGCCAAGAAACGACAGCACCTTCCACAGCATTTCCACTTTCATCTTCCACCACACCCGACAACATATTGGAAGACTGAGCAAACATTGTGGTAACTGCGCACAAAGAGAGTAACAATAAGAGATAGCGTTTCATAATATTTTGAGTTCTATTGATTACATATTTAAGTTTCGAATTTAGACGAAGGCGGGCTGAAAGTTGAATTACATATATTGTCGATTGCCCCTACTCAATATAAGATAGCAATCGACAATATTAGAATTAAAGTGTGAGATATAAAGAGTTTACGTCACCAAGAATTATGGTCTCGAATACCGAACCGTTATCCTCTGCAAGAAGTTGTACTCACGTTTGTGCTTCCTGAACTAGACCCAGAATTTATGCAAACATCATTTATACTATCTGCGCAGGCTTTACCTTGGTTTGTACAACGTTCATTGACACCTTTGCAAGAATCAATAGTTTTATTTAGACAACTTTTGCTATTAGAACCGGCAATCACATCATCTTTCGCAGGTTGCAATACCACAGACTGCTGATCAGCGGCCATTATGCCACGACGTTCCAAAGAATCGAGGAACTCTACGATACGATCTTTGTTCATTGTTTTGCGTTTTTAAAAATATAAATATTATTTCCTCGTCCTAAAAGACAAAAGGAAGAAATCTCATAGAGTATATATACTAAGGTTTTTTCAACGAAATCGCCTTCTCCATTGCAAATATACATACATATAATAAAGCAAACAAACTTTTTGATGGATATTTTACGAATTAATACACATTAGTCATATTTTCCACACCTTATCATTACTTTATGATCACATTCTCCCCGAGAAGGAGTTTCCGGAATGCCCCTTGGCTTCCTTTATTTTCTTCTTGCCGAAACGCTGAACATAAGTGACACTTACCGCAGCCTGCGACCCCAGCGAACGAGAAACGTAGCGATAGTTGGGCGTATCATAAGACTGCATGAGTGTGGAAGGCAACGTGGTGGAATACCCTATTTCCAAATGCCCGTTCCACTTGAATTTTTTCCATAAAGTAGCCGACAGATAATGATGGGATGCTTCTACTCGTTGCGGCTCCAGATGGCGTCCTTGCCATGCGTGTACAACAGAGATACCTGATGTATAGTCCTTTTCAAAATATCCTGATATGGTTTCCGTGGTGAGAAGGCGCCATCCATGATTGGAATTCTGAAGACCTTGCACATTGGCGTTAAAATTTCGGTAATTGGCATCAATATTCACAAAAACACGAAGACGACCCTTCAAGAAACTTTGATAGCCCGACAAAATTATATCATAAATTTGAGATTTTCCATACATGATATAAGAGCAGACCGTATTGTTATGTCCATCGGATGTTGTAAAGTCTGCAAAGTTATGCGGCATCAACATGGCACGCAGACCAAGCGTATACTTTCCGAACAAAGTATAGCGAAAATCCCCTGAATGAATGTAGATAGTCTTCAAATCGGGATTGCCCACCCGATAGGTATTGGCAGAAGACCATACCTTAAAAGGATTCAAGAATACATAATCAGGTCGCACCAAAATGGGAGAATAATCCAGTCCAATGATATGCTTACCTTCGGCCATGCTGAATGTCAAACCTACATTGGGCAAAAGGTGAAAATAGTTTCTCCGAAACACCTCATTGGTCACGCGCTGGTCTCCACGAATATGCGTATGCTCTCCACGCAGACCTGTGGAAGAACTGAATGTTTTGTTCCACTGACGGTCGTAATTGACAAAAACTGCAGACACCATCTCGTCATATACAAAGCGATTGCTTTGTCCGTCATCGCGAACGAAAATATCACCCTTCAAATCAGCATGAAGAAAGTCTTTGTCGGTACGTGAGAAATTGTATTGTGCGCCAAAAGAAAGGCTCGACCCATCCGCAAAATTTTGCATATATTTGGCTTGGGCTTGCCAAGCATTGAAAGACGACCCGACATTCTGAACGAATGGGATGTATGCTTCTGCGCTCTGCCCCACACCGATATAGGTCATCGTATCTCGGGTAGGGGCATGGTTGTTGATATAGTTCAGGCTGACATCCAATCCACCGCCCTGTTTGTCGGTGGTGAGGTAATAGAATAAGGTCGCATCTGTTTTTGCGCCTAAGGGCGTCCGATAGGTTCTGTTTGTTGAAATCTCTGAGACAATACCTTCTGCATCTGTATTTTTCGTATGCGTCAAACCGAAGTTCCTCGAAAGTGTCAGATCCTCCATGACCCTTACGCCAATCGTACTTTTGGGGGATAGGTCATACGACACCAATGCGCCGATATGTGGTTTGTATTTCTTTTCTTTTGAAAATGAAATATTGGTGCTATTCACCTTAGTGTCTAAATAATTGTAGTCAGTCTCATCCTTTGAGTAGATATTGGACGCATTGAAAGTGAGACTCCCCGTTGCACGAAATCTACCGTGAGAATAGGAGAGATTGATGGCTTCTTCGTTCGAAACATGATTGTTGTTTTCTGATGCCTTCAAATACACGCTACCTCTAAAACCGAAGTCGGGGCGACGCTTTAACACGATATTCACAATGCCACTTTGGTCAGAAGCACTACGCGAACTTCCCGGATTGAAGATTAGTTCCACACGTTCTATGTCTGCTGGTTTCACATTGGCCAGCAAATCATACAACATACTTGAGTCCATATGTGGGTCACGCCCATTGAGATAAATCCTCGCCTTTTGCATCCCAAGCAGTTTGTAAGAACCCGCAGTACCGCTAAGCATAGGCACATTTTTCAGTAATTCGTTACCATCAGATAGCAACAAATCTGTACCGCCTGGTTTGAAAGAATATCCACCAGGCACGCCCTTCATTGTAGACTTGGCCGTCACGGTCACTCCTTGAAGTTGATGAGACATTTCTTTCATTATAAAACGTAATCCTTTGCTCTGTTTCGCATCAATCGTTACCACTGAACGAGTGTATCCGACACACGACAATACCGCCACACTACTGTCGGGAACTGATTTTGGCGCAACAAGCGAAAAATGTCCCGTTGCATCACTTATACCATTTGTGATTAACACACTATCAGGCAAAGCCAACCAAGAAACGACTGCACTTTCCACGGCGTTTCCCCTCTCGTCAACAACAACTCCGGACAATATATTGGAAGACTGCGCAAACATTGTGAAAGCCATACACACGGTTGCCAGTAGTAAGAGATAACGTTTCATAAAATCTTGAGTTTACATTGATTATATATTATATTGTCGATTGCTTTATTTTGCAATATAGCAATCGACAAAACAAAAAGGCGAATAATATCACTTAGGAGATGTCAGCATTTGGAAATACTATCTTACAACGGCAAAGGTCTATCCGCCGCAAGATTCTGTACTCACATTTGTGCCGACCGAACCTCCTGGTGGATTAATACAAGTATAATTCATGCTATTTGCACAAGCATCACCCATATTTGTACATCTCGTATTTGTATCTCCACTTCCACTACAGGATTTGGCATTATTATTTACACAACCAGCATTGGTTCCTGTCGCCAACACGCCACCATCTTCTGGGCGCAATACAATAGATTGTTGATTCGCGGTCATCAAACCACGTTCTTCCAAAGAATCAAGGAATTTTACAATACGTGTCTTGTCCATAATGTTTTCGTTTTTATTGTTGTTTTACATATCCCTCGCTACCGCTTAGTAACAATGATCTGTAGAGTCAGATTCATCTCCTGTATTCACGCATTTATCATTATTACTTCCCGCACAAGAGAGTCTGCCGATATTCGTACATCTGTCATTGAACTTGCCTTTTCCGCACGTTTCGTACGAACGGTTAATACGAGGCTTTTCATCGTCTCCTCCGAAAGTGTCAAACTCGGAGCGCAACACCAAGGTCTGCTGGTCTGCTGCCATGATGCCTTGTTCTTCCAAGGAATCAAGAAATTGTATAATCCGATTTCTATTCATAGCCAAACATTATTTTGAGTTATACATTTGCCTCCATCCGGAGATATCGGTTTGTCATAGATAAGTCATCCATAAGCGTTTCTTTATATGGATTTTGCAAATATAGGAACATATTTTTACAAATGCAAGCGTTTTTGCAAGGAAAATGCAAAAACGACAAAATTATCTGCGGCCTTTGGTATGGGGCGAAAACGTCGTAGTTGAAAATCAAACCTCCAACATCAAAAAAGTGCTTCCCAAATGGGAAGCACCCTACTAACCTGTCGGGGCGACAGGATTCGAACCTGCGGCCGCCTGGTCCCAAACCAGGAGCGCTACCGGGCTGCGCTACGCCCCGCTTGCATTTAGCGAGTGCAAAAGTACTCATTATTTCCCGAACACACAAGTTTTTGATGAATAAAATCGGGGTGAACGGACAAAGACGCCATGTCATCGGTCAACGAGTAGTGCCTGTTTTCCGCACACAGAGTTGGCGGACGGTAGCACCGCTCTCATCGGCATTGAAGGAAAGGTATCCTGAACGTTTTACCTGTTCTCCTGCGTCATCGCTGGCCAGTGGGACCTCTGTAATGACAGGATGACCGTCTACACTGACGGAGACACGACCGTCTATCAGGCTGATGCGAGCCGTCATCCAATCGTCTACCATCGAAAGCGGATGCCATGTCCTACTGCCTGCCACCCGCACACCGAGCCGTTTGTCAAGGAACACGACAGGCATCGACCGCAACTGCACCGTAAGTGTTCCTTCTGCCTTCCAGTCGAAGGCAACAAGGCAATCACTCATATCCTCGTACATATTCCAATATCCTCGCTTGCCCATTGTCGTAGAAGTCTGACCCAGTTCGTAGCCTTCCGTTCCACCTCCGTCAAGGCAAGCCAAGATATCATCGATGGCCGCGCCTGCTCCTTCCTCGTCATAGTGGCGTACATAGGCATGTTTGGCCACATTGAGTAGCGTGCGCACATGTCGCCCACCAACAGTTTCTGAGGCATGACTCGTAATGTCGTGTACCGCCACACCTACGGCATCGGCATATTCGGGGACATCGCAATACTGACGGAGATAAGCCAAAGCCTGAACGGTGTGGGTGGTACCGAGATCGAGAATGATCTTTCGTCTGAGATCCGCACAGGGTTGCAATGCATCCGTCGCGCGGAGCAGGAGATAGCGTTCGTCTCCCGTCAAGTCACTTTGAGCGATTTTGGCCACAGCGCGTACAAGGGCGGTACTGCGCCGGTCGCTACTTTGACGTGAAGCCCACGACAGCAGAGCGGGCACTGCCGAACGGACATCCCCAGCCATAACAAGACTGTCTGCCACTGCGTCGCGTTGCTCCCCGAGTCGTTCGAAGGCTTTGTCTACATCGGTTGTCCAAAACGGCAGGGCTGTTGGCTTGGGCTTTGCCGCAGTCTGGGCCGCAGTTACGGAATTGGTGGCCACCATATCGCCGTGACGTGCCTTTGCTATCAGTGCATAGGGGTTGTCGGCAGATGGAGCGGTGCGGGCCATCGAATCGACACGTGCCGTGATACCGGGTAGGGCAACAAGCGCCTTGGTCGCTGCCGCGGAGGTCTGCGGATCATCAAGGTAGAGTTCAAACTGCGGCGCATCGTCTGCGCAAGCAAAAAGGGAGAGTTGATCCATCAGCCAGATACGGGTGTCGGCATCATCACTACGATCCATCGCTTTCTTGAGTCCGGCACGCACTTGAGATGCAGATGTAGAGACATTTTTCTCCAACGTATGCGACACTACGGCCTCTACCAGACGGTGACACATACGTATCTGGCGTGCATCGTCAGGATCGTGCAGTTTGCAGATCATGTCGATACTGATATTGCCTGCCGCTGCCAACCGGGCCAGTTCGTCGTCTGTGGGATGAAAGCCCGTCACCGAAGCCTGCCTGAGAATCTCAGTTGCGAGTGATTCTGTCTCTCGGCGCGATACTTGACCGTAGAGGGGGGAACACAAAAAAAGAAATAGAGAAACGAGAATATAGGTAAGGTTCTTCATCGTCTAATTTTCGGGTAACGTAGAAGAAAGCCGAACTGCAATCCTCCGTTTGACTATCACTTGGAAGCCAACGAAAAGACCGCTTGTCCGGCTTTTCACGTACACACACGCAAGGTGTGCGCACTATTTTAAAAGAATATGATTTGTCTTACTTGATGATGCCCTGCTCTACAAATATCTTCTTGAGTATCTGTACGCCGCGCTCCACTTGCTCCTCGGTATGGGTAGCCATGAGAGCAAAACGCACCAAAGTATCTTGAGGGGCGCATGCGGGCGGGATGACGGGATTGATGAACACGCCGTTGTCGTAGGCCAACTTGGTCACGAGAAACGTCTTGTCCACATCATGTACATACAACGGAATGATGGGGCTCTCCGTCTCACCAATCTCGAAGCCTTCCTCACCGAAGCGACGCAGGGCATACTTGGTCACCTTCCAAAGGTTTTCGAGACGCTCCGGCTCTTGCTGCAGAATGTGGAGGGCCTCACGCGCAGCAGCCGTGGCGGCTGGCGTATTGGAAGCGCTGAAGATATAGGTACGGCAAGTATGACGCAGATAATTGATAGTGTCTGCATCACTGGCAATGAAACCGCCGATGCTGGCGAGCGACTTGGAGAAGGTACCCATGATGAGGTCTACCTCGTCGGTCAGTCCGAAATGGTCGCACACGCCACGGCCCTGCTTGCCAAACACACCGAGACCGTGGGCCTCGTCTACCATGATGGAGCAGTTGTACTTATGCTTCAGTTCGACAATCTTGGGCAGATTGGCCAAATCACCTTCCATGGAGAATACACCATCGACCACAATCAGTTTGACTGCCTCGTGGGGCAGGGTCTTGAGGATGTTCTCCAAGTCCTCCATATCGTTGTGCTTGTAGTGCAACTGACGGGCGAAGGACAGACGGCGGCCGTCGACGATACTGGCATGGTCGCGGTCGTCGCAGAGAATATAGTCACCACGGCCTACTACCATGGCGAGCACGCCGGCATTGACTGAAAATCCGGTAGAGAAGCAGAGGGTTGCATCCTTATGGATGAACTCTGCCAACTCTTTCTCTAACTGCACGTGGAGATCGAGTGTTCCGTTGAGGAAACGGCTTCCGGCGCAACCGGAACCGTACTTGTCGAGAGCGGCCTTGGCGGCATCGATGACACGCTGGTCACCGGTCAGACCGGTATATGCATTTGAACCGAACATCAACACATTGTGTCCGTCCATTTCTACTTCAGTGCCCTGTTTGCTTGTTATCTCGCGAAAATAGGGATACACGCCCTCTGCCATGAACTTCTGCGGAAGGCGATACGCTTTGTATCTTTCTTGTAATTGTCCCATTCTATTATAAATAGGTGTAATAAAACCAGTTTGATCAGTTCAAGCGTGGTCTACGAATTCCACGCATCATATAACTTTACAATCGACAGTGTCCTACTTTGGTGATTTTTAGAATCTGCCGTTACAAGGCGCAAAGGTACAAAAAATGTGCTACATAAGTTCTGTTTTTCCAAGAAATATGCCATTTCGGGATTTTTACGGGGGTGAACGCACGAAATATAAGAGTATTTTCATAACTTTGTCATTCACCACACACCGAACGTGTACACCGATATGCGTACACCGAACGGACACACCAACGGCCACAAAAGCAAGAAGATGAAGAAAAAGATCATTTTCGTAATCAACCTCATTTCCGGAACATCAAGCAAAGCCGGCATCCCCGACATCATCGACAGGGAACTCGACAAGCAGAAATTCGACTACGAGATTGTGACCACACAATACGCCGGCCACGCCACCGAGATTGCCACCCAAGCCAAGAACGACGGTATCGACCTTGTCGTAGCCATCGGCGGAGACGGCACAGTCAACGAGGTGGCACGCGCCATCGTACATTCCAATACGGCACTGGGCATTATCCCTTGCGGATCGGGCAACGGACTGGCCCGTCATCTGTTGTTGCCGATGAACGTACACAAGTGTATCGAACTGATCAATATCTGCGAGATACGCGACCTCGACTACGGCATCATCAACGGTTACCCCTTCTTCTGTACCTGCGGCATGGGCTTCGATGCCTTCATCAGCCAAAAATTCGCCGAGGCCGGGAAACGCGGTCCCATCACCTACGCCGAAAACATACTGCGCGAAGGCCTCAAATACAAGCCCGAGACCTATGTACTCGAAGACGAAAGCGGCACCCACAAGTACAAGGCCTTCCTTATTTCCTGCGCCAACGCCTCCCAATACGGCAACAATGCCTACATCGCCCCGCAAGCCTCGATGAGCGACGGACTGCTCGATGTGGTCATCATGGAACCGTTCGATGTGTTCGAAGCACCGCAAGTCAGCATCGACATGTTCAACAAGACGCTCGACAGAAACTCGAAAATCAAGACTTTCAGATGCCGCAAACTCCACATCCACCGCAATTCACCGGGTGTGATACACTACGACGGTGACCCCGTGACCACTGGCGAGGATATCGACGTAGAACTACAGCCCAAAGGCATCAAAATCATCGTCAATCCGTATGCCGACCGTAGTCTGCGCCAGCCAAACGCTCTACAAACCGCTGCCGCAGAGATGTTCAACGACATCAACGCCATGCGCGAAGACCTTTCCCGACAAGGCCGACACATACAGGAGCAAAGCAAAGCCCTGCTCAAAAAACTCAATCTGCAATAGCGGTGAAACAACGGGCATATTCATTCCCTTCAACATTCCCCTAACGAAAGCGCCGGACTCCGACAAGAGTCCGGCGCTTTCGTGGTATCGACACATCAACATATCCATCATTCTACCCTACCCTATCCATTTTTCCACTCTCTTTTTGTCACATCAGATTTGTATAACGGCCTTGTACGAATCGTACAAAGGCCTTGTATGGTCGCTACAAGGCCCTTGTACGGTCACTACAAAGGCCTTGTACTGACCGTACAAAGCCTTTGTAGTTTTTAAAAAAATATTGGTGTCTGACAAGAAAAAATCGTAAACAGCGAGTTCCTATTGGCACTCGCCATTTACGATATTCCTTAAAAGGTGGTAAATAAAAAAATCACCACCTACATTTATTTCTTCACGAAACGCAGCGAGTGCTGACCATTTGCGGTCTTCACCACAGCGACATATACACCGGGATGCAGTGCGCTGACATCGGCCTTTTGACCATCAACGCTCAGTACGGTACGACCACTGAGGTCGGCCACGCTGATCTTCTCGGCGGCTGCAGAAGTGATTTCGTTGCCCGTCACGACAATGGCATCGGTTGCGTTCTCCGTATCGGTGATGCCTGTGGGTACGAGATTGGCATCGCCGTAGATACCGATATTGTCGAGCACGAGGAACTCACCCGGTTCGCTGGTTATGTCGAAGGCGATGTAGATATCCTTGCCAGCATACTTGCTGAGATCGATACCGCGGGTCTTGGGATAGATGCTTTCGTCCTTGACCTCTTTGGAAGTAGAGTACCAATAGTCGGCGGGATTGCCCGATCCGTCGGAAATCTTCACCTTGTAGGTTTCGAGATAGTTAGGATTACCGGAACTTGCATCCCAAGCCAAGTAGCAGTTGTCACCGCTGACCTTCACTTGCGGAAGGATCACCCAGCGATCGACATTGTTCACGCCGTCTATCCAACTTGTTCCGGCCAGTACATGTTCGCCGTACATAGCGTGCGACTCTACATCGATGATACCCCAGCCCTTATCATTGAACTCTGCGCCGGCATCGGCATTGATGGTACCGTTGTCACCGACATAGTAACTGAACGAGTCGGGAATCTTGGCATCCTCAAAATCGTAGAGCACCGTGGGATCGCCAAGCACAACAATCTCCTTTTCTACGGTGTTGTTGCTCTCATCATTGTCATCATCACTGGTCACAGACACCTTGAGGGTGTGCTTACCCGCGGCCAGACCGACAAGAGCATTGGGAGCGGTAAGGCTCTTGATCTCTTGGGCGACGATATCGAGAGCGACGGAAGCCTTCTGCTCGCCATCGACGCTCACGGTGATGGTGCCCTTGGTATCCTTGATACCGACATTCTTCACCTCGAAGGTGACATCCTTGTCGTTGGGGGTACGCACATAGTCGTAGGGCTTGCTAATCTCGCTCACCACAAGATCGACAGCATCGCTCGAAGCCTTGTAGAACTGCACATCATCGATGGTCAGCCAGTTCTCATCCTTGTCGCTGAAGCAGTAGAAACCGAGGTAGATGGTCTGCGGTTCATCGAAATGAAGTATCTTGAACGACTCTTTGTATGCACCCTCGGTGACAGGATTCTGCTCATCTACCTTGTGGGTCATATCGTCGGGCGTATCACCATTGCCGTAATATACGCCAAGACGTTCCTTGTGGCCGTCTGATCCAGAGTACCAGTAGCGCAGTACATAGTCGCCGGCCTCCACGTTGATACCATCGAGGATGGCCCAGTCGTCAGCATCGTGGGTAGAGTCGTAGTTGTAGGCCAGACAGGAGTAGCCGTTGCGGGCCATATTCATCCAGTAGGAAGTGTAGACCGACCAGTCGCCACTGTCACCGTTGAGATTGTAGAACTTCAGTTCATCGGTATCCTCCGAGCCCTCGAAGCCCATAGTATAGGGAGCGGTGGTGGGAGCGGAATGGCGTACGGCTGTGGTCAGCGTATCGTTGGCGGGAGCAATATCATACTCGCTCACGGAGTAGGCCTTCAGCGTGTACTTGTGGCGCGGTTGAGAGAGGTTGGCCTTGGTCGTGAAGGTGTACGTCATCGACTGTCCGGCCGCAAGCGTCGTGCCGACATGCTCGGTCACGGCAGCGCCGCCGTCGAGCGAGTAAGCCACATCAAAACCGGGAGCGTCGTCAAGTCCGTCGTTCTTCACGCGCACGGTGACAGTCTCCTCGGACAGATTCTTGCCTGTGACAGGCGACAGGATGCTGTCGACCTTCAGGTCAACCACCTTTTCGATGACCTTGACTGAAAACGAGCACATGTAGAATTTCCAGTGGTCGGCAGGACTGACACAATGGAAGCCCACACGGAAGGGAGTGTCCTTCTTCACTTCACAAAAGAAATAGCCGGGAGTGCTCTCGCCCTTGATATTGGTATAGGATGCCTGCAAGGTGGTCATACCTTCTACCGTAGCGTCAGTGCCGGTATACACGTCCATTGCCTCGCCGTAGTAGGTACCCCATGTGGTGTAACTCACCATCACCTTGCCATCGGCCGTAGGCGTGATGGCTGGAGAGATGAGCCAGTCGTCACCCGTATTGGTGGCGTGGTAGGGATAGAACACGGGGGAGTAAGAACCGCTGGTGTCGTACTGCCATGTAGCACCGTCACCGTTGGCATCAATCACAGTCCACTTATCAAACTCTTCCTCGGAAGAGAAGTCTGTGGAGTAATAACTCTGCGCACTCGCCGCTACGGCAAGGACAGAGGAGAAGAGTGAAAGTAACAGTTTTCTCATAAATACCTATTTTTTGAAAAACAGAATCTTCATACCTTGGATAAGATGGGTTCTACATTTATATAATATAGAACCCATCATACGGGAATACGCCTTGGCTGACGTATTCTCCATAGTTCTGCATCACGCAGATTGTCGATTAGAGCGCTACCTTCAGCGTCTGCACCTGATTGCCGCGTTGCATGCGGAACAAGTACACACCAGAAGCCAGCGTAGAGAGATCCATGCTCTGTCCGTTGCCTGTCACGACGGCACTGGCCACTTGCTGACCGACGGCATTGTAGACGGCTACGTCAGCCGTGCCTGTGGCATCGGCGAAATAGAAGCGGGCAGTATGGCTACGACTGTCGGTCTCCACACGGAAGAGCGGGGCAGTCTGCACAGCATCGTCGATACCGGTAGTATAGGTGATAGCCTCCTTGAGTCCAGCCAAAGCATCGATCTTGCCAGCGCCCCACACATAGTTGGTCGTGCTTGCCTCTCCCGTATACTCATCATGGCGCGAAGTCTTTTGTATGATGTTGCGCACCTGAGCGGGTGTGAGGTTGGGGTTGGCCTGCAGCCAAAGGGCTACCGTACCAGTCACGAAAGGCGATGCCATCGAGGTTCCGATATTGATGTCATAGTAGTCGCTACCGCTTTGAGCCACTGAAGAAGAAGCACTGAACGAGGCATAGTAGCGCGACGTAGCCGATACGATGGCACAGCCGGGGGCTGTCACATCGGGCTTGGTGCGACCGTCAACGGTCGGACCGATACTCGAATAACTGGAGATGTCGTGCAGTTGTCCGACAAGATCGGTGTTGGCCTCATACGTTCCGTCACCGATGGTGGTATAGGTCAGTTTGGTATTGTACGAACCGACAGAGATGACACCTTCGCCCGTTCCACCAAGTTCACCCGTGGTATAATTGTTGTCACCATTGGTCCATCCGCGTTTGTTGGGTGTGAGGAACACGCCGTTGCTGGCACAGTTCCACATATGAACGGTACTGCCGGCCTCACCAGTGACCACGATTCCGAGTTTGTAGCCCTCGGTGATGCTTGTGGCACGGCACATGAGCAATACGTCAGGACATTTGTTGCTGGCATCGCGGGTAGCCGCCATCTGTACGGTAGCCACCACATTGCTGCCATCGGGGAAGGTGTACTTCGCGTCGGTAGTACCGCCGACTGACACTTCGGGCGACTCTGCCACAATCTTGCCGCGGAGATTCTCCACAACAACGGTCTTCACCTTGATATCAGTATCCTTGTTTCCCCAAATGTCTACATACGACGTCTTGGTAGAAGAGGTCGACGAACCATATCCGAGCATCACCTTCATCGTCTGGTCGCTCTCGGTGAAAGTCTTGGTGGCATGGAGATTTTCACTACCCTCATTGCCACAGGCACCCACGATAATACGACCCGGACCGGTCATCTCGGCAAAAGCCTTGTCGGTGGCCGATGTGCCGTCGTGCGGACCGAGATGCTGACCAAGACTGATATTGACCACGCAGGGCTTGCCTACGCTTTCGGCGTAGTCGAAGACGTACTTGATACCGTCAACGATATTGGTGGTGGCATTCTTGAAACTTACGAGTACAAGGTCGGCATCGGGAGCAACGCCATAATAATTGGTCGACTTGTCGGCACCGGCAGCGATACCTGTCACATGACTGGCATGAAAGGTGGAGGTCATATCATATTTGGCGGCCTTCATCTCGTCCAGTTCAGTATACTCAGTACCATAATCATAATTCTTCGGTGCCTTGCCCGTCGTGTTCTGATCCCACACGCGCTTGATACGGGTGGCAGTGCCATCGGCATTCATAAAGTCGACATGACTGTACTGGAAACCATTGTCGACAATGCCGACTACGACTCCCTTTCCTGTATAGGCGCCCATATCGGCCGTAGCCGTATGGCAAGCATCCACATTGCAATCCTTGCGGGCCTCGTCCATGAGCAGACGGGCCTCACTGCCAGCCTGAATGTATTCCACGCCAGCAAGGTCGGCCACTTTTCCGATGGCAGACATAGGTACGGCGGCAGTCACAAGGCGATCGGAGAAAACCGACTGTACAGTGACTCCAAGGCCCTTCAACTCATCGACAACCGATGCGTCGCTGACATGGATGAAGGCCTCGATATAGGTTTCGTTTTGGTCGGTAGACTTCACGCCGATGACCGACGTGCTGTTGTCCATCAACATCAGTGTGGTGTTGGGCGACAGTTTCTGCGCGAACACCGATCCGCCCGCCATCAGCAGAGAAGCGAGCAGGATATAATTTCTTTTCATTGTTTGGGTTATTGTTTTTTCATTGTTGACGCAGAAAGTGCGTTCTGCGTCTTTTCGTTTTTTATGGAAAGTATTGTCTGTGCCCCGTCAAGGGCGGCGACACAGACGTGGAGCATTTACGAAAAAGTGCCGACCCGACGAAAGGCCGACCCGACACTTCTTTGTTTGTTTTTAAAATTTTCTATCAACGTATCAATAAGTACCGGTCATCTGGCCCTTGTAAGAGAGTACCAGACGGGCATTGTTGCCACCATCGGTGATACTTGTAGCAGTGCAACTGTACTTATTGGTGATATCGAGGTAGAAGTCGTAATTGCCCTCATCGTCACAAGTGATGGTAAGTGTACCGTTGTTGGGAACGAGTGCATAGCCACTATACTTGGAATCGGGAGATTTGAGTTCGATATCGCTGTACTTGATAGAGAACAAATCGCCGTCAGCAAGAGCGGAGAGATCTTTCTTGCCACCATTGATCCAGTCGCTCTTAACCTGCAAGGTGACCTTGTCGCTGGTGTACTTGCTATCGTCAGCACCCTGATAGAAATAGAAGGTAGTATAGCCGTAAGAAGAACTTACCTTGTAGAGTACCTTTCCTATTTCAGAATTTACGGTCTCGTTGCCGTCAGAGTCATAATAGTGCCAACCATTGGCAAGAATGGGTGTGGGTATCAAGTCTTCAAGGCTCTCCACCTCAATGTAGTTGCCCACATACTCGCAAGTGACAACGGTGCCGTCCTCCAGCGTAGCGTTGACCTTGACATAGGCGCGGCCTTGATAATCCTGCGCAGTGGTGATTGTACCAGAGGTCACCGTAGTATAGGTGAGACCCGTAGCATAGTCGATGTAGTGAAAGGTGTAACTGTCGGTCTCGGTGGCCATGTCGATATCGCCGGCATAAAGTTTCGATGCAGAAACGCTCACCCATACGGCTACTTTACCAGTCTTCACGTCGGCAGGCTCTGCACCGCTCTCGTCTGCGAAGGCGAACTGGGTAGGTTCACCAGTTGCGGTAGGCAACACGGTGAACGGAGTGAAGATATAATTTTCGGTCATCTCGCCGTCCTTCGGAGTGACGGTGATGGTACCCGAAGCGTTGTAGGCACGCTTGAATGCGCCTTTGTAGGCAGCACGGAAATCATCAGTGCCGTTGACCTCACCCTCGAGGTTGACGGTGATCTGCTTGAAGAACTTGTCAAACTTCACCTGCAATGTACCTGTAGGAGAAAGCACGTCATAGCCCTTGGTGAAATAAATCTGCTGGCCTTCAGAAGAAGAGAGGTCTACGGTCTTTCCAGCCAATGACTTCGGCATGACGATGACTACATCAGGCTCGTCGCCACCGCCGAGATCGGGATCACCCTGCGGGTTCTCGGTCTCGTAGAGAGAGAGTTGATACTGGTCGGACAGTTCGTTGAGTACAATGGTACCGATGGTCTTCACGTCATCGTTGTAAGCCCACTGGTTGTCGAGTTCGGCCTGTTCCTTCTCGGTGAAGGTCACACGCTCCACGTTGCTTACCTTGTAGACTACCTTGGTACCGTCCTTCTGCTCGACGGTCATTATCTTTGTTGTCTTCTGCGCCATGACGCCGCACACGGCGACGAGGCACAGGAAAAGTGTTGCTATGGTCTTTCTCATTTCATCACAAATTTAGTTGTTACTTTGTCGGCTACCTTGACGATGTAGAGTCCACCGCCCAGTGTACCGGTATTGATGGCAGTATTGCCCTTGCCCTCGGCCACGAGTTGGCCATCGGGAGTATAGATGCAGACCTTGTCGTCGGCATCGGCACCGCTCACACTGACGGTAGAACCGGAGACGCGTACGCCAACCTTCTTGTCATCTGAGATGGCATCGATGGCGGTAGCGGTATCGTAGTTGAGTTCCAACGGACCGGTCCACTCGCCCTGGATTAGGAATCCACGGCCGTCGGCGCAGTCGATGGTAAACTTATAGTTCTTGTTCTCCAACACTTCTACTCCCACACGACCGGTGATGACCGAAGCGAAGGTGTCGACTACCTGGTAGCGATCCTTGGCAAAGTGCCAGTAGCGTGTACCGATGAGCTCGCCATAGTTGTCGAAATACCCTTGGGTCAGTTTGTAGGGAGCGTAGAGGTTGGTCCAAAGATGATTCTGCTCCATCAGTTCGTATGTACCTGCGGGCAATTCCTGGGCAGAGGTAGAGGCTTGGAATTCCATCTTGAAGAGGTCGCCCTCATTGCCGTCCTTGCCGCTGGGAGAACCTATGTCTACCACAAACACGTTGACACCGTTCTGACGGCCAGTGTAGTAAGCACGGGCAGTCTTGATATAACTGAGGTCGAGGGTCACGTCGTGGTCGAGGTTGGACACGGCCGACTTGGTATCGTCGTCTGACATATCGATGATGTTGAACGAGATATTCTTGGCTGTACCCTTGATTTTGTGACCACGGTCTGTGGTGCAGTCCACCTCGAAGTTGTATGTACCGTCTTCATCGCCATCGGTGATGGTGATAGTACCATCGGTGATATAACCGAAGGCGTAGTCGGAGTCGGCACCGCTCATGGCTTTGCGCTGCTTGATGTAAGTACCCATCAGCACAGTGATGCCGCTATAGTCAATCTCCATACCGGGGAAATAGGTATTGACATTGAAGTTGCGGGCTACGGTATAGGTACCGGGAATAATCTTGGCTTGTGCGGGATCGCCGAAGAGACGGTTGAAGGCACAGATAGAAAGATTGAATCCCTTTCCGTTCATCGCACCTGTAGTGTCGTCGAAGTCACAGTCATAGAGGTTGATGTAGATATTGCCTGTGTTCGATTCCATCAGATTGCCATGATAGAAGGCCAGACCGCCAGTGAAGGTGGTATTGACATCGGTCGTAATCTGCGGATATACGGTGTTAGAACCATTGCGGTCGTAGAACGAGAGCGCACCCGTGTAGGTATACGTCGTACCCTCGGCATCGGCGAAGGTCAAGGTATAAGTACCATCAGTGTTTTTCGTCACATTGACATTGCCGCTGATAAGAGGAGGATCGCTCAGGCTCTTGCCGTTGGCATTGTAGTAGTCGGCAAAAGAGTAGTCGGGATCGTATACCTGCTCGGCATCGTCCACACTACCGTCGGCGACATATTCGCCTGCGGGAAGAACGGTACTACCGGTAGCGGGGCCGTAGAGGTCGAGGGTGACCACCTTGGCATCGGTAGCATCGATAGAACCTTGGGCGTCGTCGTAGGTAGCGTCGCTCTTGTCGGAGAGTACGAGATAATAGTTGTCGAGCACGACACCGGTGCTGGCTTTGGTATAGTAGGCAGCCACGACACTGGTGAGCGTTGTAGCCTGCGCGTCGGCGACGGGCTTAGCCTTGACTGCGTTCTTGATAGACGACATCGAAGCATGAGCCTTCGTATAGGTCTTCTGTGCTGCCACGGGAAGGGCAAGCAGAGAGAGGGCGAATGTCGCCAGGAGTAAAGGTTTTCTCATTTTTACTTTTTGATGATTTTGAATGAATGGTCGTTTTCGAGATTGAGTACATAGACACCGGGGGCGCATTCCTCAAGGTTCACCGTGACAGAACCGTCGCTGACGGCTACGGAGGAAACGAGTTTGCCGCTCACGTCATAAAGCGTGGCCTTGGCAGCCTTTGTTCCCGACACATACACATGGGCATTGTCATTGTACTTGAAGGAGAACGTGCCGGCAACGTGATCCTGCACGGTTGTGGGTACCGAGGCGAAATAGTATTCCGTCACATCGGTCTGGTCGTACTCGGCGACAGTCGTTCCTGATGTCACGACAAACTTGCCATCACCAAACGTGATGACGGGTTGGTCGGCCAAATAAAAATTGGCGGTTTGGGCATCGGAAAACTTCAGCACGAGCACTTGGGCATCTGCTTCATCTGCAAGAGCGGCAACGGGACTGCCGAGAAGCAAAAGTCCAAATACGGCCTGTAAGATTTTACCTACCATTGTTGAAACTTTTAGAGAATTAATTAATAATATTTGTATATAAATGACTTACGGGTACATTCACTCATGCACGTTGCGCGATGCCAAAAGCAAAGTTGTTGTAACACTCCAACTTGTACATTGGTATTTCCGAGGGGGCATCGGTACAAATCTGTCATGCGCAAAGTTACACACTTTTCGAGAAAGCCGACAAGTTTTACCCTAAGTTTTTCACATAATGTAGGCGTATTTACAAAAATTCAAAAAATACATACGGTATTTATACGACTTTTCTTTCGTTTGTCGGAATAAAGGCAAGAAAAAGAAGACCGCGCAAATCATTGCCAATATGGAAATGATTTGCCCGGTCAATATAATAAATATTCTAGTTTCGGATTTAGGAAAAGACGGGCTGAAATCCCTCGCCTAAATCCGAAAACTTAAATAAATATAGATATATGTCAATACTTTTCACTATACTTAGAGGGCGGTCTTTATGCTTTGAGTCTTACTGCCGTGCTGCAGTTTGAAGACATACACGCCGTCGGCCAATGTCTTGAGATCGAGGTTTTCACCACTGACCGTCACATCTGCGCCTGCGACCTGCTGGCCCATAGCGTTGTAGACAACCACATGTACAGGAGTACCGTTCTCGATGAAGTATACCTTGACAGAATGATTGTTTCTATCGGTCACCACACGGAACAGATTGCCGTCATCGGAGAGTTGGTCTTCTATACCAGACGCATCGCCCTTATGCTCGATGACATACTGCAATCCCGAATAGGCATCAACTTTTCCGGCCCCCCACTTATTGTCGTTGCCATCAGGTGTCTCACCTGTGTAAGTATCACGAATGGCTGTATGAGCAAACACCTCACGTATCTTGTCGGGGGTAAGCGTCGGGTCGGCCTGCAACCACAGGGCCACCACACCGGCTACAAAAGGAGAAGCCATAGACGTACCGACCTCGGCCTGGTAGTAATAGTCCTTACCATTGAAGGTAGTCTTGGCAGCAGCGCCAGTAGCCGAGAAGTTGTCATACGATGCTGCCGTGCAATACTGCGACTGGGCAGAGATAATGGCACAACCAGGAGCGGTGATGTCCGGTTTCTGACGTCCGTCTACCGTCGGGCCGTGACTGGAGAAAGACGAGAGACCGCTCAAACTGCCATAGTAGGATGGTTCGAACGTCTCGGTAGTGCCATCGAGTTTGGTATACGACATCTTGGTATTGAATGAGCCGACAGAGATGACGGTCTTACCTGTACCGCCAGTCTCGCCTGAGGTGCAGTCGGTATTGCCGTTGATCCAACCCTTCTTCAGACAGGAGTTGTTGAGGTTGGCCACAAACTGATAGGCCTCATTGGTTGCCCAAGCATGAATGGTCGTACCCTCATCGCCGTAGAAGACAACGCCCATACGGAAATTGCCGGACACTGAACCTTGCAGGGCGATGGTGATATTCGGACGGTTGCTGTACTGGTTGTACGAAGGAGCAATCTGGGCCTTGTAGGAAGTGCCATTGTAGGTCAGCGTGACTATCTTTGAGGTGCTCGATGTGGTAGAGATAAGTTCACTTGATGTCAGCACCTTACCCGTCAAAACATTGCACAGCACGACTCTTGCGCCGATGTTGGTATTCACTTCTCCCCAACCATCAACGACTGCAGATCCATAGTAGGTGCTCGAGTAGGCATTGGAGTACGGAGCCACGATGGCAGAAAGAGAATCGGCAGACTCGGCAGAGAGTGTCTTCGACACGTGTATGTTGTACATACCCTCATTGCCCGCAGCACCTACGATGATACGACCGGGACCGGTGAGAGAAGCGAAGGTTTGGTCGCTGGCCGAATTGCCGTCGTGCGGACCATAGTGAGAACCAAGACTGAGGTTGACCACACAAGGCTTGCCCACGCTCTCGGCGTAATCGAAGATGTACTTCACTGCATCGGTGACGCCTGTGCTGGTCATATTGGTGGTGACGAACACGATATCGGCCTCAGGTGCTACGCCTTGATAACCGGATGTCTTGTCGGCACCGGCTGCGATACCGAGCACGTGACCGCCGTGATAGGTGGTGGTCAAGTCATACTTTTGGGCTACGATACGGGCGGAATCCTTGTATTCGGCACCATAAGTATAACCGGAGGGACGTGTACCGGTCTTGCGCTGATTCCAATATCTCTTGATACGATACTCCTTGCCGTCACGACTGTAGTAGTCGACGTGGCCCAGTTCGATACCATTGTCCACGACACCCACGACAACACCTGCACCACGGTACTTGCCTGTGGTAGCAGAAAGTTCGTGACACTGATCGACATTGGTAGCCTCACGGGCATTGTCCATCAGTTCCTTGACGGGATCGCCCACCTGTATGTATTCCACGTCGTCGAGTTCTGCAATAGCACGTATCTTGTCGACGGGAATGGTCATGGTGACAAGTGCCCCGGTAAGATTGGTATTGACGGCACCACCGAGTTTTTCAATTTCGGCCAGCACATCCTGATTCTTCACCTTGACGAATGCACCTACGGTCTGGGACTCTTCACATCCGAAAGATTTCAGCATTTGGGTATTGTTGCGGTTGAGCAACAACAGTTCGGTGTTCGGCGACAACTTCTGCGCGAAAGCCGATGTGCCCAGCATCGCCAAGGATGCGAGCAATAAAAGATTTCTTTTCATTTCGTAGTTGTAATGACTTTGGAGACTTTCCCCCTTCCGACATTCCCGTCGTACAGGTGGTAAGCCGACAATATAAGATGTAATGAATATATTCAGTAAATACAAAAGCGCAGCGACAACTGCGTACGCTGCAAAGTTATAACAAATAATCTACAAACGGCACGAATTGTAGTTAAACATTATTCATAGGCTACAAAAAGCGACATTCGGAGACCGACGCACTGTATATTGCGAACAATCTCCGAATGTATTGCATTTATTCTCCTCTACTATTCTTATAATAAGAAGAGACCTTTCTACATAGACACGATTACAGTGTCATCTTCACACTCTTGGCAATAGTACCTCGTTGCATCTTGAACACGTATACGCCAGCACCATAGGCGGAGAGATCTACCTGTGCGCCATTGGTGGTGAGGGTTTGTTCAGAGAGTTGCTGACCGAGCGCATTGTATACGGAGAGACGTACGGGAGTGCCGTTCTCCTCGAAGTATATCTTGGCAGCATGAGCATTGTGGTCACCTACCACTTGGAACATACCTTCGGTCACGCCTTGCTCGGAGATACCTGTACCGCTCTTATCAAGTACATACTTCAGACCGGCGTAAGTATCGATCTTGCCAGCACCCCAAAGGTTGCTGGAGGTCTCGCCAGTGTAGTCATCCTTTCGTGATGTAGCAGCGATAACCTCACGAATATCATCGACCGTTAGGTTGGGATTGGCCTGCAACCACAGTGCCACAGATCCAGTGACAAACGGGGAAGCCATCGAAGTGCCTTGCGCTGTCTGATAGTAATGCGTAGCGGTGCCTACAGTAGTCGAGGCCACGCAGGTGGAACTGCTAAATCCGTAATAGAACGATGACATCGCCGACACAATCTCAGCACCAGGAGCAGTCACATCCGGTTTTTGACGACCATCGACTGTCGGACCATGACTGGAGAAGAGACTCAAGTCGCTCATATTGCCAGCATACTGTGTGTAGTCATAGGAGCGTCCGGAGAGGTCTTCCCACTTGAGACGGGTATTATACGAACCGACCGTGATGACGCTCTTGCCTGTACCACCGATTTCGCCCACACTGTAATCGTTGTTTGCCGATGACCAACCGTTCAGCGTGGTGGAGGCAAACGAGTCATACTGGGCTATCTGCCAAGCATGGAAGGTAGAACCTTCTTCACCCACTACGACGAAACCAAGTTTATAGGAATTTGATCCAGTACCGTAAGTCATGATAAAGGCCTCGGGCTTGCCATTTTCGGCGATACCACAGGAGTAATAGACAGTGCAAGAGGTAGAACCGGTCTTCAGCGAGATAGTCTTACTGTCCACAGTCTCATCGGTAGAGATAGTGTCGCTCTCTGCCATGATCTGACCACTACGGGCATTGACAAGCACAGCCTTGAAAGCCATATGCGAGTCTTTCGATCCCCAAAGATCGATACCGAGAGAAGAAGAATAGGGATTGTTGGTCATAAACTTGAATTCATCATCGGCCGATTCAAGTGTCTTGCCTACATGCAGATTGTCTTCACCCTCATTACCGGCTGCGCCGACAATAATCCGACCAGGACCTACAAGTTCGTCAAACATCTGGTCGGTCTCCGATGTTCCGTCGTGCGGACCGTTGTGCGTACCCAGACTGAGGTTGACCACGCAAGGTTTGCCTACACTCTTGGCATAGTCAAAGATGTACTTCACACCATCTACCACCTCGGTCACATCGTCACCCATGCTGACGAATACGATGTCTGCATCGGGAGCAACGCCATAGTAGCCAGCCGACTTGTCGGCACCTGCAGCGATACCCAACACGTGTCCGGCATGATATTGGGTAGTCACGTCGTAACGCTGCGACTTGATGCGTGAGGCTGTAGCATATTCTGCTCCGTAGTCATAACCCGAGGGGGCGGTACCGGCCTTGCTCTGATTCCATACACGACGTATGCGGCATTCCTTGCCTTCGGTATCAAAGTAGTCGATATGGGTGTATTGCATACCGGTATCAACGAGTCCTACCACAACGCCTTTGCCCGTATAGGCTTCCATACCTGTAGTGGCGGTATGACACTGGTCTACATTGGCGTCAGCACGGGCGTTGTCCATCAGAAGGCGAACCTTCGGTGCAGCCTGTATGTAGGTTACATCGTCAAGATTGGCAATTTCCTGTATTTTGGCGATGGGGAGAGCCACCGTGACAAGGTTGCCGCCCATATTGGTACGCACCTTGCCGCCAAGGGCTTCAATTTGTTTCAGCACAGCCTGACTGTTGATCTTGACATAGGCATCAAAGGTCTCATCGTCATTGGCGGTAGGCATTGACTTGGTGTTGACGTTCAGCCCCTGTGCACGTTGCATCAGAAGCATGTTTGTGCTCGGCGACAGTTTCTGGGCGAACACTGCACTGCCCGCCATTAGCATAGAAGCGAGCAAGACTGTTTTTTTATTCATTTTGATTATTCTATTGTATTACGTCGTAATGTTTGCAAAGGTATAACAATTTATCCACATTGCACACAATTTGCCGTCAAAGGAGCAAAAATTACCGCAAATAGTGAAATCCAGGGACAGTTCATTAATGAATGGTCCCCGGACTTGTTTTTTTTCACCGATAGTTCATCGGAGCGGCAGATGAGGTGTTTCCCACATCTTTTATAGTGCCATCTTCACGCTCTTGACATTCGATCCGCGCTGCATCTTGAAGACGAACATACCCGATCCGAAACCGGAGAGGTCTACCTGCGTGCCGTTGACGGTGAGTTCCTGCGAGGTCAGCAACTGGCCCAAGGCATTGTAAACGGTCAGGTGTACGGGGGTGCCGTTCTCCTCGAAACCAATGGTGGCGGTGCGGGCTACACGGTCGGCCTCTACCTTGAACATGGCGCTGGTCAAATCTTTCTCAGAGATACCGGTACTGGCATGGTTGAGCACGTATTTCAGTCCCTCGTAAGCATCTATCTTGCCTGCGCCCCAAGCATTGTTGGGAACATTGCCGACAAAGGCATCACGACGGGCGGTTTCAGCAAAAATGTTTCGGATACCCTCTACTGTCAGTGTAGGATCGGCTTGCAACCAAAGGGCGATAGTACCGGTCACGAAGGGCGTTGCCATCGAGGTACCCTCACATACACCATAGTAATATTTTTTACCTTTGACAGTACGTTGGGCAACGAGCTTTTCCGTCACATCTTCATCCAAATATTTCGACATTGCAGAAACAACACCACAACCAGGGGCGGTGATATCGGGCTTACAACGGCCGTCGACAGTCGGCCCACAACTGGAGAAGCCGCTCAAACCATTCAGTTGGCCTGCTATTGAGCCATAACGGTGTCCTTTACCTGTCAAATCAGTCCACTGCATACGCGTAGTATATGCGCCTACCGTGATCACGCTATTGCCAGTGCCACCAATTTCGCCGACCACATAGTCATTGTCGGGTGATGTCCAGCCCTCAAGATGGGTAGCCATAAAGGAATCTCCTTGTACTAACTGCCAAGCATGGATTTGCGCACCCTCTTCGCTGGTCAGAATGACACCCAACTTATAAGCAGAGGAACTTGTACCCGTTGACACAACCGTAATTTCCGGTTTGAGGTTGATCGGATTGATTTGACTATAGACTGCCAGTTCACATTTTATCCGCGAACGCTGCAAATTGATGTTCTTGACATCATTCATCATACCTGGAGATACCGACTCACTCTCTGCCATAATCTTTCCATTGATGGTATTGATAAGAACAAACTTGCAGGTCAGCGAAGTACCGGCAGCTCCCCAGATATCAATAGCGAGTTTTTTGTCCTTTGTGTCAACAGGATTGTTGACGATAAACTTCATATCTTCGGTATCGGAAGACATCGTTTTGGTCACGTGTGCATTGTAAGCACCCTCATTGCCGGCGGCTCCAACAATGATATAACCGGGACTGACAAGTTTGTCAAACATTCGGTCGGTCACGGATGTACCATCATGAGGTCCATAGTGCGATCCAAGACTTAGATTGACAACACAAGGTTTGCCTACACTCTTGGCATAGTCAAAGATATACTTCACACCATCGACTATACTAGTCGAATTTTTACCCATACTTACAAACACGAGATCGGCATCGGGGGCTACGCCAGCATAACCCGACTGTTGATCTGCTCCTGCCGCAATACCCATCACATGACTGGCATGGAAGGTCGCAGTGCTGTCTGTAGACAATGTTCTAAATTGATCGGCGGAAGTATATTCCACGCCATAGTCGTATGCGGCAGGATGGTCTCCCTTGCTCTTGCCTTGACACCATATACGACGCAGACGGCTTTCCTTGCCTTCACTGTCCATATAGTCGATATGATTGTACTCCAATCCACAATCGACAATACCGACCACAACACCCTTGCCTGTGAAGGCTTCCATTCCGGCAGTAGCCGTGTGACATTTGTCAACGCCAGCGTCAGTACTGGCGTTATTCATAAGCAGGTTGACGGGCTTGGCTGCCTCTATGTAAACCACATCATCAAGGTCGGCCACCTGATACAAAGTCGCGATAGGCAGATTGACTGTGACGAGATTACCACCCAAATTGGTGTGTATCGTTCCGCCAAGAGCCTCGATTTCGGCTATCACCGATTGACTGTTGATCTTGACATACGCATTGATACTGCCTTCTTCCGCAGGACCGGCCACCGACTTGAGAAATGAATGATTGGACCGATGCGAACGCTCGTTCAACGTCATGAGCGTATTGGGGGAAAGTTTCTGTGCGAAAGCCGCACCACCTGCCATCAGCAGAGCTGCGAGTAAAAGTGATTTCTTCATAATGCTTCGTGTTATAATTGATTCGTATTCGTGTATTTTGTTCTCTTTGTTCACGTCAGCGCATAGCATGCGCTTATAGCCTTTTAGTCACCGAGGTTGTTGTCGGATGACGGGTGCAAAGGTATGTAGCGTGGCAAGAAACTCCAAATTTTATTTAAGGAATTTTTCAAAATCCATAAAAATAAAACCCTGAAAACTTACGGAATTCCGCAAGTTTTCGGGGTTTTGTGTGAATTTTATTAAATTTTATGATAACATATATTTACAACCGTCTGCTTTTACAATCGCTGTTCCGTACAATCCAACCTATGCATCTGTTCTGGTACAGAAGCACGTATACGGTCGACAAGCAACGATAGCACCGTTTGACGGACAAAGGAGCGGGAAGTAAGCAACACGACCTCCCTCACGGGAACAGGCAATGCAAAGGGGCGTACCAGTTCACGCTGTTCGGTAGAAAGTTGCGGAAGGGCCAGTTCTGGAATAAACGTGACACCACGTCCACCCTCCACCATACGCATAAACGTTTCCATACTGCCGAGCGTATAGTGTTGCTGACTGGCACGGGCCGACCGCAGAGAACAGAATTTTACGAGTTGGTCACGGAAGCAATGGCCTTCATCAAGCAACCATAGGGTCTCACCGGCAAGATCGGCTGCACGTATGGCCTGCTTCGCAAACAGACGGTCGGTACGCGACACATAAGCCAAGAATTGTTCATAATAGAGCGGCGTCTGCACATAGTTGTCCATACCATCAAGGCTGACCAAAACAGCCGCATCAAGTTCGCCACGCACCAACGCTTTCTTGATGTCCGCGGTCTGCATCTCAACGATATGGAGATCCATCTCCGGATGATCGGCTACAAGTTGTGGAAAGAAGCGCGGCAACAAATAAGGGGCGATAGTAGGCAAAATTCCGATACGGAACGTGCCTTCGGTAGATTGTTTCTCTTCTTCTACCATTGCCTTGAGTTTTCGTACGCGAGAGAGTACCTTCCAAGCCTGTTCTACCACAGCACGTCCGACAGATGTCGGCAAAACCGGTTGAGAAGAGCGGTCAAAAAGTTTTACACCAAGTTCATCCTCAAGCCGCTGTATCATCGCGCTAAGCGTAGGTTGGGTCACACCACAAGATTCTGCAGCCTTTGCAAAATGCCGACACCGATAGACGGCCATCACATATTCTAGTTGTTGTAGAGTCATATATTCTTCAATTGTTTTTTACCACGCTCCGTTGGTTTCGGCAAATATACAAACATTTTCAGGAGTAACGTATGACGCAACGAAATTTTGCCTTCCACAACAAGAAAAGAAACGGTCTGCGCAAACGTTTACAATGCCTACATAATGAAAGAAAATATCCAACACATTATACCATAGAAAAAATTCCTCTACCTTTGTAGAAGACTACTACATTCATAAATTTACCCACACAAAACCTAAAGGTGGGTTCTAAGACCGCTAACAGAAACAAAACCATCATCAACATACAATGAAAAAGATATTGTTTTCAGCCCTCGCGCTACTGGCCGCCCTCACCGCCTCGGCGCAGACCGTGACCTCACCCAACGGCCAAGTGGCCG
>CAVJZJ010000027.1:0-42416 GCA_963653995.1 Flexilinea sp.
TCCCTCGGCGTTTGCTTGAGGATTTGTTCGTTCTCGAAAGCGGATGCAAAGGTATGACTTTTTGACGCTCGCACCAAATCTTTTGAGAAGAAATATTCAAAAAAATTGCGATTTTAACAGTCGTTCACAATTCAAAGCCCGTTTTTGCCGCTTTTACATTAATATATATAGGGAGAAAATGACCAATTGTGTACGAACACAATACCCGCAATTTTAGTACAGGGTAACGAATCGGAAGGAATATTTTTGGAAAAAAGCAGGGAAGAAAGCGGAAAAAGGAGGGGTAACGGTGGTAAGGGGGAGGGATGGGAAACGGAAAAAGGAATGAAAAATAGGGTGACAGGCAAAAATATCACAAATAAAAAAACGCCCACAATAAAAATTTCGCAAGCGACGGGTCCCTATGAATAGGGACCCGTCGTAGTCTTCGGGCCGAATACTGCAGTATTTGAGCCCGAATACTCCAGTGGTAGAGCCCGAATACTTCAGTGGTCGGGCCCGAATACTCGAGTCCGCAAGGCCGAATACTGGAGTATTTCGGCCCGAAGACTGACAGAAAAGGGCAAAAAGGGGATAGCGGAAGGGATAAAAACGGATGGCTACTCGGTCTGCACTATTGTGTGCAGCAAGGAGACATCCTCCCCTACTCCTTCGCGTACACAGGAATGGCCTTCTTTATGGTTTTGCCGTTCTTTATGGCCGTAACATAACACTGACGATAACCGCTTGCGCGGAGGACGGTGAAAAACTGCGGGTCACGGCTTAAAATATCTTTTACGTCCACATCTTGTCCTTTGCTGGCAATCACAATAAAGTCAGGCTTTTGCGATCTTATTGCTTGATGCCGTTCCTCAATCATTTCATGTGCTGGATTGGTTTGCAAAGCCCAATACTTGCATGCAGGGAGTGCACGGCAAGGAACACCAAAGCCGTTATCCCTTATTCCCAAAAGTATCCGAGGCTGATGTTTTCGTTGCAACACCAATTGTATCTCGTCCCATTGCTGCTGATGTTTCGAAGGAAAAAACACAAAATCTCCCCAACGCGTATTATGCGCAGTAGTGACAACGCAGTAACAAATCACGAAGAGAGAAAATAAGAATTTTGGACACTTATCAATCCATCGGGCACAGAAGTCAACCATCGTCAACAAAAAGAAAATACAAAACGGTATGACAATAGCGAAATAATGACACCACGAGGGTTTAAACTCTAAGAAAAGGAAAAAAGGTACGAAAGTTAACAACAACCAATAAGTAATATGAAAGCGACGGCAAAAGAGTAACATTCCTAAGAACGTCCCTAACATCATGACAGTAAAACGGACTGACATGCTACTCGTCTGCAGAGTGTAGAACACAGTACGCTTTATTCCAGAATCGAAGCGATGCCCTGATATTTGAAAGGTGTTGAGAAAATATTCTTGCACCATATCCGTAAAACAGCCTTTCCACAAAAGATACATGACAAAAGGCAATGTCAACGCAGCAATACCCATCAATCCAAAAAGCAAAGCGTCAACCCGCTTCCGAGCAAACGATACGCCCAAAACTATGAGTGCCATGCCACCCATCAATACAAAGAGATTCCACTTCATGAGTAAGCACCATGCCATACTCACACCTAACCAAAAGGCATATTTCTTGACTGACGTTTCTTTCGAGGATATCAATGTCTGACAAATACAATAAATTCCCGTACAGATTCCGATCATACAAAAATCTTCGGCCCGCACTTCATCATGTATTCCACCATAGAACATCAGTGCCGGCATCATAACAAGCACCATCAACGCCCCACGCCTGCCGACAAACAAACGAGCCGTGCGCCATACGACAGCGAATGTCACGGTATAGGCCAGCACACTGAGCCAAAACACGCCAAGGTATGAAGTGGGTGAAAGCAGATAACCGATACCATAGATGAGCCAAAGCAACGGACCTTTGGAGTCGGCAAAATCAACGTAAGGTATCATACCCTCCATCCATGCCTTGCCACAAGTGAAAAACCATGCGGAGTCGCAACGATATGTACACAAGTGCGTCAAAAACGAGTCGGGCGATAGGAACGTCAACAGGAAGAAAGAGAAGAGGAAAAGGCCTAACCAATGAAGGATTGCAAGCCTACGGGGGGGGTAAGTTTCAAATGGTTCATAAAATCACAATTGCACGAAAGGATTATCACATAGCAATCAATATTTGAATAGCGATGCGATATTGACAGACGACAAAGGTAGCAAAATGTTTTGAGATATGTGATGGATTTTCACTTCTCTTGCAAGAGTTGTCCGAGTAGGAAGGTGGCGTTTTGGTTGCGGGCCACACCGGGGGTGATGCGGTAGGAATAGGTGACATCGGTACCTAAGGCTATCTCGAAACAGTAGTTGTGGAAACGGTCGGGACGCTGGTCAGCCATGTGCGAGAGTTCCAGATCATGGGTGGCAATGACACCCGTGACGGCGCAACGGGAGATATGTTCGAGGAATAGACGCGAACCGTTGAGTTTGTCAGCGGAGTTGGTGCCGCGGAGTATCTCGTCGAGGATGATGAGTGTCGTTTCCACCTGAGCAGTGTGGCGGAGCAGTTGCTTGAGACGGAGCAGTTCGGCATTGAAGTAACTGATGCCGTGCGTGAGGTCGTCGGTGGTGCGCATGCTGCTGAACAGGGAAAAGACGGAGACACGCAGACGGTCGGCAAACACCGGCAGACCGTTCATCGCCAAGATATAGTTCACCCCGAGCGTACGCAGGAAGGTACTCTTGCCCGCCATGTTCGCTCCCGTAACAATATAGTAATGGCGGTCGGCCAAAGAAAAGTCGTTGCGCACGGCCTTCTCACCAAGAAATGGGTGATAAAGTCCGGCGGCCTCATAAATCACCAACTGACGGTCGGACAGGATTTCGGCCGTGGTCGTTCCGATGGCATTATGACGGAACACCGCCATCGATACCAAGGCATCCATCCGCGACAAGGTCGACATCCACTTGTCGGCATCGCAGAGGAACGTGCGTTGCCATCGCAATACGCGGCGCAGAAGAAAGAAGTCGCTGAGTAGGAAAATGTCGAAGAATACCAGTCCGAGAAAGTTGCCGCGACGGTCGATGGCACGGAGCAGACGGTCGCTCTCGCGGAACGAATGCTGTATGCCTTGTATATCGGTAACGAGCGCGCGTAGTTCGTCTGACGCCCCAATCAATTGTTCATCAGAAGTCAAATCGCTGACAAGACACATCAACCGCGAACAGGCCGAGAACGATTTTTGCAATCGGTCGACAGCCTGACCGATAGCCGAGAGCGCACCGTGACACAAGCCCAACACCGCCCCAAGCACAAGAAGGGCGAACAGCACGGGAGCACTGGAAGGGACGGAAGTGAAGACCGACAACGCCACCAGCACATAGAGTATGGCCATCAATGCCCATGCAGCAATCAATGCCGCACGGCCATCAATCCATCCGGCAATGCGCACTTTTTGTACATCGGCCAACGACCTTGTTATCGTCTGCGTGTCTACCTTTTCGCGAACACCCGAAGCGAGAAACGCCATGCACCAGTCGGGACGTGAAGCCAAGGCATAGACGGCCTTTTCGCGTTGACCGATGGCTGCGATATCCGCCAAACCGGGGTAGCCGTCATGTCCGGAGAGACACGCCGCAAGATAGTCGCGCCCACCCGTGGTGACCGTCCGGTTGATGCGTTGGAAAAGCGACCCACTACCGAACACATCCATATCGAAAGTGTAGGGATGACTGGGTTTGATGTAGTGCGTCCCTCCATCAAAACCGGAATAGTCGCCGTTCAGCCCCAACTGTTCACGGAGATGCACCGCCAACAGATCTTCTGCTCGACAAATCTGTTCGGAGTTGGCCACGTCAACACGCCGGATGATGACATAAGCCACCAACAACACGGCCGACACTACAAGCAGTCCCCACCCTATCGAGGTGGAGGTATAGGCCACGAGCGCCGCGATACAGAACAGAAATGAAAGTATCTCACCCGCAACAAGTTCACGGCTGCGATGGCGAAGACGGGCAATGCGATGGCGCAACTCGTCAGCGCAACCGCCATAGTATGATAGTAATTCTGGCTTTGTCATATTTGTCCGCCAAAATTACACAAAACCGAGAAGACTGGAAAATGGCTTAAGTTTTTAAAGGATTTTTTATTTTTTCGGTAGTAGCATTATTGCCCAATATGATAATGAGCAAACTTAAGGCGTATTATATAAATTCCACGCATTGTAAAATTTATATTTTAGGCAGGTCACTCTTTGTGTCTTTTTGTTTTTATCCGGCATCTTTTCATTTCTTCTTCTGTCGCATAGCCCGCTATGCTCTTTCAGTAAGAAAGCGAAATCTGCTCGGCTAAAATTCAAAAATCCATCAAAGGTAATTTATAGAACCCGCCTTACCTTATTTATATGTCAGTATTTCCACTGTGTGCTTTTGATAATCAACATAAACTCTTTGGAGGCCTTTCCTCACAAATAGTGGTTCAACTAACGGTATTACTTGTCACTTTAAGATATCTTCTACTTGGCTCTCTGTTATGTTCATTGTCTTGGCGATGACTGCCGTGGACATACCGCTCTGGCGCAGAGCCTGTATCGCTGCACGTATGGCGGTGTCCTTCTGCTTGAGATCTTGGTCCTTCTGCTTGAGATCTTGGTCCTTCTGCTTGAGATCTTGGTCCTTCTGCTTGAGATCTTGGTCCTTCTGCTTGAGATCTTGGTCCTTCTGCTTGAGAAGTTTGTCTTTGAGCATTATTTCGGTGTCGCGGTCTTCGATGGCCTTGAAGAATTCGTCTTCGGCATTCATGCTGTTGCGGATGTCGGGGTCGGAGGCGGCGGACTGCAGGCGGCGCAGGATGTAGGCCATGTCGTCATCGTCGGCGTATGAGTTCTCGTCTACCCTCAAGACCTTGGGGTCGTCCATATGAGTCTGTGACTGGTCGAAGATGCTCAGTACTTTCTCCAAACGGTTGTTCACCTTGCCGCGCAACAATGGTATTTGCACGATGATACTGTCGTGCTGCAGACTCTCGACGAAGGGATCAGGTTGGGCGAGTGGCACTTCATTGCCGTCGTAGTCGTATACTTTGTGCTTTGCGTAGACGATGGCCTCATTGATGTCGCCTACGCGGTGTCCAAGAAGATATACGGCGACGGTGGGCAAGGCGTATTTCCCGCCGGTATCCTTGCGCATGTTCTCCTTGTTGTTGTATTGCAGGGCGAGATACTGACGGAAACGCAGCGTTTCCGTCTCTAGCCATGTCTTCTGCAGTTCAATAAGGATGAGATGCTCTTGGCCGTCGTTTTCTCTTATGGTGGCGGCAAAGTCGACGCGAAACATTGAAATTGTCTCGCGCATGATGTTGGGATATTCATGCCGGCGCATCTTCACATCCACCACCTGTTTTTGCAGGAGAGCGGAAAGCATTGTCTTGGCAATGCGCTCGTCTTCCATCAGGTATTTGAACACAGTGTCGTAAAGCGGATTTGCTACGTATACCATCATAAGCCTGTCTTTCGGTTAAATTTAGGCGTGTTCTATAAATTCCACGCATTGTTAAATTTATATTTTAGGTAGGTTGCTCTTTGTGTCTTTTTGTTTTTATCCAACAAAGGTAATTTATAGAACCCGCCTTTATTTATTGTTGCAAATTTACAAAAATAGAATCGAAAGGAAGAACGCTGGGATTTGAAATTTGCTCGAAGCCTAGGAAGGTTGTAAACCAGACCCAAATGAGAACCGCAGAGCACGCTTGTTTAATTCCCTCAAGAAGAAAATTCGATAAGTTCCTTCATCTAGAATTAAGAAAGCGTGCTCGGCAGCCGATGGGGAAGAAGTACCCGGATGATTACTTCTTTTTCAGTGCAATACATACTCCAGCCAAAAGTATGCTGGCGACCCAGCAAGCCAAGGGCAGTATACTTGCTTTACTTTCGGGATACGTAACACAGTAGACAGATCCGTACAGGAGGACATTGCCAAGTAACAATGCGACAAGGTGTGCCCATGGATTTTCACCGTTCTTTCCCACTTTGGATAAACGGAGAACCGTCATACCTATCATGACAACAACACCAGGTATAATAGCAATAGTGGGAGATCCGAAGATGAAGAACACACAACAGCAAAGCGATACAAAGAACGCAATGGAGAAGGAGAGGAACAATTCTTTCATAGTTTTTTGTTTTGATACGTTTTTGCGATTTACAATCACAGTTAATTACTTTTTTGCAAATTTAGTATACAAATGAAAGGCAGCCAAAGAAATACTGTTAAAATAGTCAAACACATAAACTTTTGTATCAAACTAGTGAGGTATCATAAAAATATCGCAGTGAATGATTTCCCGTAGGGTATTCAAAATTGCGAACTAAAATTCAACCGATTTTGAGTACCCTACCTTACGGGACAAAGGGCACTCTCTTACATATAGAGGCAACAACGTTTTTTCCTCGATTCGCTTCCCTGCATCACATATCTGACATTGGCGATAGCCACTGACGAGAAGTAACCGGTGTTCGTCGGGCGAGGTGGCATAGCCAAGCACAAAATCTGGCTTACGCTCACGGATGGCTTGCTTACGTTCATTTCGCATTGCGGCTGACGCAGCGTTTTGCAGTGCCCAATACTTGCATGCCGGAAGGGCTCGGCAACGGAGACCCCAACCAGAATCATGCCCAGTATACATTATCTTGCAACGTGGTCTTTGCGCAAGTATCTGTTCCACCGCAACAAGTGTGGCGGGACAATCGCCAGCAAGGAAGGCAAGACGGAGATAGTGCACATTGACCGCTATCCCAACAATAGTGCATACCATCCATACTGTGCAAAACGCCCGTCGTGACATCCTGCTGAAAACACCAGAAAGGCGTTCCGCCAAAAGCACAAGAAGAAAGACAAAGAACGGAACTGCCGTTGCCGTGTAATACCGCCACGGCGCTTTCAGTTCGAGAAAAAGGAAAAAGGGAAGGTATGTCAACAACAACCAGGAAAAATGTCGACGACGACAAAACATTGCCATCCCGACAAAGATGACACACAAGACCACCGTCTTGATGGTGGTCGGCAGATGGGTGCAGTTGCTGATCAAGGCGGCAGTCCACATCTCCATTCCACTCCCTTGATCAGTAATCAAAAACGTATTGACAAAATACTCTTGAATCATGTCATCCCAATTGCCCTTCGCCATAAAATACACCACAAACGGCACGAGCGGCAGTACCAATCCCGACAATCCGGAGAGCACGACATCCACACGCCTTTTGCGCAGCGCAATGCAAAGAACAATGAGTGCCATACCGCCCATCATGAAAAAGAGGTTCCACTTGATCAGCAGTCCCCACGACAGACTCACCCCCAGCACGAAAGCGTATCTACGTAGCATTGCATCTGTCGGCGACTGCAATGCACGAACCGAGCAATAAAGTCCGGCGCAAATCCACGGCATGCAAAAGTCCTCGGCACGCACTTCATCATGGAGTTGTCTGAAAAACAACAGCACCGACATCAGCAGCAGAACCGCCGCTGACTCGCGACACCCGGAAAAAAGCCTTGACGTGCGCCATATTATCGCAAAGGTAAACGTATAGGCCAGTACGCTGAGCCAAAACACGCCGGCATAGGTATCAGGCGAAAGGAGATATCCCAAACCATAGATAAGCCAAAGCAAAGGGCCTTTGGAGTCGGCAAAGTCAACGTATGGGGTCAGTCCTTCCATCCAAGCCTTACCACAAGTGAAGAACCAAGCCGAGTCATCGCGCGAACTCCACAGCGTCATCAAGAAAGAGTCAGGTGAGAGCCACGCCAACAAAATCAAAGAGTAAAGAAAGAAGAATATCCACTTACAAACAGACCGCCTACGGGGGGGGGCAATTTGAACAAACGTCATAAAATCAGCAATATTAACAAACAGATATTACAAACAATCCTGAAAACCGACAAAAGCACAAAAATCGCAATAGATTTCCAATAAAACAAAATCAAGTAGACCTTTTCGAAGTGTGTGAGCATAAGACACCGCAAACGGACTTATGCTCACACACGCTGGATGTCTACTCTATCACACCACACCATCCGCCGTTGCGGACAAGCCGGAGCGTGAGCGTGGAAGTGTTGGTGACAGTGGTCTCACGCTGACGATACTCCATGGCCTGTCGGTCGGAGTTGGGCCCGTCTTCAAAGTAGGTGAGATGATGGGTTCCGGCACCGAGGAAGTCAAACGGCAGGGTAAGCGTTTGGCTATCCTCGCCAGTGATGGCACCGATAAACCATTTTTGTCCTTTGCGTTTGGCCACAAGGATGTATTCGCCTGACTTGGCGGCGAGAACACGAGTCTCGTCCCAGGTCACAGGAACGGAGGTGATAAACTTGGTGCAGGGCTCCTCAGCGTAGTAGCGTGTCGGACTATCACTGAGCATCTGTATGCCGCTCTCAAACACGACATAGGTAGCCATGTGGTAGGAACGTGTACCGCCCGTCATGGGGTTGGGATCGGTACTGTACACATGCTCAGGTTGGGCACTGATCATCGGACCGGGGGTGAAGTCCATCGCACCGACCGCATTGCGAATGAAGGGCAGGAAAATGGAGTTGGCGGGCGTACAATTTTGGTTCTGCTCCAACCCGCGCACGCCCTCATAGGAGAGCAGGTTGGGATACCGGCGTTCCAGTCCGGAAGGTTTGTAGGCTCCGTGGAAATCGACGAGAATATGATGTTGGGCAGCGGCCTTGACGGTACGCTCGTAGAAGTTGACCATCCACTGGTCCTGACGATCCATGAAGTCGATCTTCACACCAGCCACACCCCACTCCTCGTATTTGGCGAAGAGGTCAGGATAGTTGTCCACCGTCAGCCAAGGCAACCACAGTATGACACCCACGTTCTTGCTCTTGCCGTAGCGGATGATTTCGGGCAGGTCGATGTCGGCAATGGTCTCGTAGGGTTCACGGGTGGTCTTTGCCCATCCCTCGTCGAGGATGATGTAAGACACGCCATACTTGGAGGCGAAGTCGATGTAATATTTATAGGTGGCGGTATTGATTCCGGCACGGAAGTCCACGTTCCATATCATCTTATGGTTCCACCAGTCCCAACTGGTCTGTCCGGGACGAATCCAAGAGGGATCAGCGATCTCACAAGGTGAGGCGAGTACATAGGTGAGATTGTTGAGCGGTATCTCCTTGTCTTCGCGCGAAATCATGAAGTAGCGCCAAGGGAAGGAACGAGAGCCTGAGGTACGGGCGATATATTTCGGGGTCTTGGTGAAGGTCACCGCGCGGTCGCCATCGGGGATGGATTCAAGCGGACTGTGGGGAAAGAGTGCCTTCATGCCATTGCTGCCCGTACCGTTGAGAAACATGCCGGGATAGTCGCGGAGGTCGGTTTCGGAAAAGAGTATCTTGTAGTTGCAGTCGGTATTGACAAGTATCGGAAGGTAGGTCATGGTGTCGGCCTCGCAGTAGGTCGCGGTCTTGACACGGCGGAAGGGATTCTCGCAACTGGTACGGAAACTATCGGCCCAAGAGATGTCGGCCGTATAATTACCGGGGAAATGGATGTCAACCAGTTCGTCGTCTATCGTCACCGTACCTTTCTTCTTGGTGATGAAGCGATAGGCTACACCATTGTCAAAGGCACGAAACTCGACGGAAAAACCGTCGTAGGCCAAGGTCATGGCATTGCAGTGGTTGCGTACCTCTGCACTTTTCAGCGGTACGACGGGATGGAGGGTCTCATTGATGGTGGTGCGCTTCACGCCCTTGAGTTTGGGAGAAGCGCCGAGGGTCTTGCCATCCATCGTAAGGGCAAGCCGACAATCGGTGAGGACATCGTAGTTGTCTATACTTACGGTGTAGGAGATATTTTTCGCAGTGGTCACCTTGACAGCAACTTTTCCGTCGGGCGACTGCAGGGTGGTGACGGTCTGGGCCTTGAGCGCAAAGGCAAACCAACCGATGGCAAACAAAAGGAGGAGTTTTTTCATGTTCGGGTCTTTGGATTTAGGTGTATTATTTTTATTATTATGGCGGATATCCTTTTTTAAAAACCGCCCTATACAAAGAGAAGACAAAAGAGGAAGAAGGAATAAATAGAACTCGCTATTATCAAAAAGGGTGTGACGGAACTCCGACACACCCTATTATCATTTGTTTGAAATCATCAAGATTAGTCCAACTGTGCAAGTTTGTTGTCAGAGCCAAGCACGTCAATAATCTTGTGCTTGTACATCTGCTCCATGAGGTCGCGAGCGGGACCGCAGTACTTGCGGGGATCGAACTCAGCGGGCTTCTCTGCGAATACCTTGCGTACGGCAGCGGTGAAGGCCAGACGAGAGTCAGAGTCGATGTTGATCTTGCAGACAGCGCTCTCAGAAGCCTTGCGGAGCTGCTCCTCGGGAATACCTACTGCATCGGGCAACTTGCCACCGTTGGCGTTGATGATGTCGACATACTCCTGGGGAACGGAAGAAGATCCGTGGAGAACGATGGGGAAACCGGGAAGTTTCTGCATGATCTCGTCGAGAACGTCGAATGCCAAAGGAGGAGGAACCAAACGACCTGTCTTCGGGTCGCGGGTGCACTGCTCGGGCTTGAACTTGTAGGCACCGTGAGAAGTACCGATAGAGATAGCGAGAGAGTCAACACCTGTGCGGCTGGTGAAGTCGATCACTTCCTCAGGCTTTGTATAGTGGGAAACCTCAGAAGCGACCTCATCCTCTACACCGGCCAATACGCCGAGCTCGCCTTCTACGGTTACGTCGAACTGGTGAGCGTACTCTACCACCTTCTTGGTGAGGGCAACATTCTCCTCGTAGGGAAGAGAAGAACCGTCAATCATGACAGAAGAGAAGCCAAGGTCTACGCAGCTCTTGCAGAGCTCGAAGCTGTCACCGTGATCGAGGTGCAGCACAATCTCGGGATGCTTGCAACCCAGTTCCTTAGCATACTCCACAGCACCTTCAGCCATGTAGCGGAGAAGGGTCTCGTTGGCATAGTTGCGTGCACCCTTGGATACCTGAAGGATGACCGGAGACTTCAGTTCAGAAGAAGCCTTGATGATAGCCTGCAACTGCTCGAGGTTGTTGAAGTTGAACGCGGGGATAGCGTAACCACCCTTGATGGCTCTTGCGAACATATCACGAGTGTTCACCAAGCCCAATTCTTTGTAGTTTACCATAATTTATTTGATACTTTAAAACTTATGTTTCGTGTACTTATCGATAACGATGCAAAAATAATACTTTAATTTGTTCCGACAAAGAGATAGAAATATAATTTAACGTTTTTCCGGAACGAAAGTAGACGTGTTAGTCTTGTTTTGCTGACGTTTTGTCAACTTCGGATAGCAATTCCGGTTTTTCGCCCTCATGTTCCTTGGTCACATAGCGTTGCCAGTAGGCGATAAGGAGTGTGGTGAGCGGCAGGGCTATGATGAGTCCGATGAAACCGAGCAGAGCGCCCCATACCGAGAGGGAGAGCAGAAGGATAGCGGGGTTGAGCCCCATCGCCTTGCCCATAATTTTCGGGGTGACAATCATATCGGTGATGATCTGCACGAGGATAAACAGTCCTGCGGCCATGCCGAACACCACCCAGAAATTTTGTCCGCTATCGGCAGCCTTGAGCATAGCCAAAAAGGCAGTGGGAATGAGAGCGAAGGTGTGCAGATAAGGCACGAGATCCATCACGCCGATGAGTATGCCCAAGCCGATGGCCATCGGGAAGTCCATAATCGAAAAACCAATACAGAACATGATGCCCATACACAGGGCTACCAGGCTTTGTCCACGGATGTAGTTGTTGAGTTCGCGCTCCACATCCTGCATGAGTTCGTGCCAGAACGGACGGTTTTTCTTGGGGAAGATCTTGATCCAACTCGACGACAGATGTTCGTAGTCGAGCAGGATGAAGAACATATATAGCAGTGTGATACAAGATGCCACAATGCTGATGACGATATTGGCCGTCTGCGAGAGTACGGCAAAGAGTTTGGGCATAGCGACCTTGACCGTGTCGCTGAAGTCCTTGCTCTTGAAGAAGCGGTCGACCATATGCTTGTTTTGCGACACCCAGTCGCTCACGGCGGTGGTCAGGTCATTGGTATGGGTAGTGAGATGCAACCACCGCATGAGATACTCGTAGAGTTTCTCAAACTGCGCTATCATAGGCGGAATGATGAAGTACACCATCAGCCCAATCACGCCGACTACGACGAGCATGGTGATGATGATGGCGAGTGCGCGGATACGTACATGCAACCTCTCCTCAAAGAATTTGACCATCGGATAGAGCAGATAGGCGAAGAGCCAGGCTACAAAAAACGGCAACAGAACGCTGCCCAAATAGTTGACCACATAAAGAACGGCAAAGACCATCAAGGTGATGATGGTCCAGCGTATGAATTTGTCGAAAGTGATTTTTTGTTCCAGCATGAGCATTGTCGTCTTCTTGATGGGAACTTGATATGGATGGTCTCGAGCGGGACGGGGGATCACTTTTTCTCCAATCCAGCCTTCCGGTGCAGTTCGCGCTGATAGCACTCGCGGCAGAGCGGTTCATACTCCGAAGCCTCGCCGAGCAGCACGCGCTTCTCAGCATCCACAATACGATGACTCACATAGGCCAGACTGCCGCAGCGTACACAGATGGCATGCACCTTGGTCACCTCGTCGGCCACAGCCAGAAGAGCGGGTATCGGGCCGAAGGGCACGCCCTTGAAGTCCATATCAAGCCCGGCGATGATGACGCGCACGCCACGGTTGGCCAGTTCGTTGCAGACATCTACCAGTCCTTCATCGAAAAACTGCGCCTCATCGATGCCCACGACATCATTGTCGGCAGACAAAAGAAGGATGCTGGCAGACGAGTCAACAGGAGTGGAAGGAATGGCATTGCGATCGTGGCTCACCACATCGGCTTCCGAATAGCGCACATCAATGGAAGGCTTGAATATCTCCACCGACTGGCGGGCAAATTTGGCACGGCGCATGCGGCGTATCAACTCTTCGGTCTTGCCCGAAAACATCGAGCCACATATCACTTCTATCCGTCCCGGGCGATGCACCTCACCCACTAAATTCTCTGTCATAATCGGTGCAAATGTACAAAGACGTTTTAAAAAATGCAAAGAAATCGGGGGCTTTTTTGCCGATGTAGAAGATTTAACTATCTTTGTGAGGACTATATGGGAACATTGTATATTGTGCCCACCCCGGTGGGCAATATGGAAGACATGACCCTGCGCGCCATTAGGATATTGCGCGAGGCCGATGTCATACTGGCGGAAGACACACGCACGTCGGGCATACTGCTCAAACACTTCGACATCAGCAACAAACTCATGTCGCACCACAAGTACAACGAGCACGGCACGACAGCCGCTGTGGTCGACCGACTGAAAGCCGGACAGACCATTGCCCTCATCAGCGATGCCGGCACGCCGGGCATCAGCGACCCCGGCTTTCTGTTGGCCCGCGAAGCAGCACACGCCGGCATCACCGTACAGTGTCTGCCGGGAGCCACAGCCTGCATACCGGCCATCGTATCGTCGGGACTGCCTTGCGACCGCTTCTGCTTTGAGGGTTTTCTTCCGCAGAAGAAAGGACGGCAGACCCACCTCGAATCGTTGCGCACGGAGACCCGTACGATGATTTTCTACGAGTCGCCCTACCGACTGGTCAAGACCCTCGGACAACTGGCCGAGACTTTCGGCGAAGACCGACCGGCCTCTGTCTGCCGCGAGATATCAAAGATACACGAGGAGAGCGTGCGAGGTACACTCGCAGAACTGGTGGCCCACTTCACCGAGACAGCACCGCGCGGCGAGATTGTCATCGTCGTAGGCGGAAGTCCGGAAAAGGAGAAGAAGAGGAAGGAGCGGCCACGCAAAGACCGAGACGGGAAAGCGGATGCTACTCCACCATACAACAATGAAGAAGAACAGGAATAAGCAGTGCTTACAAACAAAATCCATACGACTATGAAGAAACTGATATTTTTTGCGATAGGACTTGTCCTCATGACGTTATCCGGCTGCAAGGACGACCGCAAGCGCGCCGACCTGGCCGATATGCAGCAGAACGACTCTCTGCAGAGAATCATTGCCCAAAAAGACAATGAAATCAATGACATGATGGAGACCTTCAACCAAATAGAAGACGGTCTGCGCGAAATCACCGAAGCAGAAAACCGTCTCAACGTGGTCAAAGACGGAGAAGGGGCCAACAAGCGCAAGCAAATCATCGAAAACATACAGTTCATCACCAACACGATGAAGCAGAACCGCGAACTCATCGCCAAACTGCGCCAGCAGATGCGAGAGAGCAGCGTCAAGGGAGAACAGATGCGCAAAGCCATCGATGGACTCGTGCAACAACTCGACGAGAAAGACCAACAGTTGCGCCAACTGCGGGCCGAACTCGATGCCAAAGACATACACATCGCCGAACTCGACCAGACCATCGGCAACCTCAACCAAAGCGTGTCTGACCTACGCTCCGAATCGTCACAAAAGACGGAGACCATCACCGCACAGGACAAGCAACTCAACACCGCATGGTTTGTCTTCGGCACCAAGAAGGAACTCAAGGAGCAGAACATCATCGACGGAAACCGCGTACTGGAGTCCAACTTCAACAAGAGTTACTTCACAAAGATTGACATCCGTGTGGAAAAGGAAATCAAACTCTACTCCAAGTCGGCCAAGATCCTCACGATGCACCCCTCCAGCAGTTATGTGCTCGACCGCGATGCCAACAAGCAGTACACCCTACGCATCACCAATCCGCAAATATTCTGGTCGACGAGCAAATATCTCGTCATCCTCGTAAAGTGACACGCCACAAAAGGCGACACACAAAATAGCAGACCGACGACCCACAAAGGTGTGCCTACGGCAAGAAGCCTGGGCACACCTTTTTCACATTATTATATAAGTGTACATCCAAATTATATAGGCGCACATCCAACGAATGCGCAATACCGAAAAACCTAAACCCAAAACCATACGATGAAAACAACCCGACATCACCTTGCCTTGACGGTGGCTTTGCTTCTCACAGGTGTCACCACCCTACCCACACAGGCACAACAACTCTCCTATTGGTTTGACACCCCCACCACCCTACGCGGCCAGGCCGTTTGGTACGGCGGACGCCCTGAACAAGGACATAACGGACAAAAGCCCATCTCAGCAGGCGACACCAGCAATAACCCCGACCCAGAATGGGAATCGAAATCACTTCCCATAGGCAATGGCAGTCTCGGTGCCAACATCATGGGATCGGTGGAAGCCGAGCGCATCACGCTCAACGAGAAATCTTTGTGGCGCGGCGGACCGAACACGGCTGGTGGAGCAGACTACTACTGGAACGTCAACAAGCCATCAGCCCACATCATCAAGGACATCCGCGACGCCTTCGCCGCCAACGACTGGAATCGTGCCGCCGAACTGACCCGAAAGAATTTCAATAGCGCCGTACCCTATGAGTCGTACAAGGAACCGGCCTTCCGTTTCGGCAACTTCACAACCGCCGGCGAGATATATGTCGAAACCGGACTGAGCACCATCGGCATGACCGCCTATCGGAGAGCATTGTCGCTCGACTCGGCCCTCGCCTCCGTATCGTTCTGCAAAGACGGGGTGACCTACCACCGCGAATACTTCGCCAGTTATCCGGCCAACGTCATCGCCGTACGCTTCACGGCATCGCAACCGGGAAAACAGAACCTCACCCTTTCGTACACCCCCAATCCCGTTTCCGAGGGCACGATGACAGCCGATGGTACTGACGCTCTGCTTTGGGACGCCCATCTCGACAACAACCACATGGAGTACGCCGTGCGCATGCGCGCCATACACCAGGGCGGCACGCTGAGCAACGCAGACGGACATCTCACCATCAAAGGAGCCGACGAGGTGGTATTCCTCATCACCGCCGACACCGACTACAAGGAGAATTTCTCGCCCGACTTTTCCGATCCGAAAACCTACGTAGGCACCCATCCCCAAGCCACCACAAAGTCATGGCTGACTGATGCTACCGCCAAAGGCTACGCCCGTCTGCGCCAAGAGCACTATACTGACTACGCCTCGCTCTTCGACCGTGTACACCTCCATCTCGGCGGCGCAGAAATCACCGACAAACCGATAGACCAGCGGTTGGCAGCCTACCGCAAAGGCATGGCCGACCCCTATCTCGAACAGCTCTACTACCAGTTCGGCCGCTACCTGCTCATCGCCTCCTCACGTCCGGGCAACCTGCCCGCCAACCTGCAAGGCGTGTGGCACAACAACGTGGATGGCCCTTGGCGGGTAGACTATCACAACAATATCAATCTGCAGATGAACTACTGGCCGGCTTGCTCCACCAACCTCACAGAGTGTGAGCAACCCCTGTTCGACTTCATCCGCGGACTCATCAAACCCGGTGAACGTACCGCTTCTTCCTACTTCGGTACTCGCGGCTGGACCACATCGGTGTCGGGCAACATCTTCGGTTTTACCACCCCGCTTGAGAGTGAGGATATGTCGTGGAACTTCTCTCCTTTTGCCGGACCGTGGCTCGCCACACATATTTGGGAACACTACGACTACACGCGCGACCGCCAATTCCTGCAATCCACCTACGACATCATCAAGGGCAGTGCCGACTTCGCCTCCGACTATCTGTGGCACCGCGCCGACGGCATATACACGGCCGCCCCGTCGACATCGCCCGAACACGGACCGATAGACGAAGGGGCAACATTCGCCCACGCCGTCATCCGCGAAATACTGATGGATGCCATCGCCGCCAACAAAGTGCTCGGAGCCAATGCCGCCGACCGCCAGCCATGGGAAGATGCCCTACAGCACATCGCTCCCTACAAGGTCGGACGCTACGGACAACTCATGGAGTGGTCGCGCGACATCGATGATCCCAAAGACGAGCACCGCCACGTCAACCACCTCTTCGGACTGCATCCGGGCCGCACCATCTCGCCTGTCACCACCCCCGACCTCGCCGCTGCCGCCAAGGTCGTACTTGAGCACCGGGGCGACGGTGCCACTGGATGGTCGATGGGCTGGAAACTCAACCAGTGGGCACGTCTGCACGACGGCAACCACGCCTACACGCTCTACGGCAACTTGCTGAAAAACGGCACGCTCGACAACCTGTGGGATACCCACGCCCCCTTCCAGATAGACGGCAATTTCGGCGGCACCGCCGGAGTCACCGAGATGCTCATGCAGAGCCAGTCGGGATGTATCCACCTGCTGCCCGCCCTGCCCGACGCATGGGCCGAAGGATCGGTCAGCGGCCTCCGCGCCCGTGGCGACTTCACGGTCGACATCTATTGGGACAACACCCGACTCACCCGCGCCGTCGTACATTCCGGAGCAGGCGAAGCCTGCATCGTGCGCTACGGCACACTCACCTGCAAGTTCAAGACACAAAAGGGAAAGAAATACGAAGTGACCTTCACCGACAAGGGCGGAAAAGTGAAGACCATCCGATGATTCACAAAGAATTTCATACGAGCTTTGTACAAAGGCTTTGTACGAATGCTACAAAGGCCTTGTACTGACGCTACAAAGCCTTTGTACGGACACTACAAGGCCCTTGTACGAACCGTACAAGGGCCTTGTAACAATGATAGTATATACTTCGGCGTACCCCTCAATTCCCTGAGTGCGCCAACAGTCTGGTTTTCAATGAGAAAGAGCAGACTTTCTACTTTCTTCGAGAACGAAAAAAATCCTGCATAAGCGAGCGACATTCCTCCTCTAGCACACCACCCACAATCTCAGCCTTGGGATGCATGGCCTTCGGTGCATACCGCGCAAAACCGCGTTTCTCGTCGGCTGCACCGTAGACGATACGCGAAATCTGCGCCCATCCTATAGCCCCGGCACACATCACACACGGTTCGACCGTGACATAGAGCGTGCAGTCCTGCAAGTACTTGCCGCCAAGAAATCCCGCAGCCGACGTGATGGCCTGCATCTCGGCATGAGCCGTCACGTCGTGCAAGGTCTCCGTGAGGTTGTGGGCACGCGCAATGACCCGCCCCTGTGACACCACGACCGCCCCGACCGGTATCTCACCGGAGTCAAAAGCGGCCTGCGCTTCGACAATGGCCTTGCGCATAAACTGTTCGTCAATCTGTTGTTGAGATATTTCCATATATCTGCAAAATTACAATATTCATTCTGTACGGCACACGATACGGCAAAATAAGTGACGGAAAAAATATAAGCCGGACAACCATCCAAATATGTTTTTCATAGTTCTCAAATCGTACCAAGTTATTTTTTATCGTCACTAAGTTGGAGATAAAATTGTGCCTATCACCATTTTGTACTAACTTTGTCTTATGGCAAGACACAACGACACCGGAAAATGGGGAGAAGACCTGGCCGTGGCTTTCCTGCACGACCAAGGCTACACCATACGCGAGCGCGACTGGAGGGCCGGACACCGCGACATCGACATCGTAGCCGTCACGCCCGACAACATGACCATCGTGTTTGTCGAGGTGAAGACACGCACGTCTGACGTGATACTCAGTCCGGAAGATGCCGTCGATATCCGCAAGATACGCCACTTGGCCTATGCCGCCAACCAGTATGTCAAGATGCACGACGTACGCGAGGAACTGCGGTTTGACATTATCTCTATTGTCGGCGAAAACAAAGATGTGGCCCAAGTGGAACATATCGCCGATGCATTCAACCCTCTACTGGCATTCAGATGAACAACGACAGATGTATCATAAAGTTACAAAGTGTAGGTTCGACCAACGATTTTTTGCGCGAACAGGGCCACAAATATACAGAACCTATGATCATCGCACAAGCCGACTACCAATCTGCCGGACGCGGACAAGGCTCCAACCGTTGGGAAAGCGCCCCCGGAAAGAACCTGCTCTTCTCGCTCCTCATACACCCCGAGAGCGTCACCGCCCGCCAGCAGTTCGTATTGTCCATGGCAGGAGCATTGGCCGTGGGCGACGCTTTGGCCTCCTACACCGAGGGCATCCGTCTGAAATGGCCCAACGACGTGTATTGGAACGACCGCAAAATCAGCGGCACGCTCATCGAGACCACCCTGAAGGGAAGCACGCTGAAGGACTGCATCTTCGGCATCGGCATCAATGTCAACCAGCAGACATTTGTCAGTGATGCGCCCAACCCCGTGTCGCTCTACCAGATACTCCACCGAGAGACCGACACAGACGAGGTGCTCTCACGGGTTCTTGACGCCTTTGCACATTACTATGCAATGGTCACGGAAGGCAATTACGACGAGATTTCACGTCTCTACCACGAGCGGTTGTACCGCCGCGACGGTCTACACGCCTTCCGCGACAACCAAGGTACGTTCACGGCCCGCATCTCTCACGTGGAAGACGACGGGCACCTCGTACTGCGCGACACCGAGGGACACGAACGCAGATACGCTTTCAAGGAAATCAATTACATCATATAAGAAAACAATGGCTAAATTCAAGAGAATTCTCCTCAAACTCAGCGGCGAAAGCCTCATGGGAAAACAGAGTTTCGGTATCGACCCCGTACGTTTGGGCGAATACGCCGAGCAAATCAAGGAAGTACACGACATGGGCGTGCAAATCGGCATCGTCATCGGTGGCGGCAACATCTTCCGCGGACTTAGCGGAGCCAGCAAGGGCTTCGACCGTGTGAAGGGCGACCAGATGGGCATGTGCGCCACGGTGATCAACTCGCTCGCACTCAGTTCGGCTCTCGGCGCCATCGGCGTGAAAACCAAAGTCCTGACCGCCATCCGCATGGAACCCATCGGCGAGTTCTACTCCAAATGGAAAGCCATCGAAGCCATGGAAGCAGGCTACGTATGCATCTTCTCCGCCGGCACCGGTTCACCCTACTTCACCACCGACACCGGCTCATCGCTGCGCGGCATCGAGATAGAGGCCGACGTGATGCTCAAGGGCACCCGCGTAGACGGCATCTACACCGCCGACCCCGAGAAAGACCCGACCGCCACCAAGTTTACCGACATCACCTACGATGAAATCTACACCCGCGGCCTGAAAGTCATGGACCTCACCGCCACCACCATGTGCAAGGAAAACGGGCTTCCCATCTACGTCTTCAACATGGACATCGTCGGCAACCTCAAGAAGGTGATGGACGGCGAAGAGATAGGTACACTCGTACACAACTGACCACTGTCGCCAGCCGCCACTTACGCGGCAAGAAAGCCAAACCCACGAAGTTTTTTTTTGTGACGGTGAAAAATAATTATCGTCACTTTGGTCTCCACCAAGAGAAAACGTCCGTAGGTTTGGCTTTTTTTTCGTAACTTTGCAGAAATGTGCAGACCGCTTCGCGCACTGCGACTGTACGGGTCTGCGACAAGCCGAACAAGCACGACCACATGGGACAGACACAACGCCAAATATCATTTGAAGTACTGCCGCCGCTGAAAGGCTACGGCACGGTTTCACTCTTCTCCACAATAGACCGTCTACGGGAGTACCAACCCATCCATATCAACATCACCACCCACCATAGTGAATACGTCTACCGCGAGACCGACGGCGGACAATACGAGCGGCTACGCATACGCCGCCGTCCCGGCACCATAGCCATCGCCGCCAGCATACAGGAGAAGTACGGCATACCGGTCATCCCCCATGTGATATGTAGCGGAGCCACCATAGAAGACATAGAGTACGAACTGCTCGACCTGCAGTTTCTCGGCATAGAGCGCGTACTACTATTGCGCGGTGACAAGGCCCGCGAAGACAATCGATTTATACCCACCCCCGGCGGACACGCCCACACGACCGACCTCATACGACAGGTCAACCGGTTCAACGAGGGATACTTCGCAGACGGTTCGCCCATGAAGCATCCCGGCCACCCCTTCACCTATGGTGTGGCCGCCTACCCCGAGAAGCACGAAGAAGCCCCCAACATCGAGATGGATATGGCCTATCTCAAGGAAAAACAGGAACTCGGAGCCTCTTACGCAGTCACCCAACTCTTCTACGACAACCGCAAGTATTTCGACTTCGTCGCCAAGGCACGCGCCCAGGGCATCACCATCCCCATCATCCCTGGCATCAAGCCCTTCGCCAAACTATCACAGTTGACCGTTGTCCCAAAAACCTTCCACTGCGACCTACCACAGGAACTGGCTCAGGAAGCCCTCCGCTGCAAGACCGATGATGATGCCAAGGCTCTCGGCATAGAGTGGTCGACCGCTCAGTGTCGCGAACTCTACGAGGCCGGTATACCCCAAATACATTTCTACACGATGTCGGCCGTCGACTCTGTGGCCGAAGTAGCCCACCGACTGCTCTAACCCCCACCCTACAAAAGGAAAAGGAAAAAGACATGACATTCGACGAAGTGATAGGACAAGCCGACGCAAAAGCACGCCTGGCACAACTCATTGACGAGAACCGCATTCCCCACGCCCTGCTGCTCTGCGGGCCTACGGGTTGCGGAAAGATGGCCATTGCACTCGCTTTTGCCTCGCGCCTACTCGGTGACAGTCCACTACTGCGCCACTGGGGACACCCAGACCTACACTTCACCTTCCCCACCATCAAACTGCCCAGCATGGGAGACCATCAGCCCGTGAGCAACGACTTCATCGGCGAGTGGCGCGAGATGCTCAGCCACGGCCCCTATTTCTCCTTCGAGCAATGGATGGCTGCTATGAAGGGCGAAAACCAGCAGGCCATCATCACAGGAGGAGAGAGCGACGAACTGAGCCGAAAACTCTCTATGAAATCAAGCCAGGGCGGATACAAGATCAGTATCATCTGGATGCCGGAACGCATGAACCCCACCAGCGCCAACAAACTGCTCAAACTCATCGAAGAACCGCCCCAACGCACCGTCTTCATCATGGTCAGCGAAGCCCCCGAGCAGTTGCTCGACACCATACGCAGCCGTACACAACGCATCGACCTCAAACGCATCGACGACAACGACATCGCCCAAGCACTCATCACCAAGCGAGGCATTGAGCCCAACACCGCACAACGCGTAGCACGCATCGCACACGGCAGTTGGCTAGCCGCCATACAAACCCTTGATGCCGGCAACGAGAACCGCCTGTTCTTCGACCTCTACGCTATGCTCATGCGTATGGCATACGGACGCCGCCTACAAGAACTCAAGAAGTGGTCTGAAAGCGTAGCCGCCTTCGGACGCGAGAAACAAAAGCGCATGCTCGCCTACTTCAACCGCATGACACGCGAAAATTTCATGTACAACTTCCGCACACCCGAACTCAACTACATGACGGAAGAGGAAGAACGCTTCGCCACCAATTTCTCACCCTTTGTCAATGAAGCCAACGTCATCGCCATGTCTGAACTCCTGGAAAGAGCCCAACACGATATCGGACGCAACGCCAACGCCAAGATTGTATTCTTCGACCTGGCCCTGCAAATGATCATCCTACTACGACTGAAGGCATAGCATCGGCAACAATCATAAGAACATACCCACCATATATAGAATATGACTGATTTCAAGGACATGAAGTTCAAGATATCCCGAGGCTGCGGCCGCGGGCTCTGCCACCGCGCCTGCGGACGGCAAGACAAACAACTCAACACCTACGACTGGTTGGAAGACATACCGGGCAACACCGACACCACCGACCTCGTGGAAGTGCAGTTCAAAAATACAAGAAAAGGATTCTACCACAACGTCAACCATCTCGACCTCAAGAAAGGTGACATCGTCGCCGTGGAAGCCAGTCCCGGACACGACATCGGTGTCGTCACACTGACCGGACAACTGGTCAAACAACAAATCAAGAAGGCCAACCTCAAGTCGCCCGACGACATCAAGCGTGTGTACCGCATCGCCAAACCCGTCGATATGGAAAAATACGAAGAGGCCAAAAGCCGCGAACACGGCACTATGATACAAAGCCGACAAATAGCCAAAGACCTCGGACTGCAGATGAAAATCGGAGACGTAGAGTACCAAGGCGACGGCAACAAAGCCATCTTCTACTATATCGCCGATGAGCGCGTAGACTTCCGACAACTCATCAAGGTACTGGCCGAGACATTCCATGTACGCATTGAGATGAAGCAGATCGGTGCCCGACAGGAAGCGGGACGCATCGGAGGAACAGGCCCCTGCGGTCGCGAACTATGCTGTGCCACATGGATGAAAAACTTCGTCAGCGTCAGCACCAACGCCGCCCGCATACAAGACATCTCGCTCAACCCGCAAAAACTAGCGGGCATGTGCGCCAAACTGAAATGCTGTCTCAACTATGAGGTGGATGACTACCTGGAGGCCAGCCGCAAAGTGCCGGCCAAAGATATCATCCTACAGACCATGGACAACGACTACCACCTCTTCAAGTCTGACATCCTCGCCGGACAAGTCACCTACTCTACCGACAAGGGCATCGCCGCCAATCTCGAAACCATCAGCGTAGAACGTGCCCACGAGGTGATTGCCATGAACAAGCGGGGCGAGAAACCGCTCTCACTCCTCGAAGACGGCAAGGTAAAAGAACCCGAACGGCCAGCAGACCTATTGGCAGATGCCGACCTAAGCCGCTTCGACAAACGCAAGAAAAAGAAGAAGAACAACAACCGCGACAAAACCGCACAACCCAAGGCCGACAATGCCGCCGCGACCGCACAAAGCGGAGAAAAACGCGACCGCAAACCGCAAAAGCAGCAACGCCAAGGCGACCGCCCCGCACGCCCACCCAAAGACAAGCAACCACGGCAGTCAAAAGACAACCGACCGTCTCGTCCGACCGACAAGCGCAGACCAGAAGACCGACCAACCTCCAAGGGCGACAAGCAACAACCCAAGGGAGAAAAACCACAGTCAAAAGGCGAAAAACCGCAATCAGCGCCGACCGGCAACGCACAAGCATGAGAACAATAAAGGCGGGTTCTAAAAATTACCTTTGATGGATTTTTGCATTTTAACTGAGCAGATTTTTCTTTCTTCTCGAAGGAGTATAGCGGGCTATACGACTAAGAGGGAAAGGAAAAGATGCCGGAGAAAAATCAAAAAGGCACAAAGAGCAATCCGTCTAAAAAAGAATTTCAACTATGCATGGAATTTTTAGAACACACCTAAACCTACTGGCGGTGACGACCATAACCGTCACCGCTTCACTTTCATCCTGCAGCGACAGCAAGGTGTACGACCACTATGAGCATACTCCCCTTGCCGGATGGGAGAAAAACGACCTTCTGCCGTTCAGCGTACCCGCCGCCAAGGAAGACGGCATCTACACAACCGACCTCGGACTGAGAATCAACGCCACCTACCCCTTCATGGGTCTGACACTCATTGTCGACCAACACATCCTCCCAGCAGACACCACAGTATCAGATACCCTGAACTGCGATCTCATCGATACGGATGGAAAGACACACGGACAAGGCATCAACTTCTATCAGTATCAGTTCCACGTCAGCCAATTGCCCCTACATCAAGGCGACTCTCTGCAAGTGAGCGTGCGACACGACATGAAACGCGAAATCCTACCCGGTATCAGCGATATCGGACTGATCGTAGAGCGAAAGTAAGGATGCACAAATGCAAAGCGGGCCGTTCCAAATAGATGGAGCGGCCCGCTTTGCACTTTTATCATGTCGCTTATACCTCAAGACTGCACCATATTCCGTCCCGCATCGATACGCAGGAAGATAAACAACAGTAGTGTGAAGCCCCATAGCGATGAGCCACCGTAACTGAAGAACGGCAACGGAATACCGATAACGGGAGTCAGGCCGAGCACCATTCCCACATTGATAAATACATGAAAGAGGAACACGCTCACCACACAATAGCCGTAGACACGACCAAATTTGAACGGTTGTCGCTCGGCTAAATGTATAAGCCTTAGGATGAGTAACAAAAAGAGCAACAGTACGCCAGCCGAACCGAGAAAGCCTTCCTCCTCGCCGACGGTACAGAAGATGAAGTCGGTATCCTGCTCAGGCACAAACTTGAGTTTCGTCTGCGTACCATTGAGAAAACCCTTGCCTTTCAGTCCACCCGACCCGATGGCTATCTCACTCTGGTGGACATTGTAGCCAGCACCGGCCAAATCCTCATCGAGACCGAGCAACACGTTGATACGCACACGCTGGTGTGGCTCCATCACATCATTGAGCACATAGTCGGCCGAATAGAAGAAGACGGCAGAACCCAACGCAAACAACATGATGTAGAAGTAAGTCCGTATGCGGGTGCGCAAGCCGATGAACACAAGATATCCGATAGTGAACAGACACAGGCCCAACTGCACCCACGTCACATCGAAGGGTATGACAAACTCGGAGAACAACAAGGCCAACACGGTCAGACCAAGTCCATAACCGAGAATGGTCCAAAAGGCACGACGGTCACGACAATAGGATTTCACCATAAAGGCGGTGAACACTTCGATCAGCAACAATACTACAAACTTGCCGACCGATGTAGGCGTATCCCACAACAAGACTTGCTCATACTTGATGCCCACCACGAAGTACACCACCATAGCCACACCTGTAAACAATACGCTGCCCGGCATACCCTCACGATAGAACATCAGGAAAAAGGACACATAGACCAGTGCAGAACCAGTCTCACGTTGCCCCACGATACAGAGCATCGGTGTCAATACGATAGCCATCGCGACGGCGAAATGCTTCCAGCGGTGTATGTCAAAGCCATAGACCGACATAAACTTGGCCAAGGCCAAGGCCGTGGCAAACTTACCGAACTCTGCCGGTTGTAGGCGTATCGGCCCCAACACAATCCAAGAGTGCGAACCTTTGATGTCGTGCGGATTGAATATCGTGGCAAAGAGCAGGAGCAACAATATGCCGTAGATGATGTACGAGAAGGTATCAAAGAAACGGGTGTCCATCATCAATATGACAAAGCCGAGACATATCGAAGTGCCTATCCACACAATCTGCATACCCGAACGGGTACCCAAACTGAAAATATCGTTGTCACCGTACGTAAAACTGGCACCGCAAATGCTGATCCATCCGAACGCCATCAGTGCCAGATAGATGCCGATGGTCCACCAGTCTACTGTACGCAACGTGCTCTGTTGTCTGTCTACTTGCTGCATGAAGTTTTTTTAAGGCGTGTTTTTATTTGCATTTACTTTTTCCCGGTCGCACCCGTCTCTGTCGTACCAAAGAAGCGTTTGCCGTAACCGATACGTTTCTTCTGCATCTCTGTGGCGCGAGCCTCACTTGCCGGCGAGAGTTTGCCATGCAGGTACTGTTCCATCATCAGTCCGCCGATGGGCACGCCATAGTTGGCTCCCCATCCACCGTTCTCCACATAGACGGCGATGGCTATCTTGGGATTGTTCATCGGAGCAAAACCCATGAATACGGAGTGGTCACGCCCGCGGTTCTGCGCAGTACCCGTCTTTCCGCAAGGCACAAAGTCGTAACCGCGCAAGGCGGCACACGTACCCCGGAGGGCCGACTCACGCATACCGGCCACCACATAGTCGTAGGCGCGGCGCGAAGCCTTGGTATAGTGTCGGTGGGTATAGGCTGTATCGAGCGGTTCGCCCTGTACCTTGCGCACCACATGCGGAGCGTAGTAGTAACCGCGGTTGGCGATGGTAGCACCCAGATTGGCAATCTGAAGTGGGGTGAGCGTGACCTCACCTTGCCCGATAGAGATACTGACGACGGTCAACCCGTTCCATGACCCGCGATAGTTGCGGTCATAGTATCCGGCATTGGGTATCATGCCACGCTTTTCGCCTGGAAGGTCAATGCCAAGCCGATAGCCGAAACCCATGCTCACCATATAGTCGCGCCATACGTCCATTGCCCCCTGCACATTGCCATACTTGCTGCGGTTGCCGAGCATATAGTACAGCCCCCAACAGAAATAACCGTTGCAGGATGTGCAGATGGCGTTGACCAGATTGATGGGAGAAGCATGACCGTGGCATCCCACATGCAGACCCTTGCAATAGAATCCATGATGACAGGGAAACATCGTACCTGGAGTGATGATGCCCTCGGTCATGTAGGTGAGTGCCTGAGAGGTCTTGAAGGTAGAACCAGGAGGATACATACCCATGATACTGCGGTTGAGCAGCGGTTTCCACGAGTCGTGCGAGAGTATGCGGTGGTTCTTTCCGCGCTGGCGACCGACCATGATGCGGGGATCATAACTGGGCGACGAGACCATCGCCAACACCTCGCCGGTAGTCGGTTCGATGGCGACAATACTACCTATCTTGCCTTCGAGCAGACGCTCGCCAAGCGCCTGCAACTTGAGATCGATGCTGAGCGTGAGATTCTTGCCCGCTACTGGCCGCCGGTCGTACTTGCCCTCCTGATACTTACCCTGTATTCTTCCGCGGGCATCGCGCAGAAGTATCTGCACGCCTTTTTCTCCCCGGAGTTGCTTCTCATAGTATTTCTCCACACCGAGTTTGCCGATATAGTCACCGGGCTGATAGTACTCGTCGTCCTCAATGTCGCTCGGCGATACTTCGCCGACATCGCCAAGAACATGGGCCAAATAGGGGTACTGGTATTGGCGGATACTACGGCGCTGCACATAAAAACCGGGGAAGCGGTAAATCTTTTCCTGGAAATAACTGAACTCCTCATTGGGCAACTGGCTCATAAAGAGTTGTTGCGTATAGCGCGAGTACCCCGGATTCTTCATCGGGTCTTTGATGTCGGCCATGCGCTGGATGAAAAATTCCTTGGTGATGCCAAGCGTGCGACAGAAATCGGCCGTATCGATACGGCCGCTTTCCTCGTTCATCACAACCATGATGTCGTAGGCCGCCTGATTGTATACCAACAACGTCCCGTTGCGGTCGGTGATGGTACCTCGCGAAGGGTATTCTATTTTCTTGAGAAAAGCATTGCTGTCGGCATTCTTCTTGTAGTCATCGCTCATCAACTGCAGGGTAAACAGTCTGACAATGTATACCAATACGATGGTCACTGCCACACCGCTGATGACCCAACGTCGCTTCTCAAGGTTGAAGTCGCTCATTTATCTCCTCCTCAGATTTTCAATGACCAAAATCAGGATATAGGTCAGCGCGAAACTTCCGCCGACACACTCCACCCACTGTAGCCAATTGAAGAAATTGAAGGCTTCGAGTGTGAAGTATACCAAGATGTATACCAAGACAAGGATGAGCGAATAGACAATATACTTGCCGAAGCCCAGCGAGCGGAATGACGGAAGCAGGTCGTCGGCACTCTCTCGGGTGACAAAGAGTTCGAGTACATAGGGCTGAAGAAAGCCCACCAACGTCATTGCTCCGGTACTCACACCCGGTGTATTGGAGAAAGTGTCTACCCCCAGCCCCATGGCAAAACACCATAGCAATACGGCCCAACGGGGTGTACCGCGCCTCAACGGAAGGGCAAAATAGACATACAACAAGGGCATGGCGCAGTCGAAAAGACGAATATGGTTGAGTACCAGCGCCTGAGCCAACAATAGAATGAGGAAGAACGCTACGTTCTTGAGAATGTTTATATTCATTGACCCGTTGTTCGTTAGTGGTGGGTTTTGAAAAAATGGTGAGAATTTTCAATACCCGACGAATGTATTACTGACGCACGCGAATAGAGTCTTCGGCGGCATGGAGCAGTTGCAGTTTCTCATCCATAGCCTTGTCATTGATGACGCAGACATCACGCAAGCGCCCGAAATCGGTAGATAGTTTCACCTTGACTCTGTAGGAAAGTCCATCGGCAGAATTGTAAGCATGCAAGATACGACCAATCTGCACACCCGGTGGAAACACTGAGGAGTAACCGCTCGTGACAATCTTGTCGCCCAAGCGGAACCGGGCATGACGCGGAATGTCATCCATATAGGCTTCATCTGCGGCTCCACCTATCCAATGCAGGTAACCGAAATATCCGCGGTCCTTGATAGCACAACTGATATTGGAAACGGTACTCAGTACGGGTATGACCACGGAGTAATGACTGGATGCCAAATAGACAATGCCTACGATACCCGTACCGCAGACAACGCCCATATCCTTGCGCACGCCGTCAGCTTCTCCCTTGTCGATAGTGATAAAATTGTTGAGTCGGTCGAGCGAATTGCTCACAACTTTGGCTGGCACGATATCAAACCCGGCGTAGAGATTGCCGGCCATACGACGTACCGCAGTGGAATCGCCCGATTGCGCATTGAGTTGTTGTGACAAGGTTTCCACTTGTCTTTCGAGAAGGACATTGCGCTCGGTCAGTTTCTCATTGACCTCGGCCAAAGAGAAATACTGGTCGACGGCCGAACGCCAAGCATACACCTGGCCGGTGACAGCATTGGCAGAAGAGAACCATACGCTGCCTTGATAACTGTTGTAGCGAAACAACAGAACAAAACTGAGGACTTCGAGCACAACAAAGAGAAACCAGTGGTTGTGTCGCGCCAGAAAATCGAAAAGATTGCGCATAAACGAATAATGGCGTGTTCTAATAAATCTATAACGAACCGTATGGGAGAACCGCCGCTACACGGCAGGGGTCTATCCCACACGGTCCGCTATAGAAACAGATCGCTTTCCGGTTGTGCTTGTGTCTGCACAAACACCATTTACCGCATCAGGAAGGAGAACTTGTCCACGTTCTTCAGAGCGATACCGGCTCCCTTGGCCACACTGTGGAGGGGATCTTCAGCGATATGGAAGGGGATATTGATCTTGTCGGTCAGACGCTTGTCAAGTCCGCGGAGCAAGGCACCGCCACCAGAGAGGTAGATACCGTTCTTGACGATGTCGGCATAGAGTTCTGGCGGTGTGTTTTCAAGGGCTGAAAGCACGGCGTTCTCTATCTTGGCCACGGTCTTGTCGAGGCAGTGAGCGATCTCTTGGTAGCATACGGGCACCTCCATCGGAAGTGCGGTAATGCGGTTCGGGCCGTGTACGACGAAATCTTCGGGGGCATCGTCACCCAGTTCGGTGAGGGCAGAACCCACATGTATCTTGATACGCTCGGCCATACGCTCGCTGACCTTGACGTTGTGCTGACGGCTCATATACTCTTGAATGTCTGCCGTCAGATCATCACCGGCTGTGCGGATGGAGTTGTTCGACACGATACCACCCAAAGAGATGACGGCTATCTCGGTGCTACCACCGCCGATATCGACAATCATATTGCCCTCGGGGGCCTCAACGTCGATACCGATACCGATAGCGGCTGCCATCGGCTCGAAAATCAGATAGACATCGCGTCCGTCGGCATGCTCGGCAGAGTCACGCACAGCACGCAATTCCACTTCGGTAGAACCTGAAGGTACACCGATAACCATACGCAGTGACGGAGAGAACAGGCGGCTACCTGTATGCACCATCTTGATGAGCCCGCGCATCATCTGCTCGCAGGCTGTAAAATCGGCAATCACGCCATCACGCAACGGACGCACGGTGCGGATATTGTCGTGTGTCTTCTCGTACATCATCTTGGCCTTGGCACCCACGGCAATCATCTTGTCGGTGCGACGGTCGAGGGCCACTACAGAAGGCTCGTCTACTACAATCTTGTCATCGCTGACAATGATGGTATTGGCCGTTCCGAGGTCCATTGCGATTTCCTGAACGAATGAAAAAAATCCCATTTGTTTTATGTCGTTTATTGTGTGAAGGAATGGTGGCAGAGCAAAACACTTTCCATACCCGTTATCCTGTGGGTATGTGCCGCCATTTCTTCTTTCTGTTTCTGTTTGGATTATACTAAGCGGCTAGAGGTGGACTCGTCCTTATCCAAATGGCCCACCTCAAGTATTGCCGTCTTATTTGCAGAACCACTCGTGAATGGCGGTATCGTAGTGGCTGCTCACACCGAAGGCACGTTCTGCAAATATCTTGCGATCTTCGATGTCGGTCTGCGCACCCTTACGGTTGAGCAGTTCGAGCAACACGCCATATTCGGCCTTGCTGGGCACGATGACCACATCCTTGAAGTTTTTGGCTCCGGCACGGATGAGCGAGATGCCGCCTATATCTATCTTCTCAATGATGTCGGCCTCGGATGCGCCGCTGGCTACGGTCTGCTCGAAAGGATAGAGATCGACGATGACGAGATCGATGGCGGGAATGTCGTACTCCTGCATCTGGGCCACGTCGCCCTCGTTGTCACGACGAGCGAGGATACCTCCGAATACTTTCGGGTGAAGTGTCTTCACGCGGCCGCCCAGGATTGACGGATATGTGGTCACACTCTCCACGGTCTGACATTCGTAGCCCAGTGATTCGATGAATTTCTGGGTACCGCCTGTTGAAAGGAATTTTACGCCTTCTTCATGCAATTTGGCAAGAAGGTCGTCCAGTCCGTCCTTGTGGAAGACCGAGATGAGTGCGGTCTTGATTTTCTTTGTTTCAGCCATTTTTACCTTGGGTATGGTTCTAAAAAATTGTTATTGACAAAGCCTTTTCTTCCTGCCACACGCTATGGTGCAAGCGGATTGCCGGCCATATGTATATTCAAAGTGCAAAGTTAGCAAAAAGACGGGATATAGTATACATAAAAAAACAAAAAAAGCGTGTATTTCCCGTGTTTTACATACCTTACGACAGGAATGTGGAAAACACACGACAAGCGGGGAAAAATCAGCATCAAATTATACTCCATGTCAAGTTTTCTGCGTAAGTTTGTAGACACAATTATATTTCCTGTCTACCATGAACAGAAACGACTTTCAGTTTGAGGTCTGCGCCAACGGCGTGGAAAGTTGCATCGCCGCTCAAGAAGGCGGTACCGACCGTGTAGAACTCTGTGCCGGCATACCCGAAGGCGGCACGACACCTTCGTACGGAGAAATCAAAACGGCACGACGGATACTTACCCACACCCGACTGCACGTCATCATCCGTCCGCGTGGCGGTGACTTTCTCTACACACCACTCGAAATAGAACGCATGGAGGAGGACATACGCCTCTGCCGCGACCTTGGGGTAGACGGTGTGGTTTTCGGTTGTCTACGCGCAGACGGTTCTATTGACCGCGAGGCCAACGCACGGCTCATGGAAGCGAGCCTAGGGATGGCCGTCACCTTTCATCGCGCTTTCGACCGTTGCCGCGACCCACATCTGGCCATACAAGAACTGATCGGCCTTGGAGTAGACCGCATACTCACTTCGGGACAACAGCCCACTGCCTTCGACGGCATTCCGCTACTGCGCCAACTGCATGATGAAGCCGCCGGACGCATACACTTGTTGGCCGGTTGCGGTGTAAAGGAAGAAAACATCCGACAAATACGTACGGCAACTGGTATTCACGAATTTCATTTCTCTGCACGCGTCCCCGTACATAGCCGCATGACCTACAACAATCCTTCGGTATACATGGGAGCAAAGGATGCCGACGAGGACATCCTTCCCTTCACTTCTGCCGAGCGAGTACGGGCTACCATTGAGGCTTGTTGCTCTACCATCGAATGATTGCCCAATTACTCGCACAAATATGATGGATTCTAAAAATGACCTCGCAGTATGAGAAACATTTTTAGAACCCACCTTCAATATGTATTTCCACCTACATTATGTACTCATTGGTGACATCTCCATTATGTCCATTATGGAGATTGCAAATTGTATGCCTACAAATTCACACCTGAGAACACCTTATCGGTAGCACCGGCCTTCGACTGGACGTATTCGCCGGCGGCAGTACTGCTCTGTTGCAGATACTTTTGGTCGGCAATGAGACGGTCGACAAGGCTGGAGAATGTGGTTTTGTCTGAGATTTCAAATCCTCCTTTTGCTTGGAGAAGTTCCTGGGCTTCCTGGAAGTGCTTGTTGTTGGGGCCGAAAATGACCGGCATGCCCCATACGGCAGCCTCAAGTACGTTGTGTATGCCGACCCCGAAACCACCGCCCACATAGGCGATTTCTCCATAACGGTAGACAGACGACAACAGACCGAAACAGTCGATGATGAGGCAATCGGCCTTGGCCGCCTCTTCGGGCGTGGTCTGCGTATAGCGCACGGCAGGCCGCTTGAGTTTGGACAATATCTGAGAGAGATGGTCTTCACCGATGACGTGCGGCGCAATGATGAGTCGCCAATCACGACGGGCGTTGAAGTAAGAAATAAAAATGTCTTCATCGGGTTGCCAACTTGAGCCGGCAACAAACATCCGATAGTTCTCGGCCGATTCGCCTTTCTCGGCTACACCATGCTTGAAAGCCTCAACAATAGGCAGGCATTTCGAAGCGTCGCGTATCTGCAATACACGGTCAAAACGGGTATCGCCGATGACCTCGGCCTCATCAATACCTATAGAGGAAAGCAATTGTCTGCTCTGCTCGTTCTGTACAAAGAACCGGGTGACACACTTCAGCACACGGCCATATTGCCGTCCGTACCAACGGAAGAATATCTGGTCAGGCCTGAAAATGCTCGACACGCTATACACAGGTACTCCACGGTGACGCAGGATATGCATGTAGTTGTACCAAAACTCATACTTGATGAAGAAGGCCATCACCGGACGGACGGCCCGCAGAAAGCGGCGGGCGTTACGGATAGTATCAAGCGGCAGGTAGCACACGATGTCCGCTCCGCTATAGTTCTTCCGCACCTCATAACCGGAGGGCGAAAAGAAGGTGAGCAGTATCTTGTACTCGGGATGATCGCGGCGCAGACGTTCCATCAGCGGGCGTCCCTGCTCAAACTCGCCAAGCGAGGCAGCATGAAACCATACATACTTTGCCGACGGATCGACCTTCTCCCGGAGCGTCTTTATCGCACGACGCTCGCCTTGCCACATCTTCCGTACCTTGCGGTTGAAGATACTACACACGGCTACGCCAAGCAGATACAGGTATATTGCGATGTTGTACACGACAATATTCAGATTATTCGGTTGCTTGTTCAGACCGTTCCCGCAGACATTGCCGACAACGGGAACGGCCTATTTGTGTTTTCCTTAGAAAAAATATCAGCCCAATACCTCTACGGCACGGCGCAGACGACGCAGCGATTCCTCCTTGCCAAGGAAAGCGGAGATATCGAACATGCCTGGGCCCTTGCCTTCGCCGACGAGGGCAAGACGGAAGGCGTTCATCACGTCGCCCAATTTGTAGCCTTGCTTTTCCACCCATGCCATAACAACGGGTTCCTGTCCTTCGACAGAGAAATCATCGATGCCCTCGAGCACGGCGGCCAGTTCGGTCATCACTTGAGCAGAGTTCTCCTTCCAACGTTTCTTCACGGTCTTGGCATCATACTCCGTCGGAGCGATAAAGAAGAAGGAACAGAGGGGCCACAGTTCCTTGACGAAACTGACACGGTCTTTCATCATTGACACCACCCTGGTGACGCGCTCCATCGTTTCGTCCACGCCGTTGCCGGCCACAATGGGAGCAAAGAGATGGGCGATTTCCTCATTGCTTTTGCGGAGGATATATTCATGGTTGAACCATATACCCTTTTGGTAGTCGAAACGCGCGCCAGCCTTTGAGCATTTTGTGATGTCGAAGAGTTGCACCAGTTCGTCGAGCGAGAAGATTTCCTGCTCTGTACCGGGATTCCATCCGAGCAGGGCAAGGAAATTGACCACTGCCTCGGGGAAATAGCCGCTTTCGCGATAGCCCGATGATGTCTCACCGGTCTTGGGATCGTGCCACTCCAAGGGGAACACGGGGAAACCAAGACGGTCACCGTCGCGCTTCGAGAGTTTACCCTTGCCTTCGGGCTTAAGCAACAGAGGAAGATGGGCGAAGGCGGGCATGGTATCCTCCCAACCAAAAGCGCGATAGAGTAACACATGAAGCGGGGCGCTGGGCAACCACTCCTCACCACGGATGACGTGAGAGATTTCCATCAGATGGTCGTCCACAATATTGGCCAAATGATAGGTAGGCAGTTCGTCGGCGCTCTTGAAGAGTACCTTGTCGTCGAGAATGTCACTCTTGATCACCACTTCGCCACGGATAAGGTCGTGTACATGCACTTCCTGTCCGGGTTCTACGAGGAAGCGCACCACATACTGCTGACCGTCGGCGATACGGCGGCGGGTCTCCTCCTCACCAAGGGTGAGCGAGTTGGTCATCGACAGACGTGTATGAGCGTCATACTGGAAGTTCTTCACCTCAGCACGCTTGGCCTCGAGTTGTTCGGGAGTATCGAAAGCAATGTAAGCCTTGCCGTCGGCCAAAAGTTGGTCTACATACTTCTTATATATAGCACGGCGCTCGCTCTGGCGGTAAGGTCCGTACTTTCCGCCGAAAGACACACCCTCGTCAAACTTGATGCCCAACCAGCGGAAGGATTCCAAAATATATTCCTCTGCACCGGGAACAAAGCGGTTGGAGTCGGTATCTTCGATTCTGAACACGAGATCGCCGCCGTGCTGGCGGGCAAAGAGATAGTTGTACAATGCGGTACGCACACCACCGATGTGCAAAGCGCCAGTAGGACTGGGTGCAAAGCGCACCCTAACTTTTCTATCCATCATGGGTTGAAGAAAAATGTCTTTTACTAATATATGTTAGTTGCGAAACGACACTGCGGTAGCGATCAAGAACGGGCTATCATGTGGTCTTTTCACTATATTTTGTGCAAAAATACACAAAAATTCCCGATTTTGACTTTTTTTTTCGTATTTTCGCAATACGAACATCTGTCCAACACTTATGACAAATATTTTTGACAATACCGAGGGACATTTCTGGCGAAACATGCTCAGCCGCACGGCACTGGTGGTCATCACGGTGATCATCATCGTATGGGCCTTGCCAAGAGCGGAAAACAAGCCCTTCCGCTACGATGTCGGCAAACCGTGGATGTACGGGTCGTTCATCGCCAGTTTCGACTTCCCCATCTACAAGACCGACGAGACCATCAAAGCCCAGGAAGACTCGCTCATGGAGTCCTTCCAGCCCTACTACAACTACAACCCAGACATTGAGCACCAGCAGGTCACACGGTTTCTCAAAGACTTCAGCGACGGCATACCCGGCCTGCCCCACCAGTACGTCAGCCTGTTGGCCGACCGTCTGCACCGGCTCTACCAAGCCGGTATCCTTGACACTCCCACCTACAACGAGATGTACAAGGATACGACAACCACCATCCGTATCGTCAACGGCAACAATGCACAAAGCGAACAGTTGTCGTGTATCTACTCCACGATGTCGGCCTACGAGAAACTGTTTCTCGACGAAAAACTCGCTCCACAGCGACAACTGCTACAACGCTGCAATCTCAACAACTACATCGAGTGCAATCTCTTCTACGACAAGGAGCGCAGCGAGACCGAGCGCAACGACTTGCTGAGTAGTATACCGCCAGCCAGCGGCATGGTGATGAGCGGACAGAAAGTGATCGACCGCGGCGACATTGTCGATGACTATACCTACCGTGTGCTCAACTCATTCGAGCGCGAGATCAAGCGACGCAACGCCACCTCCACCGAGATTACCAACACGCTCGTGGGTCAGATTATCTTCGTGACCCTGCTTGTCGGCATCTTCACGCTCTACCTCGCCCTCTTCCGCCGCGACTACTTTGACAAACCGCGCAGCATCGCCATGCTCTATACGCTCATCACCATCTTCCCGGTGATGGTGTCCATCATCATGCAGCACAATTTCCTGAGCGTATACATCCTGCCGTTTGCCATGGCTCCCATCTTCATCCGCGTGTTTATGGACTCGCGCACGGCCTTCATCTCACACGTCACGATGGTACTCATCTGTGCGGCCGTGGTGAGATACCAGTACGAGTTTATCATCATACAGATAGTGGCGGGCATCATCGCCATCTATTCCCTGCGCGAATTGTTACGTCGCGCACAGGTGTTCAAGACCGCCTTGCTCGTCTCTCTTGGCAGTGCTTTGGTATACTTCGCCCTACAGATGATGCAAGACAATGATTTCCTCAAGATGGATCGCGACATGTACTATCACTTTGCCGTCAACGGTGTGTTCTTGCTTTTGGCCTACCCGGTGATGTACATCATCGAAAAGACGTTTGGCTTCGTCTCCAACGTGACGCTCTTCGAACTCTCCAACACCAACCGCGGACTGCTACGCGACCTTAGCGAGATTGCCCCCGGAACATTCCAACACTCCATCACCGTAGGCAATCTGGCCTCCGAGATAGCCAACCGCATCGGCGCCAACAGTCTACTCGTGCGTACAGGCGCCCTCTATCACGATATCGGAAAGATGGCCAACCCTGTATTCTTCACCGAAAATCAGGCTGGTGTCAACCCGCACGACCGCATGACCTGCCAGGAGAGCGCACGCATCGTAGTCAGCCACGTCACCGAAGGCGTAAAGATGGCCGAGAAAGCCAACCTGCCCAACATCATCCGCGACTTCATCCTTACCCACCACGGTACGGGCATGGCCAAGTATTTCTATATCAAGTACAAGAACGAGCATCCCGACGAGGAGGTCGATCCGACGCCGTTCTCCTATCCCGGCCCCAACCCGTTCACCCGCGAACAGGCCATCCTCATGATGGCTGACGGCGCAGAGGCCGCCACCCGCTCGCTTTCTACCTATACGGCCGACACCATCAGCACTCTTGTCAACAAAATCATCGACAATGACGTAGCCGAGGGGTATTTCCACGAATGTCCCATCACCTTCCGCGACATCGCGCAAGCCAAGCAGGTACTTATCGAGCGCCTCAAGGCCATCTATCACACCCGTATCTCCTACCCTACGCTCAAGGAAGACAAGGCGACCAACAAGACTGAAGCACAATCGTAGTGCAGGAAAGTATACCCAATGGTGGTAAAACGACGGCAAAACGTTGCACAAAACTCTATATTTGTGCAACGTTTTGCCGTTTTATAGTTAATAGACCTTAAAGACAAATGTGTCCATGCCGACAAATCGAACAATTTAGATACCTTTGCAACCAATTTTATTAAAGGTATTTAACGATGAACCAATCAAAACTCGTCAGTTTGGCCCTTGTTTCTGTGCTGAACGTTCCCGTGTGGGCAGGCGGTCTGCTCACCAACACCAACCAGAACATTGCCTTTCTGCGCAATCCGGCACGCGATGCTGCGATAGCAATCGACGGTGTCTACAGCAACCCTGCGGGCGTTGCTTTTCTCAACAATGGTCTGCACCTGTCCATCAATCTGCAGAATGCACACCAGACCCGAACCATCACTTCCGAATTTTCACCCTTCGCCTATGGCGTCAAGAACAACGGTGAGCGCATCAAGACGTTCAAGGGCAAAGCCGACGTACCGGCTCTTCCTTCTCTTCAAGCAGCCTACAATAAGGGGGACTGGAGTTTCCAGTTCGGCTTTGCCATCACCGGCGGTGGCGGCAAGTGCCATTTCGACGAGGGACTGCCTTCTTTTGAAAGCAACGTAGCCCTTCTTCCCCTACTCTCTCAAAACCTCGACGCGCTGAGTACCAAACTCGGTATCGGTGCGCTCGGTCTGCCCACCGTGACCGGATATGATATGGAGACCTTCATGCGTGGTCGCCAGTATTACTATGGTTTCACCTTCGGTGCCGCCCGCAAACTCGATGAACATTGGTCGGTATACGCCGGACTCCGTCTGCTCTACGGCACATCCAACTACTATGGTTATGTCAAGAACATACAGGCCACCATCGGCGGACAGACCGTAAACGCCGCACAGACCTTCAACGCACAGGCCACCCAAGCCAATGCCGCCGTCGGCAAGTACACCGAAGCCGCCCAACTCGCCCAACAAGCAGGCGACCTGGCCAAGGCTCAGGAGTACGCCGCCCTAGCCAAGGACGCTACCATCAAGGCCGCCATGCTCTCAGCACTGGGTGAGGCTACTGGCGATGTGACGCTCAACTGCGACCAGACGGGATGGGGCATCGCTCCTATTCTCGGCGTAGACTACCGCACGGGCGCCTTCAATTTCGCAGCCAAGTATGAGTTCAAGACCCGTATGCGTCTCCGCAACCGCTCGGCCAACAGTGAAAGTGCCAACAACCTCTCCATTCTTGACCGCTACCGCGACGGTCTGCGCGTAGCCGAAGATACTCCCGCTCTGCTCACCCTCGGTGCTCAGTGGTCTGTCATCCCCTCTCTGCGCGTGTCTGCCGGTTGGCATCACTATTTCGACAAGGATGCCCACCAGTTTGAGAACCATCAGAAAAACCTCGCTGGCGATACCAATGAGTATCTCCTTGGTGCCGAATACGACATCAACAAGATGTTCCAAGTGAGTGCCGGTGCACAGATCACCGACTACAAGTTCACCGACAACTACATGGAAGACATCAGTTTCAATGTCAGTTCGTGGTCGTTCGGCTTCGGTCTCGGCATACAGGCGACTAAGAAGATCAAGGTCAACGTGGCTTACTTCCAGACCAACTACGGCAAATACAACCGCCAGACCAACGACTACGGCAATCTCGCATCGATGGCCGGAAAGATTGTGGGAAATGTCGTGAGCGGACTACAGAATGAGGAAGCCGGAGCAGCAGCCGCTCAGATGACCTCCACCGTCCTCACTACTCCCGATGCCACAACAGGAAAGAGCATGCTCTACGGCACAGACTCCTTCACACGCACCAACCGGGTATTCGGTCTTGGCGTGGACTTCACGTTCTAAGCGCATCTCCCAATCCTCCGACATACAAAAAAAACGGGCGGACGACGCAGACAATATATACATTATATATATATGTCCGTGCCATCCGCCCGGTCTTTGTATGAGGGAAATGCTACTGCATCACGCTTACTGACACTCGTTCTACCGACGTCTGCTTTTTGTAGAACGACGGGACGTTTTCCGTTTCTTTGCGTTTTTCTTCGTCGTTTTTTTCTTCGCCGTAGTGACCCGTTTGGTGGTCACCCTCGTCGACGGCGTACGCGGTTTTTCTTCAGTTGCCACACGTCCGGGGGCTTCCTTATGGTTTTTATCGGGCATAGGCACATCCTTCCAATTCTTTATAGGAAACGCCGGCTGGGTCAGTTCGAAATCAAATTCCGAAGAAGTCTCATCGTGTCTGTACGGTATACCGTCCTGACCACTGACCACCTCAACCCGCACCATAGCCACACCGTGGTCGATGATATCGAGCGCCTTGGCGGCAGCCCAGGAAAGGTCGATGATGCGACCACGACCATGCGGGCCACGGTCGGTGACACGCACGACCACTTCCCGCCCGTTGTTCAGATTGGTCACACGGAGCATCGTACCGAATGGATGGGTGCGGTGGGCACAAGTGAGACTGTCGTGATGTAGCCGTTCACCACTGCTTGTACGCGCTCCCGTCATTCGTTTGGAGTAATAGGTGGCCTTGCCCTTCTGCGTCTGTGCACACAGAAGGACGAGACTCACCGTGGTCATCAGTAGAAGTAATATCCGTTTACTGTTCACATTTATAGGGGTTTATTCTTTAGTGATGGTAAAAAAAAAGTCTCTCACGCTTCTTTTCACACCACACCTTGAGCCATCATAGCATTGGCCACCTTCATGAAGCCTGCCACATTGGCGCCCTTCACATAGTCGATGTAGCCATCTGGCCGCGTGCCGTACTTGACACATTGCTCATGTATGGAGTGCATGATATAGTGCAGTTTCTCGTCGACCTCCTCGTTGCTCCAAGTCAGCCGGACGGCATTCTGCGTCATCTCCAGTCCCGACGTAGCCACACCGCCTGCATTGACGGCCTTGCCTGGGGCAAAGAGTTGACCGGCAGCGACAAACTTGTCAACGGCCTCAGCCGTACAACCCATGTTCGACACCTCGGCCACACAAAGCGTATGGTTGGCCAAAAGGCGGTCGGCATCCTCGCCGTCGAGTTCGTTCTGCGTAGCGCAGGGAAGGGCGATGTCGCACTTCACCTCCCAAGGCTTGCGGCCGGGGAAGAACTGGGCACCGGGGAACTCATCGGCATAAGGCTGGCACACGTCATTGCCGCTGGCACGCAATTCGAGCATATAGTCTATCTTCTCACCGCTGATGCCGTCGGGATCGTAGATATATCCATCAGGACCAGACAGGGTCACCACCTTGGCACCAAGTTGGGTGGCCTTCGTAGCGGCGCCCCAAGCCACATTGCCGAAACCGCTGATGGCTACGGTCTTGCCCTTGATGTCGTGGCCGCGTGTCTGCAACATCTGATTGACGAAATAGAGTGCGCCGAAACCGGTGGCCTCCGGACGTATACGCGAACCGCCCCATTCGAGTCCTTTGCCCGTGAGCACGCCGTGCCACTGGTGGGTGAGTTTCTTATACATACCGAAAAGATAACCTATCTCGCGGCCGCCTACGCCGATGTCGCCTGCCGGCACATCCTCGTCGGGACCGATATGACGGTACAGTTCTGTCATGAACGACTGACAGAAGCGCATCACTTCAGCATCCGACCGACCTCTGGGCGAGAAGTCCGAACCGCCCTTGCCGCCACCCATAGGCAACGTGGTGAGCGCATTCTTGAAGGTCTGCTCGAAACCGAGGAACTTCAGTATCGATAGGTTCACCGAGGCGTGGAAGCGCAGTCCGCCTTTGTACGGGCCGATGGCGCTATTGAACTGCACACGGTAGCCAAGGTTGACATGTATCTCGCCTTGGTCATCGACCCAAGGCACACGGAACGTCACGATGCGCTCCGGCTCGACGAGCCGCTCGATGATCTTTGCTTTTTCAAACTCGGGGTGTTCGTTGTATACATCTTCGATGGAACCCAGCACCTCGCGCACTGCCTGAAGGTACTCCAATTCGCCAGGATGCTTGGCTTCCAAGTCATGCAATATCTTCTCTACGTTCATAGTATTAATGTTTTTATAGGTTGGTAGTTGTCTTTTTGATAGTAGTTGCACCGCAAATATAGTCTATTTATCCTCACAAGCCAAACAAAACCGGGAATTTTAAGGTTATTTAGTTCACACATTGTATCCGTTGTTAGTTAATTATCAGTATTATATGTTCTAAACTATAGGAAAGTGGTTATAGGCGGGTTCTATAAATTGCCTTTGATGGATTTTTGAATTTTAGCCGAGCAGATTTTACTTTCTTTCTGAGGGAGCATAGCGGGCTATGCGACTGAAAGATAGTGCAAGCCGAACGCAATGAAGCTTGCTTCAATTGCTGAGGCGCAGCCTATCTTATCTAAGAAGGAAGGAAAAGATGTCGGATAAAAACAAAAAGACACTCTTCCGTATTTTATGCACAAAATGCCGTAATCGGGTTCATGCCGGTTGCGGAATTTATATATATTTTTGCAACCAAAAATGATTGCTTATAAAACATTCAGTAAAATGAAGAACAGAAGACTACTATATTCCGCCTTGCTTGCGATGACAACATCGATGGCGATGGGTGCAAACAACTTGGCGGATTCCACTCGTGTACGTACCATCGGCGAGGTGGTGGTGACAGGCAGTAACCAAGCCACTTCGCGCAACCTTTTGCCCTATTCTGTCTCCATCATCA
>CAVJZJ010000028.1:0-39987 GCA_963653995.1 Flexilinea sp.
TTGGCATTTAGCAGGTGTCCCCGAAGGGGGCAAACTTTGCATAACCGCTGGTGGAGCGAGCAAAGCGAGCGGAACCTGCGGACTTGAAATGGTAATTATGGTGGCGTCCTCGAAGAGGGCGAACACTCTCATAGAAAATCTTTGCATGGAATGTTCGCCCTCTTCGAGGACGATTCTATAATCCGATACAAAATCCGCAGGTTCCCTTCGGTCACCAGCGGTTATGCAAAGTTTGCCCCCTTCGGGGACATTTTTTCAACCATAATTTACAACTCAGAAACTTGAGTAATAATGCGTAAAAAGCGTAGGGGCGCAGCCCCTACGCTATAATCTGTCGTCCCTACGGGACTCGCTACTTGCGATATTTATCGGACACCGATATTATTTCTTCACTCTTTTTCTCCGTGCCCATCCTTCTTCTGTGAAGTCGGGCTCTTCGCCCACGAGACGGTTGTCGGCTTTGCGGCCGCGTGAGGGTTGGTCGGTGAAGAACTGTCGCCAGTCGCCCTTGTCTCTTGCCTTGTCGTCGCCTTGGGAGTTGTTGCGGCGCTTCGATTTCTTCTCTAGGTGCGAGTAGTCTTTGGGGGTGTCGTCGCGGCGGGAGCGGCGTGCCGGACGTGAGGCGGCCTCCTTGTCGTCGGCATCGTTGCAGCGTACGGTGCGGCCTTTGTAGGTCTTGCCGTCGAGGGCGCGCATCACCTTCTTGGCATCGGCTTCGGGCACTTCGATATAAGAGAACTTGGCGAGCAGGTCGATATGGCCGATGTCTTGGCGGCCGCCGATGTGCTTGTTGACAAACTGCATTACCTCGCCGGGATAGAAGCCGTCGGTCTTGCCCAAATTGATGAAGAGGCGGCGGTAGCCGGCCTCGGCTTTGCGTGGTCCGCGGCTCTTGCGGTCGCGCGGTGCGTCCTTCTGCTCCTTTGTGCCGCGTGTGGAAGGTTTTTCTATCTCGGGGGCATCGGCGTAGTACTTGAGGAACTTGCCGAACTCGAGGCTGACAATCTTCTTGAGGATGTCTTCCTTGTCGACGTAGGCGAAGTGGCGGTTGATGTCGTCCATGAAGGGAGCAATCTGTTCCTCGTCGACATCCACCTTCTCGATCTCGTCGATGGCCTTGTAGAGTTGCTTGGTGCAGATCTCCTGCGGTGTGGGCAGGGTGCCGTCGACAAACTCCTTGCAGATGATTTTCTCGATGGCCTTCACCTTGTGCTTTTCGCGGGTGTGTATGATGCTGATGGAGGTGCCTTTCTTGCCGGCGCGGCCCGTACGTCCCGAGCGGTGGGTGTAACTCTCTACGTCGTCGGGCAGACCGTAGTTGATGACGTGGGTGAGGTCGTCGACATCGAGTCCGCGTGCGGCCACGTCGGTAGCCACGAGCAGTTGGGTGAGGTGCTGGCGGAACTTCTGCATCGTGAGGTCGCGTTGCTGCTGCGAGAGGTCGCCGTGCAGCGACTCGGCGTTGTAGCCGTCGCGGATAAGTTTGTCGGCGATCTCCTGGGTCTCGGCCTTGGTGCGGCAGAAGACGATGGCGTAGATGCGGGGATAGTAGTCGACGATGCGTTTTAGGGCGAGGTACTTGTCTTTGGCCCCCACGAGGTAGTAGATGTGGTTGACGCTCTCTGCGCCCTCGTTGCGCGAGCCGACAACAATCTCTTTGTGGTCATGCAGATAGTTGAGGGCAATCTTCTCGATGTCCTTGCTCATCGTCGCCGAGAAGAGAAGGGTGTTGCGCTCGGCGGGCACGCCCTCGAAAATCTCGTTGATACTGTCGGAGAAACCCATGTTGAGCATCTCGTCGGCCTCGTCGAGCACGACGTTGGTCACGCCTTCGAGACGGGCCTTGCCGCGGTTCATCAGGTCGATGAGGCGGCCCGGGGTGGCGACGATGATCTGTGCGCCGTGGCGCAGGGCGTGTATCTGGTTGACGATGGAGGTGCCGCCGTATACAGGCACAATATTGACGCCGTCGATGTACTTGGCGAAACTCTTCAGGTCGTCGGCAATCTGCAGACACAGTTCGCGGGTAGGCGAGAGTACGATGGCCTGTGTGTTGTGGTTTTCGGGGTCGATGCGCTGCAAGAGAGGTATGCCGAAGGCGGCTGTCTTGCCGGTGCCGGTCTGCGCGAGCGCGATGATGTCGTTGCCGTGTCCCAGCAGATAGGGTATGACCTCTTCCTGTACGGGCATGGGATGTTCGAAACCGAGTTCTTCGATGGCGCGGCGTATCTCTTCGCTCACGCCCAGTTCTTCAAATGTCTTCAATGTGTGTGGATTGTAAAAAAAATGTACTTCTGTCGTTCCTGTGGGAATGCCGTTACTCTAAAAATGTGTTGTCGCAGAGCCTTCCCAGCCATGAACATGAAGACATCGGACAACTTCTCATAAAATATGAATATCCCGAATAGACGGTGCAAAGGTACGAATAATCTGTGGGATAGACAAGAAAAAAAGGACGCTCGGCCATCGGCGCGAGCGTCCTTTTCGTGTAGGTGCGTGGGGTGTGTTACCGCGCTATGCGTGTGCTATCGCATTACTTGACCACCACCTTGCGTGTGGTACCGTCGGAGTACTGTATGATATTGATGCCCTTGACGGGTGCGGCGAGCAGATGGCCGGAGGTGTCGTAGCGGGCGGTCTCTACAGCATCGGCTGCGGTAGTGCGGTGCTCGCGTATGCCCGTAGATGAGTCGCTGGCCGGGAAGACGGGCAGTTCGGGGAACCAGTAGTTCTCGGTCATGGCGTAGGTGCTCTTCAGTTCACCAGTGTTGGAGTACACGCGCAGTTGGGTGTTGTTGCTGTATGCGCCGACGGTTACGCCGATGTAGAGATCGTCGGTCTCGGGATGTACGCGACAGCAGGAACCGTAGATGTAGGCATCGCTCTCGGTGCTGGCGAAGTCGATGATCTGTGAAAACTCGTTGGCATCGATGTCATACTTGTAGATCGACTGTGCCGAGAACCACGACGAGGTACCGCCGTTCCAGTAGAGGCAGTTGCTCTTGGTGGAGGCGCAGAAGCAGTCGGGGGTCCAGGCATACCAGGAGTTGGCGGGGGCGTTGATGCCGTCGGGCAATGCTACCTTCTCGAGTTGCAAGGTCTCGGGGTTGAAGCGGCGCAGGTAGTTCTGTGTGTTGCCCATACCGTCGGTAGAGGCGACGGAGAGCCATACTTGTCCGTCTTTCGACTGTACGATAGAACCGTAGGCCCAACCGTCTTCCTCGGCGTTGAGGGTCATCTCTACGGCATTGCTTTCAGGATTGATGATGACCAGACCCTTGTCTTGGTTGACGGCAAGTACCATGCCGCTGTAGTAGATCATGCTACCTATCTGTCCGGAGTAGAGACTGCCGGAGGCGTTCTCCGTGCCGGTGACCACACCGAGGTTCTCGTAGGTGTCGAGGTCGAAGACGTAGACACCGTTGCTGGTGGAGGCGTAGCCGCGGTGCAGTTCGGGTACGGCGAGGAAAGCGCGTCCGTCGGCGTTGTCGCCGATGGTCTTGACGGCAGCGAGACGCTTCATGGTCTTGGCGTCGCAGACGGTGATGCGTGCGCCCTCGACGGTAGCGCCGGGATCCTGCTCCTGCTTGCTGACGATATACATGCGTCCGTCGGCGATGGTGGCATAGCAACCGGTGCAGCCGAGTTGCACATTCTCGCCGTTGGCCTGCTGCAGTACGCGGTAGTCCCAAGAGCCGTCGGCGTTGAGGTAGTTGATGGAGGCATTCTCATGGCCGTACCATCCCTCGTTGAGTACGAATACGCCGTCGGTGTACTCCTTGTCTTCCTGGGCGGAGAGGGGAGCGGCGTAGGTCATGGCGGCCAACAGAGCGACCGCGATCGGTGTAAAGATTTTCTTCATATCGTTGATATTTTAAAGTTGAATAAAGTTATTTGTGCCGATGGGGAAATTTTTAGAATCCACCCTATACTATTCCTTGGTGCGTGTGATGTAGAGGTCGTGTGCGCCGGATATCTCCGTAGAGGTCTCGCCGAGCCATCCGCAGCACTGGTTGACGCCGGTGTAGACGCGTATGAAGTCGGCGCCGGGCAGGTGTACGGGCTTTCCGGTGCTGTCGACGGCCCAGTCGAGGTCGAAGGAGCAGAGGCGGGTAGAGTCGTTGGGGTGGTTGTCGGCATAGCCCCAGGGGTAGGAGTAGAGCACATAGTAGTTGCCTTGTCCGCTCTCGTCGACGGCGTTGGGGGCGAGGCGTGCGCCGGTGAAGGTCAGTGTACTGTCAGTTATCCACTGCGGCCAGTAACTCTGGCTGTGGTAGATATTGCGCTCCACATAGCCCGATGCGCCGCGGTTGTCTTGCCAGACGATATATTGCGAGTCGGTCACGCGGCCGCCGCTGCCCGGCACGGGCGTGTGGGGAGTGGAGTCGGGGTGGCGGTAGGTCACGGCGTAGTCGTGCAGGGTGGCGGCGCTGTGATATTCGCTTCCGGCGAGTTCGTACCATTCGTCATCGGGCAGACCGTTCATGTTGCGGTCGAGCGACACAAGGACGATGCCCGGTTCGCAGGATCCGCCGCGCCGTTGTCCGTATTGCGCCACATCGGAGTAGAAGGCGTTGCCCTCGATGTAGAGGTCGCGCTCAGAGGGGGTGTTGATGAGCGTGTGGTCGAATCCGAAGGTGACGTATCCTCCCCAGGCACCGAGCGTGACGAGTGTGCCCGTGGCGAGACAGTCTTCTACCTTTTGCCGCATCTTCTCTTCGGTGTCGCCCTTCTCGTAGAGTGGGGTAGTGCCGACAAACTGTCCCGGGGCGGGGCGGTACTCATAGACGTGGGCCACGTCGGCGCTATACTCCACCTGCTCGTGTACTACGCGTATGAGGAAGTCGCGGGTGTATCCGCGGTCGCCGTCGTCGAGCGTGAAGGTGAGATGATGCTCGCCCTCCTCGGCGCTGAGGTAGAGGAGCGAGCGGTCGGTGCTGAGCAGACTGTCGGTGCCGTCGACGCGATGTTCCGTCCAGCGGTAGGCGTTGCCCGTATAGGCCGTGGCGACGAGCAGTTTCTCGAGGCGCGGCAGATTGTAGTAGTCATCGATGCCGGAGGAGACCACTTCCGGTTCGCGTGTGCAGGCGACCGTGAGTGAGAGCAGTGCGGCGGTGATGATGGATGTCAGTGAGGTATGTCGTATCATGGGCTGACGAGGGTCATGTGAGCGGGAATGTCGCCCGTGCGAACGCTCCACTTGTGTTTGCCGTCGCGCGAGTAGCAGTGGAGCACGCCGCTCGAGACGTAGTTTTTGGCATCGGTGATGTAGATGTCGCCCGTCGTGGGGTGTACCAGCAGACCGTAGGGTATGGTGATGTCCTTCTCCGTGCCATCGGTGATGAAGGCATCGGTGATGCGTTGTTTGGTCTTCACGTTGACGATGCCGTAGGTCACGGTGTTGCTCTGCGTGTAGTTGTTCCACTCGGTGCTGTAGTAGTAGAGCGAGTCGCCGTGTATGTAGAATCCGGTGCAGGGAATGTTGAGCGTGTCGGTCACCTCCATGCGGTTGCGGTTGGCCTTGCGCTGGAGCACAAACAGGTTGGAGTGTACGCTGGTGTAGTCGCCCATGGAGGTGACCCACAGTTTGCCGTAGCGGTCTTTGCCGATAGTCCCAAGATTGATGCCCACGGGTATCTTTTCTGTCTGCCGGAAGGTAGGTATCTCGATGACCGACACCGTATTGTCGTAGTTGGGTGCCATGTAGCCGCCTGAATTGGCCACGTAGATGTAGTCGCCGATGATTTCAAGTCCGTTGGGCTGGTAACCCACGGTACAGCGGTCGGTGACGGCGAGCGAGAGCGTGTCGATCTTGTACACGGCACCGGGTACGGCATCGGGGTTGTTGAGTTGCACCGGGCCGACATACGACGTGATGTAGGCATAGCGGCGGTAGAAGCGTATGTTGCGGCAGTTGGGCACTTCCACCTGTCCGATGCGCTTGCCGGTATGGGCGTCGAGCACCTCGACCTTGTTGGAGCAGTTGACCACGACATATATCCTCGACCCGTACACCTGTATGTCGTTGCCCACATCGCCGAGTTCCTTGATCTGTGTGGGGTTGCGCTCGGCGTAGAGATTGCGTACATAGTAGCCGTTGCGGTAGTCGAGGTAGTCGAGCGTACACTTGTTGCTGCCCATATTGCCCTCGTTGAGCACGTAGAGTCCGGCATATCCGCCGCCGTCGTCGGTCAGACTGGGGACGATGTCGTACTGGGTAGGCACGACAATCTCGTCTTCGCGGCAACTGGCGAAGATGGTCAGCATGGTCAGCAGCGCCGTGAGGGAATGAATGATGTGGAGTGGTCTGTGCATGAATGGATGTATTTGCCCACGTTATATTTCCACGCTGAGCGTGATGCGGTAGTTGCGTTTGGGCATGGGATAGTTGATGATCACGTCGTAGTCTTGCGAGAAGAGGTTGCAGACCTCAACGGCGGCCTTGGCGCGGCACTTGCCCAAGGTGAGGGTGCGCGACAGGGCAAGATCGCTCGTGTACCACGGTTGGGTGTGGTTGTAGACGATATTCTCCTGTTGGTTGTAGCGTTCGCCGGTGTAGATGAAACTGTAGTCGAGCGTCCACTGTCCGTAGCGAGCCTCAATGATGGCCGATCCGCTGTGCCAGGGAATGTAGGGTATCTGGTCGCCGTAGTAGGTATCGGCCTTGGAGGTGAGGTCGATGGCCTGTTGCCAGGTGTACTGCAGACGGCAGGTGACGTAGAGCAGACGTGTGGGGTGAAGGGTGGCGTGGGCGGCGATGTCGGCACCGGTGATGCGCACGCGGCCAAGGTTGAGCATCGTCCAGCGGAACTGCGCCCCCTTGGGGTAGGCGATGATCTTGTCGTGTACCCAGTTGCGGTAGACATCGGCCTGTAGACCCCATTCGGCCAAAAGACCACGGTCGCGGGTGCGGCTGGTATAGGCGAAGCCGGCATCGTACTGTGTGGCCCGTTCGGGTGAGAGACGCGAGTTGCCCATCTCGGCGTAGTAGAGATCGTTGAACGTGGGCATGCGGAAACTGCGTTTGGCGAAGGCGTGCAACGTAAAGTCGGTCTTGGCGAAGGGACGCCAAGAGGCGAAGATGGCCGGAGCCCAAGCCGTCTTGTCGCCCGGCGAGGCGGCCTGACGGGTGCGGTCGTGTACATAGGTCATCACCACGCTACCCTGTATGCGCAGACGACCAAGCGAGGCCGAGGTGGCGGCTGAGGCGTAGTGTGTCCAGCGGGTGGGGTAGACAAAACCGTACATGTCGGCCGACATCTTGTTCCACTGCACGTCGTAGGCGGCCGAGACGCTCCACCACGGGGTGAGGTCTATCATGTGGGCGGAGGAGAGGTAGAACTCCTTTTGGCGGTAGATATTGTCGACGGCGGCCACGGTGGTGTCGCGGTTGACGTAGCGTGTGCGGTAGTAGGCGTACTTGGCGAGCCACTGTTGGCGGTAGTGACGGCCGAAGTCGCGGCGGTAGGTGCCTTGGAGAAAGGAGTTGTTGTCCCAAATGCGCTCGCCGCGCCGCCATACGTTGTTGACGATGGCGCCGGGCACGCCGCGTTCTGAGGTGTAGTTGTAGCCCTTGATCATCCACCGTCCGTTGGCAAACGTGCCGAAGAGGGCGGCCTCGAGACGGGTGGCCCGCACGTCGCCGTTCTGTCTGACGGCCGTTGTGTCGTACATCACCTCACCGGTGCGGGCTGCGCGGCGACGGTAGCGGAACTTGTACTTGCCGTTGCTCGACAGCCATTCGGCGCTGAGCGATGCGCTCACGCGGGAGGAAAGACGCAGGTCGATCAGTGCAGAAGGGTTGACCAGGCCAAAAGATCCGGTCTTCAGCGTGGCCTTGGCATGATAGGTCTCGCCCGGGGCGAACTCCGGACGGCGGGTCCACAGATAGATGGATCCGGCCGAGGCGTAGTCGCGGGCCGACTGGAAGATGTGGCTTTTTTGTCCGTTGTAGAGCGAGATGGCCTGCACGTTGTCGAGGGAGTATTGTCCGAGGTCTACTTGGCCGTTTTGCGCGTTGGCCAGTTGTATGCCGTCGTAGAAGACGCCCACATGCTGCGACCCCATCGACCGTATGTTGACGGTCTTGATGCCGCCCACGCCACCGTAGTCCTTGAGTTGCACTCCGGCGAAGTAGCGCAGGGCGTCGGCCACGCTGAGGCTGCCCAACCGCCGCAGTTGGTCGCCCTCAAGTTGCTGGGGGGCGATGACACTTTGTGAGTTGCGCGAACTGACCACCACCTCGCGCAGGGTATGCAGACTGTCGAGCCGTTGCGCAGAGCAGTGTGCCGCTATGATGTATAGCGACAGAAGAAACAGTATTCTTTTCATGTGTTGTGTAGGGCGTGTGCTGAAAATGTCCACGCGATGTTTTCTCCCCCTTTTCCTAACCCACGAGTACTCTGGAGGACGTGCGGCATACCGGCAGGTCTTCTGACTCGCCACCCGGATGCGACCGCCTTCCCGGCCTCCGCAAGTGCAGGCAGAGCCTGTGTGCGGTAGATGCCAGTGGCCGTAGTGTCGCACCCTCACAGAAGGGCGGCTCACAGCAGCGGGACTGTCGGGGACTCTCACCCCATTCCCTTTTGATTGCTGCCTTATAGGGGCAGCAAACCGATAGCGACTGCAAAGTTACGCTTTTTTTGTGACGGTATATCCATGTTTTTTGTTTTCTTATGATTTTATATTGTGTCATGTCATACGGACAAAGTACCTTTGCAATATAGATGATATAGTCTATGGCAATCCAAACACAAATTCCCAATAAAAGAACTCAACCGAACAAACATGAAAATCTATTTCAATCATAAGGAAGAACTGTGGAACTCGTGGTCGCATGGCGCGGGCGTCATTCTCGGTCTGATCATCGGTACCGTTTTTCTCGTGTGGTGCGGTTGGGCACGCAACGGTTGGGCCACGGCCGGCATCATACTCTACCTCTTCGGCATGCTCTGCTCGTATGCCGCATCGACCTTGTATCATGCGCTGAGCGCGTGGTCGCCGTGGAAGGAGCGGTTGCGCCGGTGGGACCATGCCGCCATCTACTGGCATATCGCCGGGTCGTACTCGCCCATCACGCTCATTGCCTTGCGCGACTATGGAGCGTGGGGTTGGGTCTTCTTTATCTTCATTTGGGCGGCGGCTATTGCTGGAACGGTGAAGAGTTTCACGGGGCTCAAAGGTCATAGCAAGGTAGAGACCATCTGCTTTGTGGCCATGGGTCTGAGCGTACTGGTGGCCTTCGGACCGCTCGTACACTGCGTCGACACCGCCGCCGTGGTGTGGATTGTGGCCGAGGGTGTGAGTTACATCACGGGTGCCGTGTTCTACAGTTTCAACAAGCGGCGGTACATGCACACCGTCTTTCACTTCTTTGTGCTGCTCGGTTCCGTCTGTCACATCGTGGCCGTATGGGATATACTGCTCCGTTATCTGTGAAAATGTGAAATTGTCGGACGGAAAGATAGATTTCCGTCCACTTTGTTTGGTGTTCTTGGTCGAAATGTCTAATTTTGTCAAAATCACAACCCATCTGCACCACCTTCTGCGGGTTGCCCATCTTAAAGCCAAGAATCACCAAACAATATCTGCTTATGAACAAATTTCTACTCACCCTATCCCTGTGCCTCGCCACCGTCACGGCTTGGGCGCAGAGCGGAAGCGAAAACCGTATGTCCGTGCATCAGAAGGACGGCACGGTGAAGGTGTACGACGTGGCCGCTGTCGACAGCGTCACCTTCGGCAGTGTCACCACTGAAGGCACCGTCACGCTGAGCGTCACCGCACAGTCGGGCGCTTTGGCCCTTGTGTCGGTCACCCTGCCCGAGTGGTGCGGCAAGTGCGATGTGGCCGTCATCCCCGACGACGGTTCTGTCGCTGACCAGACTTCCTATATCCGCCGCAACCGCCAGCACCGCATCGCCGCATCGCAGACCGTCACCATCGGACAACTCTGTCCTTCGGCCAAATATCTCCTCGCCGCTCTGCCTTACGACAAGTACGGCGTGCCCGGCACTGTCACCACACTGCCCCTGACCGTTGGCAGTGGCGATGTGACCGACCTGGGTGAAGGAGCCAATACCTATATCGTGCCGCAGGAGGGCAAGTACTCCTTCCTGCCCCGCCACGTGCGCGGCGATATGATCACTGGTATCGACAAGGTAGACTGGATATGGGCCACCCTGCCCGAGGATGGCGGAGAGAGCCAAGATCTGCTCTCCGATATTGCTTACGACAGCAATGGCCGCGTGTCCTTCACCGCCACCGGCAAGAAGGGCAATGCTGTGCTCGGCGCTTTCGATGCCTCCGGCCGTGTGATCTGGACATGGCTGATATGGTGTACTGACCGTCCGTCGACCATGCGCTATGAGAATGGTGCCGTATTTATGGACCGCTTTATCGGTGCCATCAGCGCCACACCTACCGACGGTACCGACACTTGGGGACTTGTATGGCAGTGGGGCCGCCCCACACCGTTCTTCGGCGGATACAACGAGAACGAGTGGGCCGAGTCTGACGCCTTCTATGAAGCCCGCGCCCATACGGTCATCAATCCCGACCACGCTTTCGAGTGGGGCATCAACAAGACCGCCGTGTCGATGAGCGACGCCATTGCCACGCCTCTCACCTTCTATTATGAGGAGAATTCCTGCGACTGGCATACCCCCGTCGACCTCACCCTTTGGGGCGAGACCAAGACCGACTACGACCCCAGTCCCGCCGGTTACCGTCTGCCGACCACCGACGACTGGACCGAACTCGAGAAGGGACTCTACTACGTCACCCGCAACAAGGGTTTCGCCTACGACTATGACGGACAACAGGCATGGTGGCCCGCACAAGGCAGCGGTCGCGAGTTCAATACCGGATGCAACATCATCGGTACGGGCAAACTGCACGTCTGGTCGGCTACCTCGGCCTACGTCAACAATATCCTTTACGGCATGACCAACGCTCCCTACGGCTACCGTCTCATTGCCGAGTCGGCCACCGCTACGGTCTACCCCGAAGCCATGGCCAACCGCTCTTTCGCTTTTTGCGTAAGATGTATCGAAGATAAGTGAAGGCGGGTAAGGTGACAATCATGCAATGAAACGCAAAAACATTGTTTTTTGTACATTTGCCGCCTTTGCCGTTGTGGCATTGGCGGCTATTGGTGTGCGCTACTGGGTGCATGGCAAAAAGACGGTGACACCCGTGGTGGAAAAGGTACAGAAGAAGGTGCAGGCACGCCCTGCACGCGATACGGCCACCGTGCGCCGCGACACCGTACCCAAGGTGGATTATCGCATCAGCGGTACGCTGCGCTACGATGACGGTGAACCTGCTGCCGACGTGGCCGTGAGCGATGGTTACACCGTGGCCGTCACCGACTCGTTGGGTCACTACGCCTTCCGTCGCGACTCGCTCGCCCACTATGTATGGTATACTGTCCCGGCTGACTGCGAGGTGCCTGCGCATGGCGATGACGACCGTACGGCTTCTTTTTATCTGCCCGTGTCGAAGAGCAAGAAGGTCTATGACTTCACGCTTCAGCGGTTGCCCGGCGGGCGGCAACGCGACTATCGCCTTGTGGTGCTTGGCGATCCGCAGGTGACCAATGCCAAGAATCCCTTTTATACCGATGCCACCGACAATCCTGTGCAGCGCAGCGACATCGAGCGGTTCACCTCCGAGACGATGACCGACCTGCGTGCCTGGCTTGCCACCCTTCCCGACAGCGTACCCGTCTACGGACTGAGCATGGGCGACGACGTGCAGTACTACGGCGGCTACAACGCCGACCTCGAATTGCAGATACGCCGTGCCTTGGGTAGCACGCGCATGCGCCTTTTCTCTGTCATCGGCAACCACGACCAAGACGGCAAGGCGCTCTATCGCTTGAAGTGGATGGAGGTGTGGGGACCCGACGACTATTCCTTCGACCGCGGCGACGAGCACTATGTGTGTCTCAACAATGTGCAGTTCTTCCACGGCGCGTCCTATTATTCGCCCGGTGAACTGTCGGCCCGACAGATGCGCTGGCTGCGACAGGATCTCGCCCATGTACCCCACGACCGCAAGGTGGTGCTCTGCTACCACATTCCCTTCACCTTCGGCAATCGGCCCTCCAAGCACGCTGAGGCGCTCACCGCTACTGGCGAGAGCGGACACTACTCGTCGGCGCGGCTCAGCGAATTGCTGACGTTGCTCGCTCCCTTCACTGGGGGTGCAGAACTTTTTTGCGGACATACTCACTTCGCCATCAACCACGAGATAGACTACGCCGGACAACATCTCCTCGAACACTGTCACGCTGCCGCCTGCGGCAACATCTGGCAGTCGAACGTCAACCTCTGTGGCGCTCCCAACGGCTATTATATCTACACCTTCTCGGGCACTGCCATTGCCGACTGCCGCTACAAAGGTACGTTTTGGGATGCCGACCGGCAGATGGCACTCTTCCGCTCGGATACCGACTACGGCGGCGAGTCGTATGCCGCCGACTGGGATTTGCCCCGCGGACGCGGCACTATAGTGGCCAATGTGTTCAATGCCGACTCCCGCTGGCGCATTGTCGCCGTGGAGAATGGTGTGGAGCATCCCATGCACCGACTCTCGGGCAAGGGACAGGACGCCTTCGCCACCGGATACCATCGCAAGTACTGCCAGTGTGCGCCCTACAGTTTCATCAGCAAGCAAAACACCTACCTGCTCATGAACCATCTCTACTACTACACCCCCTCTTCCCACAAGGCCCGCGTCACCGTGCGTGCCACCGACCCTTACGGCCATACCTTCACCGCCTCGAGCGACGGCATCATCACCGAACCGTACTACAATTATGCGCACTATTATGGCGAGGGAAAAGTGAAGTAGGAGTTTTGCATACCAAGCCCTTTCAGGGCTATAATTACCGATGTTATTTGAAAATCAACTAATTGTAAATTCAAACTGACATAAAATTCTGCACGTTTTTTAATCGGATTTTGAACACCCTACCCTACGGGACTCGCCGTTTGCGATATTTTTACCAGACACCAATAATATTTTACCGGACACCCCATAAAAAAACTGCACCTATCCTCTCGGACAAGCACAGCGGTGGATTGTTAACAATTCAATCTGTCTTTTGAAGAATAATCTTCTTTCTCTGAAGAATGTATCTATATTAAACGAGATAATCCTTGTGTAAATGAGATGCTGCTGGGTATTCTCTTTTTGTGGGGCGCGACTGCCCCGCGAACTTATTTAGATAGGTTTAGACACTTTTCCCGAACAGGGGTTAGACTTCTATTTAGACAGAAATAGACACGACAAATATTTGATTTTTTTTTCTTGTCGTGCGGTCGATGGATTGGCCGCACGACATTGTAACGCGGGATGAGGGGTTAGTCCCAATCATCGTTGTCCCAGCCGCCGATGTAGCCTGCTGAACGTTGGTCGATGTCCTCGGAACCGTCGTACTTGTCGACGCTACCCGAAGGGGTGGTGCTACCACCGTCGCCAGTGGTATTGCCGCGCTCGGTGCTGTTGGCCGATCCGGCCATGATGCCTTGCTCTGTGGCAAGGAAGAGGGTGGTGATGGTAGGGGTGCAGTATGTCTTTTTCATTTTTTTGCGTTTTAGTGGCGGGCTTTTTGCGGCCCGCCTTGATGGTGTTGTTGTGTTGATGTGGATTACTTGACGATGTACTTCTTGCCGCCCGATACGTAGATGCCGGCGGGCAGTCCTTCGAGACTGTTGGCGGCGGAGCGCACGAGTTGTCCGGCGAGGTTGTAGATATTGCCATTGACGGCCTTGTCGGGCGTGATGATGTCTATCTCGGGTGTGATGATGCCCGTAGCGTCGTCTTCGAGACCGAAGGTGGTGCCGTTGTCGCGGGCCTTTTGCTCACCGTTGATGGTGAAGGAGTCGTCGGTGTATTCGCCGTCAGTGAACTCGCTGGTGTACTTGCGGGGCAGTACGGTGCAGGAGTAGGGTGCCCATACCTTGTCGGTGACACCGTTCTGATAGTAGAAACTTACCTTGTACTCGTCGCCTACCTTCTTGCCACCGAGGAAGTAGCAGTAGGTGGGGCGGTGGAAGACGGCAGAGGTGAGGTGGATGCTGCCTGCCGATGTGGAAGCCTGAGACTTCACACCCGAACAGGAACCGCGGAAGACGTAGGTCCACTTGCTCTCATCGACGGAGGAGTAGTCGTCTGTCTCCGTGCCGTTGATGATGGCGGTAGCCTCGGTCAACTGGTTGTGCTCCGATCCCGCTTCGGGTACACGGGTGCGGATGACGTTCTTTCCGGCTTCTGCATCGACTCCAAAGTCGTTGGAGGGTTTGATGACGTAGGGATACCAGGCCTTGATGCCACCCTCTTCCATCAAGAGATTGCCGCCGGCGTTGGTGTTGTCGTCGGGCATCTGGTTGCTGGTGAAGTAGAGTTGTATACGGTGGTTGGTGTAGTCGCGGGTCACCTTGCCGAGGGTGTAGAGTTGGGTATCATTGCCGAAGTACTTCTTCACTTCGGCCTTGGTGAGGTTGTAGGGCAGACAGATAGTCCACCAGTTGTTGTCGGTGATAGGTACAACGTTGTCGGGTATGGGCGCGTCGGGACGGGTGAGCACAAAGCGCAGGATACCGATGTGCTTCTTGCGCTCGGCGCTCATCTCGGTGCCGTCGAAGAGATAACCGTTGATGGTGCCGACCTTTGAACTATCGGCTTGATTCGGGCCGTGAGCCTTTTTGTAGTCCTCCTGTGAGGGCCACAGACGCTCGTCGCCGAGGTAAGCGTCTCTGATGGAGTATTGGCGGGTGAGGTCGTCGTAGGTGAGGGTCTCCTCCTCGGTGAGGTCGGGACGATAGTGCAGGATGGTGAACCAGTTGCCGGAGTTGATGTAGTTCTCGCGAGTGGCTACCTGGCCTTCAAAACCAATATTGCCGCCCCATCCGGTGTAAGGGCCGTTGCCGAACACGTCGTCGGCGCACTCGGGTGATGTGCGGCCCTGGAAGTAGACATCGCTGAGGTCGTTGGCACTACTTTGGAAGGCCGACTGACCGAGGTACTTTACGTTCTCAGGGAAGAGCAGCACCTTACAGGCGTGGTAGCAGAAGGCATTCTCTTCTACCCGCTCAAGGGTCTTGGGGAATACGAGGCTCTTCAGTGATGTGCATTGCCAAAAAGCGTTCTTGCCGATAGTCTTGATGGTGGTGCCGCTGAGATCAAGGGAGGTGAGTTTTTCGTTCTGCTTGAAGGTGTTGGCCCCAATCTCGGTGTATCCGGCAGGGATGACGAGTGATACCAGATTTGGTACGGTCTGATACGAATCAATGTTATCGTTGAAAAGTTTAGAAGGGATGACGGTAGAGGTGGCGTCCGTCGAGAGTTGGGGAAGAGAAAGGTGCTGGAGTGATTCGTATCTGCTTTTGCAGATGGCAAAAGTACCGAGTGGCTTGTAATTTTCGCCAGTAGAAATAGTATCAAGCGCTGTCACCGTAGCCTCGCTCAGGTCGAGGGTGACAATGTTTTTCTTGTCGTTGTTGTTGAGAATGGCGTTGACATCTTCATCGGATATAGGGCCGCTGACCTTGACTTTGGTGATGCCTGCGCTGGCAGTTTCTGTGAGTGTCTTTTTTACTGCATCGGTGTACTGGTATGAGTACTGATATGTGCCGATGGCACTGGTCTTTGTGGTGGTGATGGTGGCACTGTCTGTACCGATTATTGTAACGGTAACTGACGGGGTATCAGCGGTTTGCGCTGAAATCCCCCCCCCCCCCGATCAGGGCGGCGAGGGCGCACAATGTGAACTTAGGTTTCATTGTTTGCTATATGTGTTATTGTATTGTATGTGACTAATCGTTTGCCATTTTTGTGTGCAAAAGTTCGTGCAGGGTATAGTTTTTTGTGTACAGGGAAGATACCTGTCAGTTGCGTTTTTTCACGAAATCGGTGCAAAGGTATAGATAAATGTCCGGTTTTTCAGAAGAAAAGGGTGAACAAAGTAAGGATATTAATACAATTTAACCAAAATCACCCCCATACCACCTCATGCACCCACTCCACAAGGTGTAGGTATCGGGCGATGAGGGTGAGGAGGAAGGCATAGAAGCCGGCGAGGGCATCGTCGAGCATGCAACCCCAACCGCCGTGTATGTGGCGGTCTACCCAGCGGCAGCCGAGGGGCTTGGTGATGTCAATGATGCGGAAGAGGGCGAAACCGAGCGTAGCCAGGCTGATGGCTACGTAACTATCACCTACGACAAACGTGGCGGCGAGGGTGGCCACCCAGGTGCCGAAAAACTCGTCGATGACGACGGATCGCGGATCCTCACCCCAATAGCGTTCCATGACATTGTCAGTCCAAACGCCGATGAAGAGTGATCCGACGACAAGGACGATATTGGCGATGAAGAGCGCCGTAGGGGAGAGCAGGAAGTAGAGCCCCGTCCATATCAGAAGAGCCAGCAGCGCTCCTGCCGTACCGGGGGCTACGGGGACGTAGCCCGTGCCCAGTCCGGTGGAGATGATGAGATGGAAGAAGGGCACGCCCTTCGGGTCACGATAGTTGTTGTTGCTCATGCGTGTTTGTTTTTTCGGTGGTCAGAGGTCATTGGTGACGGTGGCCGAAGACAAGGTGCCATGCCTCGCGTACCCAGAGTACGAGCGAGGAGGCGAGGATGATGATCACCCAGTCGGTGAGGCTCAGTCCGGTGACGTTGAAGAACTGCTGTATGCCGGGTACTTCCACCATGAGCACCTGTCCGATGAGGATGATGGCCGAGATGGTGATCAGACCGTTGCAACCCTTGAAGTGCAGGGCGCTGCGTCCGGAACCGAAGGCACGGGCATTGAAGAGATAGAAGAAGTGGGTCATGACAAAGACGGTGAAGAGCAACGTCAGTTCGTAGGGCGTGACGTGTCCCTTGACACCGAGATGGAGTCCTGCAAGGTCGGTCAGACAGGTCACGTCGGCGTGCTGGAAGATGTAGAGCAGCGCCAGGAGCAGAAGGAAGAAGAATCCGCCTACGCCCACAATCTCGTGCATCATCTCCCGGGTGAGGATGGATGCCCGTCGGTCGCGCGGCTTTTCGTGCATGACACTCTCCGAGGGGGGCAATGAGGCGAGGGCCATGGCGGCGAAGGTGTCCATGATGAGGTTGATCCAGAGCATCTGGGTGACCGTCAGAGGCGACTCTGTGCCCATGAAAGCGCCGCAGAGCACGAGCAGACAGGCCGTGACATTGACTGTGAGTTGGAAGAGCAGGAACCGCTGGATGTTGCGGTAGAGCGAGCGTCCCCACATGACAGCCTTGCCGATGGAGGCAAACGAGTTGTCGACGATGGTGATGTCTGACGCTTCTTTGGCTACGCTCGTGCCGTCGCCCATCGACAGACCGACGTGGGCGGCACGGAGGGCCGGGGCGTCGTTGGTGCCGTCGCCGGTGACGGCCACTACCTGTCCGAGCCGTTGTAGGGTCTCTACGAGTCGCTTCTTGTCCATCGGACGGGCGCGGGCGATAATCTTCAGACCGAGGATGCGGCGCTCGAGTTCCTCGTCGCTGAGGGCGGCGAACTCCGGTCCGGTGATGATATTCTCCTCACCGTCGGTCTTGTCGTTCCACAGGCCGATCTGACGGCCTATCTCGCGGGCTGTGCCCGGGGTGTCGCCCGTGACAATCTTGATGCTGATGCCAGCGTCGGTACACTCGCCGACGGCGGCCGGCACATCGGCGCGTACCGGGTCGGCGATGGCGGCGATACCGATGAAATGGAGGTTTTCGGCCGCTACGCGCTGCTCTACGATGGTCTTGTCGCCCTCTTCTACCACTTGGTAGGCGAAGCCCAGCGTGCGCATGGCGCGGTTTTGCCACTCGAGGAGTTGGCGGTCGAGATCCTCGCGGGACACATCGGTGTGGCGGCAGAGGGCGTACACCATCTCGGGCGCACCCTTGACGTAGAGTATCTTTTTGCCCGGCAGAGCGGCGGAGGTCACGACGGTAGCCATATACTTGCGCTCGGTAGAGAAGGGCAGTTCCTCTATGGGGGGGCGTGCGCTCTCGCGCAGCGGACGGAAGTCTGTGCCTTGGGCGTTCATCCACAGGAGGAGCGCACCCTCGGTAGGATTGCCGAGTATCTGTGGGCGGGTGTTGTCGGAGAAGTCGAGCGAGGCCGTAGAGTTGGCGGCGATGCCCTCGTAGAGTATCTCCCGGGGCGTGTCGCCGTAGGTCACCATCTGGTCGACCGACATGAGGTTTTGCGTGAGCGTGCCCGTCTTGTCGGTGCAGATGACGGTGGTGGCACCCATGGTCTCGCAGGCGTGCATCTTGCGTACAAGATTGTTGGTCTTGAGCATGCGGCGCATACTGTAGGCCAGACTGAGCGTGACGGCCATAGGCAGACCCTCTGGCACGGCCACGACGATGAGCGTGACGGCAATCATGAGCGTCTGCAGGATGTAGGCCAGGAAGGGCAACAACTCGATCGGGCCGTCTGTAGAGGTGAGATACATCAGGATGCGGCCCACGACGATGGCGGCAGCGATGGCATAACTCAGTCGGGTGACGAGAGCGCCGAGGCGGTCGAGTTGCTCATTGAGTGGCGTGCGCACACTGTTGTCTATCTGTACGGCCTCAAACACCTTGCCCTGTTCGGTCTGGTCGCCCACGGCGATGACGCGGCCTATGCCGTGACCTTCCATGACCTTGGTGCCCTTCATGGCGTGGTCGGTGGGGAAGGTGGCGTCGGGATCGGCGTCGGCCGGATGGATGCTCTTGTGGCACATCGGTTCGCCGGTGAGCGTCGACTCGTCGATGCCCAGGGCGGTGGCGGCGAGCAACTGGCAGTCGGCCGGCACTTCGGCTCCGGTGGAGAGTACAACAATATCGCCTACCACCACGTCGCGACGGGCGACGAGGGTCGTGTTGCCCTCACGGATGACCTCTACCTGCTCGTCGTCGTTGACCTGATTGAGCACGGCAAACTCCTTGTCGGCCTGCAGTTCGAAGTAGAAGGCCAGTCCGGTGGCCAGGAAGATGGCGATGAAGATGCCTACCGGTTCGAAGAAGACGGCCGCCCCCTCATCGAGTCCGTAGTACTCATAGATGGAGATGCCGATGGAGAGTGCGCCGGCGATGAGCAGGATGATGATGAGCGAGTCGCGGAATTTGTCGAGAAACTGTCGCCAGAGCGGGGCTTTGGCCGGCGGGGTGAGCACGTTGGCACCGTGCTTTTGGCGACTCTCCTCCACTTGGGCGGCGGTCAGTCCGGTGAAGTGTTGTTTTGGGTCCATTGTTGTGGAAAAACGTGTTGTGGGGTTAAAACGTATTGTGGGGATACTTATTTGGCCTTTTTCTTCAAGGTCATCACGTTGCTGCCGGTGTCGCTGCTGAGGGTGAGTACGCTGTCAGGGCTGATGGTGAAGGCTTTCACTTTGCTGAGGGCGTCGAGTACGCGACGCTCGGTCTCCATGTTGGCGCAGAGCATACGGGTGCAACCTACTTGCGAGAGATTGATTGTGCCTTTGTGGGTACTGTACGATCCGGTGAGACTGTTGCAGCCGGCCGATCCGTAGAGGTTTTTCGATTTTGTGTCGAATCCGAGGAAGGGAGTCTCCTCGCTTTCGGCGGGATTGACGGCGCGGCCTTCGATGGCCGTGATTTCCCATTCGCCGGCGAGTGCGGAGGCATCAGATATATTCAGCGGGGTGTAGCAGGAGGCTACTGTGGCTGCGGTGCAGAGTGCGGCAATCAGGTGTTTCATTGTCGTTGTAGATAAAGAATGAGTGTTAGTGATGTGGAAAAAGATGATGGCGTGTCCCTCCGTCCATTCCTGTTCGTAATGTGAGGGAACACGCCAATGGTATCAATGTCAGTGCAGACGCCAGGTGGCGCCATCCTTGGTATCCTTCACTTCAAAGCCGAGGGCGGCGAGGTCGTCGCGTATGCGGTCGCTGGTGGCCCAGTCTTTGGCGGCCTTGGCCTTGGAACGGAGGTCGAGCACCATGTCGACCACCTTGCCGAAGGCTTCCTCGCGGTGTGACGAGGTGTCGGCACCGCTGGCGCGGAGTCCGAGCAGGTCGTTGGCGAAGAGGTGCATCGTGTCGGTGAGTTCCTTCAGATCGGCTTCAGAGATGGTGGCCTTGTGGTCGACGGCCTTGTGGATGACGGAGCAGGCTTCGAAGAGATGGGCGATGACGAGCGGTGTGGCGAGGTCATCGTTCATGGCGTCGTAGCACTTCTGTCGGAGGGCGGTGATGATCTTGTGGCTGTCGGCATCGCTTTCGGCCGAGGGTGTGATGCGGTCGAGGTCGGCGATGCCCTCCATGAGTTTGGCCAATCCCTTCTCGGAAGCCTGTAGTGCGTCGTCGGAGAAATCGACGGTGCCGCGGTAGTGGGCCGAGAGGATGAAGAAGCGTATCGTCATCGGCGAGTAGGCTTGTGTGAGCGAGGGGTGGTTGCCGGTGAAGAACTGCTCGAGGGTGATGAAGTTGCCGAGCGACTTGCCCATCTTCTGTCCGTTGATGGTGATCATGTTGTTGTGCATCCAGTAGTGCACCATCTGGTCGCCCTGTGCGGCGACGGCCTGTGCAATCTCGCACTCGTGGTGGGGGAAGATGAGGTCCATGCCGCCTCCGTGTATGTCGAAGTGTGCACCGAGGTACTTGCGTCCCATGGCGGTGCACTCGCAGTGCCATCCGGGGAATCCGTCGCTCCAGGGACTGGGCCAGCGCATGATGTGCTCGGGCTGTGCCTTCTTCCAAAGGGCGAAGTCGGCCTGGTGGCGCTTCTCGCCTACGCCGTCGAGCGAGCGTGAGGCGTCGCGCACGTCGTCGAGATTGCGGCCGGAGAGAATGCCGTAGTGGTGGTCGGCGTTGTACTTGTGTACGTCGAAGTAGATCGATCCGTTGCTCTCATAGGCGTAGCCGTTGTCGAGGATCTGCTGTACGAGTTGTTCCTGCTCGATAATATGTCCTGTGGCGTGTGGCTCGATGCTGGGAGGAAGTACGCCGAGGGCTTCCATGGCGGCATGGTAGCGGTTGGTGTAGTACTGGGCGATCTCCATCGGTTCGAGTTGCTCGAGGCGTGCCTTCTTCTCTATCTTGTCGTCACCCTCGTCGGCATCGTGTTCGAGGTGGCCTACGTCGGTGATGTTGCGCACATAGCGCACCTTGTAACCGAGGTGGCGGAGGTAGCGGAAGAGAATGTCGAAGGTGATGGCGGGACGGGCGTGGCCGAGGTGCGGATCGCCGTAGACGGTAGGGCCGCAGACGTACATGCCTACGTTGGGGGCATGGAGCGGCTTGAAGAGTTCCTTATGGCGTGTAAGGGTGTTGTAGATGATGAGGTTCTGTTCCATGAATCGGATTTTTTTTGTGTGGCGCTCATACTCATTTTGTGTGGCGCTGATGCTCATGTGTGGCGCTGTCGCTTAGGCGAGCAGACGCTTGACGACGGCAGAGATGGCGCGTCCGTCGGCCTTGCCGGCCATCTGCTTGGAGGCGGTGCCCATGACGCGGCCCATATCCTTCATGCCTGTGGCACCGGTCTCGGCGATAATTTGGGCCACGGCAGCCTCTATCTCCTCTTCGGTGAGGGGCTTGGGCAGGTATTCCTCGATGACGCGGGCCTGTGCCATTTCCTCTTCGGCGAGGTCGGGACGGTTGTTGTCGATATAGGTCTGTGCGGTCTCTCGTCCTTGCTTGGCGAGTTTCTGGAGTATCTTGAGGGCGGCGTCATCGGCGAGTTCGTCGTTGGCTCCGGGTGCGGTCTTGGCCTCGAGAAACACTTTCTTGACGTTGCGCAGGGTGTCGAGGCGCACCTTGTCGCGGGCTTTCATTGCTTTCTTGATGTCTTCGCTGACTTGGTCGAAAAGATTCATGATGCTATGTTTTTTTATTTGTCTTTTGCCCCGTAGGGGCGTAGAGTTCAATTTTCTCAGTCTTCGCTACAAAAGGAGATGGTACCCTGTACGGTGGGGCTGGCCTCGGTGGCCTGCGTGGAGACGGGCTTGCCTGCAATCTGACTGCGTATGTCGTTGAGCATCTGCTTGGTACGCTTGTAGGTGGGCGAATTTTCTACGGCGAGTATGATGTCGTCGTTGTCGAGTTCGTCGGGCTGGAAGGTGAAGATGTTGGGCCGTGGCTTGTACTGTCCGTTGCTCTGCTTGTCGTTGTAGTAGTGTCCGCGTCGTGCGTCGAGGTCTTCTCGGCGTTGGTTGTCGCGGTCGATCTGCTCCTGTGTGCGCTTGCTGAGGAATTCGTCCATACCGTCGACATCCTTGATGCCGAATCCGGTGGCGAGGATGGTGACCTTGACTTTCGGTCCGAGATCGGGATCGATGTTGACACCCCACTTGATCTCGAAGTCACGGCTGAACTTGCCCATAAACTCGTGTACTTCCTTCATCTCGTCCATCATCAGTCCGGTGGCACCGCCGCCTTCGCTCTTGCTTTGGCTGCAGTTGATGCTGAGGAGGATTTTCTTGGCGTTGAAGACATCGTTGTCGTTGAGCAGGGGCGAGTTGAGGGCGTCGTCGATGGCCTTGCGTACACGGTTTTCGCCTTCGCCGTATCCGGTGCTCATAATGGCTACGCCGCCGTCCTTGAGTACGGTCTTGACATCGTTGAAGTCGAGATTGATGAGTCCGTGGTTGGTGATGATCTCCGCGATGCTCTTGGCGGCGGTGCTGAGGGTATCGTCGGCCTTGGCGAAGCCGTCGAGCAGGGAGAGGTCACTGTAGATTTGGAGCAGGCGCTCGTTGTTGATGACGAGGAGTGCGTCGACGTGCTTGGCCATCTCCTCCACACCGTCGAGGGCTTGGTCGATTTTGAGCGAACCTTCGAAGGCGAAGGGTATGGTGACGATGCCGACGGTGAGGATGCCCATCTCCTTGGATATGCGGGCGATGACGGGGGCTGCGCCGGTGCCAGTGCCGCCGCCCATGCCGGCGGTGATGAAGGCCATCTTGGTGCCGTCGTCGAGCATATGGTGGATGTCGTCGGCACATTCTTCGGCGGTCTTGCGTCCTCTTTCGGGTTTGTTGCCGGCGCCGAGTCCTTCAGTGCCGAGCAGCAGTTGCACGGGTACGGGGGAGTCTTCGAGGGCCTGGCGGTCGAGGTTGCAGACGAGGAAGGTCACGTCGTGTATGCCTTCGCGGTACATGTGGTTGACGGCGTTGCTGCCGCCGCCACCTACGCCGATGACCTTGATGATGCTTTTCTTTTTCTTCTCTGGCGAAACAAAGTCGACCATGGGTTCTGTATTGTTATTGTAGTCGGTCATGATATGGTTCTCCTATAGTAGATGGTATGTCATTCGTTGGGTTCAGGTTCGGTGATGGTGTTGAAGAGGCGTTTGCCCCACTTGCCGAGTCGTCCGAGCAGAGAGGGCTGATGCGCGGTGTCGTTCTTCTCCTCGTCGTCGGTGGTCTCTTCGGGCTTGGGCTGAGGAGCGGGCTGCGGCGTAGGTTGCGGAGCGGGCTGCGGTTTGGGTTGCGGTGCTGGCTGCGGGTCGGCGTGGTGAATGGTCTCGTCGGGTACGGGCTGCGGTTTGGGCGGCACGGGAGCGCCGATGGGTGTTCCGGCGCAGTTGATGTTGCCCTTGGCGAGCAGTCCGAGTATGGTGCAGACGGTGCCGTCGTGGGGGATGCTGACCTTGGGGTTGGGGGTGGTGATGTTGAGGGCGACGTACTTGGCGGTGCGTATCTTCTCTATCTGTGTGTCCTGTCGGAAGGCTTTCTCGGTGTTGGGCATATTGGCTGCGCCGCCGGTGAGGATGATGCCGCCGAGGAGTTTGCCCTTGTATTCGTCGGGTACTTGTACCCAGGCGTTGCGGATGATCTCCTTGGTGCGTGCTTCCACGATTTCGGTGAACTTGCGGCTGTCGATGGAGCGGTCGTCGTCGATGGGGTAGGTCAGTGCGCTGTCGATGTCGTTGTTGTCGGTGTATGCGCTGGCGTAGCGCAGTTTCATCTTTTCAGCGGTGGTCTCCTCCATGGGTACAGAGGCGAGGTCTTTGGTGATGTTACCTCCGCCGAGGGGGATGACGGAGAGTGAGCGCAGTATGTTGCGGTAGTATACGGCTACGGTGGTGGTGTCTGCGCCGAGGTCGATGAGGACGCATCCTGAGCGGCGTTCGGAGTCGGTGAGCACGGCATCGGCCAACACGAGGGCCGAGGGATACATCTCGGCGATGGCGATGCCAGCCTTCTGGAAGCACAGTCCGAGGCTACGGGAGAAGGATTTGCGCCAGAGTATGTTGACGAAATTGCCTTCGAGGTGTCGTGCCTGTATGCCGACGGGGTCGGTCTGGTTTTGTGCGTCGACCTTGTATTCCTGTGTGGCGGCATCGAGAATTTCGTAGTCGGGGTAGGTCATGCTGCGGTTGGCATCCATGAGTTCGTTGACCATGTCCTGCGACACGATGGTGTCGGCGGCGAGGTCTTTGACGATGGTATTGCGTATGCTTCTGATGCCCTGTCCGCCGACGCCCACGTATACTTGTGTGATTTCGGTCTTGAGGGTATTGCGGAGTTTGGTGACGATATTGGTGAGGCACTGTGCGGTCTGGTTGATATTGTAGACGCTGCCTTTGCGTATGCAGGAGGTGGAGTCCTCCCTTGCGATGGCCATAATGGAGATGGAACCGTCAGGATTTTTCTTTCCTGCGATGCCAGTCATCTTGGATGAGCCCAGTTCTATTGCTACGATAAATTCCTTTGCCATACGTGTTGTATCTGTATTTATGTGTGGTGTGGTTTCTGTTCTGTCTGTTGTACGGGGGAGTGTCAGGACTTGCCGTTCTTCTTGGTCTTGGCCTTGGGAGAGTCGGCGGTCTTCTTGCTGCTGTCTGTTGTGGTCTTCTTCTTGGAACTTGTTTCCTTCTTCTTCGGGTTGGTTTCTTTCTTCTTGGTGTCGGTTTCCTTTTTCTTGGATTCTTTGGGTTTGTCGGCCGTCTTTGTCTTTTTCTCCTTGTCGGTCTTTGGCTTCGGGGTCTCGGCTTTGGCCTTTGGAGTCTCGGTTTTGGCCTTAGGGGTCTCGGTTTTGGCCTTCGGGGTTTCATCCTTTGGCTTCGGCGCTTCGGTCGGCTTTTCGGTCGGTGTGGGCGGCGGTGCTACCTCGTCGGTTTCCGCTGGCTGGGGTGCGGGGGCCGTGATGTTTGTTTCCTTGTCGCGTCGGCAGATGATCTGGTTGTCGAACTCGAGGTCGATGTAGTCGTATCGGTTCCATCCGGCGTGGGAGAGTCCGTAGCGGTAGAACTTCACGAGGCGGGTCATCTTGCGTCCGACAAACGCTTCGATGATTTTGTTGCGTAAGGAGTCGTCCTTGCATTCGGGCAGAGTGCCGAGGTAGACGATGTGGTCGCCGATGCGCGGCACGATCTCTATGCCGTGCTCGTCGGTGACGTGTATCTGCTCGATGAGGTTGCGCCAGAGTTCGTTGGCCATGAGTGTGCGTCCCATGGGGGCGATATACTGTGTGGCGTATTTCTGTCCGAATCGCCCGGTGGCGATGATGAGGTCAGAGGTGTACGACGAGTTGGGCATGATGCAGTTCTTGTCGTCGACGTAGTAGTCGCTACCGTTGTCGGCCTTGATGCGGATGACGGGCATACGCTGTGTGACGGTGATGTGCACCTCGCCGCCGATGGTCTTGTAACATTCGGCGGTGTTGATGAAGGGACTCTTGCGGAGCATGTCCTCGATGTCGCGTGCGCTGACCGATGCGATGGGCTGCCCCATGGGATCGAGTCGGTGGGCGGTGAGACGGTGTTTCACTTCGCGTGCGTCGATGAATCCGCTGGTCGAACTGTCGGCCACATCGATGGTGACTTTGGTACACAGCGCCTTGCTCTCATCGGGCTTGTTGAAGGCGGTGAGTGCCACGGCAAGGTATCCTGCGAGGATGACATCGGCCGCGATGAGGGCTGTCTTTTTCCAGTCTACTCTCACTTGCTCTGTATGATCTTCGCGATTTGGGGTACATAGTTGTCGAGGTCGCCTGCACCGAGGATGACAAGCACGTCGAAGTCGCGGCTCTTGACGAGCGGCAGCACGTCTTCCTTGTGTATCATGCTCTTCTGTATGCCTTCGCGGAGGTTGTCGTAGATGAGGCGGCTGGTCACGCCGGGGATGGGTTGCTCACGGGCGGGGTAGATATCGCAGAGTATCACCTCGTCGAGCAGGCTGAGGGCATCGGCGAAATCCTTGTAGAAGTCGCGTGTGCGGGTGTAGAGGTGGGGCTGGAAGATGGCCGTGATCTTGCGGTCGCGGTAGAGTTCGCGCAGACTGCTGGCACTCTGGTAGATCTCCTTGGGGTGGTGGGCATAGTCGGAGAGCAGCACGTGGCGGTTGTCCTTGATCTTGAAGTCGAAGCGGCGGTCGACACCGCCGTAGGTCTTCATGCCGTACTTGAGTTCCTCAGCGGTGCATCCGGCGAGTTGTGCCATGGCCATGGCGGCGACGGCGTTCTCGATGTTGACGGGCACGGGCTGTCCGAGTTGTATGTCCTTGACGGGAGCGACGGGCGATACGAGGTCGAAGGTGATCTCGCCGTTGTCTATCTTGATGTTCTCGGCGTGGAAGTCGCCGCTTGTACGGCTATAGGAGTACACCTTGACCCCGTCCTGTACGTCGGCCTTCATCTCGAGTCCTTCGTGCAGGATGAGTGCGCCGCCCGGTTGTATGAGGGTGGTGTAGTGGCGGAAACTCTCGAGGTAGGCTTCCTTGGTGCCGTAGATGTCGAGGTGGTCGGGGTCGGTGGAGGTGATGACGCTCATCCAGGGGCGGAGCCAGTGGAAGGAGCGGTCGAACTCATCGGCTTCGATTACGACGTAGTCGCTTTCGCCGGAGAGGATATAGTTGGTGCCGTAGTTTTTGGAGATGCCGCCGAGGAAGGCGTTGCAGTCTACATGACTTTGGTGCATGATGTGGGCGCACATGGTCGATGTGGTGGTCTTGCCGTGTGTGCCGGCCACGCAGAGTCCTTTGTGTGTGCGGGTGAGGGTGCCGAGCACCTGTGCGCGTTTTTCCACGGTGAATCCTCCCTCACGGAAGTACACCAGTTCTTTGTGGTCGGCGGGTATGGCGGGGGTGTAGACCACGAGACACGACTTGGGGTCGCGGCAGGCGTGGGGTATCTCGTCGATGTTTTCCTCGTAGTGTACGAGCATGCCTTCGCGCTCGAGTTGGCGAGTGAGGTCGGAGGGTGTGCGGTCGTATCCGGCCACGACGAGTCCGCGGTGGATGAAGTATCGGGCGATGGCGCTCATGCCGATGCCGCCTGCGCCGACAAAGTATACTGCTTTGATGTCCTTGAGTTCCATATGATATGGCGTGTGTATTGTCTTGGTGACTTTTTGTCGTCAGTTATTTCTTGTTTTCTTCGGCCAAGCGTATCACCTCGTCGGCGATGATGTCGGCCGAGTGGGCGATGCCGAGCGGTAGGATGTGTGTGGCGAGACTCTCGAGTTGCTCATTGTCGGCCACGGTGTCGACGGCCAGTTGCAGGAGGGTGTCGGGGGCTTCGGCATCGTGTACGCAGATGGCGGCCTGTCGGGAGACGAGGGCCATGGCGTTCTTGGTCTGGTGGTCTTCGGCCACGTTGGGTGAGGGAACGAGGATGACGGGCTTGCCGATGAGGCAGAACTCGCTGATCGAACTGGCTCCGGCGCGGCTCACTACAAGGTCGGCGGCGCGGTAGGCGGCTCCCATGTCGGCGATGAAGTCGGTGACGTGGAGCATGGGCAGTGCGTGGTGTGCAGCGAGCCTTTCGGCGATGGCCTGGCTATAGTACTTGCCGGTCTGCCAGATAAACTGTATGCCGCTTTTCTCCACGAGGTCGAGGTGCTGGAGTACGCTCTCGTTGAGGGTGCGTGCGCCGAGGCTTCCGCCCACGATGAGCACGGTCTTCTTCTTGGGGTCGAGTCCGAAGGTTTTGAGGGCTTCCTCACGGGTGACGGTGGTCTCGAGCAGTGATTGGCGCACGGGGTTGCCGGTCTTGAGTATTTTCTCGGCGGGGAAGAAGCGTTCCATACCGTCGTAGGCCACGCATATCTTGGCGGCTTTGGCGGCGAGGTGCTTGTTGGTCACGCCGGCGTAGGAGTTCTGTTCCTGTATGAGGGTGGGTATGCCCATCGCGCTGGCGGCATCGAGGGTGGCTGCGCTGGCGTATCCGCCTACGCCGACGGCTACGTCGGGGGCGAAGTCGCGGAGCGTCTTGCGGGCGAGCCGCTTGCTGCGCAGGAAGTCGAGCGCTACGCCGATGTTTTTCGGCGACCAGAGCGGGCGTATGAATCCGCGTACCGGCAGACCTACAATCTTGTATCCTGCGGCGGGTACGCGCTGCATTTCCATTCTTCCGAGTGCGCCCACGAACAGTATTTCGGCGTCGGGACGCTTGGCTTTGACGGCGTTGGCTATTGATACGGCGGGGAAGATGTGTCCTCCCGTTCCGCCTCCGCTCACGATCACTCTAAGTTGGTTGCTCATTTTTCCAGTATGTTTTTTAGGCGTAATCCGCCACAATTCACAAAATTAATCATTTTTTCCGACTTTCTCGCTGGCAGTGTTCTTTTTGTTGGGTACACTGTCCGTTGTGTCAGGCGGCGGCGATGGCCGTCTGCGTGCCGGGGGTATTGTCTGAGAGGGTCTGCTTCTTCTTGGCCGTGCGGCTCACGCTGAGTATCATGCCGAAGTACACGCAGTTGATGATGGTCGACGTGCCGCCTCGGCTGATGAGGGGCAGCGGTTGTCCGGTGACGGGGAAGATGCCCACGGCCACGTACATATTGAACAGGGCCTGAACGACGAACAGCAGGGCCAAGCCCATGACCAGCAGCGCGGGGAAATCTCTCTCGCAGCGTTTGGCGATGTAGCCGGTGCGGAAGAGGAGGAAGATGTAGAGCATGGCCACGCCTGCGGCGCCGCCGATACCGAGTTCCTCGATGATGATGGCGTAGATGAAGTCGGAGTAGGCCTGGGCGAGAAATTCGCGTTCTTCGGAGTTGCCCGGTCCTTTGCCCACGATGTTGGAGGTGGCGATGGCAATCTTGGCGTAGGCGGCCTGCGACCCTTTGTCGCGCAGGTCGACCTCAGCGGGTGTGAGTACCTTGCTGTCGAGTTTGCGGTCGATGCGTGCCTTCCAGGTGTCCAGTCGCCGCAGTACGCCTCGGTTGGAGGCCGGCTCCTGTGCTTTGGCGACGGCGCTTTGCTCGGTGAGTGTTTTGCCGGAGGCGGTCTCCTTCTCGGGATCTTTGCCGAGGAGGAAGATGGCCGAGACAAAGAGGATGAGGAGGATGGCAATCACGCCGAGCAGTTTGCCAATCTGCCGTGCGGGTACGCGGCCGATGAAGATCATCAGCAGGATGACGGCCGAGATGAGTACGGCGGTCGAGAGGTTGTCGATGGCGATGAGCGTGACGGGTATGATGCAGATGGTGATGATGAACCCGAGTGCTTGCGGACTGGCTCCCTTTTCGGTCTGTGTGGCACCCAGTATCTGTGCTGTGGCGAGGATGAGCACGCCCTTGGCAATCTCAGAGGGCTGGAAGGACAGACCGAAAATGGAAAAATAGCGTTGGGCTCCGTTGATAGACTTGCCGCTGGCGGCCACATACAGTAGCAACGCTATCGTGATGCCCCAAAGCCACAGTGTACCGCTCTTGAACCATCTGCAGGGGATGTAGGTGGTGACGTACATCATTGCGAATCCGAGGGCCAAGTGAAAGACGTGCTTGGAGATGGGGCCCCAGTAACTGGTGCCTGCGGCGTAGGTGAGTTGCGACGAGGCGGAGTACACCTCGATGATGCTGACAAGGCAGAGGAAGAAGAAGATCATCCATATCACCTTGTCGCCCTTGAAGACATTGCCGAATGTATGGTTGTGCATAGGCTTTGGTCGGTTATAGTTGTATCTTTTTTCACCGTCACTTTGCTGCGCAATGTGTGGTGCCTGTCACTTAGAGTTCACGGGCACGGGCCTTGAACTGGTCGCCGCGGTCTTCCATGTTGCGGAAGAGGTCGAAACTGGCGCAGCAGGGGCTGAGCAGTACGGCGTCGCCCGGCTGGGCGAGTTCGGCGCAGGCCTTCACGCAGTCGGCCATGGAGTGGGTGTCGCGCACGGGCAGTCCGAGCGGGTCGAAGAAGTCGTGCAGTTTGGTATTGTCGGCACCGAGGTAGACGAGGGCGCGGCAACGCTTGGCCACAAGATCCTTGATCTCGTTGTAGTCATTGCCTTTGTCCTTGCCGCCGAGTATGAGCACGGTGGGTGCGGTCATGCTTTCGAGGGCGTACCAGCAGGCATCGACATTGGTAGCCTTGGAGTCGTCGATATAGGTCACGCCGCCTACCTTGCATACTTTCTCCAGACGGTGTTCCACGCCGGGGAAGTCGCTGAGGCTCTTGCGGATGTACTCTTTCTTGATGCCGGCGATATTGCCGGCGATACCGGCGGCCAGCGAGTCGTAGAGGTTGTGACGTCCGGTGAGCGAGAGTTCCTCCTGCTCCATGTTGAAGGGGGTGGGCTTCTCTATCTTGTACTCGCCCTGCTCGATGTAGCCGATGCTGCCTTGCTCCTTGATGGCGGAGAAGGGACACTGTATGGCCTTGATGTCGTACTTCTCGAGTTCGCGGCGGATGATGGGGTCGTCGTTCCAGTAGATGAAACTGTCCTCATCGGTCTGGTTCTGTATGATGCGCATCTTGGCATCGACATAGTTCTGCATGCAGTTGTCGTAGCGGTCGAGGTGGTCTGGCGTGATGTTGAGCAGAATGGCGATGTTGGCATGGAAGTCGTACATGTTGTCGAGTTGGAACGAACTCAGTTCGATGATGTAGTACTCGTGCGGATCTTCGGCCACCTGCAGGGCCAGTGAGCGTCCGATATTTCCAGCCAGTCCGGCATCGTATCCGGCGGTCTTGAAGATATGGTAGATGAGCGACGTGGTGGTGGTCTTGCCGTTGCTGCCGGTGATGCAGATCATCTTGGAGTGGGTGTAGCGTCCGGCGAACTCTATCTCGCTGATGACGGGTATGCCCTTTTCGGCAATCTTGCGCATCATGGGGGCTTCCTTGGGTATGCCGGGGCTCTTGATGATTTCGTCGGCCGAGAGTATCTTCTCCTCGGTGTGCTGCTGCTCTTCCCAGGCTATGCCGCGTGCGTCGAGCATCTGCTTGTATTTGTCCTTGATGGCAGCCATGTCGCTGACGAACACGTCGAAACCTTCTTTCTTGGCCAGTACGGCTGCTCCTGCGCCACTCTCACCGGCGCCCAGTATTACTATGCGTTTCATTTTTTCTGTTTTCTTTCTTTTAGGGGTTTTTCTTGTATTGCCTTGTTTGTATGTTGTTGTGTGTGCTATCTTATCTTGAGCGTGATGACGGTGAGTGCCGCCAATATGATGGTGACAATCCAGAAGCGGATGGTGATCTTCGACTCATGTATGGCACCCTCGGGCTTGCGGCAGAGATACTTGCACTCGGGGTCGAGTTGCGACTGCTGGGTGCGGAAGTTGTCGTGTATGGGGGTGCGCTTGAAGATGCGTTGCTTCACGCCGCGCCGCTTGCCTGCCTTGTAGTAGTACACTTGCAGGATGACGCTCAGACTCTCTACAAAGAATATGCCGCAGAGTATGGGCAGCATGAGTTCCTTGTGTATGATGATGGCCGTCACGGCGATGATGCCGCCGATGGTGAGCGACCCGGTGTCGCCCATGAACACTTGTGCGGGATAGGCGTTGTACCAGAGAAATCCGATGAGTGCGCCGACAAAGGCGCAGAGGAAGACCACCAGTTCCTGTGAACCGGGGATATACATGATGTTCAGATATCCGGCATACTCGATATGCGAACTGACGTAGGCCAGTATGCCGAGTGCCACGCCGATGATGGCCGAGTTGCCGGCGCACATGCCGTCCATACCGTCGTTGAGGTTGGCGCCGTTGCTCACGGCGGTCACTACGAGGATGGTCATCACCACGAACAGTATCCAGCCCGCGGCGGTCTTGTACTTGCCGCAGAAGCCCATGATGCGTGAGTAGTCGAGGTTGTGGCCCTTGACAAAGGGTATGGTGGTCTTGAGCGACTTGGTGGCCTTGGCCCGGTGCTTGACGACCATCTCCTGGCCCTGTCGCTCGATGGCGAGGTTCTCGTTCATCTTCACGTCGGGCGACGACCAGAGCACGAGGCCCACGATGAGTCCGATGCCGATCTGTCCGACAATCTTGTAGCGGCCCTTGAGTCCCTCCTTGTTGCGGCGGAAGATCTTGATGTAGTCATCCATGCCACCGAGAAATCCCAGCCACAGGGTGGTCACGATCATGAGGATGAGGTAGATGTTGCGCAGTCGGCCGAGCAATAGCACGGGCACGAGGATGGCGGCGATGATGATCACGCCGCCCATCGACGGCACGCCTATTTTCTGTACGCCGAAGGGGTCGATGCTGGCGTCGCGCTGGGTCTCGGTGATCTGTTTGCGCTTGAGATACTTGATGAATTTCTCGCCAAACCATGCCGAGATGACCAGCGAGAGTATCAGGGCCAGCAGGGCGCGGAAGGAGATGTATCCCCACATGCGCGAACCGCTGATGCCGTATTGCTCGAGAAAGCGGAAGAGGTAGTATAGCATACGCGATGATTGCTTTTCTTTTCTTGTTGTATGTGTGTGCGACTACTGTTTGTCGGCGATGCCCATAGCCTCGCGCACTACCTCGTGGTCGTCGAAATGGTGCTTGACACCCTTGATCTCCTGGTAGTCCTCGTGTCCCTTGCCGGCGATGAGTATCACGTCGCCCTTCTGTGCCATCATGCAGGCTGTGCGGATGGCTTCGCGGCGGTCGGTGATGGCGACGACCTTCTTCATCTGCTGGGCGTTGAGTCCGGCGAGCATATCGTCGATGATGGCCTGGGGCTCTTCGAAGCGGGGGTTGTCGCTGGTGATGATGACGCGGTCGCTCTGTCGCACGGCTTCCTGGGCCATGAGCGGTCGCTTGCCTTTGTCGCGGTTGCCGCCGGCTCCGCAGACGGTGATGACGTGGCCCTTGCCGTCGAGCACCTCGTGGATGGCGTTGAGCACGTTCTCCAGCGCGTCGGGCGTGTGGGCGTAGTCTACGACGGCGGTGTAGCCTTCGGGCGAGTGTATCGGTTCGAGACGGCCGCAGACGCTGTGCAGGGTGCTGAGCGTCACGAGCACGTCCTCGGCGGACTTGCCGAGCATGCGGGCGGCACCGTAGACGGCGAGCAGATTGCTCACATTGAACTTGCCGATGAACTGTACGCCTACCTCGTGGCTGTCGATATCGAGGTACATACCCTCGAAGTGGCACTCTATGATGCGGCCCTTGTAGTCGGCGGCGGCGCGGGTGGAGTAGGTCTTGACGGTGGCGCGGGTGTTTTGTACCATGACCATACCGTTCTTGTCATCGGCGTTGGTGATGGCGAAGGCATCCTTGCCCAGTGCGTCGAAGAAGGCTTTCTTGGCATCGCGGTAGTTTTCGAAGGTCTTGTGGTAGTCGAGGTGGTCGCGGGTGAGATTGGTGAAGATGCCTCCGGAGAAGTGCAGTCCGCCGATGCGCTTCTGTGCGATGGCGTGCGAGGAGCACTCCATGAAGGCGTACTCGCAGCCGGCATCGACCATGCGGTGCAGCAGTTCGTTGAGGGTGATGGGGTCGGGGGTGGTGTGGTCGGCGGGTATGGCCTCGCCGTCGATATAGTTGCTGACGGTGGAGAGCAGACCGCACTTGTGGCCCATCTTGCGGAACATATTATATAGTAATGTGGCGATGGTGGTCTTGCCGTTGGTGCCAGTCACGCCGACGAGCCGCAACCGCTGCGAGGGATTGCCGTGGAAGCGTGTGGCTACCGTGCCCACCACATCCTCGGTAGAGGGTACGGCGATGTAGACGACGCCGTCGGCCTTCTCTTCGGGCATGGTCTCGCAGAGCACGGCTGCTGCGCCCTGCTCTACGGCTTTGGGGATGAACTTGTGACCGTCTGCCTGTGTGCCGCGAAGGGCAACGAACAGGTGTCCTGCGGCCGTGCGGCGCGAGTCGATGTCTACGCCGGTGATCTCTGTGGCGACGTCGCCTACGGTGGCGGTGATGTCGAGACCTTGGATAAGTTCTTTCAGTTGCATGGTGTGTATGTTTTTTTATTCTATTGTCTATGTATGAATGGTCTGTTTGTGAGCGTTCCCGTTATGAGAGTTGCAGTTGGCAGGTCATGCCCTTCTTGACGGCGGTGCCGGGGGCGATGCTCTGTGTGGTGACCTTGCCGCGCCCGGTGAGCCGTACCTTCACGCCCCGGCTCTCGATGAGGTAGACGGCATCGCGTGCGCCCATGCCCTTGACATCGGGCATACGGTCGCGTGCTGTCTGTCGCTCGCTGCTGAGACGGATGGCCTTGCGGTCTTCCTTCTCGGTGCGTCCCCATATCGGGTTGCCGTCGGTGTAGGACCCCGACCAGTCGGAGCGTACCTTGAAGCCCAAATGGTTGAGCACATAGCCAGCGGCGATGAGGTTGCCGTTCTTGACATCGGGTAGCGGGTCGGACTGGGGTTCGCGGGCATCGCTGACATTGAGTTTGATGTCCTGGGCCATGATGCCTTCGGCAATATTGTGGAACACCACGCCGCTCATGCCGCCACCCGAGGCGGGCAGTCCGCGCTTCTGTATGCAGACGATGCAACTGTAGCGGGGATTGTCGGCGGGAAAGTATCCGGCGAAACTCAGCAGGTAGTTCACCTGTCCGCTCTTGTATCCGGCGGCTCCCTTGGAGATCTGTGCCGTACCGGTCTTGCCGGCCACGGCGAAGGAGGTCGATCCGGCCTTCTTGCCGAGTCCTTGGCTGACGACGTGGCGGAGTATGGTCTGTATCTCGCCGAGCGTCTTCTTCTTGCAGATGCTCTCGCGCAGCACTACGGGCGGGCAGTCTATCACCTCGCCATCTCTGATGATCTGCTTGATAAACCGCGGTTGCATCATCTTGCCGCCGTTGGCGATGGCGTTGTAGAAGGTGACGGTCGAGATGGGCGGCACCTGTGTCTCGTAGCCGATGCTCATCCACGGCAGGGTGGTCTTGCTCCAGTTGAGGTATTCGCGGCCGCGCTTGTCTTTCTTGGGCATACGTATGCGGGCGGCCGAGGGGCCGATGACAAACGGTATGTGCAGGTCGTCGGCCAGGCCGAGACGGTGGATGCCCTCAACAAATTTCTCGGGGCGGTCGTGGTAGAAGCGGTCGATGATGCGGCTCACGCCGATATTCGAACTCACCTCCAGCGTGTGGGGCAGGCTCATCTCGCCGTAACCGCCGCGCCGCCAGTTGTGGTCGCGCATCTCGCGACCGTACATGGGCCACACACCTCCGCCGGTGTCTACACGGTAGGTGGTGTCGACCACACCGTCGTCGAGGGCTACCATGATGGAGGCGGTCTTGAAGACCGATCCCGGTTCGAGCATGTCGCTCACGGCGTGGTTGCGCACCTCACGGTATTCGCCGTCGGGGCAGCGCTCCATGTTGACGATGGCCTTGACATCGCCCGTGGCTACCTCCATGACGATGGCCACGCCTACGTCGCCGTTGACCTCGGGCAGACGCAGTTCGTCGAGCACCGACCGCTCGGCCAGATCCTGTATGTCGACATCGATGGTGCTTACGATGTCAGATCCGTCGATGGGCTGCGTGTCGACGATGGTGAGTTTCTTGTTGAGTATCTTGCGTATGTGGGCGATGCCGGGCAGACCGCGGAGAATGGAGTCGTAGGCCATCTCAAGACCGAAGCGGGCGGAGTCTACCGCACCGTACATCGTGCCGATGGTGCGCGAGGCCAGCGAACCGTAGGTGCGCTTGCGGGCGTTGAACACTTCGGCGTGGAAACCGCTCTTGCCGCTCTTCTCCTTGTCGCGGTCGATGTCGAATACGGGCAGGCGGCGCACCTCGGTGTAGGTGTTGAAGTCGATGCGTCGCGGCCATATCGGCCAGTGGCGTTTCTTCTTCTCGTATCCCTCCTGCAGGTGGCTGCGAAATTCGGCGGTGGTCTTCTCGGGGAAGATGTTGTGCAGTCCTTCGCATATCATGTCGAGGCTCTTCTCCCAAAGAGTGTCGCGGTGGGTCTCGGTGAGGGCCTGGAAGTCCATGTATATCTTGTACTCGGGCAGCGACGAGGCCAGCAGTTGGCCGTCGGTGCTGAGGATGTTGCCGCGGGAGGGGGCGACGCTCACGCTGTCGTCCTTGTCGCGCTCGGCCACCTCCAACCAGAAATTGCGCTCGGCCGTCATCGTGTGGCCGGCGCAGTAGAGCATATAGATGGTTGCCGCGACCGCTGCGATGGATATCAGTCCGTAGGCCGACAGGCATCCGCGCATCTTGCTTCGTGTCTTGTTGTTGTCGTTGTTTGTGTTCATTGCTGTTGGTTCTCCTCGTCGGGTACGTTGATGATGTAGGGGGGCTGGGTGGCGATGTGCAGCACGCTGTCCTTGCTGATGCGCAGGTATTCGAGCACGTGGCTCTCGCGGGTCATCTCGGTGAGTTGGCTATTGATGGAGAGGGCCTTGTACTTCTCCTCCTGCAGTGTGCGGGTGAGGACGGCTATCTCGGCAAGGCTGCGCTGGCAACTGTACCGGTTGCTGATGTAGCACACGGTGAAGGCGGCGATGAGGATGATCACCCAAATCTGCCGTTGCAGAAAGGAGGTGCTGAGTATGTTGCCGCCGAAGATTTTGTTGAGGGTGATGTCGCCCTTGAGCGGTTCGTCGTCATCGTCGATGAAGTCGCCGCGGAACAGTTGGGCGAGGCTTTTCTTCAAGCCGCTCTTTTCGCTCTTGGCTTCTTTGTTGCTCTTGGCATCCTTGCTATCCTTGACCTCCTTCTCTCCCTTCTCGCTCTTGGCGGCCTTGGTGCTGGTGTCCTCGGCCTCCTTGTTACCAGCGGTATGGGTGGCGGTGTCGGGAGTGTCGGCTGTGGCGATGGTGAGCCGTATTTCGTCTTTGTCGTCTTTGCTCATGTCTTCTCTTCTCCTCTGCTTCTACTGTTCTTTCTTCTCTGCTATTCTCAGTTTCGCACTGCGGCTGCGGGGGTTGCGCTCCTGCTCGTCGGCGGTGGGGAGGATGAGTTTGCCCACGGAGCGGTAGGGGGTGGAGGTGCGGCCGAAGAAGTCCTGTTCAACCTTGCCCTCGGCGTTGCCCGCCTTGATGTAGTTCTTGACGATGCGGTCTTCGAGCGAGTGGTAGGTGATGACGGAGAGCCGTCCGCCGGGGGCGAGCAGCGTGGTGGCGGCCGAGAGCATCTCGCGCAGGGCGTCCATCTCGTGGTTGACCTCTATGCGCAGGGCCTGAAAGATGCGGGCCATCTCCTTTTTCTCGCGCTCGCGGCGGAGCACCGGACTGACTACGTCGGTGAGGTCGCCGGTGGTGAGGATGGGCTTTTGGCTGCGGGCCTTGGCGATGGCGGCGGCAAGACGGCGCGAGTCTTTCATCTCGCCGTAGATGTAGAGCACGTCGGCGATACGCTCCTCCGGGTAGTTGGCGAGCACGTCGGCGGCGGTCTGCCCGGCACGCTTGTTCATGCGCATGTCGAGCGGAGCGTCGAAGCGGAACGAGAAGCCGCGCTCGGCATCATCGAGGTGGTGCGACGACACGCCGAGGTCGGCCAGCAGTCCGTCGATATGGTCGATGCCGTAGTAGCGCATCCAGTTGCGCAGATAGCGGAAGTTGCTCCGCACAAACGTAAACCGTGCGTCGCCCTGCGGGGCGTTGCGCTCGGCGTCGGCGTCCTGGTCGAAACTGTACAGACGTGCGTTCTTGTCCATCCGAGAGAGTATCTCGCGGGAGTGGCCTCCGCCACCGAAGGTGACATCGACGTAGATGCCGCCGGGACGTATGTCGAGCCCGTCGATACTTTCGCCCAGGAGTACCGGCACGTGGTAGGTGTCTGCGGTCGTGACGGCCGTGGTCTTGCTATGGTCCGTGTTGCTGGTTGTGCTATTGCTCATCTTGCTGATTGTCGTTGTCTTGCCGCATGAGGCTCTCGAGGGCCTGTCCGAAGGCGGCGGGGTCGATGAAGGGTTGTTGGGTGTTCTCCGCGCTCCATATCTCGATGGTGTCGCCCATGCCGATGAACTTCACGTCGCGACTGATACCGGCGGCCTCCAGGCAGCGGCGGGGCAGGAGTATGCGGCCGCTGGCATCGATGACGGCTTGCTCGGCGTCTGACACAAACTGGCGGAAGATCTGCTGGTGCTGCGGATTCCATCGGTTGAGCCGCTGGCGGAGGGCGTCCATCTGGGCGTTCCACACGCTCTCGGGGTAGAGTACGATGCAGGGCTGGTATACGTCGCGGCGCATCACCACGCTCTCCTCGCCAGATGCCTGAAGCACCCTGCGGAAGGTGGCCGGGAGAAATACCCTGCCTTTGGCGTCGGTCTTGGCCTCGATGTTTCCAATCAGTCGCATACGTACATTATTTAGCGGATTTGGCTTCAAAGTTACGCAAAATTCCCCACAGTGCGCCACTTTCCCCCACAAAATTTCCGTATCGCCCCTTTTTCTTGACCCATCTTTTTCTTTCGCCCAAATACGGCGTGTCTGCGCCACTGAAAAATCTTTTCCGATGAAATGGCCTTTTTCTACTCCGTTCGCCCGATGAAACCGCCGAAAATGCCTTTTTTCTGTGGACAGTCCTTACGGTGTTGCTTGAGGTGGGGATAGTGTGGGGCATAACTCCCTTCCTCGGCTATCCTTCTCGCCTCCGACTATCGCCCTTTTTATCCGCAGTGTTGCCCAAAGTGGGGTCGTACAAGGGCCTTGTACGGAGACTACACGGGCCTTGTAGTGGTCGTACACGGGCCTTGTAGCGGTCGTACACGGGCCTTGTAGCGGTCGGGTTTGGCGGTGATGATAAGGTGATTTTGCATACCTAGCCCTGGAAGGGCGTAACGTTCGTAGCCCAGGGTGAGGAGCGAAGCGACGTAACCCTGGGTTAACGGGTAATTATCAAGGCTGGCCTGTAAGGTCAGCACAGTCCGCATATTGTTGTGTTGACCTTACAGGCCAACCGTCTCGTGTGTATACGGAAACCCAGGGTTACGTCGCTTCGCTCCTCACCCTGGGCTGGGGTCGTTACGCCCTTTCAGGGCTTAGTATGCAAAACTCCACAAAAATTCCGCACATTTTTTATCCGATTTTTGAACAACCCACCTTTCAGGGCTCCGTACTCAAAACCCTAAATAATGCGATTTCTTAAATCAATTTTGACTACCTTACCTTCACTGGGTTAGGTTGCTTGATTGTTCGATTTTTCCTCCATCTTCTTTTGTTTTTCGGTTTCGTATATTTATATCTTTAAAACATTGTTAAAAAAAATAAACGTCAAAAAATACATTAATATATTAAAGTATCTTTGTGGCCGATTGTAGGCATGTGTCAAGATATGCCGGCAGTGACAAGTTTTCAGGAAACCTGTTTTGTCGCTTGTTTTCCGTCAGGGAATTGGTGATAGCGTGTTTCGGAAAACTGGAGAAACTTATGAAAACGAAATAGAAGGAAAAATATCTAAAAATGTATAAGACTATGAAGATTCAAACACTTCTCGGCGCCGCCCTCATGGTAGGCTGTCTTGCTTCTTGCTCGGTAGAAGAGCAGGAGATACCTGCAAGTGAGCAGTATGCGCGTGAGTACTACAAGACCTTTGGTCTCAACGGCCCCACTGAAGGCTTCAACGTGGTGGAGCAGAAAAGTGTACACGTGAGCAGCACCCAGCCAACCCATGTATTGGTTTACGAGGTGCAGGCAGGCGAGTATCGTCTTGCAGCCGATTATGAGAATGTGACCGACAAGACCATTATGTTTGATGGTATGAAGAACGATAATACACCGTTCGTCGTCAAATGTGACAATGCGGCATTCTTGGTACGCGATGGTGGCACGGTGACCTACAATCCCCAGTCCGCCTCGTTGCTGAAAACCTCCGCCGTTCCCACGGAATATTCCAACATCGTCAGCCAGCACACCTCTTACACGACCATTACTT
>CAVJZJ010000029.1:0-37760 GCA_963653995.1 Flexilinea sp.
ACAATAGCAACAGTAGATGCTCTCGGGATGTGTATATCCACATCCCTTTACTGATATGGCATATTGATTCGTCAAGATGTCTTGTATCTGTATAGGGAAAAGTGTATTCATATCGGCGTGGGCTTCGACGTTGCTCGTTCAGTGGTGATGGGCAATGCGAAGGCCTCTAAAAGCAGGACGAGTAACGGTAGAATCCTGCGCTTTTTATTTATGCCGTGCAGCATGATATTTTTTGTTTTATGGTTTTGGGATTCGCCATTAGGAATAAAATGATTATAATATGGAAGAATACCAAAGTTGGAAATACAATGCTCTAGAAGAGAATGGCAAGATACGTTTTGAAGTTATACCTTCCGAAGAAAGAAAAGCCCCTAATAGTTTCTTTAAATATTACTCTCTAAATCAGAATAATGTTAAAGCTTTAACGGGATGTTATGTCTATGCGTCTCATCCAAACCAGTTTAATGACTCTGTTGATTGCAATTCTCAAATATTGAATTTTCAAAATGCAAGTCAAGAGGATTTGCGGGGTCTTTATCCAATGGACTTTTATCCTAAGTTTTTGGAAATTTATGGAGACGAACAATTCTTAAAATGTTGTACTAGTGAGCATTTTAAGACACTATTTTATCGCCATGTTGGCATTGTTAGTTTATCAACAAATAATGACAGCATTTATTTTTGGAACTCGTATACTCAAAATGGTCAAGGCTTTTGTGTAGAATGGGATGTAAATAAGTTTCCTTTTCGAAAGTATGGACCCTTCCCCATACATTATGTGGAAAATATAAAACCTTTTGAAGTTCGCGACAATATCCCAACCGCCGCATTGATTCAAACTAATATAAAAACAAAAGATTGGCAAGAAGAGAACGAATGGAGGTTATTGGTGTCTAATCCTGAAGGACTTGATTTCAATCTATGGGACAATGATGGTTCTTATAGTCAACAATACAATTTGGGGGATGAGCACAATAGAAAGATGAAATATCCTTTGGGAGCGATCAAAGGAGTGACTTTGGGAGAATGGTTCTTTAGAAGTCAGAATATTCGTCAATATCCAATAACGGAAGATGAAAGAGAAATCGTGTTCCTTAACAAGAAAGAGACTTTGCGTTGTCAAATATTGGATTTCTTGGGAAAAAAACTATTTCCCGTTTATCAAGTCAGGAATAATTTGGGTATTCTTGAGGTGCTACCTATAGTAGTCGTGAAGTTACAGAATAGAGTTTATAGAATTATTAATATAAATTGATGCACTATGAAACATTTAAAGTTTATACGACAATTGTTTGCAGTCGTATTTTTGATGTTTTGTCTAAACATTCAGGCTGCAGACGATAGCGATTTGATTACCACACAAATCACTATCACATTGAGTGAGGCAGGAACTTTGCCAAATAAAATCAGTGATGACAAGAAGTACAAGATTACCAATCTAAAGATAATCGGCGAGATTAATGGTACCGACCTACGATATATCCGTGAAATGGCAGGTCGTGACTATAATGGTGATAAGACATCTGGAAAACTTTCTATAATAGACTTATCGGAAGCGAAAATCATAAAGGGCGGAGATTTCTATTATATGCGTTTTAATAAAAGTCAGGCAGTGTATTATTATACTGACAATAACGTAATCGGTGACTATGCCTTTAAAAATTGCCAAGTGCCCAATTTAACTATTCCCTCAAGCGTCACTTTAATAGGCAACGAAGCCTTTTATAACTGCAAGCTGACTAATTTAACCATTCCATCGAGCGTCACTTCGATCGGCGACGGGGCTTTTGAAAGTAATAATTTGACCAGTTTGACTATTCCCTCGAGTATAACATCAATAGGTAACCGTGTCTTTTTTGGTTGCAAACTGACCAGTTTGCCCATTCCCTCGAGTGTCACTTCGATAGGCGACGAAGCTTTTTCTTATAATAGTTTGACCAGTTTGACTATTCCCTCGAGTGTCACCTCAATAGGAAAAGGTGCCTTTAGAAGAAATAAAATAAAAAGTCTGACCATTCCATCGAGTGTCACTTCGATAGGCGACGAAGCCTTTTATGATTGCATGGAAATGACAAGTTTGACTATACCCTCGAGTGTCACATCAATAGGTAACGGTACCTTTTATGGATGCTATGGGCTAACTAGTTTGACCATTCCATCAAGTGTTACTTCGATAGGCGACAATGCCTTTAAGTGTTGCGTCGGATTGAATAACTTGACTATTCCCTCGAGTGTCACCTCGATAGGCGAAGGAACTTTCTCTGGTTGTAGTAGTTTAACGAACTTAATCATTCCTTCGAGTGTCACTTCGATAGGCGACTACGCCTTTGCAAACGACAGTAGCCTGACCGCGGTTTATGTCTGTTGGCAATCTCCATCTAATGCACCCACTATTTTTGATGGCGTTGATGTAAGCAAATGCACATTGTATGTACCCAATGGCACATATCAAAATTATTGGTTGACAGATGGTTGGGGCGACTTTGGAAAAATCGTTGAGTATGATGCAACAGGTATTGACAAGACTACAATTTCTTACGATGTCAAGGAAATTTCTCGTTATTCCATTAGTGGCCAACGGTTGGCTGCTCCCACCAAGGGATTGAACACCGTGAAGTATAGTGATGGAAGCGTGAGAAAAGAGATTGTGAGATAAACTCAAAATATAGTTTCCCTTTTTGAGAGAAACGACAATCTATTATAAGTCGGGGTCGCTAATTGGCAGTAGCGGTTGATTATTAATAAATTAACTGAGACTATTAATTGGCGGCCCCGATTTGGACAAAGCCATAAGTTTCCCTGATTGATTTCTCATTCTCACCCATCAATCTCCATCACTTTTTGTTCAAAGTCGTTCTTATATACCGAACGGCTTTTGAGTTTGCTTCGGTAAGTATAGATGGTGGTGATGCTCGACTGCAGGATGCTGGCAATCTTTTGGTTGTTGGTGATGCCCAAGCGGATGAGGGCAAGAATGCGCAACTCGGTGTTCAGCGACTGACGTTCGACTGGATACTGGTATTCGGGCAACAACAGGTCATTGACCTTTTCTACAAAGTCTGAATAGATATTGAGAAAGGCTTCATCGAAGTTCTCGTTGAAGAGTTTGGTATTTTGCGACACATACTCCGTACTCTTCAACAAGGAATACAGTTCGGGCAGTTTGTGGTCGCGTGCCAACCGGTTGGCCAATTTCCGCTGCGCCTCAGTCCGCTCGATGACCACAGACACAAGTTCCATGAATCGGCCTATGTACTGTTCCTTGATGGCACTGTGAACCTTGAGCAGGGTGTTGGTCTTCTCCATCTGCATGACATTGGCGTTCAGCATACGGTTGGCCTGCTCCACATTTGCTTTTTCTTGACGGTAACGGTACAGATAGCGTCGCATGAAGACCAAAGCCACAATGAGCGCCACAACAATGACGGCCATTATCACCAACAGGGCGGTCAGAAACTGGCGATGGGTCTTGTTGCTCTGATAATATTTTTCGATGACCTTCGGTACAAACTGCGCCACCTGCGCATTGCGCAGACGAGTGCCATAGAAATTGGCATCTTGTATGGATGCGTTCAGATACTTGTAAGCATGATTGATATCCCCCTCGTCGAAGAGCAGGGAAGCCAGTTCGCGCAAGGAATTGTTCTCCCGTATGCAGTTTTTCGCGTCATTGATAGCCGAGAGAAGCAGATAACGCTTCTGCATCGATTTGTTGCCGAGCGTACCATAAAGGAATGCGATGGTGCTGGTCAGAATACTATAGTCACGGCCTTCGATGGCTTGATGCGTTCTCATATAGTTTTCCAACAAGTGCAAAGCCTGTCGGTTGTCGCCTCGCCAGGCAATAAGGTCGGCCCTGTTGGACACTGCACCGAGTGAAAGCGTATCAACGGAAGTCTGTTTCCATTTCTCACGATACAACTGCGCTTTCTCCAAATTTTCTTTATTGAAGTCAGTTCCCTCGGAAAATTCCGAACTGAAGAGATACAAATCACCACAGGTATGGTAATAGTTCAACAGGTCGTCGCCCTCCAAATCCTTCTCCTGAAGCGAGTCTATCCATCCGTAGGCTTGATTGAAAAGACCTGCCACAGACAGAATATGTACCAAATGAAGCACACTCTCATGGTAAAGATGCCGATTGCCTAGTGTGCGGGCAATCGACAGATTTCTGTTGGCATACTTGTAGGCGGAGTCGTACTTGAACGCCATATATTCGTCGTAAAGCCGACTATTGATGGCATAAGACTGCTCCGGTGTAATCTGCGGGACAGCCAATCCGTCCTTGATAATCTTTATTTTGCGTTCCTTCTCCGCTACAAGTTCCTTTTGGTGACTCAACAGATGGTCAAGTTCATCAAACAAGGCCCTTCCGTCTTGTGCCACGCAAGGTCGCACACAACAAAGAATGATGAGCAATAATATATGGCGTATTCTATAGGTTTTCATCATTCTCAATATCCTCTTTCCGCCCAATCGCCTCTATCGAGTGTTCGGTATCCGATGGCTTCTGCCAAATGTGGAGTTTCAACACGTTCAGCCCCTTCTAGGTCGGCTATGGTACGGGCCACCTTGAGGATGCGGCTATAGGCACGGGCGGAGAGGGAGAGGCGTTCCATGGCCATGCGAAGCATATCGATGCCGGCATCATCGGGTTCGGCAAACTCATGTATCATGCGTTCGGTCATCTGGGCATTGCAATGCACGCCCTTATAGTCCTTATAGCGCGCGGTCTGCACTTCTCGCGCCTTGATGACACGTTGGCGAATGGCCTCGCTCGATTCGCCGGGCTGCGCCTTGGAGATATCCTTGAAAGGTACGGGGGTAATCTCGCACTGTATGTCGATACGGTCGAGTAACGGACCTGAAATTTTGTTCATATAGCGTTGTATCTGTCCGGGGGTACAGATGCAGTGATGGGTAGCATCGCCGTAGTACCCACAAGGACATGGATTCATAGAGGCGACGAACATAAATGAGCAAGGGAATTCCACGGTATACTTGGCCCGCGATATGGTAATCTTGTGGTCTTCGAGCGGCTGACGAAGCACTTCAAGGGTAGTCTTGTTGAATTCGGGCAACTCATCGGCAAAGAGCACGCCGTTGTGGGCGAGTGATATTTCGCCGGGTTGCGGATTGATACCACCGCCCACAAGAGCAACCTCAGAAATGGTGTGATGTGGGGAGCGGAAGGGACGCTGCGAGATAAGTGACGTGCCGCGACCAAGTTTTCCTGCCACACTATGGATCTGCGTGGTCTCCAAACTTTCCGAGAGAGTGAGCGGCGGAAGGATAGAAGGCAGACGTTTTGCCATCATCGACTTGCCCGACCCGGGAGGACCGACCATAATGAGATTGTGTCCACCGGCGGCGGCAACCTCAAGGGCTCGCTTGACACTGTCTTGTCCTCGCACATCAGCAAAGTCGAGATCGAAACGGTATTGCTGCTCATAAAATTCACGACGGGTATCGACTCTTACCGGTTCGTAGATAGCGGCTCCGGTAAAGAATTTCACCACATCGACCATTGAGTCCATGCCGTACACGTCGAGTTGATTGACAACGGCAGCCTCGCGTACATTCTGTTTGGGCACGATGAGACCTTTGTACTTCTCTGCCCTCGCCCGAATAGCGATGGGCAATGCACCACGTATAGGTTGCAGGGTTCCGTCAAGGCTCAGTTCGCCGACCATCATATAGCGGTCTAGTTCGTTGCACACCACACTACCGCTGGCCGCAAGTATGGCAATCGCCAAAGGCAAATCAAATCCGCTGCCTTCCTTACGAAGATCGGCAGGTGCAAGATTGACAGTGATATCGGCATGAGGAAATTTGTAACCATTGTACTGCATGGCTGCCGCGATACGATCACGACCTTCGCGGACTGCAGCATCGCCAAGTCCAGTCATGCGATACATCACACCTGCATTGAGACTCACCTCGATGGTGACGGGGGTCACCTCAAGACCATTGACGGCTGCACTATAGGTTTTCACTAACATGGCACTGAAGGTTTTGATGGGTAACTACAAGCGGGCGGAGAGGTCTTCGAGCGATAGACTTGAAAGATCGTTGATGACAAGGTCGGCTTTCGGAGAGATGGCTTCTGGGGAATTGGTCGTCGCCACTCCAACAACAAATGCTCCAGCAGCACGGGCTGCCTGCAGACCATGGAACGAATCTTCGAAGATGACAGTTTCGCTGGGTTGGACATCAAGGAGTTGCATACCCAGAAGAAAACATTCGGGCGACGGTTTCGACTGGGTGAACTGTTCGCTGGTCACGATATGGTGGAAGTAATTGCGGAATTCGGGATGCGTGCGATACACATTGTCCATCTTCTTGCCATTGGAACTGGTGACAACTACGGCCGGAACATGAGCATCACGCAAGTGTTCAAGAAATGCCTGCGCTCCGGATACATAGTCGTAGGGCATATCATGTTCGAAGCGGTCGAGTTGTTCCTCAATGCAAACTTGATCATCCTCGCGTCCTGCAAAATATTCTCCGAAAATACGGGTGAGCGACTGTCCCTTGATTTTGGGTCCGAAACCTTCTTCATGAAGATAACGCCGACCCATATCGTTCCAAAAACCGGTATAGAGTGACTCAGTATCCATCAGTACACCATCGAAATCGAAGAGAACGGCCTTTATTCTGTTGTTCATTGTCCTTTGTTTTTTGCAAAGATAGTGCAAACCGAGCGCAGAATGCCAAGGTCACTTGAACATTATGCCGAGGTGTAGCCTATCTTCTGCAAAGATATACTATTTTTCCGAGAAAGGCAGACCGACAAGGGCTTTTTATGGCAAGGCAGGTAGAAGCGTGAAGGGCCATGCGTGATGTGACGCATGACCCTTCTTATATTTTTATCATCTTGTGGAATCAGTCTTCCGCACTACCGTTGTATTGTTGGGAGTCGAATTCCTGTCCGCCATCGCCGTCCGGACGCTGACGGTGTTTGGAATTCATATTTCCAAAGTTCCATGTGACGGTAAGGCTCACCTTACGACCGCCACGGCGATTGACCTGATGGCGCGTGAAGTCATCACTGCTCGTGAAGGTCTCCCACTTGCGCGAATTGAGCAAATCGCGGCAGTTGACGGAGACGGTGATGAGTTTGTTGAAGAAATTCTTGCGAGCGCCGAGATCCATACTGTAGTTGGCACGGCGATAGCCTTGGGTGATGACCTGACGTGCGCGGTAGCGGCCGGAGGCTTGTATGGAGATATCGTAGGGCAACATCAGACTGGCAGTCATACGGGCATTCCAAGTGAAATTGTGGTTGGCTGCGCCGGTGACGGTTTGTCCGTCGATGTCATAACTGAACCCATTGAGTTTATAGTAGTAGGCATTGGCCGACGTGGTGAGGTCGAGGATACGGAAGAGTTTGTTCTTCAGCGTCATCTCCAGACCCGACGACAGACTCTTGGCTACGTTCATATTGGTGGAGTACATCATTCCGTCAGCGGAATTGCGGTAGTTGATACGCTGTATGACATCGCTTGTGGGACGGTAATAGGCACTGACGAGCAAGGAGTGTTCGTCCCAGGTCTTCAGATAGTTGAGCGAGAAGGAATTGCTGAACTCCGGGGTCAATTCAGGGTTACCAAACGATACGGTAGTGGCATCGCGCGTATCGCGGAACGAGTTGAGTTGTCCGCCCCACGGACGACGCAGACGACGGGTATAATTGAGTTGCAGTTGCTGGGTGGGCGTGACTTGATAGGACAGGAACACGCTGGGGAACAACTGGAAATAGTCTTTCTTGAACGGCTGATCGCGTTGGGTCGCATCATGTTCCTGCTCCCAGGTGTAACTCTCGGTATTCACACGCCAGTATTCGCCACGCAATCCGGCCATGACGTTGAGTTTGCCGAGTTTGTAACTCAGCGTTGTGTAGAGGGCATGGAGATCCATATCGTAGATGAAGCGATTGAAATAGGCTTTGTCTTCCACGCTTGCCGAACCGTCCCAATGATTGTCATCGACATACGACTCCTGCGGTGTATTCTCGTGAGAGAAATTGCCGAGATAGCCGGCTTCTATCTTGAACTTGTCGGTCACTTGGTTTTCGTAGTCGAGTTTCACCTCCCAACGATGACTGTTCATATACATCGGGCGGTACTGATAGTCATACGTCGTGGCTGCCGTACCGTCATAGTAGACGATGGAGTCTTGATAGACATTGTCGTTGTCCATCTTCCATCGGTCGTAATCGACGGTAAGGTCAAGGAAGTGGGTATCGGAGAAATTGTGACGGTAGTTGAACTCGCCATAGTACATACGGGGCGCGTCCTTGCTGGATGTGCGACGCATCATCATATGTGTATCGGTCGTTGCACCGATGATACCATAGTGATAGGGTATTTCACTTGAATTGCGCCCACCCCCGTACATCATCATACCGTTGAGCGACAGATCGTCCTTCGAAGTAGCATGCCATGTAAGTCCGGCCCGCGAGAAAAGATTGTTGCCCCAGTGGGCCTCGCTACCATTATAGCGCTGATACTGGTGGGTATTTTGAAATTCCTGTTCACTTGTCGTACGTCCCTCATTCTGGCGATGACGGTAGCCGACATTGGCGTAGGCGTCAAGAAGACCACTGCTATAATTGATGTTGAAACTTGTCTCCGCGCCTCCACGAGTATCACCGCCGACCTGCAGCGAACCGTAATAGCCTGCCTTGCGGTCTTTTTTCAGTACAATATTGATAATACCTGCAGAACCTTCTGCCGAGAATTTGGCCGACGGATTGTCGATGACCTCAATTCGCTCTATGCTCTCAGCCGGAAGTTGCTGCAGTATCTGGGCACGATTGTCAGAATTGATACCGCTCGCCTTGCCGTTGATCCACACTTCCACACTGGTATTGCCGCGGAGCGACACATTGCCGTCATTGTCTACCTCGACACTGGGAATATTGTCAAGCACATCACTGGCGGCCTGTCCTGCATTGGAGACGAGTTGCGACACATCGAAAGTCTTGCGGTCGACCTCCAGTTTCATGACCGACCGTTGTCCCGTGACGGTGACCTCCTTGAGTTGGTGCGAGTCGTCACTCATATAGATGACACCAAACGTGGCCGCACTTTTGTCTGCCGTGATACTGAACTCACGTTTTTCTGTCTTGTATCCCAATGAGGACAGCGTAAGTACATACTTACCGTTCTTCAGATTGTCTATTCTGAAATTGCCGTCGGTATCGGTCATTCCGCCTCCAATGTACTTGTCGCCTCCTGCCGTTGCCACTCTCACATTGACATAACCAAGTGGTTCGGACATCTGGCGGTCGACAACTTTTCCTTTCACCCATCCTTGCGCCATGCATACACACGCACAAGCCAAGGACAAGAACATTACAAAATATCTTTTCATACTGTATCTTATGACGACGGAAGGGGGGAGGGAGTTTAACCGCTCCCGCTATTTTCACTTTTTTTAGGTCATTATCCTCTGCTATCGGTAATTTTTAGTACCTTTGCAAGCACTTGTTTCACAGATATGAACACTACGCAAGAAACAAGGTGAAAAGCGTTGCTCCTATAGTTCAATGGATAGAACGTAGGTTTCCTAAACCTTTGATCCGGGTTCGATTCCCGGTGGGAGTACCGAAAGAGAAACAATCTGATATAATAGCGGCAACCATCTTGATAACAAGTAGGTTGCCGCTATTTGTTTTTTGAATAAGTCACGAGGCCACTTGGGGTATCTCCTTTCTACTGCCACCCATTGACTTCTTTCTGCAACTGACCGTAGTCCAATCCGCTTTTGGTGATGTGTCCGTCCTCTATGACCAAATTGTCTGGTATCTTGCTCATACCGAGCAGACGATAGACATTGCCGCGTATCATCTGACCATCACAAATGGTTGGGCACGTCAATTGGTTGCCCTCAAGCGTTTTGCGGCAGTCCTTCACACTGGCATCTAGACAGACAGTGAATAGAACGAAATTTCGGGTTTTCTGCAGACTGTACATGGTACGGAGTAGATTGACACTCTCATAATTCCATGATGCCCAAGCGCACGCCACGGCTTTTGGGGCTGATGTCAACAAGGCATTGCTGACGGGCTTGCCGTTGATGTCGGTAGCCGAGAAGTGCGGCACTGCGCTTCCGACCTTCACACTTGACAATCCTTTCAGACTGCGCTGCAAACGGCGAAGATATCCATTGTCCGGTTGCGCGGTGAGCATGGTACGGATAAGCGCAGTGGCTTGTTCAAAGTCTGGTTGGTCGGTCTGTATGAAATATTTTCTGACAAGATAGTTGCCTACGGGTGAAGCAGGATGGTCATGGATAAACTTGACGGCATTGCGACGTGCTTCATCAGGAGAAACGCTGACGATAGAGGCACGGAAAGCGTTCATCAGTTCGTTGTCCTTTGTGCCCTTGACGGTCATCTCTTTGAGATGGGAGGCATCGCCCTTGATATCAACCGACTTACCGGGTTGGGCAAAGATGGGTTGTTCCGTGAAATTCGGGAAAATCATCATGAGCGTCATCGGCTGTTCGCAGACGGTCTCATAGGTGAAGCGGCCCGACTCCACCTTGATGGTGTCAAGTTTCTGCCTATTGCCTTCAAGACTGTATACATAAAACTCGCCCTGATTGAGGTGCAGGAAGCGACCGTCCAATTTGAAATGACGACCGTCAGTTCCACACGAGACCAAAATCAGGACGAGTGATATAAGGAAAGTCAAATGTTTCATTTCCTCTTTTCTATGGCGTGCTTTACACGCTACATTATTTTTTGTGACGGGACGCACTATTGTCTGTCGCACGTCCCGCCCAATGTTACGTCGGATTTACTTCAGCAGAGAGAGTTCCAAATCACGGTCGGCATACGACTGGAGCGAAGGATCTTTCTCAAGGGCTTCTTTGAGATAGGAAGAAGCGGCAAACTTATTGCCACGGCGTGCAGCCACGATAGCGTGCAGATATGAGGTCAAGCCATCGGGGTTGGGCACCTTGTCGAGTGTAGCAGCGGCAGCGGCGTAGTTCTTATTGAGCAGTTGGGCAAGGGCTGCGCCATTGGTATAGGCGTGGCCAAAATCGCTTTCAGCCTGTGCATAGTTGCCTTTGGCTACATTGAGCAGACCGATGGCGGGTGTCACGCTCGTTGCGTTCGACGCACGCGAGATGAGCGACTCGGCTGTAGCGACATCGCCGTCTGTCAAAGCGATAAGACCCTTGTTGGCTTGTGCCTCAGCGGCATTGCCGTCAAGACTGAGCGCACGGTTGAGGTATTCCATAGCCTTGCTCTTGTCGCCCTTAGCCAGTGCCAAAGCGGCAAGGTTGTTGTAAGCACGATAGTCCTTATCGTAGAGTGACGCAGTCTTCTGATAGATAGTCTCCTGCTTGGCGGGATCCTCGGTGAGTGTAGCAGCGTAGAGCAATTCATCGGGCGACAATTTAGAAGGATCTGCCTGATACTGTGCTTCGATTTCCTCATCACTGCGACCTACGGTCTCATAGTTGATAATCAAACGTGAACGACGCAATTCGGGAAGAATACCGTCTGCCAATTCTTGGAATCCGGCAGACATATTGCGTATCTGCTCCTCGCGTTCCTGCGGATCGGTATACATAGAGAGTACACGCAAGATGACATCCTTGTCTTGTATATCTGAAGCGGCAACCAAACGCTGGAAGCCGTCCCAGTCTTGTGCAGTGTAGTGGGCATCAACATCGGCGTCTACCTTGGTACGTTTGAGTTGCTCGCGCACATAGTTCTCGGAAACATCCTGACGCTTGTTGGCCAAACGGTCGTTGAAGGTCACACCACCATCGGGAGAGGCGTAAGCGGCCACCTCGACATTGCGCAAGTTGAGCCCTTCGCGGTCGGCATTGATTTTCTTGAGCATACGCACAAACTCGGTGACAGAGTTGTTCTGTAGTTCACTCTTGCGCAGGTTAGCCTGATTGATAAGGAACTTGACATTGGCTTCCAGCTTCTGCTCCTTGACACGCTGGAACGAGTCGGGGGCGATACATCCACCATCACTCAGTATGGTCTTGCGATAGAGTTCGGAGGTTGCAATGACACCTGTTGCCACCTTCACGGCAGGTATCTCGACGGTTTTGTTGCCGAGACGGGCATTGAATGTGAGGTAGAGGTCACTCTTCTGCATATCGGGCACATAGGTGAAGGAGGTCTTCATCGTATAGCGTCCGCCCACGCGATAAGAGATGGTTTGGTCATTGCCCAATACCTTTTCGCCCTGGAAGGTTGCTCCTGGACCTTGCGTCGCCTGTCCTTCATACCGCAACTCGGGGATGACGGTCACGACGGCATTTTTCTTCATATACTTTTCGGGGAACGTGCCATTGATGGTGGCGGGCACTTTGCCGGCCTGCGTCTCAAGCGGATTGGGTACCACGGTGAAGTTGTCGGCTGTCAACGGACCGAGTTTGGAACACGAGGCCAAAATCAGCACAGAACCGGCAGACAACATGAGAATGAGATTTTTTCGCATAATAGAGATTTGGATATTAGAATAGAAGTGCCGCGAGCGGGACTCGAACCCGCACAGCCATTACTGGCCAAGGGATTTTAAGTCCCTCGTGTCTACCAATTCCACCATTGCGGCATCGCAGAAATAAAAAAAATGGAGCGGCAAACGGGACTCGAACCCGCGACCCCAACCTTGGCAAGGTTGTGCTCTACCAACTGAGCTATTGCCGCCTAATAAGGCTCAAAAGCGTTGCAAAGGTAAGGTTAAAAATTTCAACAGCCAAAACAATTCACACAATTTAATATATGCAGATACAAGATTGGCTATGGTTGTGCATTTACTACATAGACGAACAAAAAAGGAAAACAAGAATGAAAGAAACAAGACTTTTATGGGCATTCGCCCTGTGTTTAGGGATATCAGGCATGGCATTGACATCCTGTTCCGATGACAACAACAATGACTACGCCCCCACATACATCCCCAATGCTATCGTGACGGTCAAACCTGTAGCCGCAACCGACAGTTTCTACATGCAACTCGACGATTCCACCACCCTTTCGGCCGACAACATGAAGACATCGCCTTACGGCAAAAAAGAGGTACGCGCCTTCGCCAACATTCAAGAAATCAAGAAGATGGGAACAACGGGCCGACACTATTTGGTACACGTCAACTGGATGGACAGCATCCTGACCAAGAATATGGCCACCAACAAAGGCGAAGACAACGTGAAAACCTACCGTCAAGACCCCGTGGAGGTCATGCGCAACTGGACGGTCAGCGAAGACGGATACCTCACCATGCAGATAGCCACACGATGGGCTGGTTCGGAACGTCACATCGTCAATCTTGTCAACACGGGTAAAGACGAAAAGTATGAGGTAACCTTCTATCACGACGCCAAAGGCGAAACATACGGGAAATGGGGAACGAGCGTCGTAGCCTTCCGCCTCGACCAGTTGCCCGACACGAAAGGCAAAACCGTAGACCTGACACTGAAATGGATGTCATATAGTGGTGAGAAGAGCGCAACCTTCAAGTATTGCACCCGCAAATCGAGTAAAATCAGCACAACATCCATCAGTGCTTCGGGCAACGAGCGTGTGATACAGTAAAAGCGTTTTCTAAAAATGGCCACATACTCCACACATCAGACGTGCGGTCTTTATCGGCTACGGCCGCTGAAGACCGCACGTCTTGTACTGGTACATCACGGTCTGCCCCACCCCACGCACCGAGAGATAGACAATAAACGCCAACCATAGTGCATGATTTCCCATCGTGGGAGAAAGAATACCATATACGACAAAGAACATGACGGCTGACAACGCCGATGAAACCAGCATACCGCGCGTGGCTGTCAGACCAATAAAGACACCATCCCAAATAAACGCAGCCATCCCTGCCAATGGGATGAGCACCGCCCAGGGGAAGTAAGGGCCAGAAGCATTGATGACCTCCGCTTCATCGGTGAGACAGCCAAGAAAAGATGGGCCGCCCAAAGCATAGGCCAATGTATAGACCACAGCCAACGACGTACCCCAGAAAAACAATCTGCGAACCGCGTGACCGAGTGCCGCACCATTTCCTGCTCCTTTGTGCCGGCCGCAAAGCGCCTCGCCAGCATAAGCAAAACCGTCCATCACATAAGAGAAGAGCGTAAACAACTGCATGAGCAACGTATTGACGGCCAACACGACCGTACCCTGCGAGGCCCCGGCGGAAAGGAAAAACAAATTGATGGCAACAAGAAATAGCGTACGCAAGAAGATATCGCGGTTGACACCGAAAAACCGCATCATCGCTGCACGGACGAAAAGGCCCGACCATGACACATAGGCACGCAACCGACCATAACCAACCACCAGCATGAACACCGCACAAAACAACCCGGCATACTGCGCTACCAGTGTACCCAAGGCCACTCCCTCCACCTTCAACCCCAATCCATAGACAAAGGAGAGACTCGCCACAATGTTCACCACGTTTTGCACAATGGCCACTACCATCGGTATGCGCGTATTCTGCATACCAATATACCATCCCGTCAGACCATACAGACAGAGCATAGCCGGTGCGCCCCAAATACAGATATGGTAATAGGCGATGACCACTGGGAGTATATCCATCGAAGGACGAATGACCGACAAAGCCAGCGTGAGCAAGGGCGATTGCAACACTATCAACAGTAGCGCTACCATACTACCCACCGCCAGCGACCGCAGTAGCAGACGTGTGACCTCCGGCAAATCACGCCGCCCCAAGGCCTGAGATGTCATGCCGCTCGTACCCATACGCAAAAAACCGAACACCCAATAGTATACATTGAAGATCATGCTTCCTACGGCAACCGCACCGATATAGGCCGCATTGCCCATGTGACCGACAATGGCCGTATCGACCAGACCGAGCAATGGCACGGTGATGTTCGATGCTATGGACGGAAGGGCAATCTGGAGTATTTGTCGATCTACTTTTTTCATCTCTGCGTGTGTAGGCGTGTTCTACCGATATCTTGTCCACCATACCCATACATGAAAAGGTGGAGAAAACGGTGCAAAAGTAAACAAAACACAGCAAGCCGTACAATCGCATATCAGTCTTTAACAGTCGTTAACCGTTACCACATTTTACCCTTCTACAAAAATGCCGTAACTTTGCACAAGATTTTTTCTTCAATTGGTTTTTCTCTTATTATAAGGTTTTTTCTCTTACTTAAAAAGATGGATAACAAGATGACCCTCCGCGACTGGTTGCCCGTAGTCGGGCTGACCTTCTGCGCCTTTGTATTCAACACTTCCGAATTTATGCCCATCGGCTTGCTCAGCGATATTGCCAGTGACTTCAGTATCAGCGAAGCCAAGGCCGGAATGCTCATCTCGGTATACGCATGGATGGTGGCCCTATTGTCATTGCCGCTGATGCTGGCTGTCTGTCGCATGGAGATGAAACGGTTGCTACTGGGCATCATCGTCCTATTCATCGTGAGTCATGTATTCTCGGCCATCGCCATGACCTACGACTGGCTGATGGCCTCACGTATCGGTGTTGCCTGCGCCCACTCCATCTTTTGGTCTATCGCTTCACCTATGGCCGTCCGTGCCGTGCCCGAGAACAAACGTGCCGTTGCACTGAGCACAGTAGCGATGGGATCATCAATAGCGATGGTTGTCGGCCTGCCTTTGGGCCGTGTCATCGGTATGTATATCGGATGGCGTACCACCTTCTTCTGCATTGCAGTCATTGCTACGCTCATCGCCCTGTTTATCGCCATTGTATTTCCGAAGATGCCCACCCGCGACACCTTCTCCATACGCAAGATGCCGGCCCTGCTGCGCAACCGCGTACTCACGGGCGTCTTTTTCGTGACCGTATTCTTTGCCACCGGACACTATGTAGGCTACAGTTATATCGAACCCTTCCTCGGACAGATTGCCCACATGGGCGGTGACACAGTGACACTATCACTCACCATATTCGGTGCGGCTGGCGCTCTAGGCAGCGTCATTTTCTCCCGTTTCTACCCGCAGCGTCCGTTGGCATTCATCACGGTCAGCATTGCGTGTGTTGCTGCGAGTCTTTTGGCCATGCAAGCCGCCGCTATCCATTTCGTCTATATTGTGATGGTCTGCATAGTGTGGAGTGCCGCAGCAACGGCATTCAATGTTGCCTTTCAAGACACCATCATCAAGAACACGTCAGCCGAAGCCACCTCTATCGGCATGTCTATCTTCTCGGGACTGTTCAACCTCGGCATCGGTAGTGGAGCCTTTATCGGCGGTGCCGTCGTGACCCACATCTCCATCGCTGCCATCGGATATTTCGGTGCTGCCATCGCAGCCATCGCAGCCTTATATTTCGGATTGGTGGTCGCACGGCACGCTAGAAAGAGCAAAACCATAGAAACGGCATAAAAAAGAAAAAAGATATCTTTTTTTTGACTGATAGCATAGGATTGTGTATCTTTGCATAAGATAGGCTACACCTCAGCCAAGCGAACAAGTAAACTTGTCGCGTCGCTTTCGGTTTGCACTATCTTTGCATAAGATAGGCTACGCCCTTGTGTGCTTATATTCTTCCCAAACCTAAAAACATCCCGCAAAAGCGAAAAACCTGAACAACAATTCCATAAACATAATACCAATATGAGAGTAATCATCGAAAAAGACTACGACAAGATGTCGCAATGGGCTGCAGAGCATGTCATCGAGCGCATCAACCAGTTCAACCCCACACCCGACCACAAGTTTGTGCTGGGTCTGCCTACCGGTTCGTCACCCATCGGTATGTATCATGCCCTGGCTGAAGCCTGCAAGCAGGGACGCGTATCCTTCAAGAACGTGCTGACCTTCAATATGGACGAGTATGTAGGTCTGCCCGAGGCTCACCCGGAGAGTTACCACTCCTTCATGGCCACCAACTTCTTCAATCATATCGACTGTCCGAAGGAGAACATCCATATTCTCAACGGCAACGCCGAAAACCTGGAAGCCGAGTGCGCCCACTACGAGCAGATGATCGAAGAAGCTGGCGGTATCGATCTCTTCATTGGCGGCATCGGTCCCGACGGACACATCGCCTTCAACGAGCCGGGCAGTTCGCTGACCTCACGCACTCGTGTAAAGACATTGACCACCGACACCATCGTAGCCAACTCACGTTTCTTCGAAAATGATGTCAACAAGGTGCCCAAGCACGCACTGACCGTAGGTGTCGGCACTGTGATGGCCGCCCGCGAAGTGATGATTCTCGTCAACGGACACAACAAGACCCGCGCCCTGCAGGCTGCCGTAGAAGGCCCTGTCACACAGATGTGGACCATCAGCGTACTGCAGATGCACCAGCACGGTATCATCGTAGCCGACGAGGCTGCCACCGACGATTTGAAGGTGAGCACCTACCGCTACTTCAAGGATATCGAGAAGGAGAATATCTAATACGACAACGTGAGTTTTATGCAAAAGCAACTCATCGTCAAGAAAATCACTGCCGCCGCACCCGTGGCGGCAGTTGATGTATGTAGCCTCATGGACGGGGCGCACATCACATGGCAACCCATCGACATCGCCGACTGGGCTGAAGAGTGGCCTTACACACCCGACGTAAAGTTTCGCATCGCCCACACTGGCGACAGCATCCTCATAGAGTATGCCGTCACCGAAGATAGCGTGCGTGCCGTAGCCGCAAGCGACCACGGACGGGTATGGGAGGATGCCTGCTGCGAGTTTTTCTTCTCCCCTGAAGGCAATACTACATATTACAATGTGGAAAGCAACTGTGCCGGGCGCATTCTGCTCTGCTGCGGAGCTGGAAGAGAAGGGCGCGAAAAAGCGCCCGCAGAGGTTATGGAAAGCATCAGCCGCTATGCCTCACTCGGTACCGCCCCATTTGAAGAGCGCAAAGAGAAAACCACATGGCATCTTGCCATCGTCTTGCCTGCAACGGCTTTCTTCAAACACCACATCACCTCATTCGACGGTATGACTGCGACCGCCAACTTCTACAAGTGTGGCGACCTGCTGGCCCGACCTCACTTCCTGTCGTGGAATAAGATTGAAATAGCGAAGCCCGATTTCCACCGCCCCGACTTCTTCGGACAAATCACATTCGAATAGAGATTTAGGCTTCGCCATAAACACGCAGGCCGTATGCTTTCCTACACACAGACAAAGCATACGGCTATTTTTTTTCGTACCTTTGCAGTCAAACGCCATCACACTCATGACCATCGACACCACATGGACTCCCGATGACAGTCAGCGGGAGGTTATCCAAGCACATACCGGCCACCACCTGGTACTCGCCCCTCCAGGATGCGGCAAGACACAGATACTCACCGAGCGTATACGCCAAGCCCACGCGCAAGGTATAGACTATGACGACATGCTCTGTCTGACCTTCACCAACCGCGCGGCCCGCGGCATGAAGGAGCGCATACTGTCAAGTATCGATGATGACGGCATCGACAACGTCTATGTCGGCAACGTGCATCGGTTCTGTTCCCGGTTTCTCTTTACCAATGGCATCATCGCCGCCGAATCGTCGGTGCTCGACGAGGATGATGCCGTAAGCATACTCGCTCGCTTTCTCAATGAGGACGAATATGCCGTCAGCACCAACTATCGCCGACGCCGAGAATATGCCGATGTGTTCCATCTGGCCAACTTCATGAGTCAGATACGCCGCAGACATGACAAAGCCGTGCGTACACACCCAGAATGTATCTCACGCGAGGATGTCGGCACAATGCGCAGAATATGCGAGGTACAGCACATGACGTTCGATGCCGCCGCAATGATCGACATCTACGACCACGCCGACTACTACATTGACGTCGTGCGCGGTGAGCATTTCGACTACGGTCAGCAGCAATTGGGCATCAGGCTCCTCAGCAGAATGTCACTTGCCCGACAGTATGAGGAGTACAAGCGGGAAAACAGGTTGCTTGACTTCAACGACCTGCTCATCTTCACCTACGACACCTTGCTCCACGATGACGAGCGCCAGTACCACCGATATGCTTGGATACAAGTCGACGAGGTACAGGACCTCAATCCACTGCAAATGTCTATCATCGACCTGCTCACGGCCGATCCGCTTGACACAGTCATGTATCTCGGCGACGAGCAACAGGCCATCTTCTCGTTTATGGGTGCCAAGATGGACACACTCACCATGCTTCGCCAGCGGTGCGGGGACCATCTTCATCACCTGCAAGTCAACCACCGGTCACCGAAATACTTGCTCGACGTTTTCAACACCTATGCCGCAGAAGTACTCCACATTGACCCCACCCTACTGCCAACGACCACACATGAGGCCGTACGCCAGGGCAACGAACTGAGCATACTCTACAGCGACACACCCGACAGTGAGGTGCGTGACGTTGCCCAATTTGCCGGGCAACTCTACGCCAACTATCCCGACGAGACAACGGCCATCATCGTCAGTTCCAACCGCGACGCAGAGGACATCAGCGCGGGACTGACTACCCAGCATCTCAAGCATTTCAAGGTATCGGGCAGCGATCTTTTCGCCCAAGCAGAAGTAAAACTTCTACTAGCCCACTTGGGTGTACTGGCCAGCGAATGCAACTTTATGGCATGGGCACGCATCATCAAGGGCGTAAAGGCAGTACACGAGAACGCCAGCGCCCGCAAGATGGTACGCGACCTGCTCGACCGTGCTATCTCGCCTGCCGACCTGCTCAGGTACGACGGCGATGATACCTATATACAGTCGTTCGTACGCACTTACAGCGAACAGGAACTGATCGTGTTCGACACGGAGACCACCGGGCTCGACGTGTTCCACGACGACATCGTACAAATCGCCGCCGTCAAGATGCGACAAGGAAAAATTGTGGAAGGATCAGCACTGTCACTCTACATTGAAACGAACCGAGAGATTCCAGCCTTCCTGGGCGATATTCCCAACCCCATCATCGAGGAGCGCAAACATCAACGGCTTCTTTCGCCCGCCGAAGCATTGCGACAGTTTATGGAATATGCCTCGAGCGGCATTCTTCTCGGCCACAACGCCGACTATGACTACAATATCCTCGACCACAACCTGCGCCGATACTGTCCCAACTACGATTTGCATAGCCTACACCCATGCTATTTCGACTCACTACGACTGGTGCGGTTGCTTGAACCGGAACTCAAACAACACAAACTGAAATACATCCTCAGCGCCCTTGGGCTCGAAGGAAGCAATACCCACTTGGCCGACGATGATGTATACGCCACTTGCAGCGTCGTGCGTCACTGCCACGACAAAGGCAACGGTATCATCGCCGCACAACGCGAATATCTATCAAGTCCCAACGTGAAGCACCGTGTAGAAACATTCCGACGCAACTACGGCGAATGCTACACCGAGGGTATTGCAAGGCTTTACCGACAGGAAGGGATGACCAATGGCCGCCCCGTGCTGGTCGACGAACTGCTTGGCTTCTATCGCCGTCTCGTCGATGAGGGTACTATCTGCGAAGTGGAGAATATCGGGTATATCGCCGACTACCTTTCCCAAGACCTCATACATATCGAAGACGAACCGTCACTACATACACAGATCGACCGCCACCTCATGGAAATCAATACACTGAAGGAGGCCGACCTATGCAACAGCCAAAGCATCGACGACCGAATATTCGTCACGACCATACACAAGGCCAAAGGACTGGAGTTCGACAATGTCATCGTCTTCGATGCAGTAGAAGGACGCATACCCAACTACTATAGTCGCAACGACGAGCGGCTACTGGCTGAGGATACCCGTAAATTCTATGTGGCTATGACAAGGGCCAAACGCAGACTGTACATCTCGCAGTGCCTGCTGCGCATAGATACCTACAACAAGCAACACGACGTACACCTCACCCCCTTTATGAACCACTTGCTAAAATTCTTCAACACTTGCCGATACGACTGCATCAAAGCATGAGTAAGACACAAGAGGAATCGTACAAAGACCTTGTACGAACACTACAAGGGCCTTGTACTGTCGCTACAAAGGCCTTGTAGCGACAGTACAAAGCCTTTGTAGCAATAGTACAAGGCCGAAAAACAAAAAACACAAAACGTGCAATCATCGCGAAACATACACGCATGAACAGAAAACGTCCCTTGCTGCCCCACAATAATGGAGACAACAAGGGATGTCTTGTGTTTATCCGAGATACTCGGTAGGAGTAAAAAAGATTTATTCCGGCATCTGTCACACTTCGGCAGAACCCTGTCCATCTGTGCCCGACAGACGGTTCCACTCCCGAAGGGCTTCCTGCCAATCGGTGGCTTCACCACTGGCGACGGCCTCACGTTCGCGGGCTTCCGCATCGCGGGCCTTGTCACGGGCTCGCTTTTCGCGCATAGCGGCGATGGTGGCATCATCGAGTATCTGTATCGCACCCCGGCGGAGACAATCTTCAAGTTCCTGTTCGCCAAAGGCTTTGCCCGGCTCATTGAAATCGGAAATCAAAAACTCATAGTCGACACGCAAGATATGGCGTATCTCTTTTTGCTTGGCGCGGTTGGAGGCATTTTTCAAGCGCAACAACTGGCCAATCTCCTTGATTTCCTTGGCCGAAAACTTGTTTCTTCCTTTTGTCTGCATGTCATCACTTCTTTGACGGGCGGGTGGCCAGCACGAAATAGACAATCAGACAGATGTAGGCGATGAGCGAACAAACCTCAGACAAGGGATTGGCCCACCAACTATCGGCTACAGAAACCTCGATACCACCAAACTTCAGCAGAGCGCTCACTACGCCCATCAACGCACCACCGGCGATAAATCCACTGGCGATAAGCGTACCCTTCTCACCGCGGTCGCGGTTGACCTGTGCGTCCTTGGAACGTGAGGTGACGTACCAATTGATAGCACCGCCGACAACGAGAGGCACATTGAGTTCGAGCGGTATAAACATACCCAAGGCAAATGCCAAGGCAGGTATCTTGCAATAGGTGAGAATGATGGCCAGCACAGCACCAATGGCATAGAGTGTCCACGGCGCGCCGACACCATTCATCAGCGGGTCGATGACGGCAGCCATCGCATTGGCTTGAGGTGCGGCAAGCGATCCGGAAGCAAATCCGTAAGTCTCATTGAGCAACATCATCACACCGCCTACGGTGGCGGCGCTCACGAGTGTACCGAGAAATTTCCATCCTTCCTGCTTCTTCGGGGTAGAGCCCAACCAGTAACCGATCTTGAGGTCGGTGATAAACGATCCTGCCACTGACAGTGCGGTACATACCACACCACCCATGATGAGGGCGGCCAACATACCGCCAGGGCCCTTGAGTCCGACGGCCACCATCACGACAGAAGCGAAAATGAGGGTCATCAGCGTCATGCCCGACACGGGATTGCTTCCCACAATGGCAATAGCATTGGCTGCCACGGTAGTAAAGAGGAAGGCAATGACGGCCACAAGCAGGATGGCAATAACGGCGAAAAGCAGATTGCCGTCCATCACGCCCAACCAAAAGAACACAAAGGTCAAAAGTATACAAGCCAACGAACCGATGGCTATAATCTTGAACGAGAGGTCGCGCTGGGTACGCTTCACATCGGTGCTGACCGTGCTTGAACCCTTAAGTTCCTTGGCAGCCAGTCCGACGGCACTCTTGATGATGCCCCAACTCTTGATGATACCGATAATGCCGGCCATGGCAATACCACCGATACCGATACTGCGGGCATAAGACTTGAAGATGGCTTCGGGTGACATGGCACCAACGGTGTCGGTGATGGAAGGATCCCAGGCATTGAGCACTTGGTCGTGGAACAAGATTGACATACCCGGAACGATGAGCCACCATACGGCCAACGATCCGAAACAGATATAGAGCGCATACTTCAGACCTACAATATAGCCGAGACCAAGTACGGCGGCACCGGTATTGACCTTGAATACGAGTTTGGCTTTGTCGGCGAGATCGCATCCCCACCCTACTACACGGCTGGTGAAGTTCTCGTTCCACCATCCGAAACTGGCCACGATGAAATCGTAGAGTCCACCGACAAGACCTGCAAGAAGCAGGGGTTTGGCCTGATCGCCACCCTTGGCACCCGATACGAGCACTTGTGTAGTGGCTGTGGCTTCCGGGAAAGGATACTTGCCGTGCATATCGCTCACGAAATATTTACGGAAGGGTATAAGGAACAATATACCCAGCACACCGCCAAGGGCCGATGCAAGGAATATCTGCAAGAAGGAGGCTGTCATGGCCTCACCATACTTAGCCTGCAGAATGTAGATGGCGGGCAACGTGAAAATGGCTCCTGCAACAACTGCGCCGGAACAAGCACCGATACTCTGTATGATGACATTCTCACCGAGAGCCTTGCTACGCTTGGTGGCTGTCGACACACCAACGGCAATGATGGCAATGGGAATAGCGGCCTCAAACACCTGTCCGACCTTCAAACCCAAATAGGCTGCAGCAGCCGAGAACACAACTGCCATGACGATACCCCAGGTCACTGACCATAGATTGACTTCCGGATAAGTCTTCGAGGGATCAAGTATCGGGCGGTATTCCTCCCCTTCCTTCAATTCTGTAAATGCGTTTTCAGGCAGCACCATCGCCTCTTTCTCCAATTCTTTCATAAAATAACATTGTCTTACGGTGCGTACAACAATGGTGCGCACCCATGAATAAATATATGGGAACCGTTGTCCAGAAAGACGACAAACGTTCCCCTTTACTTGATTTTGTCAAATCCTTCTCCGAATACGCCATGGCAATAAGTCTGCGACACCATTGCCCCGGGATCTATCTCATTGATGTATTGGAACACTTCTTGCGACTCATACTTACGGGTGAGCACGATGAGCATGTCGACCTCCTGCTGCGAGTACCAGCCACGACCCTCGATGAGGGTCACACCGCGGCGCACCTTGTGGTTGATGGTGTCGGCTATTTCCTTGTAGTGTTTGGAGATAATGAGAAACTGTACCGTCTGACGGGTACCATTGACCACATAGTCACACACATAACTGGCCACCAGCGTGAAGGCGATACCATAGACGATGGTCTCAACGCTATGGAAAAGAATGTACGAGGAGCAGATGATGGCGGTGTCAATAAACTGCATGGCACGTCCGAAACTCACGCGGAAATACTTATTGAGCAGAGCGATGATAATGTCGGTACCACCCGTTGATCCGTTGTGGGAGAACACCAAGCCCAGTCCGGCACCGCCCAAAATACCGGCGATGAGTACATGCATGAACTTATCCTCTCCGGGCGTGATGATGGGATGAGCGGCAAAGAATGGCTGCAGCACACCGATGATGGCAGACATCATGGCCACACCGATAATGGTTCGGACGATAAACTGCCGAGTCAGCGCCTTGGCGGCAATCATCAACATTGTAACATTGAGCACAAAGATGGTAATGCTCGGCGGCAGGGAGAAGGCATAGTAGAGCAATGCCGAAATACCCGACACGCCACCCATGACAACTTTCTCGGGAAGAAAGTAAGCGGTATAGCCCACAGAGTAGGACAAGATACCCAAAAAGATGAAGAAGAGATCCTTGGCCTGACTCTTGACATCCTGCTTTTTGATTGAAATCTGCATGTGTAACTTGTAATGTAATGGTATAAAAGATCAGTAACCCTATTGTGCAAAGTTAGTGAAAAATCCCCATAAGTATACAGGTTGTACGCCTTTTTTCGGTTTGATGCACCATGATGAGATCAAAGTAGCGGCGAAAGCAGACGAACAATCGACTCCCAAAGGCGGCGTAGGAAGGGGCGGCGCAGTAGAAGCGTCGCATCTTCCAGCGGCATGCAGTGTTGCAGGTCGTCCATAAACACCTGCTTCATACGAAGGGCCATTCGTTCGTCGTAGAAGAATACATTGGCCTCGAAATTGTTTTCAAAACTACGGAAATCGATATTTGCCGACCCACACGTACAGAGACAATCATCACACACGAGTAGTTTGCTGTGATTGAACCCCGGCGTATAAAAATACACCTTCACACCGGCCTCTACCACATCGAGGATATACGAGATGCTTGCCCAAGTGAGCAAGCGCGCGTCACTGTGACGCGGTATGGCCAACCGCACGTCAACACCAGCAAGCGCAGCCGTGCGCAAGGCAAACAATACCGGTTCGGTAGGAAGAAAGTAGGGGGTCTCCATGTATACATAGTGGCGGGCCTGCATCAGTATGCGCACATAGCCCTGCATGATATCAGGCCACTTGGCAACAGGACTGCTGGTGACCACTTGCGCCAAACAGTCGTTGTGGATGTCGCCGCGCAAAGGAGGATAATACTTGCGGTCGGTGACCAGTGTACGACTGACGAAATACCAATCGACCAAAAATGCGCTCTGCACAGCATACACCGCCCCACCGCGCAGACGCAGATGGGTGTCGCGCCATGGCTGACGGTCTGTACCCTTGACATAGCGAAGGGCAATATTCATACCTCCGATGAAGGCCGTCTCGCCGTCGACAACACACAACTTGCGGTGATTGCGGTAATTCACCTTGCTGGTAAAAGCCGGAAACTTCACAGGCATAAACATCCGCACATCAACACCGCCAGCCCGCAGACGTTCAAAAAAGCGTGTACTGACACGCCAACATCCCACATCGTCACAAATCAGTCTCACCTCTACACCCTGACGGGCCTTATCTATAAGCACATCAGCCATAAGCCGTCCGAGCGGATCATCGTCGAAGATATAGACGTCGAGATGTACATGACGGCGGGCCTGTCCGATGGCCGCAATCATAGACAGAAAACAAGAATGGCCGTCGGTGTAGATGTCTGCCTCATTGTCTTTGAAAGGCAGCGACAGGCTTTGGTTGGCAAAGAGTTGCACCAAGGACCGACAGGATTCGGGCACACGAAGATCACGTTGCTCTACAAATTCGAGCATCGAGCGGCGTGTGAGTTTATCGAGGCTACGTTGGCCGATAAAACGCATTTTGCGTGTATTCTGACCAAAAAAGAAATAGAGTACAAAACCCACTATCGGTACAAAGGACAACACCAGCACCCAAGCCATCGTCTTGGCCGGTTGACGGTTGTCAAGCAAGACCGTCACCACGGTTATCCCCACAATGGCGAGATAGAGCAGGTAGAATATCCAATGTACGTAGATGGTCATTTGAATCCGATAAGTTTATGGGTCTGCAACGACAGTCTCCATTGCGGGTGATGCTTGATATACTCCACACACTGAGCGGTAATGGCCGCATTGTGTTCGGCATCGCCCACATCGCAGGGTTGGAGATAGCGGTAGCGGGCTTTGACCTCCACATCACAGAGAGGCGACTGCCCGTCGAAGATACACTTGAGTTCATCACACTCACTGACAACCACGCCCTGCTTGGGCGAGCATGTCAGCCAATCGAGATTTTCCGGAGGGCGGCGTGTACCATTGCTCTCCATCGCCACATAAAAGCCGCTTTCATGGAAAGCATTGATAAGTGCGGCATCGACTTGCAGCGTAGGTTCACCACCCGTGAGCACGACAAAGCGCGACGGATAACGGCTGGCCTCCTCCACAATCTCCCGGTCGCTCATCTCACGATAGGCCGAGAAATCGGTGTCACAGAATGAGCAGCGCAGATTGCATCCGGCAAAACGTACAAACACAGCGGCGCGTCCTGTATGCCGCCCTTCACCCTGAAGGGAATAGAAGATATCGTTGACCCGTTTCATTCGTCACATTCGTATATAGCCCTGTTGCCTTCACTCTCTTGAACGATGGCCTTGTAGCAATGTGGAACTTGGTCTACTATCCAGCGGGCGATATTCTCCGCTGTGGGATTGAAAGGCAATACCTCGTTGAGATTACGATGATCGAGTTGTCCCATCACACGGCGTTTCACTTCCGTAAAATCGACAACCATGCCGTCGGCATTGAGCTCGCGCGACCGGCAATATACGGTGATGCGCCAGTTGTGTCCGTGCATCTGCGAGCATTTGCTTTCGTAGGAGAGGGTCAGCCGATGACTGGCCGACACTTCAAATGTTTTTTCTATGTAATACATGATTATATTTTCTGTGCTTGCGGCGGAAACTCAAAATCCATCAAGGGACAATTATAGAGCCCGCCATATGAAATGCTACACGATAATGTTGTTGCCCAAAAGGGCGGCCAACCGACTACGCAGTTCGTGCATGGTCTTGTATTCCTGCAGCAGTTCACGAAGTCGGTCTGCATCGGCTGAAGCGCTGGCTATCTCGCTTTGCAGCGTACGGAGGCGTTGTTCGAGATAATCCATGCGAAAATCGTTGAGCAGATGGTCGAGTTGCTGACGGAGCGCATCGAGACGATCTTGCTCTACCACAGCGCGATCGGCATCGTCGAGCGATACGTCATCGCGTTCTTTCCCGCTAACGTCGGTCAGATGGTAGCGGTCGGCACAGAGTGTCGCCGCCTCGCGGCTGATGTCGATATCGTCATGATGAACAAGAAACTGCTCCACATCCGCGCCACCACCTGCGCTATAAGCCACAGCCTCGGCCAACATTCTGCGGTAGAGCGGATTGCCCAACTGCAATTCGTCGACACTGAGGTTGTAATCAAGATATTGGGCAAGATTGAGCGAAACAATATTTCCTTCATCGTCCTCTGCATTCTGCACAATAGGGGCATCACCGTGGCGCACCAGCATCTGCATAAGCATGCGCTCCACCTCTGATGCCTGTTGCATTGGCGTGACCGGAGCGGAGATTTTCGGAGACGGTTGCTGTACGGTTGGGGTGGCCATTTGGGTGCCATAGTGTTGTTCCCGCTCACTGCGAATAAACTTGTTCATCGTATTGATGAGCGTTGCCTCGCTGATTTGCAAACGTACAGCGCAGTCGTGCACATAGGTATCGCGGAGTATCTGGTCGCGGACGAGCGAAATGCTCTTTACTACCGAGTTGATGGCTTCTGAACGTTTCAAGGGGTCGCGCTCGTTGCGCAGAAGAAGGTCAGACTTGAACTCGATGAAGTCTTTTTGGTGCTCCTCTATAAACCGACGGAAATCGGCTGCAGTATGTTTGCGAGAGAAACTATCGGGATCATCGCCATCGGGCAACAACACCACCTTGAGATTCATGCCCTCGGAGAGCAACATATCGGTACCGCGCATAGCGGCGTGTATACCTGCCTCATCACCATCGTAGAGCAAGGTGATATTGCCCGTAAAGCGATGGAGCATATGTATTTGGTGTACGGAAAGGGCCGTACCCGAGTTGGCTACCACATTCTCTATGCCACATTGGTGCATGGAGATGACATCGGTATAACCTTCGACCATGAACACACGGTCTTCTTTGGCAATGGCCTTCTTGGCTTGCCAAATGCCATAGAGTTCGCGATCCTTGTGATAGATCTCACTGTCGGGCGAATTGACATACTTTTGGTTGACTCCCTTGGTACGTGCGTCAAGCAGACGGCCACCGAAGCCCACTATCTTGCCACTGACGCCAATCCACGGAAAGATGACACGTCCGGCAAAACGATCGATAAGTTCGCCACGGTCGTTGCGGTAACAAAGTCCCGTCGCTACGATGAAATCTGCCTTGTAACCCTTGCTTTGGGCGGCAACGGAGAGGGCATGACGGTCGGGAATATCAAATCCCAACTGAAATTTCTCTATGACATCGTCACGAAAACCACGGGATCGGAAATACTGCATGCCCACGGCTACGCCATCGGGATGATTGTGGAGCAGGTCGCGAAAATGACGTGATGCCCAGTCGTTGACAATGAACATACTCTCGCGTTCGCTCTGTTCACGCCGCTCGTCACCACTAAGTTCACGTTCACGGATTTCGATATGGTACTTTCCGGCCAACCACCGCAAGGCTTCGGGATAGGACATCTGTTCGTGTTCCATTATGAAGCCGACAGGATTGCCGCCCTTTCCGCATCCGAAACAGTGACAAGTGCCGCGGGATGGCGACACGATAAAAGACGGGGTCTTCTCATCATGGAACGGGCAAAGGCCCTTATAGTTAGCCCCCGCCTTACGAAGCGTGACAAACTCAGACACCACGTCGACAATATTGGCCGCATCCTTGATTTTCTCTACTGTCTCTCTATCAATCATTGCGATGCGAAGTTACACATTTTTTCCGTAACGCGAAACATCGCTATAGCCATAAATTATCCAGTTGTCATTTCTCCGTCTCACAATATGATTGGTTTCATAAATATGCTTTGATGGATTTCTGGGTAGTTAACCGAGCAGAGTGCGCAAAGAACTGATGCACTCGGCACCCGACAGATGCTTAAAGAACGGTAAAAAGCAAGCGTAGAACACAGAAAATCCACTTTTTTTGTGTAAGTTTGCATTCGTTTTATAAAACACTTGATTTTCGACGAATGACAAAGATTGAAAGTCTCATGCAGGTCAAGGCCTTCGCAAGACAAGACGGGGCTTTGCTCTCATTGTTGTGGATAGCCAGTTTTGCTTGCATACTGAGCATACCGCAGAGCATGATGGGGAGTCTTTTGGCCATCGCCACTCCTTTTTTTACGAGTTGGAGACTCTGCAAATTTCGCAACTATGCCCTCGACGGCATCATCTCCTTCCGGAGAGGCTATGTATACTCCGTCTATACCTTTTGCTATGCGGCGGTCGTTTTCGCCATCGCACAGTACATCTATTTCCGTTTTCTCGACCACGGTACGTTCTGTACAATGCTCACCGACTCCATCAACACCATGATGCCGCTCTATGAGCGTAGCGGCATCTCGAAAAAAGATTTATCGGAGAGCCTCGCTCTCATCTCTACCACCACACCGATACAGTGGGCATTCACCTTCATGGTACAGAACATCTGCATCGGGACCGTGGTCAGTCTGCCCATTGCAGCAGTCTGCGCAAAGAGAAGTCACGGTACGCCCGTAGGCCGTAGTCATCAAAACTAAGTAACGACGGGCAAATACAACCACAAAAAAGAGAATACAAACAACGACAAATCAATACGCTATGGATATATCAGTCGTAGTACCCCTATACAACGAGGAAGAATCGCTACCCGAGTTGTATGCATGGATAGAGCGCGTGATGAACGCCAACGGATACACCTACGAGGTGATATTCGTCAATGACGGTTCGACCGATCGCTCATGGGATGTAATAGAAAAACTCGCCGCCCAGTCGGAACATGTCAAAGGTATCAAGTTCCGCCGCAACTACGGCAAGAGTCCCGCCCTCTACTGCGGATTCAAGGAAGCCAAAGGCGACGTGGTCATCACCATGGATGCCGACCTACAGGATTCACCCGATGAGATACCCGGACTCTACAAGATGATCACCGTAGAGGGTTACGACCTTGTTTCGGGCTACAAGCAGAAACGGTACGACCCCTTGTCGAAGACACTCCCCACCAAACTGTTCAATGCCACCGCCCGAAAAATCAGCGGCATACACAATCTGCATGATTTCAACTGCGGCTTGAAAGCCTACCGTCGCGACGTGGTCAAGAATATCGAAGTGTACGGCGAGATGCACCGTTACATCCCCTACTTGGCCAAGAACGCCGGATTTGACAAGATCGGGGAGAAAGTAGTACACCACCAAGCCCGCAAGTACGGCAAGTCGAAGTTCGGCCTCAACCGCTTCTTCAATGGTTATCTCGACCTTATCACGCTCTGGTTTCTGAGCAACTTCGGCAAGAAGCCGATGCACGTCTTCGGATTTTTGGGCAGCATCATGTTCCTTATCGGCTTTGTAGCCGTCGTGTTGCTCGGAGCAGACAAGTTGTGGAGCCTTGCCCACGACATTCCCCAGCGTCTCATCACCGACTCGCCCTACTTCTACATCGCGCTGACCATGATGATGATTGGCACCCAACTGTTCTTGGCCGGATTTATCGGCGACCTCGTAAGCCGTTCCTCACAGGGGCGCAACGACTATCAAATAGAAAACACGCTGAGATGCAACGACACATTCAAAGGATGAGCAAAAAGTGGTCTGCCGTTCTGCTTATGTCCACTACACTGGTCATTGTGGGTTGCTCGTCGATAGACTGTCCGCTCAACAATCGTGTAGCAGCCACCTGCAAATGGGCAGACGGCGACGCGGCCTTGGGTAGTGATACGCTCACCGTGAGCACACTGCGCTCACAAGCCGAAGGTGACGATAGCGTACTGGTCAACAAGGTGACGGCCGTCGACAGTATCACCCTGCCCATGAGTTACTCACGCACGGAAGACGTGTACTACTTTGCACTCACCCTCCAGACCACAGAAGGCGAAACGGGAAAGCATCTCTGCGACACCGTTCGCATACAAAAGCAGAACGAGCCGCACTTCGATGCCGTAGACTGTGCCCCGACCGTATTCCACACCGTGACCGGCATCAGTTGCACCCACAACGCCATCGACTCCATACAGATAACAAACAATCATGTGACTTACAATGACGCCAAAGCCCATTTCCTCATTTATTTCAAGACTGACCGTCATTAGTCTGCTCATACTTTGTTCTGCCCTTGCCTCCGCACAGTCGACAAGACTCAAGAACACCGTCACGGAGAAAGACACAATAGCCTTCTTCCGTGGCGTTGCCGTATCGGTGGATGCCGTAGGTGCAGTCCAACTGGCATTCAGCGACTACGGACAATACGAGGGAGCCTTGCGCATCAATCTCCGCGACAAGTACTTCCCCATCATCGAACTGGGATGGGGAAAGGCCGACGCAAGCGACATCTCGACCAAACTCACCTACAAGACAAGTGCCCCATATGGAAAAGTCGGCATCGACTTCAACCTCATGCGCAACAAACACGATGTCTACCGCGTATACGCCGGACTGCGCTACGCCTTCACCTCATACAAGTTTGATGTCAAGGGTACAGACATCAAAGACCCTGTATGGGGCGACGACGTGGAGTATTCGGTCAAAGACGTGAAGTGCAATTACCACTGGACGGAATGTGTATTCGGTGTCGATGCCAAGATTTTCGGCCCACTCCGTTTGGGCTGGAGCGTCAGATACCGCCGCCGTCTCTTCCACAACGACGGCACACTCGGCAACACCTGGTACGTACCGGGCTACGGCAAGCAAGGCAGTTCGCGGCTCGGCGGCACCTTCAATATCATCTTCGAAATATAACATCGCGTAGCATCCGTGCTACCGACAGACAGAATCCAAACCAGCAACGCCATGGACAACAAACGAAAGAAAAGAATCTTCTTCCAAATCCCATTTCTCTGCGCACTGATCATCGGGTCAGTGCTTATCATCACGCAGCAGCGCAACGCCCCCTACCAGCATGACACAGGTGCCATCTTCGGTACGATATACAATATCGACTACCAGTACGACCATGACCTCAACGACGAGATCATAGCCGAACTCAATAAGGTAGACGCCGCCCTCTCGATGTTCAACGAGAAATCCATCATCTCGCAAGTCAACCGCAACGAGAAGGTGGAGGTCAATGATATGTTCACTGAAGTATTCCGCATGGCCGAAGACATCTCCGAAGAGACCGGCGGAGCCTTCGACATCACTGTCGCTCCACTTGTCAATCTTTGGGGCTTCGGTTTCAAGACCGGCAACCCGCCCACCAAGCACACCGTTGACAGCATCCGCGCTTTTGTAGGCTACAAGGGCGTGAGTCTGAAAGGACGCACTATCATCAAGAAAGATGCCCGCACCATGCTCGACTGCAGCGCCATCGCCAAAGGATACGGCAGCGATGTAGTGGCCCGCTTTTTGGAATCGAAGGGCATCAACAACTATATGGTAGAGATTGGCGGCGAAGTGGTCACCAAGGGAATCAGCAAGAAAAGACTACCTTGGCGCATCGGCGTGACCAAGCCCACCGACGACTCTCTCAGTACGGGCGGCGAACTGCAAGCCGTACTCAATGTCACCGATATGGCCATGGCCACAAGCGGCAACTACCGCAAGTTCTACTACCGGAACGGCAAGAAGTACGCCCACACCATAGATCCTGCCACAGGGAAACCCGTACAGCATAGTCTGCTCTCAGCCACTGTACTGGCCAAGCAATGCGCCAAGGCCGATGCCTACGCCACGTCGTTCATGGTGATGGGTATGGAACGTGCCAAGGAAGTGCTCGCCAAGCACCCCGAACTGATGGCCTACTTCATCTACACCGACCAGTCGGGGCAGTTCAAGGTATGGTGTTCGCCCTCGATGAAAGGAAAAATCATAGACTGACCTTTTATCACACCATTTACCCCATGCGTGAAGAACGTCTCTACGACAGACTGCTGGGTCTGCCGCTCTTCCAAGGACTCAGCGGATGCGACATCGACGATATCGTGGAAAAGACCAAATTCGGTTTCCACAAATCGACCGCCAACAAGATTTACAGGCAAGAGGGTGAACCATGCCGTGCCCTCTGCTTTCTCCTTCAAGGCGAGATGAGCGTAGAGACATCTGCCGACGACCACGGATACAGCATCATAGAACAGATGGAAAGCCCTGGCGTTCTGCAACCAGAACACCTTTTCGGACTTGTACAGCGCTACTCCCAGACTTTTACCACACTTACCCCATGCCAGTTTATGACCCTCGACAAGCAGGAAGTGTTGCGTCTGTCGGATGCCTACGTCATCTTCCGACTCAATCTGCTCAACATACTCTCCACCCAGTCACAACGCCTCTCCCGCACACTTTGGCACGTACCCGGCGACACCAGACAACGTATCATCAGATTTTTCGCGTCCCGGTGTTCGCGTCCCGCAGGCCCCAAGACCGTACACATCAAGATCACCCGATTGGCAGAAGAAATCAACGTCGGCCGGCAAGCCGCCTCCGACGCACTCAACGCCTTGCAACACGACAGACTGCTCACCTTCAGTCGCGGCATTATCAAGATTCCAGCACTTGAGCGCTTGCTCACATAAGTGACGACAAAACACTTTGACATATTTCCAAACAAAAAGTGCCCAAAAGCCCTACATTGCACACTGCATAGGGCTTTTGGGCACTTTTCAATAGGCAAATTTGGCTGTGCATCAAAAGTTTATTACTTTTGCAAGAAGAACATTTATATATAATAACACAATATTCATATGAGTTTGAAAATTGTAGTACTTGCCAAGCAAGTACCCGACACAAGAAACGTGGGAAAGGATGCCATGACGGCCGAAGGAACCGTCAATCGCGCTGCCCTTCCTGCAATCTTCAATCCTGAAGACCTAAACGCGCTCGAGCAGGCACTCCGTCTGAAAGAGCAAAATCCCGGATCTACCGTAGGTATCCTCACCATGGGCCCTCCCCGTGCCGCCGAAGTGATACGCCAAGGATTGTACAGAGGTGCCGACACCGGATGGTTGCTGACCGACCGCCTCTTCGCTGGAGCCGACACACTGGCCACATCATACGCCCTCGCCACCGCCATCAAGAAGATTGGTGACGTAGACATCGTCATCGGAGGCCGTCAGGCCATCGACGGCGACACCGCACAGGTAGGACCGCAGGTAGCCCAAAAACTGGGTCTTTCGCAGGTGACCTATGCCGAGGAAATTCTCAAGTGCGAGGAAGGCAAACTGACCATACGCCGCCATATCGACGGTGGCGTAGAGACCGTCGAGGCTCCGCTACCCTTGCTCGTGACCGTGACAGGAAGCGCAGACCCCTGCCGTCCTTGCAACGCCAAACTGACAATGACCTACAAGCACGCTACCGCCCCCATGGAGCGCAAAGCCGATGACAAATACAACTACCTCTACGAGGAGCGCCCCTACCTGACCCTCAACCAGTGGTCAGTGGCCGATGTCGACGGTGATCCCGAACAGTGCGGACTCTCCGGTTCACCCACAAAGGTGAAGGCCGTGAAGAACATCGTGTTCCAAGCCAAGGAAAGCAAGACGCTCACCGGCAGCGACAGCGATGTCGAAGGACTGATAAAAGAATTGTTGGACGAAAAGATTATTGGATAAGGAGATGAACAACGTTTTTGTTTATGTAGAAATAGAAGGCACCAAGGTACAGGAAGTATCGCAGGAACTGCTGACCAAGGGCCGCAAACTGGCCAACGAACTGGGTGTCGAACTCCACGCCATCGTCGCAGGTACAGACATCAAGGGCAAGGTAGAAGACCAAATACTGCCCTACGGCGTCGACAAATTGTTTGTCTTCGACGGCGAAGGACTCTTCCCCTACACCTCAGCCCCCCACACTGACATCCTCGTCAACCTCTTCAAGGAGGAACAGCCGCAAGTATGTCTGATGGGTGCCACCGTCATCGGACGCGACCTCGGTCCCCGCGTATCGTCATCACTGACCAGCGGTCTGACCGCAGACTGCACCCAACTGGAGATTGGCGACTACGACGACAAGAAGACCGGCAAGCACTACGACAACTTGCTCTATCAGATACGTCCTGCCTTCGGCGGAAATATCGTCGCCACCATCGTCAATCCCGAGCACCGTCCGCAGATGGCCACCGTACGTAGCGGCGTCATGCAGAAGGCCGTCTATGAAGGCAATGCCAAGAACGAGGTAGTCTATATGGACGTAGCCAAGTACGTCCCCACCACCGACTATGTCGTCAAGGTCATCGACCGCCACGTCGAAGCCGCCAAGCACAACCTCAAGGGCGCTCCCATCGTGGTAGCCGGAGGCTACGGCGTAGGCAGCAAGGAAGGCTTTGACCTGCTGTTCCAACTCGCCAAAGAACTGCACGGTGAGGTCGGCGCAAGCCGTGCCGCCGTCGATGCAGGTTGGGTAGACCACGACCGTCAGATCGGACAGACCGGTGTCACCGTACACCCGAAGGTATATATCGCCTGCGGTATCTCCGGACAGATACAGCACATCGCCGGCATGCAAGACTCCGGCATCATCATCTCGGTCAACAACGACCCCGAGGCTCCCATCAACAAAATCGCTGACTACGTCATCGTAGGCACCGTAGAGGAAGTCGTACCGAAACTCATCAAGTATTACAAGCAGAACAGTAAGTAAAGAAATGGCAAATTACTATACAGACCACCCCGAGTATGACTTCTATCTGAGTCACCCGGAGATGCAGAGAATCGTTGAACTCAAGGAGCGCAACTTCGCAGACAAGGACCAGTACAAGGACGCACCCGTCGACTTCGAGGATGCCATCGAAAACTACAAGCGCGTGCTCGACATCACGGGCGATCTCGCCGCCAATGTCATCGAGCCCAACTCCGAGGCCGTAGACCTCGAAGGACCGCACCTCGTCGACGGACGTATGCACTACGCTTCCAAGACCTACGACAACCTTGAGGCTACACGCAAAGCCGGACTTTGGGGTATCTCCATGCCGCGTCGCTACGGCGGACTGAACATGCCCATCACTCCCTACTCCATGGCTTCGGAGATTGTATCATGCGCCGACGCCGGTTTTCAGAACATCTGGAGCCTGCAAGACTGCATCGAGACCCTCTACGAGTTTGGCAACGAGGAGCAGCGCAGCAAATACATCCCCCGCGTATGCGCCGGAGAAACAATGAGTATGGACCTCACCGAGCCTGATGCCGGTTCCGACCTGCAACGCGTCATGCTCAAGGCTACCTATAGCGAGGAGGACGGATGCTGGTATCTCAACGGTGTAAAGCGTTTCATCACCAATGGTGACTCAGACATCCACCTCGTGCTGGCACGCTCTGAAGAAGGCACACACGACGGCCGCGGCCTCTCCATGTTCATCTACGACAAGAACGAGGGCGGCGTGACCGTACGCCATATCGAAAACAAGCTCGGTATACACGGATCGCCCACCTGCGAGTTGGTATACAAGAACGCCAAAGCCGAACTGTGCGGAAGCACCCGCCTGGGCCTCATCAAGTACGTCATGGCCCTCATGAACGGCGCCCGTCTGGGCATCGCCGCCCAGTCTGTCGGTGTCAGCCAAGCCGCCTACAATGAGGGACTGGCTTACGCCAAGGAGCGCAAGCAGTTTGATACCGCCATCGTCAAGTTCCCCGCCGTCTTCGATATGCTCTCCCGCATGAAGGCCAAACTCGATGCCGGCCGCAGCATACTCTACCAGACAGCCCGCTACGTAGACATCTACAAAGCACTCGAGGACATCTCGCGCGAACGCAAGTTGACCGCCGAAGAACGTCAGGAACTGAAGAAATACAGCAAACTGGCCGACGCCTTCACACCTCTTGCCAAGGGTATGAACTCCGAGTACGCCAACCAGAACGCCTACGACGCCATACAGATACACGGTGGATCGGGCTTCATCATGGAGTACAAGAGCCAACGCCTCTACCGCGACGCCCGCATCTTCTCCATCTACGAGGGTACCACCCAACTTCAGGTAGTAGCCGCCATACGCTACATCACCAACGGCACCTACCTCGGCATGATCAAAGAGATGCTCGAAGGCGAGGTTTCCGAGGAGATGAAGCCGCTCCGCACACGCATCGCCGCCCTCGTGGAGAAATACGAGGAGACCGTCAATGCCGTCAAGGAAGAAGGCAACCAGGAGAAGCAAGACTTTGTTGCCCGCCGTCTCTACGAGATGACCGCCGACATCATCATGTCGCTGCTCATCACTGCCGATGCATCAAAGGCTCCCGAACTCTTCGCCAAGAGCGCCAACGTATATGTACGCCACGCTGAAGAGGAAGTGCTCGGCCACTATGCGTTCGTCAAGAATTTCAACGCCGAGGATCTCGCCTACTACCGCCAGGCTGAGACCGAGACCGAAGAATAACACACACATCCAAAAGCCAAAACGCGCCGACAGATAAAAGATCTGTCGGCGCGTTTTTTTTATTATGGCGGGTTCTATAAATTACCTTTGTTGGATTTTTGAATTTTAGCCGAACATATTTTTCTTTCTTT
>CAVJZJ010000030.1:0-36297 GCA_963653995.1 Flexilinea sp.
ATCAGTAAAGGGATGTGGATATACACATCCCGAGAGCATCTACTGTTGCTATTGTTCTTAGCGGTGATTGGAGTTTGCGAAGTTCCTAAAAGCCAGAACAAAGCGTTAAGTAAACGCCTTTATTATGTCGTGATACCGCCCCACCCAATTCCTCGTTTTGGTATGTTCATCGCTATTAGAAGCAACTTACCAACCTCAACGTCGGCGTGAGCAAAGTGGTATCGGTTGTAAAATTAATGAAATTTTGGATAAGTTGTACGTTTTCGCGAATTCTTTTTCACAAGAAACCAAAAAAATGGTTTTTAGGAGTACATAAAAATCTAGATTTATCGGAAAAGTGTATTTTTTTGTTTGGCTGATTCGTAGGAAAAGTGTATTTTTATAGCGTTGAAAACATAGGAAAAGTGTAATTATGCTATATAGGAAGATTGAGAAGTCATGCGTTGAGCCTTAGTCTGTATTGCTGAATGTAATGGACTTATCGGTCTGATTTTCTGTCACGGATGCCCCATCTTTATCCTTAAAAGCCATTTGTCCCATTTGAAAAACCTTTGATTTTACTATACATATAAAATGGTTAACCAATTGAATAACAGATAGATGATGTTTTGATTGCTTTAGATTTTTGCTTGTGGCTATTGAACGGCGTTGGAAAACGCTCTATCTTTGCCGCTACGAACCTAATAGCAATGATATATGAATCGATTATTTCTGTTATTCTTGACATTTGTCTTTTGGTGTCAAGTGCAAGCCTCGACCGTTGAGACGAAATCACCGGATGGTGGGCTTGTCGTAGATTTCCAGTTGGTTCAGGGCGTTCCTTATTATAAGGTGTCTTGGCAGAAGGAACAGGTCATCCAGAACTCGCGGATGGGTTTTCTGCTTGCCGACGGCGCCTTAGACAAGGACTTCAAGGTCATCGGTATCAAGCGTGCTTCCTATGACGGGATGTGGCACGAACTGTATGGCGAGGAAGACTCCGTGCGTAACCATTATCAAGAGACAACCGTCATGCTTCAGCAGACCTGTGGACTGAAGCGCAAACTCAATATCGTCTTCCGTGTCTTCAATGATGGTATGGGCTTTCGTTATGTCATACCCGAACAGAAGGGGCTGGACAATATTGCCATCAGTGAGGAGCAGACCCAGTTCTTTCTCTCCCGTGATGTCCCGGCCTGGTCTATTTCCCTCAATCATATAGAGTACTATGAGGGCCTCTACAAAAAAACGCTTGTCAGCGAGAAAGATACCGTGTGCACGCCACTCACCATCGAATATTCCCCTCATGTCTTCATGGCCATCCATGAAGCCGCCCTTGAAGACTATGCCACGCTCAATCTCACTCCGCGGGGTCATTGTCTGACGGCAGCCCTTTCTCCATGGAGCGACGGCATGAAGGTGTATGGAGAAAAAACCGTCAAGTCGCCTTGGCGAACCGTCATCTTCGCTCCGACGGCGACAGAACTGATCACCAATCGTGTGATGCTCAATCTCAACGAGCCTTGTCGCATCGCCGACACATCATGGATACAGCCCGGTCGCTATATCGGTATATGGTGGAGCATTCACCAAAAGAAGAACACGTGGCACATGGGACCTCAACACGGAGCGACAACTGCCAATGTGAAGCGATATATCGACTTCGCCGCCCGTCATGGGTTCGCCGGCGTTCTGTCGGAAGGATGGAACTTCGGATGGGGGCAAGGCGAAAAACTCACCTATCTGAAGCCCTATCCCGACTTTGATATTGTGAAGGTCAACCGTTATGCCCGACAAAAAGGTCTTCGGTGGATAGGCCACATGGAGTCATGGGGACAAGCCGGACTGATTGAGAAAGAGATGGATGAGGCCTTCGCATGGTTTCACAGTATGGACGTGAATACGGTGAAAACCGGATATGTCGGTCATCTCATGGACGGCAAAGAACTTCCCAGTTCGCAGTACGGCATACGTCACTACCGCAAGGTCGTAGAGTGTGCAGCCCGCCATCAACTTATGGTCGACAACCATGAGTCAGCCATGCCTACAGGCATACAACGCACCTATCCCAACTTGATGACGCAGGAGGGCGTGAGAGGACAGGAGTACAACGCCTGGGATCCCAAGGGAGGCAATCCCCCGGAACATACGCTGACGCTACCCTTCACCCGCTGTCTGGCCGGCCCGATAGATTTCACGCCAGCCATCTTCAATTTCCGTGGTGCTGTGAAGAATATCCATCCGCATTCCACGCTCAGCAAGCAGTTGGCCGAGTTTGTCGTACTTTACAGTCCGCTGCAAATGGCGGCCGATGCCATAGAAAATTATGAGGGACAACCGGCCTTGACTTTCATCGAGAGTTGTCCTACCACTTGGAGCAAGACCATTGTGCCCAATGGCGAGATTGGAAAGTACATCACCGTCTGCCGCAAGGAGAGAGGTGGCGACCGCTGGTTTATCGGTAGCATGACCGATGGCGACCGTCGTCAGTTGGAGGTCGCGCTCGACTTTCTCGATGCCGGCAAGACCTATCTTGCCATCATCTATGAGGATGGTGTGGATGCCGACTATGAGACCAATCCGTATGCGATGGGCATCCGTCAGGTGGAAGTCCGCAAAGGCGATCTCCTGCATTTCGCCTTGGCGCGGAGTGGTGGCGCAGCAGTTAGAATACAACCAATCAAATAGAAGATCATACATAACACAGTACACATGAAAAAATCTAAACAACTATTGAAGAGTGTGTGTCTGCTCATCACCTTCACCCTCTTCGCCATTGACATGGCGGCACAGGCAATTCATGGTAATGTCAAGGACAATACCGGAGAGGCCGTCATTGGAGCGACCGTGCAGGTCGTCGGGCAGTCGAAGGCGGTCGTTACCGACCTCGACGGCAATTTCACCATCAACGCCAAGAGCGGAGAAAAACTGAAAATCTCCTATATGGGCTACAATCCTCAGGAGATTGCAGCAAAAGACGGCATGTCGGTCACGCTACAAGAGAGTTCTTCCGAGTTGGAAGAAGTCGTCGTAGTAGGTTACGGTTCGTTGGCCAAGAAGGAAATCTCAAGTTCTATCGTGCAGGTAGACAAGTCGCAGTTCAATCAGGGTGCCGTGACCGACCCCATGGAGTTGATCAGCGGCAAGGTCGCCGGTTTGAACGTCAATGCCACGGCCGATGCCAATCCCAATGCTCTGTCTTCCATCCAGGTGCGTGGTGCAGGGTCGTTGCAGGCCGGCAATGGTCCGCTGATTGTCATTGACGGCATACCCGGTGGCGATCTCCGCAATATCTCCACTCAGGATGTGGCATCCATCACCGTACTCAAGGATGCCGGTTCTGCCGCCATCTACGGCACGCGCGGTGCCAATGGTGTCATCCTCATCACCACCAAGCACGGTTCCGGCACGCAGGGCGTTGTCAATGTGACCTACGACAGTTGGGTGGCCGCCAATATCGCCAAGGGCAAGCCCGAGGTGCTCTCTACCGACGAGTTCCGTCGCAGTCAGCGTGGCAAGGATTATGGTTATGATACCAACTGGTATGACGAGATCACGCGCAATGCCTCTTACAATATCAACCAGTATCTCTCTATCGAGTGTACCACCAAAAACGGCTATTACGGTGCCAGTCTCAATTTCAAGAAAGCCAACGGTCTCGATATCGCCAGCGGACGTACCGAGTACGGCGGTCGCTTTGTGACCGAGCAGCGCGTGCTCGACAACAACTTGAAATTCAACGCTTCTTTGAGTCTTCGCAAGGTGCATGAGGAGTATGGCAACGACGGTATGTTTGATACCGCTCTCACGTTGAACCCCACCCTTCCGATCTACAATGCCGACGGCAGTTATTATCAGCCTACCTCTCCTACGGGTGTCTACAATCCGGTGAGCGTACTGAAGGAAAACAAGAGCGACGGCGACCGAATCTACCTCTTGGGCAATGCCGATGTGCAGTGGAACATTCTCAAGATGGAACATCACAATCTGAGCACCTCTCTGAGTTATCAGATGCAGTACAACGACTACAAGAACAATTATTACACCCCGATGGCGTCGAGCCAGTCCTATTGGGACGGCTACAAGGGTGAGGCTTCCATGAAGTATCAGAAGTGGTGGACCAACCGTACGGAGTGGCTCGTCAACTATACTTGGACCATACCCGCTCATACACTCAAGTTTGTCGGTGGCTATTCATGGGAACGTTCCAACTGGCAGCAACAGGGCATGAGCAACCACAACTTCACCTTCGACAATCCGAGTTATGAGGGTATCGGCAGTGGTACAGGTCTGAAGGACGGTACGGCCAACTTGTATGCCGGACGTTCGGAATCGACCCTTATCGGATTCTTTGGCCGTCTGAACTACAACTTCAATGATATGGTCTTTGCCTCGTTTGCCTTGCGTCACGAGGGAAGCACCAAATTTGGTAAGGACAAGAAGTGGGGCAACTTCCCCTCCGCCTCTTTGGCATGGGAGATGACCAGAACCCCTGGCGTAGACGTTCTCGGCAAGACATTCCAAAGTCTGAAATTGCGTGCATCCTATGGTGTGACCGGTCGCTCTGACTTCGACGCTTATCAGTCTACCCCTACCTATTCGGCCAACGGCGCATACTATATGGATGGCCAGTGGGTGACCGGTTATGCTCCATCGTCCAATGCCAATAGCAAATTGGGCTGGGAGAAGAGCAAGGCATTCAATATCGGTCTTGACTTCGAGGCTTTGGGTAGCCGTCTGCGCGGTAGTGTCGAGTATTTCGACCGTCGGTCGGAAGACCTTCTTTACAACTATACGGCTCCCCAGCCGCCCTATGTGTGGGACAATATCCTTGTCAACGTAGGTACCACCAAAAACACAGGCGTAGAATTGTCACTCAGTTATGATGTCGTAGCCAAGAAAAACATCGGTTGGACCACAAGCGTCAACTACTCCTACGGCACGACCAAGTTTATCAAACTGTCCAACGATATCTACAAAGCCTCATACATCGACCTCTATCAGAAGCCGGGTGTCGGTACCAATGAGTATTTCTTCCGTGTGCAGGAAGGCGGCAAGGTAGGCCAGTTCTGGGGCTATGAGTATGCAGGCCACGATGAGAATGGCAATATGCTGGTATACAACAAGAACAACGAGAAAGTGCTCACCACCAATGTCGATGCTTCCGACAAACGCTATATCGGCAATGGTGCTCCTTCCCATTTCCTCTCGTGGAACAACTCCTTCCGCTACAAGAACTGGGATTTCAGTTTCTCGATGAACGGTGCCTTCGGCTTCGAGATTTTCAATATGCGCAAGTATGGTATGGGACTTCAACTCTGCGGTACGGACAATGTGCTCCGCAGTGCCTACCTCGACGACAAGGATGTGAAGAGCGGCGGCGGTGTCATCTCTTCCTACTTCCTGGAGAAAGGCGACTACTTCAAGTTGGACAACCTGACCCTGGGCTACAACTTCGGACTCAAGAACAAACGACTGCTGGAAAGCCTCCGTGTGTATATCACGGCCAAAAACCTCTTCACCATTACCTCTTACACCGGAAACGATCCTTCTATCGTCACCCAGACAGGCATCACCCCGGGTGTGGATGTCACCAGTGCCTATCCTACGGCTACCCAACTGAGTCTGGGTGTGACCCTGAGATTCCACTAAGTGACGATAAAAAGAATAACTTGGTACGATTTGAAAACTATGAATACATATTCGGTAGAAAAATCTATCGTAACAAGAAAAATCAAAAAAAACAGAAAAACCATGATTGATATCAAGAAATACAGTCACCTCGCCGCATTGGCGCTGGTCTTGGTCGCCTCTTCCTGTACCGACCTCGATGAGAAGGTGTACGACCGTATCGATGCATCGACATTCTATCAAGACGAGTCAAGCGTCAAGGGTGCCGTGGCCACCATTTACAATCAAGCGGGCAATTGTTTTGCCGAGCGCTTCTATTTCCTGCAGGAATTGCCTGCCGACCAGATCTCCTGGCGTGTGTGGAACGGTGGACAATGGGGTTATGACGAGGGCGAGAAGTATGTACTCTCTACCCAAACGTGGACCTCGGAGTCGAAAATCATCAGGGATGCGTGGACCAACTGCTGGCCCATGGTCGGCCTTGCCAATAATATCATCAACGATTTGGGTCAGGTGGCGGCTTCCTCATTGGGCATGACAGACACCAAGATGAATGCCTACATCGCTGAGGCCCACACTCTCCGTGCATGGGCTTACTACAATATGTTTGAAGTGTGGGGCGGTGCGCTTCCGCTCAATGTATCGTCGAGCACCGATATCCCCGGCACGGCCGATGCTGACTGGAATACCAGTTGCAAGAAGATCTATGACTTCATCATGACGGAGTTGGACAACAGTGTGGATGCCCTACCCAAGGAGGGTGGCGACAACTCTACACGCAACCGTGTCAATCAGGCCATGAACCGTATGCTCAAGGCCCGCTTGCTGCTCAATGCTCCAGTCTTCATCGGAGAAGACCACTATACCGAGTGTGAGGAACTCAGCAAGCAAATCATTGCCGGTACCTACGGCACCTATGCGCTGGCCGACGACTACCGTACCATCTATGACGAGGACAACGACAAGTGCAGCGAGGTGATTTTCGCTTTTGCCTGTGAAGACGGCCAGGGTGCCACCAATGCCTGGACCAATATGCGGAATATGCCCATGTTGCAATACAATTATGACAAGTACTTCAATGTGACCCAGTTCTCCGGCATCGGTGCATGGAACTGCTGCATCGTGGCTCCTTCCCACGACAATTCAGGCAAGGTGTTGTCTACCGGTGGCACCGATACTGGCGGCAAGAGTTTCCTGCTCGACTATGGTGACAAGTTGGGCGCCGTGTGGGATCGTTTCGACGACCGCGACCTCCGCAAGGCACCTTTCGTATACAATGCTTCCACCCAAAAGTGGTCGGGCAACTTCCTTACTGGCGCACAGAAGGAGAACTTTGGCAAGGGCGCTGCCATGAAGGCAGATGCCGACCGCGACGGACAAGACCTCGTATTCGTCGATCAGTTGGGTACCTTCCAAAACAAGGGACGCAATCTCGAGACCGTCATGTCTCCCCGTTGGGGCGAGACCAATTCCGGTTATCGTCTGGTGAAATATCCCATCTACAACAATGGCGACAAGTGCTTGTTCAAGGACATCGACGAGGTGGAGTTCCGTCTGGCCGAGGCTTACTACAATGTCGCGGAGTGTGAGATGCGCAAGGGCAATACCGAGACAGCCAAGGAGTATGTCAATCAGGTTCGCAAGCGCTACTTCTCCTCGTCAGACTGGAGCAAGGTGAAGGATCAGCCCGGTCCCGGCTTCAATAGTTTCGACAGCGACTGGATGCTTTCGCAGTGGGGACTCGAATTCTTGGGTGAAGGCCGTCGCCGCCGTACCGATCTGCGCCGTTACGACAAGTTCACCCAAGGACAGTGGTGGTTCTTCGGACGTGCCACTGAGGATGGTGTCGACCTGCCGGCCAAGCGCGACCGCAAGTACGAGTGGTACCCGTTGCCCGAATCTGCACTCTCTGTCAACCCCGGACTGATACAGAATCCCAATTACGTGAGCAAATAATCTTTTTTCTGAATACGCTTAATATACATTATTATGAAGAATATATTGAGAATGGCAATGCTTCTTCTGCCTTTATCAGGATTGTTGGGCAGTTGTAGCAGTGAGGAAGACCTTGTCTTCGACCACGAGAAACCCGCCTTCGAACTGAAGGCCGACAAGATATTGCTGGAGGTAATACCTCCTTCAACCACAGCCACCGATGAGGATGTCTATATCGTGGGTGCTTTCAACGGGCTTGACAGTACCAGTGTTATTGGCAATGACCAATGGAAACTGACGCCCAGCGAGACCATCACGCAGAAGCGCGGCATCTATCTCGACCCCTCTACCTTTGTGGCCGGCAAGACCTTGTCCGACGGTTATCATTTCGTCTCTTCCGTGCAGCGCAATGAGGTGACGGCCTTGGGTGGTGCGGTCAATCGTACCGACAACTACGCCGTAGGTACGCGTACCAATATCTATATCTCCAACTGGGCCGCCTACTTCGATTCCGCACCGGTAGAGAAAGAGCACGACGGCTTTGTGGTCTATGTCGACAACCAAACTTCTTGGGGCGATGCGCTCACCATGTATATGTGGGGCGATGTCAATGACCTCAATGGCGGATGGCCCGGCATGCAGCCTACCGGCACAGAGGTGAAGGACGGTGTGACCTATACCTACTTCGATATGGGTGAGGAAAATTCCGGACTGACCGAGAACCTCATCTTCAACAACAACGGAGGCGGTAGCCAGTTGGCCGACTTCAACTTCACCATCACGCGCGACATCTATCTCCGTATCACCGATACGGGCGTGGAGGAAATCACCAACGAGCCCAAGCATGACGGTTATGCCGTATTTGTCGACAACCAAACTTCCTGGGGCGACGGTCTCACGCTCTATATGTGGGGCGATGTCAACGATCTGAACGGTGGATGGCCCGGTATGCAACCTACCGGTACGCAGGTCATCAATGGCGTGACCTACACCTACTTCGATATGGGGGGCGGCAATACCGGACTCGAAGAGCACCTCATCTTCAGCAATAGCGGTGCCTCCCAGTTTGACGGCCCCGTCTATACGATAGACCATCATCTCTATCTCCGACTCACGGATACGGGAGCGACAGAAATCTCTCCCTATGATGACGGTGATGCAAAATCGTATGCTCCCCTTGCTCGACTTCATTAGGCAATCATATATATGTTGTATAAAGTAGTTAGTTAGAATCATGAAAGAACTCGTATTCAGCAAGTTCTTCGCCGCCACCGTGTTGCTGTCCTCTCTGTGGGGCAGCAATATGGCGGTAGCCATGAACGCCTCGGCAGAAACTGCCGACAATGACTATGTGACCGAGATCAATGCCAAACAGTATGGCGCCGGCCACCAACTCATCTATGAACTGAACGTAGGTGCCTTTACGCCAGAGGGTACCTTCGTTGCTGCCCGACAGCAGTTGTCACGGCTCAAGTCGACGGGTATCGACATCGTGTGGCTTATGCCCATCTATCCGCGTGATGGTGGTCTCAACAGTCCGTATGCCGCCACCGATTTCAAGCAGGTGAACCCGTCATACGGTACTCTATCCGATCTGAAAGACTTTGTGACGGCGGCCCATACCCTGGGTATGAAGGTGTGGCTCGACTGGGTGCCCAATCATACGTCGACCATCGCCGGATGGGTGACCACGCATCCCGAATACTATAAAAAAGTCGATGGAGAGATGGTACACCCGAACAACTACAACGACGTCTATCAGTTGGACTACACCAACGACGGACTTGTGGCTGCCATGAACGACTGCTTGACCTACTGGATTGACGAGGCAGACATCGACGGATACCGTTGCGACTATATCAGCAGCAGTGATATCCCCGTGAGTTACTGGCAGAGCACGATACCGATGCTCAAGTCTTATAAGGCCGGAAAGGAAATTACCATGCTGGGCGAGTCCGACTTCACGGATGCCAACAATGTGCGGTTGCAGTCGGCTGGTTTTGATTATGACTATGCCTGGGGATTCCAATCCAAGTTGGTCAATTACGGTGCCAACAATACCTATGCGGCTCCCTTGAAGGTCTATGCGCAAAACCTCATTGCCGACTCCAAGGAGATGAACGTCTCGCGCATGCTCTATCTCACCAATCATGACCAAAACTGGAACGAAACGGCCAAGACGCTCACCGCCAAGTACGGACAGAACCGCTATCTGCTCACCGTGTATGCCTTCACTCTTTGGGGCATGCCTTTGGTCTACAACGGTCAGGAAACAGGCGGCAACCAGGCACTCAGTTACTTCTCGGATACCAAAATCGACTGGAGTCAGACCGATGACAAAATGCTCAATACTATCCGCACCTTGGCCGCCATCAAGCATACCCAAAAGGCGCTGTTCGACTCGGCAACCCCTGCCGAAAATGCAGAGGCCACATTCTTGACCACAGGCAACGGACAGGTATTGGCCTACAAGCGTGCCGCTGGCGACAGTGAGGTGCTGGTCATCCTCAATACCTCTACCGCTGCGCAGACGGTCAGTCTCTCCGGCATCAGTGGCGATTATAGTCTGTGGATCAACAGTGAGAGTATCGGCAAGGGAGTCAGCCGTCATCAGACATCCTTCACGGGTACGCTGACGCAGTCGGTGGAAGCCAAAGGCTATCGGGTATATGTCAAAGGCACTTTCCCCGATGAAGAGAATTTTACCGCCATCCGTCCCATCTATGCCTCGCACGCCACAGGTGCCGATGCTGACTATTACAATCTAAGCGGACAAAAAGTGCAGAACCCCTACAATGGCATCTTCATCCATCAGGGTAGAAAGTATATTTGTCCCTAAAAGGTAGGGTGTTCAAAATCGGATTTAAAAATGTGCGGAATTTTATGTTGGTATAAATTCGTAATCGTTTGATTTTCAGAAGGAATTTGGTGATTAAAACCCTGGGATGTAGGGCGCTCAAAATCGAATTGAAAAAATCCGCACGTTTTTTTATCCGATTTTAAATTTAAGTTTCGGATTTAGACGAAGGCTTTCAGCCCGCCTTCGTCTAAATCCGAAAGTTGAATCATTACCGATCACCAACAATTACTTCTCATACCCCTCATAATAGTAACTCTGCTCGATGCCCTTGAATATTATTTCACGGTTTTCCGTGTCCGACGTGAGATTTTGCGAGAGCAGGTATCGTATTTCGAGGTCGTTAATAGGTGATCGCTCCATGGCCGAGAGGTATTGGTCTTTGTCTACATGTTGCCAGTTGACGACTTTGCCAAGCGAACGTTTGAGTATCATGTCAAGCCAAATGCGGGTGGACCGGCCATTCCCCTCCATAAAAGGGTGATACACGTTCATCTCAACATATTTTTCTATGATATGTTCAAATGTGTCTTCTGGCATCTTTTCTACGGCAGAGAGGGCTGCGTCAAGATAGAGCGAATTGGCAAAACGAAATCCCCCCTTAGCAATATTCTTGTCACGAATAGTTCCGGCAAAAGTATAGAGGCCATCAAACAGATAACGGTGTATCTGTTGAAGTCCTGTTGTCGTACCCACAGGTATCTTGTTGATGTCACCTGTTTCAAAAAGACGATGAGCATTTCCCAATGAACGCTCGTCAATTTCCTTTGTTGTCATTGTCAGATATTGTAGACGTTGGTTGTTTTTCTGTCGATTCTATCTTGGTATGGAAGAATTTTCTTCACTACAAAGATATAAATAATATCGGACAATCACGAGCGATTATACTAATCTGTGGTGTGGCAATATATAAAGAAACAAGGAAAAATACAAAAAATACCACGAAAAAGCCGTTTGTGTAAACGTGTGTAACGCTTTTCTTGCCCGAAAGTCGGGAAAAGACTACTTTTGCACTGTCTTCCGGAGACAGCATACGTAAACCCTAAAAACAAACGACAATGAAAAAGACCATTATTTTGACATTGGTTGCCCTGCTGACCTTCAGTTGCGTCCAAGCCTCCAGTCTCACCGAAATGCTCATGCCCGGCAAGGGACAAGTATACGACAAGGTAGAAGTGATGCCCGAATACCCGGGTGGACATACCAAGATGATAGAGTTCCTCTGTGAAAATATAAAGTACCCTAAGGAGGCTGCAGAGCGTGGCGAACAAGGCAAAGTCTGCGTAGGCTTTGTTGTCGATACCGATGGCTCAATCACAGATGTTAGTGTTTTAAAGTCGGTATCGAAGGTGCTCGATGAGGCCGCCGTCGAGATTGTGAAGAAAATGCCGAAATGGACTCCCGGAAAGCAAGATGGTAAGCCTGTGAGAGTGAAATTGGCACTCCCCATCACCTTCACAGCCAAGAAATAAAGTGGTTTGATGAAAGGTCTGCAAACCTTCTTACTCTCTCTCCTCGTGCTGACCGCTATGCTTTGCGCTTGTGGTCGGCACGAGCAGTCGTGTCTTGCCGTGCTGACCGAGTGCGACCGCATGGTGGTGACCCGTCCGCATGAAGTGATCGACCGTCTCGATGCGCTCGACTCCACTGTCTTGACCTCTTGTGGCGACAGTGCCTTGTACGAACTGCTCTACCGTGAGGCCATGCGGCGGTTGGGTATCACCTTCACACGGGACACGTTCATACGGCGGTCGGCCTACTATTTCGATGCGGTCGGCGATGACGACCATTATGCGCGGGCCTTGTTGCAGTGGGGACTTACCTTGTACGACGCACGACGGTATGTGGCAGCGGCCCATAAACTGAAAGAGGCGGAGTATGCTGCCACCCCTTTGCACTCAGCCGAACTGGACTACCGCATAGCGGCAGCGCTGGGCGAGGTCAACCGTGTGACGGGGTGTAGCGACCTTATGTTGGTCTGCCTAAGGAAATCGCTTGCGTTTGCCCGGCAGTCGGGAAGTGCCGACAATGAGGGCGCGGCGCTCAACGCCTTGGCCTTGGCTTGGCATCAAGCTTCGCAAATGGATAGTTTCGCACTCACGGTGCGCCATATACAAAAGGCTCTTCCCCGTATTTCGCGTGACCAGTCTGCCCCTTTGGTATCGACCATGGCGTTGGGATTGCTCGAACAAGGCGATACTACCAGGGCCGAACAATTGTTGGCCGACAATTGCGACAAAGATCCAGACCGTCGTGCCTCGCTCTATCTCGGTGATGTGTATGCCGCAAAGAATCATATGCCGCAGGCCGTCTCTTGCTGGTACGATGCGGCCGACTCCTTTGACCACGATATCCACCGCACCGCCTTGCAACGGTTGACCGATGCGGCCGCAGAGCGGTCGGACTTGACGAGCGCATTGTATCTCAGCCAGCAACTCAACCAAGTTTATGCCCGGGCCGTCACACCCGAGGAAACGGCGCAGGTGTCGGACGTGCAAGCGCGTTTTGATCAAGAAATGGCGCAGAGGCATACGCGCTGCACATGGATGGTCGTCGGCGTAGTTGGCATGCTGGTGCTTGGCATCCTGCTGGCCTTGTGGGGCTACGACCGGCGTAAGATGCGTCGGCTGCGTCGCGATATCGCCAAATATCAGGCCGACCAGACCAAACCGATACAATGGGACAAGGCAGATGCATTGCTTTCTGCACCTGAAGTGCAGCGGCTCCACGAGACGGCAGCCAAAGGACAAGTGGCCGACAATGCTTTGTGGAACGACCTGCACCGCTTTCTCAGTGCGCACGATGCGCATCTCTCCGCATTGTTGGCCGATCATCCTTCGCTGGCGTGGGGAGAAGTGAATGTCATCATGCTCATCCGTCTGCGCTTTGCCCCGTCGGAGATGGCCGCGCTGACGGGTGCCTCATCGCAGAATGTGACCAACCTGCGTGTGCGCCTTCTCCGCAAAATGTTTGGAGAGAAGGGTGGAGCGCGTGACTTTGATGCCCGTATCCGCTTGTTGTGATAGGGACTCGTTTTTCCCCCATTTTACCATATTGTTGCAGTATTCGGCCTTGCATACTCGAGTATTCGGCCCGAATACTGCTGTCGTTTGGTCCGAATACTGCTGTCGTTTGGCCCGAATACTCGAGTATGCAAGCCCGAATACTCGGGTACTCGGGCCCGAATACTGGTTTTAGTCGTATTTTTAGGGAGAATGACAGGGCGTTTTTTTAGTGTCACTTAATGATACTTTGGAATAAATGTTGTATTTTTGCAGAAATATAAAGGAAATCTCCCTATGGGTGAGTTCTAAAAAATGCTGTTAGCGGATTTTTTTAGAACTTGACTCAATGATTGGACAGGGAAAACAGACAAAAAACAAGAACAAGTGTGGCCCATTGGTGTCACGCCTTAATTCTACCCGCAATGTCGTGTATTTTACATATTGAGACGAGCACTCAGGTGTGCTCGGTAGCCGTAAGCGAGAACGGCGCTTGCATTTTCAGTAAAGAAGAACATAGTGGCCCTAGTCATGCCGCCAAACTTGGAGGCTTTGTCGATGAGGCAATGTCTTTCGCCGACAGTCATGCCATACCGCTCGATGCGGTGGCCGTGAGTTGCGGTCCGGGCTCGTACACGGGATTGCGTATCGGGGTCTCCACAGCAAAAGGGGTCTGCTTCGGACGCGATCTGAAATTGCTGGCTGTACCTACGCTTGAGGTGATGTGTGTGCCTGTACTCCTGCACAAGGAGATAGAAGACAATGCCTTGCTATGTCCGATGATCGATGCACGCCGTATGGAAGTGTACTCCGCCATCTACGACCGCGCTTTGAAACCGTTGCGGGGCATTGAGGCTAACGTTGTGACAGAAGACACCTATCGGGAGTGGCTCGACAAAGGGCCTGTCTATTTCTTTGGCAATGGAGCATCCAAATGTATGGAGACCATCAGTCACCCCAATGCCCACTATATCAAGGATATTGATCCGTTGGCCAAATGGATGTTCCCCCTCGCCGAAAAACGCTATCTTGATAAAAAATACGAGGACGTGGCCTATTTCGTGCCTTACTACTTGAAGGACTTCGTGGCCAAACTGCCCAAGAGTCTGCTTTGACCCCATCCCTCTCGCGAGTGCGTTTCCTTCCATATACCATTCCACACATTATTATATAGAAAAAATTATATAGAGAAAATGTGGAGATGATATAGAAAAAAGTGAAGATGATTTGAAAACGCGCTCGCTACCGCATACAGAATATACCGAATATGAACATACAAGGATTAGACTACAATACCCAGCGCGAGCATCTCAAACTGCCCGAGTATGGCCGCGAAATACAAAGCATGGTCGACCATGCCGTCGCTCTGACCGACAGGGCTGAACGGCAGCGTTGTGCCGAAACTATCGTGACCATCATGGGACGTATGTTTCCGCAACCGCAGAACACCCCTGACTACCGCCACAAACTGTGGGATCATTTGGCACTGATGAGCGATTTCAAACTCGATGTGGACTATCCCTACGATGTGACGGAGGCCCACAAGATCGCCACACGTCCCGACCCGTTGCCCTATCCGATGACCCGCATTCCCGTGCGCCACTATGGACACATGGTGTTTGAAATGCTGGAACGTCTCAAGACGATGCCCGACGGGCCGGAGTATACCGAACTGGTACGGTTGACGGCCAATCAGATGAAGCGCGACTTGTATCAATGGGGACACGGTTCGACCGACGACGAGAAGGTCATCTCCGATATTGCCAGCCTCACCGATGGCCGCGTGCAACTCGATCCCGGCAAGTTCACCTTCTCCAAGGAGGATATGAAACAGCAGCCGACCGCTACAGAAAAAAAGAAAAACCGCAGAAAGTAAGAAATCATGGAGACATTCATCATAGAGGGTGGACATCCCCTCAGCGGAACCATCACCCCGCAGGGCGCGAAGAACGAGGCTCTCGAAGTGATCTGTGCGACGTTGCTCACCGACGACGAGGTGCGCATCGACAATATCCCCGACATCCTCGACGTGAACAATCTCATACAGTTGCTGCGTGATATCGGCGTGAAAGTGACCCGACACTCACGCAACGACTACTCTTTTCAGGCCGACCAACTCAACCTCGACTACCTCGGCTGCGACGAGTATGTCAAGAAATGCTCTGCCCTTCGCGGTAGCGTACTGCTGATGGGACCGCTGCTCGGACGTTTCGGCAAGGCGACCATCGCCGAACCGGGCGGTGACAAGATAGGACGCCGTCGGCTTGATACCCACTTCTTGGGCTTCAAATACCTTGGGGCCAAATTTGTAGGTGACAGCGATCGCAAGGTTTACAATATCGAGGCCAGCCGTCTGAAAGGTTGCTATATGCTCCTCGATGAGGCTTCCATCACCGGAACGGCCAATATCATCATGGCTGCCGTGCTCGCCAAAGGCACTACCACCATCTACAATGCTGCCTGCGAACCCTACATACAGCAACTCTGCCATCTGCTCAACGCGATGGGAGCCAAGATCAGCGGTATCGCCTCCAACCTTCTGACCATTGTTGGTGTCGACCGTCTGCACGGAGCAACACACCGCGTGTTGCCCGACATGATTGAAGTAGGATCGTTTATAGGCATGGCGGCGATGGTGGGCGATGGTATCCGTATCAAGGATGTGTCTGTACGCAACCTCGGTATCATACCCGATGCCTTCCGTCGACTTGGTGTGAAGATCAAGGTGGAAGGCGACGACCTCTTTATTCCCAAACAACCGCACTACGTCGTCGACTCGTTTATCGATGGCACCATCATGACCCTGGCCGATGCACCTTGGCCGGGACTCACGCCAGACTTGATCTCCGTACTTATCGTAGTCGCTACGCAGGCCCGCGGCAGTGTACTGTTCCACCAGAAAATGTTTGAGAGCCGTCTGTTCTTTGTCGACAAACTCATTGACATGGGGGCACAGATTATCCTCTGCGATCCTCATCGGGCCGTTGTTGTGGGGCATGACCATAAGCTGCAACTGCGCCCAGGCCGCCTCACCAGTCCCGATATCCGTGCCGGTATCGCCCTGCTCATCGCCGCTCTTGGTGCAAAGGGCGTCAGCCGTATCGAGAACATCGCACAGATAGACCGCGGATATGAGGATATCGAAAACCGTCTCAATGCCCTTGGGGCTAATATCAGAAGGGAGACGTGCTGATGATACGACGCGAAGAAGTGTACAGAATCGGCAAAATCGGTAAGCCGCACGGCGTGTCGGGCGAAATCAATTTCATGTTTGATGACGATGTGTTCGACCGTACCGATGCCGAATACTTGGTGCTTGACATCGACGGCATACTCGTGCCGTTCTTCATGGAAGAGTACCGTTTCAGATCGGACAACACGGCTATCGTGAAATTTTGCGACATCGATACCCAAGAGAAAGTTCGCGAACTGACTGGGTGTGAGGTGTTCTTTCCCCGTGCTCATGCCGGAGATGAGGACGGAGTGGTGACTTGGAACGCCATTGTCGGTTTTTCGATTATCGACCAAGCAACGGGTCGTAAGGTCGGCACCATACGGTCGGTAGACGACAGTACCGTCAATACATTGTTTGTTGTATCTACCGGTGACGAACAAGATATGCTTCTGCCCGCCCATGAAGAACTGATTGCCGATATCGACATGGCGGGACAGACCATCACGATGCACCTACCCGAAGGTTTGTTTGACCTTTAGGACAGGTGGTGTTTTATCCCATAACCTTTCCATAAGAAAAAGATGAAAAAACAGATATGCATCCTTGGCTCTACCGGGTCGATCGGTACGCAGGCCTTGGACGTGATAGAACAACATAATGACCTCTATGAGGTATATTGTCTGACGGCCAACAACCGTGTCGACGAGTTGGCGGCACAGGCTCGCAAATTCCATCCCGCGGCCGTGGTCATTGCCAATGAGGCACATTACGACCGACTGAAATCTCTTCTCGACGATTGTCCCGATATCAAAGTATATGCCGGAGCCGCCGCCCTCGACGAGATTGTGGAGGCCGGCCCGGTAGATATGGTGCTTACTGCAATGGTGGGCTACGCAGGACTTTCACCCACAATACATGCCATCAAGGCTGGCAAGAAAATCTGTCTGGCCAACAAGGAGACACTTGTCGTGGCCGGTGAACTGATTTGTCAACTTGCCGCGCAGTATCATGCGCCTATCATTCCTGTCGACAGCGAACACTCTGCCATCTTCCAGAGCATTGTCGGCGAGGACGGCAATGCCATCGACAAAATATTGCTCACGGCAAGCGGTGGCCCGTTCCGCACCTTCACCCGTGAACAGATGGCAACGGTCACCGCACAGGATGCTCTCCGTCATCCTACATGGGAGATGGGAGCGAAAATCACGATAGACTCCGCCACGATGATGAACAAAGGTTTTGAGGTGATCGAAGCCAAGTGGCTCTTCGGCGTTCCGGTAGAGAAGATACAGGTGCTGGTGCATCCGCAGTCTATCGTACACAGTGCCGTGCAGTTTGCAGACGGAGCGGTCAAGGCCCAGTTGGGGGTTCCTGATATGCGGCTTCCCATACAGTACGCCTTCTCCTTCCCCCAGCGGCTGCCCTTGCAAGGCGACCGTCTCAATCTGTTCAAGCACCCTCTGGAGTTCTTCGAACCTGATTTGGACAAGTTCCGCTGTCTTGCGCTTGCCATGGAAGCCATCAAGCGGGGCGGAAACGTGCCATGTATTGTCAACGCGGCCAATGAGGTGGTCAACGAGGGATTCCGCCACGGACAATGCTCTTTCCCCGCCATGGCTGAGATTATCGCGCAGACCATGAGTCGTGTACCCTTTGATGCACACCCCGACTACGGCGTGTATGTGGCCACGGATGCCGAGGCGCGTGCCGTTGCAGCAGAAATAATGAACCAACAACGATAAAAACGCAATGGAAGTATTCTTGATTCGATTGCTGCAGTTGATGCTGGCAATCTCCATACTTGTACTTCTCCACGAGGGAGGACACTTCTTTTTCTCCAAACTTTTTGGTGTCCGCGTGGAGAAATTCTACCTTTTCTTTGATCCCTGGTTCCATCTTTTCGAGTTCAAACCGAAAAAGAGTGACACAACATACGGTATCGGATGGTTGCCTCTGGGCGGCTATTGCAAGATTTCGGGCATGATAGACGAGTCTTTTGATACCGACCAGATGAGCCAGCCCGCTCAGAGTTGGGAGTTCCGGTCGAAACCCGCTTGGCAACGTCTGCTCATTATGGTGGGCGGCGTACTGGTCAATTTCCTTTTGGCTCTGTTTATCTATGCCATGTGTCTGTTCTATTGGGGCGACAACTATATCGCCGCCAAGGACATGAAGATGGGTATGAAGTTCAACAAGGAAGCCAAAAACTACGGTTTCCGTGACGGTGATGTGTTGCTCGGTACAGAGAAAGGAACGTTCAAAACCTACGGCGCCGATATGTTCCGCGACCTCTCCGAAGCCCGTCGGGCCGACGTATTGCGCGGTGGCAAGAAGGTGAGCATTGTGCTTCCTGGTGAGATCAATCTGCTCAGCATGCTCAAGTCTGCCCCGCAGTTCGCACGCCCGTTTATTCCGGCTGAGGTGGACAGTGTCGTAGAGAAATCCATCGCACAGTCTATCGGTATCCGCAAGGGTGACAAAGTGATTGCCGTCGACGGCAAGGCCGTAGACTCCTATAATGAATTTACCGACGAGTTGGGCCGCCATCACGATATGCTCGATGCCGCCAAAGACCATAAGGACAGCATAGAGGCGCGCACGGTAAGCATAGCATTTGTGCATACTACGGGCGCAAAGACCGATACCTGTGTGGCCAAAACCTTGCTTGACGACGACCTCGTGTTCGGTTTTGCCGTTCGCTCGCTGGCCGATTACTATCCGTCGACCCATGTGTCGTACGGCTTCTTTGAAAGTATTCCCGCTGGTGTGAAGTACGGTTGCAATGTTCTCTCGGGTTATGTCGACGATTTGAAATACGTCTTCTCGGCCGACGGTGCCAAGTCGCTGGGTGGGTTCGGTGCCATCGGAAGCCTTTTCCCCTCTACGTGGGATTGGCACACGTTCTGGTTGATGACCGCCTTCCTGAGCATTATGCTGGCCTTCATGAACATCCTGCCCATACCGGCGCTCGACGGCGGTCATGTACTCTTCCTTCTCTATGAGATGATCACACGCCGCAAACCCAGCGAGACCTTCATGATCCGCGCCGAGTATATCGGTATCGGTGTGTTGCTGATACTCATGGTGGTGGCCAATCTGAACGATGTGCTACGGTTCTTGGGGTATATGTAAATAATTTGCCTAAATTCGGAATCATGATACAATCAATGACTGGCTACGGCAAAGCAGTCGTGGCCTACAAAGGAAAGAAAATCAATGTCGAGGTGAAGTCGCTCAACAGCAAAACCCTCGACCTCTCTACCCGTATCGCTCCGCTCTATCGTGAGAAAGAGATGGAGATACGACAGACCATCAGCGCCAAGGTGCTGCGTGGCAAGGTGGACTTCTCTATTTGGATAGAGAAGGAAAATGCTGTCGACGCTGTGTCTATCAATGCCGCCTTGGTGGAAAACTATACCCGGCAGATACGCGCCATCGCCGAAAAAACCGGCCTGCCCGTTCCGACAGACTGGTTCTCGCTGCTCCTGCGTCTTCCCGACGTGACGGCAAAAACCGAGGTGGAGGTGCTCGATGATGAGGAGTGGGCAGCCGCCCGCCAATGTGTGGAGAATGCCCTCGACCAACTGGTGGCCTTCCGTACGCAGGAAGGGGCCGCGCTGGAAAGAAAATTCAATGAGAAAGTCGACAACATTGAACATCTGCTCCATAGCATCGAACCCTATGAAAAGGCGCGCGTGGAAAAAATCAAGGCCCGCATCATCGACGGACTCAAGAATATCCCTGATGTAGAGTATGACAAAAACCGCCTTGAGCAGGAACTCATCTACTACATCGAGAAACTTGACATCAGCGAGGAAAAGCAACGCTTGGCCAACCATCTCAAGTACTTCCGCGAAACAATGAACGACGGGTGCGGACAAGGCAAGAAACTCGGTTTCATCGCCCAAGAAATGGGCCGCGAGATCAATACCACCGGCAGCAAGAGCAACAATGCCGAGATGCAGAATATCGTGGTCAAAATGAAGGACGAACTGGAGCAGATCAAGGAACAGGTGCTCAACGCCCTATAAGAAGCACACCCTAAATTATAGAACCTACTCTAAACAAGAATACACTATGGCAGGCAAACTCATCATCTTCTCCGCACCCAGCGGTAGCGGAAAGAGTACTATCATTGGCCGTCTGATGCAGCACTCGGAACTGCGTTTGGTCTTCTCTATCTCTTGTACGAGTCGTGCTCCCCGCGGTACTGAGCGTGACGGAGTGGAATATTTCTTCCTCTCTCCAGAGGAATTCCGTCAGCGTATCGCTGCCGACGAGTTCTTGGAGTATGAGGAGGTATACAAAGACCGCTTCTACGGTACGCTGAAGTCGCAAGTGGAAACACAATCGGCGCGTGGCGAGAATGTGGTGTTCGATGTCGATGTCAAGGGCGGATGCCGTATCAAGGAGTATTACGATGACCGTGCGTTGAGCGTCTTCATACAGCCACCGTCGGTCGATGAACTGCGCCGTCGGCTTGAAGGCCGCGGTACCGATGCCCCCGAGGTGATAGAAGACCGCTTGGCCCGTGCTGCTTACGAACTGACCTTCGCACCGCGTTTCGACAAGGTGATCATCAACGACGACCTCGACAAGGCTACGGATGAGGCACTTGCCGCTATCCAAGAATTTCTTTCCAAGTGACAGAATGGCGATGGCGAAAAAGGTGACGGGCATCTACGGCGGCTCGTTCAATCCTGTGCATACGGGGCATATCGCGTTGGCCCGCCAACTACTTCGGCTCGGCGGACTCGACGAGATATGGTTTATGGTGTCTCCACAGAACCCGCTCAAACGCAGTTCTGACTTGCTCGACGATACCAAACGACTGGAAATGACCCAGTTGGCTTTGTCTGCCGAGAACGGTTTGACGGCCAGTGACTATGAGTTCCATCTGCCGCGCCCTTCCTATATGTGGCATACGCTTTGCGCCTTGTCGCGGGACTATCCCGACCGGGAGTTTGTACTCATCATCGGGGCCGACAACTGGGCCGTTTTCTCGCGATGGTATCATGCTGAAGACATTGTACGCCACTATCGTATATTGATTTATCCCCGCACGGGATTCGATATCGACAAAACGACACTCCCGCCAGGTGTGACGCTTGTCGAAACCGGACGCTTCGACGTGAGCAGTACTATGGTGCGCGAACGGCTCAAGGATGGACTGCCTATAGATGGACTTGTACCGGAAATGATTGTTCCGCTTGTCGAGCGGTATTACAAACCTGTGTCGGAAACGGAACAACCCCGTTAATTCCTTCCGGCTTTTCACTTCCGTCAGATTTATTTTACTACCTTTGTGGCAACCGAATGTACGGGCGTGAACATTGCATGAAATTTTTTGCACACGTCTTTAGTGACCAGCGTCAATAACTATAAATCAAATACAAAGCACATGATTAGAAGAATTTTCTTGTCAGCACTCGTGCTCTGCTCGGCCTTGATGGCGTCGGCACAGGTGCAACGTCCGAAACTGGTGGTCGGACTGGCGGTAGACCAGATGCGTTGGGACTACCTCTACTATTATTATGACAAATATGGCGAGGGTGGTCTGAAGCGACTCGTCGATGAGGGATATAGCCTTGAAAACAATCACATCAACTATGTTCCCACCGTTACGGCTATTGGGCACAGTAGCCTTTATACCGGTTCGGTACCCGCGCTGACGGGAATTGCCGGCAATGATTTCCATATCGACGGCAAACCCGTATACTGCTGCGAGGACAAGACCGTCAGCGGTGTAGGCTCAAATAGCCGCGCCGGACAGATGTCTCCACGTAATATGTTGGCCACAACCATCGGTGACCAACTCAAGGTGGCCACCGACTTCAAGTCAAAGGTGATTGGCGTTGCGCTCAAAGACCGCGCTTCCATCCTTCCTGCAGGACACAGTGCTGATGCTGCTTACTGGTACGACAAGTCGGCAGGACACTTCATTACAAGTACTTACTATATGGACAAATTGCCCGAATGGGTGGAGAAATTCAACAAAGCCAACCATACCAAGCCCGGTTACGATATCAAACCGACCAACGAGGGTGTCACGATGACGTTCAAAATGGCTGAGGCTGCGCTCGAAAACGAGCAACTCGGACAGCACGACGTGCCTGATATGCTCTGTGTCAGCGTCTCTTCTACCGATGCGGTCGGTCACCAATATGGCACACGTGGCAAGGAAAACTATGAGGTCTACATGCAGTTGGATAAGGATCTCGCCCACTTCCTCTCCGTTCTTGACGAGAAGGTGGGCCGTGGCAACTATCTGCTTTTCCTTTCAGCAGACCATGGTGCTGCCCACAATCCTAATTTCCTCAACAATCACAAACTGCCTGGCGGCGGTTGGGAATCGCACGATGCACTCAAAGCGCTCAACGATTGTCTCCGTGCGCAGTTCGGTGTCGATATGGAGTATGTCAACGATGTGATCAGTTATCAGTTCTTCATCAACCGCAAAGGACTTGAGGAAAAGGGACTTGACTATGAGAAAGTGAAGGCGGCCGCCATCGACTTTCTAAAAAAGGATACGCAGTATCAGTATGTCGTAGACTATGAGAAGGTGAACACTACGACCATTCCCGCACGCATACGCGAACAGATCAACAATGGTTACAACCGTGAGCGTAGCGGCGATATTGTTGTCATCCTCCGTCCCGACTTCTTCGAAGCACATGTAGACAAGGATTATATCGGTACGCAGCACGGTGTGTGGGCGCCCTATGATACTCACATCCCTCTTGTGTTCCTTGGTTGGAACATCAAGCACGGGAGTACATCAACGCCGACCCATATCGTCGACCTTGCTGCAACCGTCTGCGCTATGCTTCACATCCAAATGCCGTCGGCTTGTATCGGTGATGCAATACTTCCTGTAGTGGAGATGACCAAGTAATCGTATATTCAGAAAATAGAAAGAGGGGCAAAGATGCCGGGTGTGGCATCTTTGCCCCTCTCGTTTGGTAGGATTGTTGAGATTTTATTTCCAATAGTCGGGCATGACGGCCCATAGTATCAAGTAGACAATACATCCGCTAAAGGCGGTGAATATGGTGGCCAACAGATAGATAATCCTCACCAGTGTGGGGTCGATGCCAAGAAAATCGGCTATTCCGCCGCAGACGCCGGCGATTTTCTTGTCGGCTGAACGTCTCAGTTTGTTGCTCATTGTTTCGTCGATGTAGAATTCTGTTATATTGATTTGACGCAGTAGGGTAGGGAATAGTTGCATGAAGTATGTCTTTCCTGGCACTTTCCCGGTGTTGCTCTCAATGGTGTGTTGATGCTTATTCCATACCCGGCACAAATCGGCTGAGACTACTGATGACCTCTTGTCGGCTTGTTCCCTCGCGTATGACAATCATGATGGTGTCATCGCCGGCAATGGTGCCGATGATTTCGGGCACGTTGCTACTGTCTATGTTGTAGGCAATGGCACTCGCATAGCCCGGTCGTGTGCGTATTACGCCGATGTTTCCGGAGAAATTGATCGACATATAGCCCGGCATGCTGAGCATCTCGGTCGCAGCCTTGGGATTGGGGATGCGCTTGTACATCGTTTCATTGGGTAGCACATACACGTATTTGCCGTTCATACTGGCTGCTTTTGCCACTTTCAGTTGCTTCAAGTCGCGGCTCAGTGTGGCTTGTGTCAAGGCGAACCCTTCTTTTTGCAGAGCCTGTAGCAATTCCTCTTGACTGCACATCTCCTGACTGGAGATAAGCATCTTGAGGGCTTCCATTCTGTCGCTTTTCACTTTCATATCTTCTTCTTTTCTTATTTTGTATAAATATCCTTTCTGTGTGCAAATATAGATAATAATTTCTATATTATATGCGAATGTTTTTATAAAAATGATGAAATGCGCTTTTGAATACTAAAAAACGTCATTTCTTCGCGTATTTTTATACTTTGTATGCGTTGGTTTCATCAGTAGCGATAGCCAAGGTGTATGAAACTGAAAAAGGGCAACCGCTGCATTGTGTGCTTTGCGGTTGCCCTTTTTGTGTGGATGGGTTTGTTTGAATCTCTCTTATTTCTCGCTACGTCCGAAGATACGGAGCAGGTAGAGGAAGAGGTTGATGAAGTCGAGATAGAGCGTCAGTGAACCCATAAGGGCGAGTTTCTGTGTGTTGTCGCTCATCTCATCGCAGGTAGCGAGCATCTCCTTGATCTTTTGCGAGTCGTATGCGGTCAGACCTACGAATATCAGCACACCTACATAACTGATGATGAGGTCGAAACCGGTGCTTCTCACAAACATGTTGACTACCGTGGCAATGATGAGCCCGATGAGTCCCATAAGGAGTATCTTGCCCATAGAGGTGAGATCTGTCTTCGTCGTATATCCTATCACGGCCATTGCGCCGAACGTGCCGGCGGTGACCAGAAAAGTCTTGGTGATGACGGTTGCCGAGAAGACAAGGAATACTGACGACAGCATGGCTCCGTTGATAATCGAGTAGAGGATGAATAGCATGGTGGCCGTGGTGAGCGACAGACGGTTGATTGCAGCGCTCACGCCGATGACAATAGCCAGTTCGGCGATGAAGAGCCCCCACATGATAGCGCGACTGCTATAGAGGGCCATCACGATGTTGGGCGAACTGGCAACGCCGTAGGCGGTCACTGCAGTGATGATGAGTGCCAAGGTCATCCATACGTATACCTTGCGCATGAGTGCGGGAAAGGCCGCAGAGAGCCATTTGTCGCGCTCTCTTGGCATGTTGTAGATTCTTTCTTGTTGCATGATAAGTATTGTTTTTTGTTTTGTTTCTTTTTGTCGTGGTTGTCTGTGCTATGACATCACACGATTGCAAATATATGAAATTACCTGTATACGCACAAATGCCGTGCCATTCTTTTAGTGTTTTTTGTGTCATACTCTTTATAAGTGGGTGTGATATGGAAAAATTGTATGCTTTTCGTATAAAAATAGTTCCGGCTTGTCAATAGGTGAACGTGATTTGATGAATTTTGTCTGTTCTTTCCTCTTTCTGTGAAAAAGTTTGTAATTTTGTCGCTGCCAACCGTGCTTTTCTGTCAAGATGGATTTGTACGTGTCTTCGATATGGAGACGTTGGTACCGTCATCTTGTCAGCAGGAATACCCAATCCTCTTTCCTTGATGGAAAACCGAATTATCACATTATTATTAATACAAACCACTTTTTTATGAAGAAATTCTATCTCAAGCACACGTCTGTGACGGGATGGCTAATGGCGGTTGCGCTTGCGTTGCCATTGTCTGTCTATGCCCAGCAGAACGTGCGTCGTCCGCATGACGCTTCGCGTAGCGTTATGCCCAAGGCGAAACTGCAACTCAAGGAGACCGACGGCGCGGTGAAGACTGCATACGGCATCCTTAGTTACGACGAGACCGATTCGAAGTACATCAACGGTCTTGTGTCTTTCCCGTTGGATGATGGCGGACAATTTACCCATATTCGTCTCTTTGGTGATGCCACCCACGACGTGACGGCTGCCGCCTATGCTGAAGGTTACTACTATATCGAACGTACCGTTCTCGATGGCGAGACAATGGTGCCAGAGTCGCTCCTACGCTATGATATCGACAACGACAAAGTAGATACGGTTGGTGCCCTCAATGGATTTGTACGCCATATCAACGACATGACGTACGACTATTCCACCAAGAAGATGTATGCCATCAACTGCCCCTATCAGAACAACTCTGTGCTCTACACCATCGACCTCAATACGGCCGAAAGTACCACGGTGGCTTCGCTCGACAGTGCCTTCTTCACCTTGGCTTGTACTTACGATGGCCGTCTCTATGGTATCACCTTCCAAGGTTATCTCTGCAGTATAGATAAGACGACGGGTGCGCTGACCACCATCGGACACACCGGTTATCATCCCACCTACTTCCAGAGTATGGAGTTTGATCACGATACCGAGACACTCTATTGGGCAGCCGACTTGCGCGAGTATGACACGCCCGACTTTATCGCTGAGGTAGATACGGCCACCGCCTTGGCCTATCCCATCGGACAGGTAGGCGACGGTCCCGAGATTGCCGGCCTCTACATCCCCTTCTCCGCTTCCGCTATCGGCACACCTGCTGCCGTCAGCGACTTCACTGCCACGGCTGATGCCAATGGTGCCAACCAAGCCGTCATCACATGGACCAATCCAAGCAAGACCTACGACGGCAAGCCGCTCACCGCTTTGACCAAGGTGACTCTCTACCGCAACAAGGAGGTTGTCAAAGAATTTACCGATGTCGCCCCCGGCGAAGCCATGTCCTATACCGATGCTACAGAGAGTGGCATGGGACAATTCTATAACTATTCTCTTATCGCTACGAATGCAACAGGCGACGGCGCAGAAGCCAAGAGTAAAGTCTTTGTCGGTCATGACCTTCCTGCTGCAGTCAGCGCATTGCAACTCACTCAGCCTGCTTACGATGAGGCCGATCTTTCATGGGAGGCTGTGACGGTAGGTGTCAACGGTGGTTATGTCGACAAAGCATCGCTCGTCTACTCGGTAATACGCATGCCCGGCAACAAGGTGCTGGCTTCCGGACTTACCGATACGCAGTATGCTGACAAAAACATCACCCCTGCCCAACAATATTACTATATCGTAAAGGCTACCAATGCCGACGGCGAGAGCGAGTCGGTGCAGACCACCCCGCAAGTGATGGGTCCCACCTATGGTATGCCTGTCGACTTCGACTTCACCTCCTCCGCTACGGATGATTCCTGGACAATTGTCGACGGCAACGGTGACGGCTATGCGTGGATGTGGACTACCACTTCCTCCGGCAAGGTGATGGGACATCAGGCTTCCAATACAGCCGTGGCCGATGACTGGCTCATCTCTTACTATATGCCGTTTGAACAGGGCGTGCGTTATCGTCTTGATTTCGATGTGCATGCGTACAGCGCCGATCATGTAGACTTCTATCTGCTCGACAAGATGAACTATGCGACTCCGCTGCAGACCATCTCCTCTTATGATTTCCAAGGAAACAAGGACATCAAACATCATATCGTATCATTCACCGCCAATCAAAGCGGTATGTACAACCTTGCCCTGCATGCCACATCACCCATGCGTGCCGACTGGTTGGAGATGTACAATCTCAACGTACGCAAGGCCGAAACTTACAATCTGTCTGCCATTTCGCTTTCGGGTGAATCGCAACCGATGGTGGGCAAGGAGAGTACCTACACGCTCACCGTGGAGAATCAGGGCGTAAACAAAATCTATGCCTTCCGTGCTATTCTCAAAGATCATGACGGCAACGAACTGGTACACAAAGATGTGGCCAAAACACTCAATGCTGGTGATAAGACCGATGTGGAACTGGCATGGACTCCGACCGACAAGACCGTCTCTTCTATTATCGGCGAGGTGATGCTCATGGGCGCTACCGATGAGTATGCTGCTGACAACCAGACCGACTCGCTCGTGCTCAGCATACGAGAGGCCTTCGATGGCGATGTTGTGGCTATCGGTACTACCTCGACCACGTCGTCATCCTACGCCCCATTTGATTTCTCCAACCAACACGCCGCTGCCCTCAGTATCTATTCTGCAGACGAAATCGGTCTCACAGAGGATGCTTACGTCACCAAGGCTGCATGGCTCTACGATGCTTTGTCGCTCACCTACAAGGATGTGGTAGATGCTCCTGTCAAGGTCTACATGGCCAATACCGATGAAATCGCACCTACCGACTGGATACCCGAGGACGAAATGACGCTCGTCTATGACGGTACGGTGAACATCACCCGTGCTACTTCCGGTGAACTGACACTACCGCTCTCTACACCTTTCGCGTACAAGAGCGGAAAGAATCTGGCTATATTGACCACAATTGACTGCTCGGAGTACTATCCCTACATCTCCTTCACGCAGTATACAAGTCCCGTTTCCGGCAACTGTGCCTTTGAGTGGGGTGCCTACTATAGTTCTACAGGTTTTGATTTCACCCAGACCGGACACAAAGACTGGTACACACGCATGCCAGCCGTGATGCTATACATGAGCAAGACTGTTCCCACAGGCATACGCCCTGATGTCAACCTCGGCGATGCCGACTACGAACTCTTCGACCTCTCCGGTCATAAGGTAGCCGCTGGTCAACTCAGCAACGGCACCGTTCCTTCCTCTTCCCTTGCTTCCGGCATCTATGTCGTGAGTGTCAAGAAGGATGGCAAACGCGAAACAATGAAGATATGCGTACGCAAGTGATGCTTGACTGACACGCTATACAACCGAAAGGAGGGCAATGCTCATGACGAGCATTGCCCTCCTTTCGGTTGTATAGCGTGTTATAGTGTCTGTTTAGGTGGAAATTTATAGAACCTACCTTTATTGTTTCTTCACTGCGCGTATGGGCAGATTGGCCACTGTGGTCATCAAGCAGTCGCGCATCACGCATTTTCCGTCTTTGTCGACAACGAGCGTGGGGCAGTACAGTTTTTTGTCAGCGCCGGTGTAGACTACGTTTGAGCGCAGACAGAGGCGGTCACCGTTCTCGCCTTCGATGTAGGGCAGAAGAATGGAGGTGCCGTTGTGGGTCAGTTCCATTACGGTGACACCCTTCTTGCGGTGATAGATTCTCGATTCACAACAAGATGCGAGTTCCTGCAGTTGCTCTACGGTCGGTATACGCCAGTCCTTGCCCATTACCTGTGTCGCTGCATCTTCGCTGCTTCCGGGAATGATGCGCTTGGCGTTGTAGGTCTTTCCGTCTACAGTCCATGTCGTTTCTATTCCCGGTACGCGGTTGAGGGCCAGTAAGCGTCTCTTGATAGTGGTTTGCTGGTCGGCCGTCATCGGTGTGGTGTCACCCCATTTGAAGAACAATCCGCTTTCCCAACTGCGTTTGGCTCCAACGTTCATGCCGCTCCATAGTGTCTTGCTCTCCATGTGGAAGTCGGCTACCGATAAGGTATCGGTCTCCGGTGTGGGGAGTTTGTCGCGGTGAATGAAGCGGATGTCGGCCACGAGATACATCGGTATCTGTATCTCCTTTTTCGGGAAATACTTGTCGTTGGTCACGATTCTGAGGTAACTGACAGTGTCGACTACGCTATTGATGGTGTCAACCTTGAACTCCTGGGCGGAGACGCTGCCGATGGATGCAAGGATTGCCAGCATCAGAAAATATGCTTTTACTGCTACGTTTGTATTCTTATTATCTTCTTTCATGTCTTCTGTTTTTAATGTTGATTTTCCATTCTTTGATACGTTTGGGGAATGGCGACAATATAATTTGTATAGGGTGCTTGTACCATCTCCGTTTACATCAAACGTTATGTCATTGCTTTCCAGCATAAGTTCACCAAGTTTACTAGTCCCTTTCAATGTTTTGTTCAGATTGCCAGTGACGCTTGAGTTGGAAAAGGACAAATCAACGATGCTGGAAAACATCGCCTTTCCAAGTCAGCAATGTCTCTGGCCCATCCTTCGGAATGTCTATGGAAAAACACAATCCAATATATCCTTGCTCGTTCTTGCTGCAATGAAATACATGTATGGGCAGTGTTGCTGATAGAACACTTGCCGCTTTTGTGTTAGCGCTTTCTTCCATGTTGGTATAAGGGTAATCAAATTTTTAATATTTCAGGTTGATGTTTTTTCTTGTTGATATCACATTGGGGTCTATCGGTCTGCCTACCATAAGGGCCGGAAGTTTTGTCGATCGGTCCATTTTTATTAGGCAACATCCTTCCGGTGTGATTTGCAATGCCCATGCTTTGGTATTGTCATCTCCTTCTGGGGCAAGTGTGGACGTCCATAGGCAAGCGTATCGTGCAGGCCGTTGATTTTCAATCTCAGTAAGGCCCTTCATGCGTTGCTGACAATCTCTTAAGGTTCTTGGGCTCACCGTGGTGATGCTGGATATAGGATCACTGATGTAATCACCCAGTGTATCATAAGTTGACAATTCTGGATCGATATTATATGAGTTCTTATATCTTCTCATCTCTTCTGACGCTATGTAGAGACAATAATCATTGGAATTGTACAATCTCAGATAAGTATAACAATTTCTTTCGCTTAGGTTTTTTACAGGGTCGCTATGCCAAATAGTTTCCTCGTTTCGTTCTCGCATGATGTCTCTTCCGCAATTTTTGAGTAAATATTCCACATCTTCTTTTGATGCCATCCATATAGGGCTGTCTGCATAGGATATTTCCACACCATGTTGTCTCGCTTGCTCTACGGCAATGTTTGCAAAATAGTCATATTGAGTATGCGCAATGTCATGACCTATATCATTGTATGCATAAGTCCAATACCAACTATCGCAATCCCATTTATCCGAATGCTCGGTAACTTTTTTGTAACAAACAGTATCTCCTGGATGTACGGCCCCCCATGCGCATTCGTAATTGTAACCTTGAAATTCTCCCCATGATTTTAGTCCATTTGTGTCATCAGGATCATCCATGAATACCATGTAGCAGGGACTGAATTTCCATTTGAATACACCATGCTTACTATCAAAAACAATCCAACGCTTATAATTAAAACTATTGAAGTTTTTAGTTTCTTTAGTATGCACAGACCATTTCTCGGGGAAAATAGAATCTACAAACCATTTTTGGGAACCCTCACCGAGTATACCTATACTATCACCTAATGTAAATCGGCTCCGCAATACTTCTTTCCCCTTTATTATGGACATTTCTTCAATCATATCCAAGGGTAAGGTTAGGGAATCACCGCTGAATTCTGCCCATTCGTATGTCGGATGTCCGTCAAGTCCAATTTTGTAGGGTATGCCTTGCATATTACTTATGTTTAGACTATCATTGCAAGTCAGTCGAACAACCAACGTGTTGTTGTGAGAAAAATTTGATGTAAATTCTTGTGCTCCACATTGCAGATGCAGGACAATCAAGAAAATCCAGAATATAATATGACGTAACATGTTCTTATAGTTGATAGGGTGAAACTTATTTTCTATATTCTATTAAGGTGGGTTCTATAAATTTCCACCGCAAAACAAGAATTAATTTAAATGACAATTGATTTAACGGTTATCTGTCCGTCTTTTGATAGCGCTTTTGCTATATATATACCGTGAGGAATACCGTCAAGATGTATAGTTCCTGAAGAATGGTATTCTCTATACGTTTGTCCCCCTGCAGTGTATAAAGATATAGTAGCCTCATTGGTGCCATAAAGATGCAACTCTTTGGAGTTGGCGTCATATATCAGTGTGATGTTCGAATTTTCAGGTCTTAGCGTATTTATAGACAATGTTTCCGGCGTTCCCTTTAGAATGCGGAAAGTATTTATCCGTTTTTGTATTTTATCCCAATTTGCAATGTTCTCGTCTTTGGGTATAGCATATTTTTTCATTTGTTCATCCAGTTCCATCTCAATTTCGTAACCTTCTTCATCATCATGGCTATCATAAGTGGTTTTATTGGTTATTTGGAAATGACCATCACCTACAATATATGGCTCACTCGTCTTGGTGAGGAGACTTGTTGAGTAATAGAGATCTTTTCCGTCAAAGAAATATAGGGCAAATGGATTTCCTCTTGACCTTTTGAAATAATAATATCTCAATTCATCCTTGTATTCGTAGTCGAACCAATCATTGACAAAACGTTCATTTTTGACCTGTGTGGCAGGATAAAATGTGAATGGAAATTGTCCGTATGCGCATCTGCATAATTCGCGCTCATATAAGTGACTCCGATCACCATAGTGCGGATCCCATACTCGTCCATTTACCAGTATGTATGCATACGGATGTCCTGTAGAGTCAACGGCATCAAGGAGTACTTGGTTGAGTAACTCGTCACCATCGTACATCTGTAAGGCAAATGTGTAATCGTCTTGCTTGTCATATTCCTCCTGCGCCGAAATCGTTGTGCCGTGCAGGGAGAATAGAAGGGTAATAATTAGTATTGACAGAAAAGATAGTCGCATAGTCTTAATGTTTTTTGTATTTTTTGCAAATGTAGAAAAAATAGTGAATACGAAATGTTTTTTTTACGAATTTAACTCTTCTATTTCATGTGAATGAATTATGTACCCCGTACCTGTCAATATCTGAATTTTTATCCTTACCTTTACACCGCGTTTTGCGAGACTTCGCTTGGCGCAGACTGAAAACCTGTTGAAAAAACCATAATCGTACCATTATAATGATGCAAAAACTTGTTTTTTGTTCGGCGGCACTTGCGGGGCTGCTGTTTTGTACGTCGCTGTCGGCGACCCCTCCCGCAAAATCTTTACGAAACAAAGGCGTGAAGACCACACCGGCCATCGTCAAGCGGAACCAATTCTCTGAGTCTTGGGTGGAGGACCAAACCAAGTATGAGGACAATAAGGAAAAAGCCCATGCTACCTACATTCCGTACTCTTCTTTTGAGGCGATGACCGCTGATGACTACTATGCCAAGCCGTGGATTACTCCCACACGGGCCGACTATGTGTCGCTCAATGGCCAGTGGAAATTCCACTATACGGCCGACTGGAAGTCGTCCGCCGTTCCCGGTGAAGCCGAATTCTATGGCGACGGTGCCGACGTGAGCAGTTGGAACAATATCACTGTTCCGCTCAACTGGGAGATGGCGGGATACGATGTGCCTGTATATAATAATGTGGGTTATCCCTTCAAAAACAATCCTCCCTACATCGAAGCCTTCAAGGACAATTTCGATGCCAATCCTGTCGGTTCTTACCGCCGTACATTCTCACTTCCCGACGGGTGGAATAAAAAGCGCGTCGTTCTGCATTTCGACGGTGCGTGCAGTGCCATCGTCGTTTGGGTCAACGGACAGTATGTCGGTTATTCCCAAGGGGCCAACACCGATGCCGAGTTTGATATTACCCCATGTGTGCGCACTGGTGAGAATAACGTCTCTGTACGCTGCTACCGTTGGAGCGACGGATCCTATCTTGAGGGACAGGACATGTGGCATCTTGGCGGCATCCACCGCGACGTTTATCTCGTTGCCACTCCAAAGACTTACGTCCGCGACCACTATATCACGTCTACGTTAGGCGGTGATTATACTTCGGCTTCAATGAACGTGTCGCTCGACTTTCACAAGACCGAGGCCCTACCATCCACAAAGATAGCAGAAGTGTCACTCATTGATGCAGAAGGGCATACCATTGCCCAAAAGACGGTCAGCGTGTCTATGGGAGCGCGTGAAAATGACAAACAGATGGAGGTGTCTTTTGACGGACTCACAGGACTTACCCCCTGGAGTTCCGAGCATCCCTATCTCTATACGGTGGTTGTACGTCAACATGATGCAAAGGGCAACGACGAGATGGTGTTCTCTTCCAAGTACGGATTCCGTGATGTGCGCATCGTCGACCGTTTGGTATATGTCAACGGCAAGCGAGTATTCTTCAAGGGTGTCAACACGCAGGACATCCATCCGCTCTACGGTCATGCCATTGATGTTCCGACGATGCTCCGCGATGTGCAACTGATGAAGCAGGCCAATGTCAATACCGTCCGCACCAGTCACTATCCACGCCAGGCGAAAATGTACGCCATGTTCGATTATTATGGACTCTACTGCATGGACGAGGCCGATGTAGAGTGTCACAACAACCAGTCGCTCTCCAACAATCCATCCTGGCAGGCTACATATCTTGACCGCACCGAGCGTATGGTATTGCGCGACCGCAATCATCCGAGCATCGTATTCTGGTCGCTGGGCAACGAGTCGGGTGGGGGTGTCAATTTCGATGCTACCTACAACCGTGTGAAGGAACTCTGTCCCGGACGTGATGCCATCGTACACTATGAGGGTGACAACCATGGTGCAAAAAGTTCGGATCTCGGTTCTGATATGTATCCGCGTGTCGATGTCGTGCGCAGTCAGATGGATGGTCTGAACGGCAAACCTTACTTCATCTGTGAGTATGCGCACGCTATGGGACAGGCCGTAGGCAATCTGCAGGAATATTGGAATCTCATCGAGCAAAGCACCGGCATTGTTGGCGGTTGCATTTGGGACTGGGTTGATCAAGGCATCTATGACACCCGTCGTATCAAGGCTGGCCTTCCGCTCGTCAATCCGACTACCGGTTTGCATTATTATACTTCTGGTTATGATTACACCCAACTCAATAACGGTGTTGAAGGATTCCAAGGTGATTTCATGAGCAATGGTATCATCACCCCGGGACGTGAGTGGACACCGAAACTCACAGAGGTGAAGTACGTCTACCGCAATGTCGACTTCGTATCTTTTTCCGGTAAACAGTTGACCCTCAAAAACAAATATGCTTTTACCGATCTCGCCCATTTGTTCGCCTTACGTTATGCTGTACTCCGTGACGGCGTAGAAGTAGAGCATGGACAAGTCGCTCTTCCGTCTGTCGCTCCCGGCCATGAAGCAAAGGTCGATGTACCCTACACGACAGAGAAACAAGACGGTCATGAATATTTCATCACCTTGTCACTCTGTCTCAAGGCAGATGCCACGTGGGCCAAGAAGAATTATCCGCTCGCGCAGCAGCAGTTTGCACTTGCTGCAGATGCCCATGCCGTTTGCGCTTCGGTGGCCGACCCGACATTCGTCACTCATTCGCATGGCAATCTTCCTGTCCTGCAGGAGCGCGGAAAACTGAAAGTGCGTGGCAATGAAATCATTGGAGATAATTTCAGTATCGCCTTTGCCGCTGACGGCACTATCAACTCATGGAAATATCAAGGACAAGAAATCGTCATTCCCAATCAAGGACCTGACTTCAACGGTTTCCGTCGTATCGCCAACGACAATATCAGTTTGGGTGCCACCTCGGGCATCGCTTCCAACGAAAACAAGGAGGCTGCCGCCCTTTCCGGCACCAAGACGATGATTGCCGCTCCGCATCGTGTAGGGAAAAACGTGGTAGTGAAGACTTCCGTTTCCAACGGTACCGATACCCACGTCCTCACCTATACTATCTATCCCAGTGGCGTGGTCGATATGAAGGCCGATTTTGAAAACTCCTCTTCCGACATTCGTCGCATCGGACTCTCCATGCAGTTCGCCCCGGGTCTTGAGCAAGTGGAATACTACGCCAAAGGTCCCGAAAGCAATTATATCGACCGTCAGCGTGGTTCGCTTTTCGGACGATACCTCACAACGGTCAGCGATATGTTTGAAGAACAAAGCGCTCCGCAGACTATGGGCGACCGCCAGGGGTTGCGCGACCTGACGCTCAGTTCCAATCATTTGTCACTTCAAGTAGAGACAGAGGGCCTTGTTGCCTTCTCTCTCTCTCATGTCGATGATGCCCAGTTCGATTACGACGTGTTCTATGGCCGAAAGCATCCTTACGATCTGACCAAGCATCCGCAAATATTTGCCCATTTCGATTATTGGCAGCGCGGTATCGGCAATCACAGTTGTGGCGGCGACGCCGTTCTCGACCAGTATCGTTGTCCGGTCGGTAAGCATACGTTCACCTTGCGTTTCACCCCGTCGGTGAAGTAAAGCGTACCTGAAAGCAACAGTCTCGACAGAAAAATCCCAGTCTTTGCAACATCGCAATACGGATTTTTCTGTCGAGGCTGTTCTTTTTGATATCGTTTACACTCCATCTATTATCCTTTCTATTCTGTCCTATTTTAGTCTTCGGGCCGAGTACTGCAGTATTTGATGCCGAATACCGTAGTATTCGAGTCCGAATACCGTAGTAGTTTGGCCCGAAGACTGCAGTATTCAAGTCCGAATACTCGAGTCTTCCGGCCCGAATACTGA
>CAVJZJ010000031.1:0-36278 GCA_963653995.1 Flexilinea sp.
TAAAGGTAAAGCCATGTACTGCTACAAGGGCTTTGAGTTTCTGCTCTATGACAGAAGTCTTTCCCCTCCAATCATAGGTAGTGCCTGACTTCAACCCTTGAGGGTATAGTGATTGAAGATAGATGGCCAATTTAGTGAAATCAATCTTGCTGTTAATGACTTTATCATCAGAGTCAATGATGATATTGGCAACTAAGTCCTTACTATTGTCAGAGAGGATAATGCAAGGAGGGTTGTAGAGATTAGGGCTTGCAATACCTTCACCTACTAATTTGTTGCAGCATTGCTTGTAGTCTGCATCATAGTAGCCCATAAGCAACACAAGGAAATCACCCAGTGACAGGTGATGTCTTTGAAGTACATCTGTGTTGATTGTTATCTTCATAATTCTTTTTATGTAAAGGGTTTATAAATGCAAAAAGCACAACCCTTGAAGAGTTGTGCTATTATATATCGTATTAAAATTTTCTATTTCTGTCCTATTCTGTAGACTTTTTTGTTATGAGCATCAATAAACTTACACGAAGAAACTAAATCAATTACTTTATTTTCGTCTTCTTCAGTTAAATGCCCGACATGCTCTGCTTTTACAGCAATGCTTTTCTTTGCTTTTATTGTGAAAAGTTTTGCGCAGTCCAAACGACTGTCTTTTGTAAGTATTCCTTTATAGTTATTGGCTTTTAAGATATATTGAAAATGCTGCATAGCAGGAACATTCTTATAGAAATCCAAATTAGAATTAATCAGACAAAGTCCTATAGCATCACCTTTGAAGTTCTTGCCTACAATAACAAAGTATTTTAATCTGCTATCATAACCTTTGTCTAGTATCAGTCCATCCTTTTTATCTAAATCTTGATAAATAATATCTCCAATATTAAGGTCTTTGCTTGATTTTATTTGCTGACTATCTTTTATCTCTGCCCTAAGTGCAGACAATGCTCCTTTGGGGTCTTCTATTAGCATAGCAAGGCTTCTCTTATGATTTGCTCTTCACGAATATAATCTATCATTGCATCTGACGCTCCTCCAGCACGTGCTATGTCAATAAGTGTAAGTACATCTTGCTGAGGGTCATCTTTCATTCTCTTGCATACTGTCTCATAGGCATTGTCATGGGACAACTCTGAAAGTTCCAGAGAATCCAAATCTTTGTATTTGGCTATAGTTTTATCTATCTCTTCCTTTTCAGCCTCTGCAATATAGTCCATATCAGGTGCTTTGTTTGCATATACCTTTTGATTTTCATCTACATATATGGAGGATATAAAATCATCAAGATCTGCTGACTTATCTCCATTCTCTGCCATCTTGACTATTTTGTAGGTAAGAGATGGTACAGGTCCTAACTGGCGTGCCTTAAAGGTGTCTTCAACAATAGTGAGGCCATAAGTCGCCAAGTATTCACGTTGTGCAAAATACATAATTTTGAACAACTTGATGTAGTCTACACCATTCTTAAAATGCTGTAGGATATACAGGACTATTGCTTTTATTTTGTCAATTTGTTCTATTGTTTTCATCTATAATATTTCCTGCTGCAAAGTTAATAAAATTCCAACAATGATGCTAATGCCTTAGTATGATGCTTTATTCTAATTTTGCTTTTGCCTATGGATTTATTTCATGGTAAGGGTCAAAGAAGAGAATGTGTATCATTCCATTTCTTCCTACCATAAAATACACTCTTGGATTCCTTATATGTTTTTTCCTATCAGCATGGTTTTTATTTGTGGGGTCAAGGGCAAAATGAAATATTAAAGGGTTTGCCTTGGCTATTTTAGGATCTATTGTGTCAAATATATGTTTGATGTTTCCTGAAACATTAGTTCGGTAGAAATGAAGTCTATAATCTGCATTATACCTAATTTCATTCAAGGTTTGTTCAGAGAACTCACGCATCCTTTCAAAATATAGGTTTGCCTCATTGCCTTCAAAGCCTTGGTTAAAGCCATACTGCGTATTACCCAAATCAATTTCATTATATTGCACAGAAATACATTGGGCTTGAGAATCAACCAAATCTTGATATGACAAGCTATCTGTCAATTTTGCAGGGTAGTCAATATCCCTTGTGTCATCAAAATTTAAGTCTATCATCACTTTGCCCTATTTCTGTCATATCTTTCTTTATAGTAATCATGCATTGTATCAAGAGAAATCTCTCGGTCAGAGTAATCATAAGGTTTTAGACCTTCACGCATTTCACTCCAAGGTTTCTCGCTATGGGTCAGTAATATTAACTGATTTTGAGTGCGAGAACCATAAAGCATAATTACCCTCTCGGTCAAAGAGATTTCATCGTCTGTCAAGTTCATCTTTTCTGCTAGCTCTTTCTCTTTATTATGAGGGTCTTCACCTTCTTGCAGAAAGTCTTTCATCTTTAGATGGTCACACATGCCAGAAACTTTATCTTTGTAGATATAATAGATTTCAGGATATACAGGGCCATTTACCCATGCTTGTGGTGCTTTTGAGAAAAGAGAATTATCACGTCCAAATGCCACCATGTGCCAAGACTGCTCATAGTATAGTATTTTCTGCAACTTCAAAGGGCTGACAGTTAGACCTTTCATTAACATAGTTATGCCAATGTAAGTTGCGTAGTCTTTTATATCAACATTATTCATAATCTTCTCTTAAATACCAATTTCTGGGGACAATTCAACTTATTCCCACGCTGACTCATACTTGCTAAGAATAATGAAAGAACGACTAAGTGCCTTCTTTTCAGAAGCATTAAGCTCACCTTTGTGTGACTTGTATAATGCCTCTCTCATTTCCTTAGCATATCTGCCTTCTATTTTAGGCAATTCTTTCTTGTCTATACCTAACATAGTTGTATACTTTGTTTTGGGCAAAAATATATCTTTTTATTGTAAGCCACAAGGATTCTGCGTTATTTAACATCTTTCGATTATATCTTTAGATACTTTACACATGATTATTTCTTATTGTGAAATATGTGATTGAGAAGTCTTGGGGAATTATGATATAAAATGCCAATTCTTATCTGAGAAATTAGGGCGCTTTTTGTAATTGCCATTATACTTGAAATATTCATCCCAATCCTTGAATAGAGTAAATAGATGTCCCTGCTTTGTGTAATTGAGTGCATTAGTCCAATCTTCTATTGTCCATATATCAAAGAGTCCTCCTTCATAGTGATTAGAAATTCTTTTATAAAGATCATTATCACTAACGTTTGGAAATTTTCCTCTGAAATATTGGAAAATACTCTCAACATATTCTTTTGTGGTGCAGAACATTATTCTTATTGTGGAGGGTTGGGAATATAATAGTAGTAAAGAGGTTTGACAAGTGCCCATGCATCAGTATGACTTCTCTCTCCCTGGAAGTTCCAAAGTAAATCTATGCCTTTTCTAAGAGTGTGTATCTCATAAAGCAAATGGTTGTCTCCTGCACAAAGAAAGATGTATATACCTGATTTGGGTACTTTGGGGTTATCCTCAACCTTTATCCATTCTCCTGCATTTATTGCAGTTGGTTCAAAAGGAAGTTCATCCATGTGCTTTATAGCCCAGGCATAATACTTTTCTTCTCTTTTTTCTCTAAACCAATCTATTATATCTGATAATCTCCAAATCATAGTTTACCTCCTAATGCTTTTTTTCTAGAAAACCCTATAGAATAAGGTTTATAATCTACTGATGGTGCTCCTTCTGGTTTTGTATATTTAATTAACTTTTCTAACCCAAGAATTTCATTATCTGGGTCTCCATAAAATAAATAATGCCTGAAATCTTTATCATAAGGTAATTGTGTGGGAATCATGTAGGATCCTGCATTGGCTTGTGCATCTAAAAATGTTGGAGATACAGGACTATATGTCCTTACCACTTTACCTTTATGCTTATATGCTATTCCTCCTTTAACGCTATTAAGTTCATTAAGTTCGGCTTTTTGCTGCTTATTCCTAGCGACATAAGGTTCATCTGTTGTTATAGAAGGGTTAAAGTCATTATTGACTTCTTTAGGTAATCTATTAAAACGGAAATCATTTAGTTCGAGCATCTTTGACCTATCAGGATTATAAGTTATTGGTCTTTGCAGTATTCCTACATAGCCATTTCCATCTGTATATTGCTTTGCTAAATCAATAGAATTTGAGGTATATAGTACAGGATTTCTTTCAGGATTACCCCCAGAGTTTAATTCCCTTGGTATATGTGGGTGAGTTAATGTGTATTCTGCAATTTGTTCGTCAGTCCATTCTTCGGGAAAACCATAATATTTTCTTGCTTCAGCGACAGAAACTCCCCTTGTAAATCTATTATGTTGACTTACAAGTTGATTTGTAAGTCTATCCAACTTTTCATCATCAAAAACCAACCCTAATTTCGGCTTATACTGAGTATATCCATATCTTTCTATAAAATTATTTATATTGTTGTAATCATTGATGTTTGTTGCAAGATGTCTACCTTCATTTATTATAGGAGAAACTGCCTTGCCTAAAGGCATTACCTCTAAAGCAGTCTCAGGAGTAAACTTTCCATTTGCTATATCCTGCAATCCATGTGCACCAAAATATGATGTTGCAGCAGCATCTAGCCAAGGTAGCCATGTGCTATTGCTTGCAACATTGGCAACCATTCCAAGACCACTACTTATGCCTTGGCCTAATGCAGTTCCAGCTAATGCCTCACCAGCACCTAAAACAAAAGGAGCTGCTGCCACTGCAAATGGTACTGCTCCTGCTACACGACCCCATGCTGCAGCATTAGGATGTTCTTTCTCCCATGCTGCATGACTTTCTGCTCCTCTTATTGCATTGTCTCTAAGATGAGTATTGTATTCCCCATGAGGGAGATTGTTTACCATAGTGACATCATTGCTTTGTGTAAGCCAATCATTGAAACCATCAGTAAGTCTCTTTTCCCTATTGGGTGTGACTGTCACTTCATCAAGTGTATGTAGAGGCATCACAGATACAGGTACACCATTCTGCATAGTGTAGTACTGACTGTTGGCATCTACAAAGATAGGGCCTAGCCTTTGTCCACCATCATCATCTACAATAGTAGCATCAGATGAAGGGTAGGTATTACCCTTGTAACTGATGCCTCTATTGTATGAAAATGTCCTGTTATTATCGTTTCCCATATTTCATCCTTCTTAGTTGCAAAGATACAAATAATCAGGGAGAAAAGTACAAAAAAAAACAGAATGTCATTGTTGCTTTATCAATGCATCAAGTGCTTCAAGGGAATGAATGGTTTTGATGCTATCCTTGCCAAAGTCTTTAAGCATTTCTTCAAGTATCTCCTGCTCCCTAGTACCTTCATAGTAAGGCATGATGATTACAGGTGACTTATGCCTTAGTGACCTTCCAAGACGTTGTAGCATTACACATTCTGATGAAGAGTAATTGGCAAAGACAGCATACTTGCAGTCTACAAGATTGGCATTCTCATTGAGGATATTGACAGAGGCTATATGATTGATTCTCTTGGCATTGAAGTTCTTGTAAACATCATCAGAGTTAGGATTCTTGGAGTGTATGCAGTGCTTACCAAGTTTCTCAGCCTGCTCTATGGTCTTGCAAAAGGTGATAGACCTTTCCTTCTTCAACTTCTGTAGAATAGCAAGTACTATGTCATTCTTTAGGTTGGCAAGATATTTTATTCTCTCACCACAGTCAAAGAGCCACTTGTTTTTAAGGAACTCCTGTCTGGTTCTCATATATCTGTTCTTGGCAAAGAGTATCTGATTGTTCATATCACCAAGTTTCTGCTTTTGAGTGCAAGTGATGATGGCATGTACTTTCTGCTTTCTGTAACTCCAAAGTTTATTGTATGTACCTTGGAGTGTCCTTCCTTTAGCCTTGGGATTTATCTCTATGGTCTCTGTTGGCTTGGTATTGTCAAGTTGTAGAGGAAAGAGGATAATCTTAGGTTCGGGAAGCACTTCTGACTCTATGGCTTCAATGATAGGGCAAGATACTGTTTCTGCATGATATTTGTATTTCAAGTAGTTCTTGAGTTTCATGGGGATAGTAGCACTTAGTCCTATGATGTTGCCATAGCCAAGAGTGCTAAGATACTCCAGGCGTGCATCACTGTTGATATGGTGAACTTCATCCATCAGGATGATGTCAAAGGCTTCTCCTGTATGCTTCTTCAAGGACTCATAACACTCAATGGTGAGGAGGTCTACATTGAGACCTCCCCACTTGGTGATTTCATCCTTCCAAGTCTGTTTATGCACAGTCTTGGCTACTAGAAGAAGCATAGAAGTCTGCTTCCCTTTGTACTTTGTAGCCACCAAATGGTTTGCCAATTTAAGAGATATTGAAGTTTTCCCTATTCCCGTTGCAGCCTCCAATAAAAGGAAATTGGACTTCTCTATGCCTGTAAGACAGGCTGAATATACTTCTTCTCTTGTCATAATTTACAAGTTATGAATACCATATTTCTGGTATCAGTGAATAATCATCAGATGTTTGTATCATGGGCTTCAAGGGTTGAAAGTTGGTCATCTGCCTCTTGGCCTAAAAGATAGTCTTCTGCTTCCTTGGAAGGGAGTTCTGTAAAGAAATAACGGATATAGTCATCTTCTTCTTGTATGGAGATGAGTAATCCTTGAAGGTCAAAGATGCATTTGTCAATAGTATTTTTACGCTCTTTGGACTTAGCATTAATCTCCACACTCTCCCTTCTCCACTTGGCAAGGAGATTACAGATGATTTGTTCTACTGCTGTTGTTTCCATAGGCTTAGAGATTACGGATAATGTGCATAAGGCGTTGCCAAATGCTTCTAGTACTCTCTACTCCAACACCATTCTTTCTGTTCTTGGAAACATGCTTTTCTGAAGCAGTAAAGAAGCATATAGCATCAGGTCTTTTTGATACTACAGTATACCAATGGTTGCATACTGCGTGTGGTGTTCTGTCTGTGCTTTCTGCTACAATAAGGAAGCACTTGCTGAGGTTCTGTGGGAATGCTCTCACTTGACGGAGGAGCAGTTGGTCTTCTTCCTCTGTCCATCTTCTACTTGTTCTACTCATACTATTAAAGGAATTAAATTTATATGGTGTAGTAGGCTAATCGCATACTACGGATTTACTGAATAAAAGGAAATAAAAATCCTCCCTGTTTCACAACAGAGAGGAAAATGAATAAATTCGTATTAAAATAATAAAAATCTAAAAACAAAATCTAAAAACAAATGAGTTGTAAACATCAATTTCAGTGTACCCCCAGTAGGAATTGAACCTACATTTACTCTTTAGGAGAGAGTTGTTCTATCCATTGAACTATGAGGGCAAAAACTCTGTCTATTTTCACAAACTGACAGAGATGCAATATCAAAAAATCTAAAAATTATAAAAACCGATTACTCAATTCAATCTGTAGTACTCTGAGTGGGATTTGAACCCACATGAACATTGCTGTTCAGCAGATTTTAAGTCTGCTATGTATACCTATTCCATCATCAGAGCAAGAAACTTCTACTGCCTTCACAGGTGGTAGAAGCAAGAATAAACGTTTTATCACTTTTCACATAGACAAATTCAATTATAGCATCTACTGTGTTGCAAAGTTATACATAAGAGAGACTACTGTGGGACATCTAAATTTTAGGCTAAAAATGTCTAAGTGAAGATGTAAGTTATACTCTCTCTATTGTGAAGAAAGTGGCACTGCCTTGCTTGATGTGTCTGCATCCAATCTTGAAACACTGCCACCATGATCTGGTACACATCATCCCATACTCATCTAGGGTAGGAATGAGGTGTCTGTAACTTATCTTGAAGAATGTAATGTATCTCTTTTTTCTACTCATCTCTTTTTCTTCTTTTTGTAGTAGTGAGTGAAATTTTCATATTCAGCCTTGCCTGTAAAGGCATTGAAAGCACAATGTGCTATCAGTTGGTAATCCATCTTATAGTGTTCCATATTACTGGTGCTTTTTTTCTTGTTGTTTGATATATTCTCCTACTATTTTATTGATGGTAGGAGTTAACTCTGTAATGAAGACAATAAAGCATTTGCCCTCACTCTTCAGTTCATCCTTGATGTCCTGAATGGCTTGTCCTTTTGCTGTCATAGTAATGGTTTTTATGGTTTGTTGCTCCTTAAAGAACAAATAAAAAGTAAGCAGTAAAGCAGTAACCAACGCTACTACTTTCTGCTTACCCTTTTAACCCTTTAAATAATAGTTGTTCCTAAGAACCTTAGTATGTTGTATGTCAACAGAAATCTGATGTTCTACTGAACCTTAGACCATCATCAGAGGTAAACTCCTCTGCTGAAGGAATGAAGTAGGAGTAGTAGGAATCTTCAGGATGTTGCTTCTGATATTCTGCATAGTCAAGATGACTTGCATCTTTGTAAAGACTAGTGGCAATCTCCTCACCAAAAAAAGTGTCTACTGGAATTCTTTGACAGTATTCACTCTCTATATATCCTCCTGCTGTGGTAAGAAACTGCTTGATGGAGTCAAGGTTAGCATCATAGTACTTTCCTTTATGAAAGTCCCACATAAACTGCCACCCTGCACTTCTCTTCCCTAAGTGTATGCAGTGGCTTTCCTTTGCTTCCTCAAGTTTCTCTAAGAGAGTATTATAGTCAGGATTTTCTGTGATGAGGTTTTGTAATTCCTTTGCCTCTCTTTTGGCTAAAGGAATTTTGTAATAAAAGTTTGTTCCCATTTTTTATTATATTTGCGTCTATTCCAATAGAAGAAGGATTAAGACTGATATTCTGCATAGTCAAGATGATTTTCGTCCTTCTCGTTGGGTATATTCCAATAGAAGAAGGATTAAGACAAGACATTAAGACGGTAGATTGAAGACTATAACTGAAAAAAGTATCAGTATTATTAGGCCAAAGAGTACAATAGCATCCCATCCATAATGCTTAACCGCAGAATGAATGAGATTGCTATTGTAAAAACCATAACATGAAAGAATTGTCAGTATGAGTGCTACATAGACAATCAATGTGACTTTGTAGTCCATAGTGTATAAATTATACTAGACTTGTCATTCAAGGAATTGGCTTCTTCATACCATTTCTTTACTGTAGCAAGAGGCTTGTGCATCAAGTTATATTTTGCTGCAAATTGCAGCATTGTCTGTAGATCTGATTTGTCCATTTTATTTGATTTTTAAGGGTGAAATATGTTTTAGTGACTCCTTCAAAGTCCACTTTTTTAGGTACTTGGGATTGTAGCAGATGAATTTGTCATGATTGTCATTGACTAATATGACAAAGTCATATCTCTGCATTACAATCTTTGCAAGTCCCATGTAGTTGCCACAGGACTTTGACTTTATCTTCAAGTGGTTCTTTTTGCAATAGTCATTTAGTTTTTCAAAAAGACTAATTGCTCTATCTCTTGTAAGTATCATGGTGAATGTTTTTGATAATGTTTTTACTATCTTTGTGTCTATTCCAACAGAAGAAGGATTAAGACAGAAGGATTAAGACACTAAGTCTTTATGTACCAGCCTGCATTGCCGCAGACTGTCTTAAAGATTAGTGCTTCTTTGTAAGTATTGAAGACTCTTACAAGGTGGTGGTAAGAGTCAAGGACTTTGTAGTGCATTTTTTTGTAAAGATTAGTTGAAAATGGAGTAAAACTTGTAAAGTACTGCTGAATTTTCATCAAAAAAAGCAGATAGGTAAGCCTTTTAGACTTACCTACCCACTTTTTATAGGCGGTAATATGTGCTATATATTACTTAGATCCCAAGGTCTACATCTTGCCAAGAGTTGCTGCCTTGCTTGCAGAGTTTGTAGTTGCCAGACTCAAGTTCTACAACCTGAAGATCATCCTTCTGAGCAGCAATCTGACGAGGAGTGAGTTCACCAAGGTTTGAAGAGAAAGCCACAAGGATTTTTGTGTTGTCAATAGGGTGGATGAATACACAAGAATGGAAAGGTTCACCTGTCTCCTTGTTGACAAAAGGAGCAACTTGCATTTTGCCGTGTGATTTGGCAAAAGCAATGAGAGACCAAGAGTTAACAATACCTTTGTTTACAGAATTATTTGCCATAAGGCTTTCCCCATCCCAGAGGCACTGATGTATGTAGTAAACATCTAACTGACTGCAATACAATATTAATCTTTCAAGGACAGTCAACCCTATCAGATTTATAAAACTATTTGAAGTTCAGAAAAGCAAAAACGCTTTTCTTCCCTCCAAAATATAGGAGAGGTGATGTGTCCCTTGAATACTTATAAAACAATAAAACCAATAAGACCTGTAGGTCTTATAGTATATATAATATGTACGCGCGTACATTATCAGATACTTTATAGTATCCTTTTGTATTGAAACAACCCCAGGGGGTATATTCCAATCCAAATTTTGGTGGGGGTGGTGTGTGTTCTTATCTCTGCTTTTTATACACACTTTTGATTTTAGTAAATTCCCACTTTTTATACCCACATCAAATTTTTCAAGTATCCCTACTTTTTATCCACACTCAAAAATTTTTAGAAAAACATTGTAAACAAAAAAGGGAAGCATCTCTGCTTCCCTTCATTTAATTTATTGTTATTTCTATCTTATCCCCCTTACTATATGCTTCATACATCTTGTTATATAATGTAAGGAAGTATTCTTTTGACTTTATTACCATACCCTTTACATCATTCTTTCCTATAAGTAAACACCCTTCTGTCTCTGAGGCTTTGTTCCCTGGATGTATGAGTACTCCTTCATAACCAGAAACTTTCTCAAGTCTAGGCATCTTTGCACCATGACAGTTCTTCACATACCACTCTTTGCTGCTGTATTTAGGACTTGTAATGTCCATCCTTATATTGTATGTTCCTAATGGTATTGCAGTGACTCCAGCTTTCTTCTTTTTCTTTATCTCTTCAAGGGTCATAGTGGATGTTAGTCCTCTGTCTTTATCCTCAAGGGTGTTACAAAAGAAAACTCCATCAATGTATAGTTTACCAATAGTGTACTCTTCCTTCTTCCATGTTCTTTCTACTAGTATCTTCATAATGTCGTGTTTTGATTATGCAAAGGTATAGGGAGGTGGAAGATGAGGAAAGTAGTTATGAAGTATGGTTATGTGGTATAAGCAAAACTGTTAGATGGTTGCTGATATATTACGTTGATTGTAACTTTGCGTTGTAAATGATGAGGTATGAAACATACTAGGATATATGCTTGTCTCTTGGCAATAATAGTGCTGATGGGTATTGCACTCATTGCTATGATAAAAAGCAAGAGAAAGACAGAGAAAAAGTGGAAAGAAGCAGTAGAGAATGTCAAGGCATATAGTGAGCAATATAGTACTTCAGAGAAGAAGAATAGAGCATTCAAGTTGACCATAGATCAAATGAAATATTCTAGTGACTCTATCTTTCAGAAACTTGATGATGTGAGGAAAGAACTGAAAATCAAGGACTCAAAGTTACAGAGCCTTCAATGGGTTTCTTCAAGTTTTTCTAGGGCAGATACTATTATCCTTAAAGACACACTCTTCAAAGACCCCCAAGTGGTAGTGGATACATTGGTTGCTGATGAGTGGTATTCTGTCAGAGTAGGATTAAAGTATCCTTCTACAGTGGCTGTAAGTCCTATGTTTAAGAGTGAAAAGAGTATCATTGTTTCTACAAGAAGGGAAACAGTAAACCCTGCAAAGAAATTCTTTTTGTTCAGATGGTTTCAGAAGAAACAGACAGTGATAAAGGTGGATGTGGTAGAAAAGAACCCTTATGTGAGTAATCAGGATAACAGATATATTGAGATTGTTAGGTGATGGTTTTTTGTTTTTATTTTTGATTGTTGTTGGGGACTCCTCCTGTCAGTGGACAGGGGGAGTTTTTGTATAGCTATTTTTCTTCTGAATATATATCACATAGAGCATCCATCTGCTCTCCTATGCATTTATCCAATAACTTAGCATAGTGTGTTGTCATTCTGGTATTAGTATGCCCCAGCATTTTAGATACCACCTCAAGGGAAACATTATTTGCAAGGGTCACAGTGCTTGCAAATGTATGCCTTGAGGTGTGAAAGGTGATATGCTTGTCTATGTGACAATATATAGCAATGTCTTTCAAGTATTTGTTGATGTCTGAAGCATCCTGTATAGGTAGGAGTTTATCATTTCCTTTGTATTTCTCAAGTATCATTTTTGCCATAGGAAGTAAAGGTATTCTTGATAATACTCCTGTCTTTACTCTTTTCTTTTTAATCCATATTCTTCCTTTGTCATCTTTTTCAAAATGTTTAGGCTCTAAGGTCTTGATGTCTATGTAAGCAAGTCCTGTAAAACACCCAAAGAGAAAGAAGTCTCTTGCTTTCTCTAATCTAGGAATAGGAGTATCAAAGTTTATGATTTTTCTTAGTTCTTCTTCTGTAAGGAAATCTATGTCTACAGGCTCTCTTTCTATCCTATAATTTAATAAGGTATTGTATTGTATGTATCCATTGCTAACTGCTCTATTGAGCATGGACTTTAGGTATTTAAGATGCTTACTACAAGTATTCTGTGATAGTTGCTTTTCTGTAAGAAGGAATGTATGGAATGATTGTATAAATCCTATGTTAACTTCTTGTAAGGAAACATCTTCTCTTTTATATTGTTTCTTTATGAATTCTTGCAGTAACCTCTTACTATGTTCAAAGCAGTAGTAAGTGTTTGGAGAGATACTCTTTTCTATGAGTTTTTGTTTCTCTTCATTATGCTCAATGATTACTTGCAGCAAGGTCTTTTCTTTAAGGCTTTCTACTTTATTGAGTATAGCATCCTTTAGTAGATGAACAGTAACCATATAGCCTCTCTTCATGAGTTCTATTTCTTTCTCATAGATTTTATTCCTCAGTTCTATGAGGTAAGTATTTATAAGTGAAGACTCTTGACTGCTACCTTTTACTTGTTGTTTCTGTTTGTTCCATTCAGAAGGTTTAATAAATTTTCCCGTACTAAAGTATATCCTTTCTCCATTATAGGAGATGGATACTTCAATAGGACATTGTCCTTGCTTACTTTGTTTGCTCTTTCTAGTAGCAAACCTTACTACTACACAGTGATTTTCCATATCTTTTTGTTTTTATGAAGAACAGTGTAAGTAGTAGTGTATCAGTATTTTACAGGTGTATTGCAGCCCAATTCATAATTTTAACCTTTGGGCTGCAAATGGGCTGCATTTTTGTTGAAATTAGGTATGAAAAATCCCTATGATGAGAACACCATAGGGATTTATATTGGCTATTGAAATAGTTGCTTTTTGCTTTATTTCTTGTTGAGAGCCAGATCAATGGCTACAGCAATGGCCACTGTAGCACCTACCATGGGGTTGTTACCCATACCGAGGAAGCCCATCATCTCTACGTGGGCAGGTACTGAAGAAGAACCTGCAAATTGAGCGTCAGAGTGCATACGGCCCATAGTGTCGGTCATACCGTAGGAAGCGGGGCCAGCAGCCATATTGTCTGGGTGCAGGGTGCGGCCTGTACCACCACCGGAAGCTACTGAGAAGTAGGGCTTGCCTGCTGCAAGACGCTCCTTCTTGTAGGTGCCTGCTACGGGGTGCTGGAAGCGTGTGGGGTTGGTAGAGTTACCTGTGATGGATACGTCTACGTCCTCGCTCCAGTTGATGGCTACACCTTCGCGTACATCGTCTGCACCATAGCAGTTGACTTTTGCGCGGGGACCGTCGCTATAAGCGATGCGGTTGACTACATTGAGTTTGCCTGTATAATAGTCGAACTTGGTCTGTACGTAGGTGAAACCATTGATGCGGCTGATAATCTGTGCGGCATCCTTGCCGAGACCGTTCAGAATGACGCGCAACGGATTCTTGCGTACCTTGTTGGCCATCTCGGCAATCTTGATGGCACCCTCAGCAGCGGCGAAAGACTCGTGGCCAGCCAAGAAGGCGAAGCATTGTGTTTCTTCGCGGAGCAGACGGGCAGCGAGGTTTCCGTGACCCAAACCTACCTTACGGTCGTCGGCTACAGAACCGGGGATGCAGAATGCCTGCAGACCGATACCGATGGCCTCGGCTGCGTCGGCAGCTGTCTTTACACCTTTCTTGATGGCGATGGCGGCACCCATAACATAGGCCCACTTAGCGTTCTCGAAGCAGATGCGCTGTGTGTCCTCACACATCTGATAGGGATCGACACCGGCATCCTCGCAAATCTGGTTGGCCTCTTCGAGACTCTTGATTCCGTTGGCATTAAGAGCGGCAAGAACTTGCGCTTCGCGACGTTCCTGACTTTCGTAACTTACTTTTCTGATCATGTCGTGTTTCTCCTTATTATTCTTTACGTGGGTCGATTGATTTTACTGCGCCTTGCTCGGCGGTTGTGCGGCCGTAGCATCCTGTGAATTTCTTCACGGCTTCGTTGGCATCCATGCCGTTCTTGATGGCTTCCATCATCTTGCCGAGGTGTACGTATTCGTAGCCGCATACCTGGCTGTCTTTGTCGAGGAACTGCTTGGTGATATAGCCCTCAGTCAGTTCGAGGTAGCGTGTACCCTTGGCAACGGTGCCGTAGAGTGTTCCTGTCTGTGAACGGAGACCCTTGCCGAGGTCTTCAAGACCAGCACCGATGACGAGACCGCCCTCAGAGAATGCACTCTGTGAACGTCCGTAGACAATCTGGAGGAAAAGTTCACGCATGGCGGTGTTGATGGCGTCGCAAACGAGGTCGGTGTTCAGAGCCTCAAGAATGGTCTTGCCAGGAAGAATCTCAGATGCCATAGCTGCAGAGTGGGTCATACCGGTACAACCGATAGTTTCTACGAGGGCTTCCTGTATGATGCCGTCCTTGACGTTCAGAGACAGTTTGCAGGCACCCTGCTGGGGAGCACACCAACCCACACCGTGGGTGTATCCAGAAATATCAGAGATTTCCTTGGCGTAAACCCATTTTCCTTCTTCGGGAATGGGAGCCGGTCCGTGCTTGGGACCCTTGGCGACAACGCACATGTTGTCTACTTCCTTTGAATAAATCATAACCATTTAAAATGAATAATGTGTGTATAAAATGTCATTTATGTATTGCGACATCTAGGTGAAATGCCGTAAATGGCTTGGAGATGCCGACTGCTGAATGTAAAAATGTACTCTAATTCGAGTACAAAAATACTAAAAATAATTGAGTGTATACCTACTTGTCGGTATTTTTTCCCGATGATGTATCTTTTTCTTGTTTGGAAATGCTCTTGTGTTGTTTGGAACAGTGTTGCTATATAGAAAAATCCCAGCGAAACACGATGGATGATGTGTGTTGCTGGGATTTTTGTTGTCACTTGTGTCTATTGGCACGTTGCTCGCGGTATTTGGCCTTTTGGCGGGCTGAACCGCTTCCGTGGGCTCCTGTGATGTATTTTTTCTTTTTGGCTTTGGTCTTGACTTTTCCGTCGTCTTTCTTGTTGCCTCCGCCTCCGCGCTTGAATACGATTCCGCCTCCGGCGATAATCTCGTCTATGTCGTCCATATTAATTGAAGGTTGGTGTTACGGAATACAGTAGAAGTATCAATGGTGGAAGAGGCGAACGCCAGTGAATGCCATGGTGATGCCGTACTTGTCGCAGGTGTCGATGACATTGTCGTCACGTACGGATCCGCCGGCTTGTGCGATGTATTCCACTCCGCTCTTGTGGGCGCGCTCGATGTTGTCACCGAAGGGGAAGAAAGCGTCGCTTCCGAGAGCGACTTTTGTGTTTTGGGCAATCCATGCCTTTTTCTCTTCCATAGTCAGTACTTCGGGCTTCTCTTTGAAGAACTGCTGCCATGTGCCATCGCGCAGTACATCGTCATAGTCTTCGCTTATGTATACATCGATGGTGTTGTCGCGGTCGGCGCGGCGGATGCCGTCGACGAAAGGAAGACCCATCACTTTGGGGTGCTGGCGCAGCCACCAAATGTCGGCCTTGTTGCCTGCGAGGCGTGTGCAGTGTATGCGGCTCTGTTGTCCGGCTCCGATGCCGATTGCCTGTCCGTCTTTGACGTAGCATACGGAGTTGGATTGTGTGTATTTCAGTGTGATGAGCGATATAGTCAGGTCGCGCAGGGCTTCGGGAGTGAAGGCGTGTGCTTTGGTGGGGATATTCTCGAAGAGAGCAGGATCGTCGAGGCGGATGTCGTTGCGTCCTTGCTCAAAGGTGATACCAAACACTTGCTTGTGTTCTACGGGGGTGGGTACATAGTCGGGGTCAATCTTGATGACGTTGTAGGTGCCTTTGCGCTTCACTTTCAGGATGGCGAGAGCCTCGGGGGTGAAGTCGGGGGCAATCACGCCGTCGCTCACTTCGCGCTTGAGCAGTGTGGCAGTAGCCTCGTCGCAGGTGTCGCTTAGGGCCACAAAATCGCCATATGAACTCATGCGGTCGGCACCGCGGGCACGGGCGTAGGCGCAGGCGAGGGGAGAAAGTTCTATTTTTACGTCATCGACGAAATAGATCTTCTTCAGTGTGTCGCTCAGCGGAAGACCGATGGCGGCACCAGCCGGAGATACGTGCTTGAACGATGCGGCGGCGGGAAGTCCCGTGGCGGCTTTCAGTTCTTTCACTAACTGCCATGAGTTGAGTGCGTCAAGAAAGTTGATGTAGCCGGGACGGCCGTTGAGAACCTCGATGGGCAATTCGCCGTCGGTCATATAGATGCGCGATGGCTTTTGGTTCGGATTGCATCCGTACTTCAGTGCTAATTCTTTCATTGTCTGAATGTTGAGAACGTGTATGGCGTGTCTTGTAGCCACGCTTGTATGTCTGTGGTTTTGGGACGATTTGCTCCAAAAATTTTCTGTACGCAAAATTACGCTTTTTTCGTGATATATGCAAGACTGCAACAGGGTGAAGATGATGTCGCAGTCTTGGCGGCACTTGACCACGATCTTGCTGCAATGACTGCCGATATTGAAGATGTATAGTCCAGGGGGTAAAGAAATAATTTGCGGAGATTGCTTGCCTATTATGTTGTGTAGTGGACGTGTGGTAAATACTTTCTGTTGTTCCATTTTTAATGGGTCGTTTTTGCCGAAATCGTCGGAAAATAGATTTGTTGGCTGCAAATGATGGTGGATTGCCCTAAAATTAGTATTTTTGCAGCATCCTGTATAAATGGAAGTCATAAATAAGCAAACAAGAAAGATGAAAATATTTACAGGCGCTCAGTTGCGTGAGTTGGACAAATATACAATAGAACACGAACCTGTCACCTCGCTTGACTTGATGGAGCGTGCAGCCCGTGCCATCGTTGATGCTATCGCATCGGAATGGTCTGAACGGACACCAATCATAGTATTTGCCGGTCCTGGCAATAATGGTGGCGATGCTTTGGCTGTAGCCCGCTTGCTCGGTGGACGGGGGTACAAGGTAGATGTATATCTTTTCAATGTTCTTCATCATCTGTCTGAAGACTGCGAAGCCAATCGGAAGCGGCTTGTCGACGATGAGTGTGTACACTCGTTTGTGGAGGTCACGCAGAACTTCGACCCGCCGAAACTGAATGCAGGTACGCTTGTTGTGGATGGCCTTTTCGGCTCTGGACTCAACAAACCATTGGGTGGCGGCTTTGCTTCGCTTGTGCAGTATATCAACCAGTCTTCTGCTCAAGTGGTGAGCATTGATATGCCATCCGGACTGATGACGGAAGACAATACCGGAAATGATTTCCATCGTATCGTTAAGGCAACGCTTACCTTGACCCTGCAACAACGCAAACTGGTCATGATGTTTGGAGACTGCAACGATTGTATAGGTCGATTGCGCGTGCTGGATATACATCTTTCAGATGAGGCTATGGATGCCATGACGACTCCATACACAATGGTAGAGGAAGCGGAAATCGTTGCCCAACTGATCAAACGCAGCCCGTTTGCCCATAAGGGAACAGTAGGACACGCCTTGCTTATGTCTGGTAGTTATGGCATGGCGGGGGCTTCCATTTTGGCTTCGCGTGCCTGTCTGAAAACAGGCGTAGGTAAGGTGACCGTTGCTGTACCTTATTGTAATGTGACGCCTGTACAGGTGGCCGTCCCCGAGGCTATACTATCGGTAGACAGTGACGAACAATGTCTGTCTACGGCAATTGACACAACCGGATATACCGCTGTAGGTGTAGGGCCCGGACTTGGTGTGGAAGAAACGACCGCTTTGGCGCTTATTTCCCAAATACGGTCAACGCATTGTCCGATGGTACTCGATGCTGATGCCATCAATATTCTCAGTCTGCATGGCGCATGGTTGCACCAACTGCCCGCCGGACTGATATTGACCCCCCATCCGGGCGAATTTGACCGTCTTGCCGGTCGTTCTACTTGCGAGTACGAAAGACTAATGAAAGCTCGCGATCTTGCCGCCCAACTTGGTGCATATATACTTCTCAAGGGACACTACTCTGCTCTGTGTATGCCTGACGGACAAATCATATTCAATACTACTGGCAATGCGGGTATGGCTACCGCCGGAAGCGGTGACGTGCTGACGGGCATGATTACCGCTCTGTTGGCGCAAGGATACAGCCGCAAATGGGCTTGTGTAATAGGTATGTATCTTCACGGACTGGCAGGTGATATCGCTGTTGCACAGACCGGTGAGGAAAGTCTGGTGGCCAGTGATATTATTGACAATATCTCAAGAGCATTCCGCCGTATCAAGAACTGACACTTCCAATCTCCGATTATGATTACAAAATCAATCTCAGCATTGTTGCTTGCACTGCTTTCCTTCGCGGGTTATGCCGCAGACAAAGAAAGCGAGGGCTTGACCTATTATCTTCCGAAAACAGCCGTCAACGTGTCCCTCCTCGTGGAAAAAACCTCCTACACACCGGGACAGATGGCGGCATACGCCGAACTGTATTTCAAAACGCCTGCCAAGACGGTGGCTGACGTCAACTACCGCATTGTCGGTATCAGTTTCTCTACTCAAGGTGTGCCTGACTCTACAAAACGACACACTATCCTTTTGGACAAGAAACATAGTGTCTTTGATATCGATTGCGAGAGCAATGGGGTATTGCGGGCTGTCAACACCAAGGGCGTAACAAAGGACATTCCTTCAAAATTTGTTCCCGCTCGGAAACCGGCAGCGCTCAATCCCAACGACTATATGAGTCAAGACATCCTTTCCGCGGGAAATCTGCCCAAGATGGCGCAGATGGTGGCGCAGGAAATCTATGATATACGCGACAGTCGTAATCAGCTCTCCCGTGGAGAGGCTGACTTTATGCCGAACGATGGCGAACAACTGCGCATGATGCTCGCTCAATTGCGTACTCAGGAAACGGCACTCATGCAGATGTTTACAGGAGTGACGGACAAGGATACTACGGAGTGCGTCTTTCAATTCGTTCCTGAGCCTACGGTGCAGAAGCGGACTCTGTTTCGGTTCTCAAAGAAATTTGGTTGTGTGGCCGACGATGATCTGTCGGGTGAACCGTACTATGTGTACGTCGATGATGAACATATCTATCCCGACCTTCCAGCTGAGGCCGAAGCCGCTAAGAAGCAGAAAGATGATCTCATGCTGGGCGTGAACCTACCGGGAAAAATCCGCGTCCGCCTGAGTGTTGGTAGTCAGACGCAGGCTTCCTATGAAACCTACGCTGCGCAGTATGGTCGTGAGGAAATGCTCAGTGGGTCGCTTTTCGGCAAGAAAATGACGGCCCGGTTGGTACTCGATACTGTGACCGGTGCAGTGGTGTCACTCAAAACCGAACCAATAGAATGAAGTCCGCAATAGGGTAGGGCACGGAAGATTTTTCCGTGCCACCAAAAAGGTTATGGAAAAGAGAAATAATGAACTGCGGCGATTGCTCGAAGCCGTTGAACGTAAATTTACCAAACACCCGTTCAAAGCCTTGGCCACGGGTAAGTTGACGCGCTATTTACGAGGATTGGAAAAACCCAAACGGGAGACGCTTGACAAAATATCCCTTTTTGTCGGATTCCAAGATTGGGAAAGTTTTCAGTCTACACTGCATGGTGAAGATGATGGACAGGGGCATTTCGGTGAAGAAACGTTGCCTGAAAAGAAAATGGAAAAAGAGGGCGGACGCATGGCGGATGCACCATAAAAAAAACTAAAAGCGGACTTTTGCGGATTTTTTGTGCTAAATTTGCAGATTAGTACGACAAATCAGTGCGACGATGCAGTCGGCAAACGGTATGACATTTCAATTCAAGAAATTAGACATTTTCATAGCCAAACAGTTTGGCCTTCTCTTTGTGGGAACTTTCTTCATCTGCCAATTTGTGCTGATGATGCAGTTTCTGTGGCGATACATCGATGTACTGATTGGCAAGGGACTCTCGCTCGATGTCTTGGCGCAGTTCTTTTGGCACATGGGTGTCATGCTTGTACCCCAGGCCTTGCCGCTTGCCATTCTGCTTTCATCGCTGATTACGTTTGGTAACCTCGGCGAAAGCAGTGAGCTGACCGCTATCAAGGCGGCAGGCATCTCGTTGATGCAAGCCTTTCGGTCGCTGATTTTCATTTCCGTCATCATCTTCTTCATCTCCCTGTGGTTTCAGAATACTGTCGGTCCGAGTGCCAACCAAAAACTTACACAACTGCTCATCTCTATGAAGCAGAAGAGTCCAGAACTGGAAATCCCTGAAGGCATTTTTTACGACGGTCTCCCCAATAGCAATCTTTATGTGCAGAAGCGAGATCTCAATACAGGAAAACTCTACGGCATTATGATATACCGTATGACCGGTAGTTATGAGGATCAGGCTATCATTCTTGCAGATTCGGGCATGTTGCAGGCAACTGCCGAAAAGAAGCATCTCGTACTCAGTTTGTGGAGTGGAGAGTGGTTTGAAAATATGCAGTCGCAGGAGTTGGCCAATAGCGCATCTGTGCCTTATCGTCGCGAAACATTTGTGAAAAAGCGTATTGTGCTCGACTATGACGGAGATTTCAATATGACCGATGCTACATCCTTGTCAAACAATGCTCGTGGCAAGGGCTTTGCCCAACTATTCCGTGATCGTGACTCTCTCAAAGTGCAATATGACAGTATCGGACGCAGTTATTACCGAGACGACCAACGTTACTACTATAGTACATCCCGTCTTTCACACAAGGACTCATTGGTCGCCTTGCGCCGCAGCGCGGCCAAAACGTTTGATGTCGATTCTGCCTTCGCCCGTCTCTCTCCCGAAAGCAAACGCGATGTACTCAACAATGCGCTCAGCCGAGTGCAGATGCATCTACAGGACCTTGACTTCCGGAGTATGATTACCACAGACGGCGACAAACTCATTCGCTCGCACGAGGTAGAGGCCATCAGCAAGGTGACGCTCGCCCTACAGTGCTTGCTCTTCTTCTTTATTGGTGCACCGCTGGGTGCCATTATCCGAAAGGGAGGTCTTGGACTTCCTGTCATTCTCTCCGTACTGGTGTTTATTGTCTATTACATTCTCGATAACTCCGGTACCCGTATGGCAAAAGGCGGTATGTGGGCCGTATGGTTCGGCTCTGTATTGGCCGTAGCCGTTCTCTCCCCATTGGCCGTATTTGTCACCTATAAGGCCACCAACGACTCAATGGTCTTCAATATTGATCTCTACCACAATTTCTTTATGCGGCTTCTTGGACTGCGTCTCCACAGACAGATTACCCGCAAGGATGTGATTATTACAGATCCCGACTATTTGGCAGACAGAACACGTCTTTCAAATCTCTCAGAGGCTATACGTATTTACGCTCAACAGCATCGACTGAAGCGATTGCCCAACTGGATACGGGTGTTCTTCCGCTACGAACCAGACCATGAGGTAGAACGTATTGCCGGTGAACTTGAGTCTGTGATTGAAGACCTGTCGAACACCAAAGACCGTACCATCATCACGCGGCTCAACGATTATCCCGTTATGTCGGTCAAGGCTCATACCCGTCCCTTCGAACGGAAATGGCTGAACATACTTTCTGCCATTCTCTTCCCCGTCGGAATTGCCCTCTATGTCCGTATGTGGCGTTTCCGGGTACGCTTGTGGCGTGATTTATATGCTACATTGCAGGCCAGCGACGGCATCATTGCCCGTATTGATGAGATGGAAAAGAATAGATTGGTAACAGAAAAGTAGTTTTTATATAATAATAATGTAAGCGACAGTTTCTCTTTTGCGGCGAGAGCCACTTGAAAAGATGCCGGAAAGCGAACTGTAATAGGAAGAATATAGGATATGGACAATATCAAATTGAGTAGCATCGAAGATGCGCTGAAAGATTTCAAGGAAGGAAAGTTTCTCATTGTCGTCGACGATGAAGACCGTGAAAATGAAGGCGACCTCATCATTGCTGCCGAAAAAATTACGGCAGAGAAGGTCAACTTCATGTTGATACATGCACGTGGTGTACTGTGCGCCCCCATCACTCTGTCACGTTGCGAGGAATTGGATCTTCCCCGTCAGGTGAGCGACAATACCTCGTTGCTGGGCACCCCTTTTACCATCACTGTCGACAAACTTGAAGGCTGCAGCACAGGTGTCTCCGCACATGACCGTGCAGAAACCATCAAGGCGTTGGCCGACCCCCAATCTACACCGCAGACCTTCGGCCGCCCTGGTCATGTCAACCCGCTCTACGCGCAAGACAATGGCGTTCTCCGTCGTTGTGGACACACAGAAGCCGCTGTCGACCTGTGTAAACTTGCTGGATTGTATCCTGCCGGTGCCCTTATGGAGATAATGAACGAGGATGGTACCATGGCGCGTATGCCTCAATTGCAGAAACTAGCAGCCGAATGGGATATCAAGGTCATTACCATTCGTGACCTCATTGCCTATCGCCTGCAGCATGAGTCCATCATCGAAGTGGGTGAGGAAGTCGATATGCCTACCGAGTACGGACATTTCCGTCTCATCCCATTCCGTCAGCAGAGCAACGGATTGGAACATATGGCCCTTGTCAAGGGTGAATGGTCGGAGGATGAGCCGATAATGGTGAGAGTACATTCTTCTTGTGCGACTGGCGATATTCTCGGCAGCAAGCGTTGCGATTGTGGCGAACAGTTGCACAAGGCTATGCAGATGATCGAAAAGGAGGGCAAAGGAGTTCTCGTCTATATGCAGCAAGAAGGCCGCGGTATAGGTCTGATGAATAAGATTGCAGCCTATAAACTGCAGGAAGAAGGATATGATACGGTCGATGCCAACGTGCATCTCGGGTTCCGTCCTGACGAACGTGACTATGGATGCGGTGCACAGATGTTACGTCATCTTGGCGTACACAAGATGCGTCTGTTGACCAACAATCCGGTTAAACGTGTCGGACTTGAGGCCTATGGACTTGAGATTGTCGAGAATGTCCCTATTGAGGTGACGCCAAATGAGTACAATGAACGTTATCTCAAAACCAAGCGCGATCGTATGGGGCATACCTTGCACCTGCGGTAGCCGTTTCAAATCTAACAATGCGTGGAATTTAGAACACACCTTTTTCCTCTTCGCTATTGTAATTAACCAATATAAAATAGTATGTCTGAATTATCCAATCGCTTGAATCGCCTGGCTCCATCTGCCACTTTGGCAATGTCGCAAAAAAGCAGTGAGATGAAGGCACAAGGCATTGATGTCATCAACTTGAGTGTCGGAGAACCTGATTTCAACACGCCGGAACCTATCAAAGAGGCTGCGAAGAAGGCTATCGACGAAAATTATTCTCGCTATTCGCCCGTTCCTGGCTATCCAGAACTACGTAAGGCTATCGTTGCGAAACTGAAGAACGAGAATGGTCTTGACTATACCATGAACGAAATTTTGGTGTCGAACGGTGCCAAACAAAGTGTCTGCAATACAGTGATGGCATTGGTCAATGAAGGCGAAGAAGTCATTATCCCAACCCCATATTGGGTAAGTTATCCGCAGATGGCCAAGTTGGCAGGTGCAACACCTGTATTTGTAAATGCAGGCTTCGAACAGAATTTCAAGATGACTCCCGAGCAGTTGGAAAATGCTATCACACCCAAAACCCGCCTTCTCATCCTCTGTTCCCCCAGCAATCCTACAGGAAGCGTTTATTCTAGGGAAGAACTTAAGGGACTTGCCGATGTTATCTTGAATCATGACAATCTCTATGTGTTGGCCGATGAAATCTATGAACATATAAATTATGTGGGCCATCACGAGAGCATCGCCCAGTTCCCTGGTATGAAGGATCGTTCCATTATCGTTAATGGTGTGTCCAAGGCCTATGCAATGACAGGGTGGCGTATTGGATATATAGCCGCGCCCGAGTGGATAGTCAAGGGGTGTAACAAACTGCAAGGACAATACACCAGCGGTCCTTGCTCTGTCAGCCAAAAAGCGGCAGAAGCGGCTTACACCCTACCGCAAGACTGTGTAGAAACTATGCGTCAAGCCTTTGAACGTCGTCGCGACCTTATTGTGTCTCTCGCTAAAGATATTCCTGGTCTCGAAGTGAATAAGCCGCAAGGCGCATTCTATCTGTTCCCCAAATGCAATAGTTTCTATGGTAAGTCTGATGGCTCTCGTATTATCAAAAACTCCACAGATTTGGCTATGTATCTTCTTGAGGTTGGCCATGTCGCTACTGTTGGGGGTGACGCTTTTGGTGATCCCGATTGTTTTCGCATGAGTTATGCCACGAGTGATGACAATATTCGTGAGGCAATGAGACGTATAAAGGAAGCCTTGAAACGCTTGGCGTAAATATTTGTTAAAAGCAATTGAATCATGCGGTAATTGTGTATAAATTGCTATCTTTGCCACGTTGATTTGGCAAAATAGCCCATTTTTTGGCGATTGTCGGAAGGTCAGCACCATGTTAACTACAATACAATGATTCACAACTTAATCATTAATAACTAATTTAATTACAAAAAAATTATGGCAACTACACAAGCTAAAGTGAGTCCGAAGAAGAAGTCTTCCGGATTCCAGGGAGTAAGAGATGCAATTTGGATCATCATCGCATGTTTCATCCTTGCAGTATGCTTCTACCAGTTCGTTTTGGGTAATCCCGACAACTTCGTTGGTGGTGACCCCAAGAACGCAGTGAAGGACGGTAGCCTTCTCGGTACAGTGTACAAGGGTGGTATCGTCGTTCCTGTGATCATAACCTTGCTCTTCACCGTAATCGCTCTTTCTATTGAGCGTTTCTTCGCTCTTCGCAATGCCTTTGGTAAGAGCTCTCTCGGTAAGTTCGTCATTGGCGTGAAGGCTGCTATCACCGCTGGTGATATGGAAAAGGCTCAGCAGATCTGTGACAAGCAGAGAGGTTGCGTTGCCAACGTTGTTGGTGCTTCTATCAAGGCTTACAAAGAAATGGAAGCTGCTCCTAACTTGAAGCGCGCTCAGAAGGTCGCTAAGATTCAGCAGGCTCACGAGGAAGCTACTCAGCTTGAGATGCCTACTCTCCAGATGAACATGCCTATCCTTGCAACCATCGTTACCCTTGGTACTCTTACCGCCTTGTTCGGTACCGTTGTCGGTATGATCCGTTCGTTCGCAGCCCTGGCTTCCGGTGGTGGTGGTGACTCCCTCCAACTGTCCGAAGGTATTTCTGAGGCCCTTGTGAACACCGCATCTGGTATTTTGACATCTTGGTTCGCTGTTGTTTCTTACAACTACTATTCAAACAAGATCGACAAGCTGACATACGCTCTCGACGAAGTAGGTTACACTATTGCTCAGACATACGAAGCAAATCACGCAGACGAGGCTTAATTTTACTAACCCTTTAAAACGTTTATCATTATGGGTAAAGTAAAAATTAAGAAGGCGGATGTTTGGATAGACATGACCCCAATGTCCGACGTGATGGTCCTCTTGCTCACATTCTTCATGTTGACATCAACATTTGTGAAGAATGAGGCAGTGAAGGTCGTCACTCCAGGGTCAGTCTCGGAAATCAAGGTTCCCGAGAACAATGTCTTGACCATCCTCTGCGATGACGCTGGCCGCATTTTCGTGGGTATGGACAATCCCAGCAAGATGCGTGAGCTCGTTTCTGGAATGGCAGGAAACTACAGTGTTTCTCTGACCACAAAAGAACTTGAGGCCGGACAAGGTGCCGCTTCTATTGGAGTGCCCATGCAAGACTTGAGCACCTGCTTGAAGCTCGGCGATAAAATGAATGAATACCAGGCAACTAAAGGTATCCCTACCGATAGTGTCAATGGTAAAATGAGTGAATTCCAAGATTGGGTTCAAACGGCTCGCCTGAACAACGGCTCTGACATGAAGATTGCTATCAAGGCTTCTGCTACTACTCCTTATGCTGTAGTAAAGAAGATGATGTCGGAACTTCAGGATATGAACGAGAACCGCTACTTCTTGATTACGTCGCTTAAATCAAATTCGGAGGAATAAGACATGGCAAAGAAAAAAGCAAGCAGACAGAAAAAAATGAACACCCGCGTGGACTTCACGCCTATGGTGGACATGATGATGCTTCTAATCACGTTCTTCATGCTCTGTACGTCTTTGGCTAAGCCACAGGCGATGAATTTGACCATGCCAAGCAACGACAAGAACATCTCTGATAAGGATCGCAATGCGGCCAAGGCTTCCCAGACCATCACTATCTATGTGTGCGGTCAGGACAAGATCTTCCATGTTGACGGTATACCTAACTACAGTGATCCCAGTTGCCTGAAGGAAACGACTTGGGGCAAGGACGGTATTCGTGACGTGCTCATCAAGCACGTTACCGAGGACGGCTCTACTCCTGTTGCTGACATTATGGCTGCAAAGATCAAACTTGATCAGAAGCGGGTGCAAAACCCCAATGCTTATAATGACAGCATCTACGATGCCGAGTTGAGCAAGATCAAGAAGGGTGACCTCGAAGGCGGAAAGGTGCCGACGATGACCATCATCATCAAGTGTACTGACAAGGCTTCTTACAAGAACATGGTCGATGCTTTGGACGAGATGACTATCTGCAGTATCGGAACATACGTTATTGACAAAGTTACTCCCGACGACGAGGCTCTGCTGAGTTCTAAGGGTGTCAAGGACTTCCAGTAACATAATAATTAAAAGAAAGGTTTAGAAAATGTCAAAAATAGATTTGATATCCAGTGAATGGACTGACCTCGTCTTCGAGGGCAGAAACCAGGAATATGGAGCCTATAAGTTGCGCAAGGGCACAACCAAGCGTAACATCTGGTCAATTATTATAGTTGCCGTTGCTGCAGTTCTTCTTTTCCTCGGTCTTCAGTTGCAAAGAATGGTGGAAGCCAACAAGAAAGTTGAAAATACACAGGAAAACGTTCTTGCAACACTCGCAGACAAGAAGAAAGAAGCTAAAGTTGAGAAGAAAGAGGCTCCGAAGATTGAACCGGAAAAAGTAGTTGAGCAAGTGAAGTCTTCTGTGAAATTTACCGCACCTGTCATCAAAAAAGACAACGAGGTAAAAGAAGAAGACGAAATCAAGCTCGAGGAAGTAGAGAAGAGCAACAAGGCTGTAGGCGCCTTCACAGTTGAAGGTAACGACGAGGTCGGTGGCTCTGTGCTGAAAGCCAAGGAAGAAATCGCTGCTCCTGAACCTCCCAAGCATGAGGAGGAGACCAAGATTTTCGAGGTCGTAGAGCAGATGCCTAAGTTCCCCGGTGGTGACGCAGCTCTTATCCAGTATTTGGCCAGCCACACCAATTATCCTACCGTTGCAGCCGAGAACGGCGTACAAGGTAAGGTGTATGTAGGTTTCGTGGTTGAGCGTGATGGTTCAGTTTCCGACGTGAAGATTCTTCGCTCAGTCGATCCTTCACTCGACAAGGAAGCCATGCGTGTGGTTCGCTCCATGCCGAAATGGACTCCTGGTAAGCAGAACGGTTCTGCTGTTCGTGTGAAGTTCCAGGTGCCTGTAAACTTCAAACTGCAGTAATATCACTATTATTGTATAATGAGAAAGAACATATCTTACATATTCGTAGGATTAACACTTGCAGCCATCCTTTTTGCTTCTTGTGGCAACACAAAGCGAAAGGATGGCCGCACAGATACAAATTCGTCAGGGACGATCAGTTTCGTCTCTGACGAAAGTTTTAGTCCTGTCATTGATGAACTCATCCAGGTGTTTGAGGCCAGTTGTCCCAATGCCAAAGTCAATCCCGTTTATACCAATCAGGAAGATGGTATCAGTATGTTGATGAAGGGAAAAACGTATTTGGTGATTTCATCCCGCAAATTTACTCAAAAGGAATTCGACTACCTTAAGGGTACAGACCAATTGCCGGAAGCCGTTCCTTTGGCTTACGACGGTATGGCGCTTATCTGCAACAACCGCAATCTAGACTCATGTATCACTGTAGACAACGTGAAGAAAATACTTCTCGGTCAGGTGAAGAATTGGAACGAAATCAACAAGGGTTCCAAACTTGGTGAGATATGGGTTTGTTTTGACAATACGCGCTCAAGTGCGGTTCGATATTGTGTAGACTCCATTATGGGAGGCAAGCAAATCAGCAGTCCCAATATTTTTGCTGCTAAGAACAGTAAAGATGTTGTAGACTATGTCGAGAGAACACCGAATGCTATCGGTGTAATCGGTAGTAATTGGCTTAATGATAAGCGCGATACTACCAACACTACTTGGAATAGAAAAATCACAGTCATGTCAGTCAGTAAGATGCAGGAGGCTACCCCAATGAACAGTTGGAAACCCTATCAGGCATGGCTTCTTAATGGTCGGTATCCTTTTGTCCGTACCATATATGCACTGCTCAACGATCCGAAACGCGGTTTGCCATGGGGCTTTGCTCACTTTATAGAGTCACCGCGAGGTCAACTTATTGTCTTCAAAACTGGCCTTTTGCCAGTGAAAGGTGAAATAACTATTCGTGATGTTAATGTGAATAACGATTATTGATTCTTTTTAGCAATACGATATTAAACCAAACGTGCTGGACAACGTCGAAAAGGAAACAATACAATTAAAGAAAGAAAAATTATGAAAGCAATCAAATATCTCGTTGCAGGGGCTTTGATGCTCAGCATCTCCGCTCCTACTATGGCACAGGACACCAAGTCGCAGATTGATGCCATCACAAAAGTAGTTGTTGACAACAAGGGTGACGTGAAGGCAACCCAAGATGCAGTCAAGCAGTATCTCAAACTCTACAAGAAGGATGCCGTTGCCCTTGCGGGTCTTGGTCAGGCTTTCCTTGATGCCAAGAATTTTGAAGAGGCCAAAAAGTATGCGGCACTTGCCCGCAAGGCCAACAAGAATGTGGCAGACGGATATCTGCTTGAGGGTAACATCGCTGCTGCCCAGGATGATGGTGGTGAGGCCGCTTCATGGTATGAGCAGGCTACTATCTTTGATCCTCAGAACCCCAACGGTTATGTGCGATATGCCAGCATCTATCAGAAGGTTGATCCAGATGGCGCAGTTGCGATGCTCGAAAAACTCCGTACGGTCAAGCCTGACTATCCTGTAGATGGTGCAGCAGGCTATATGTACTCGAAGAACGACAAACTCAAGTCTGCTATCTCCTACTATGATAAGGTGCAGAGCGTGACCTCGCTAGAGGACTACATTCTCTTCGATTATGCGTCTACTGCTTATGTGCTTGATCAGTACGACAAGGCCTTGAAGTTGTCGGTTGCAGGTATTCAGAAATATCCAGACTACAGCCCCTTCAAGCGTATGGCTTTCTATGCCAGTGACAAACTGAAGAACTACTCAGATGCTGTATCTTACGCAGATCAGTTGTTCAACAAGACTGATACTTTGAAGTTCATTGCCAATGACTATATGTTCTATGCAGACGCATTGATGAATCTCGGCCGTACATCTGATGCCATCTCTGCTTACAACAAACTCAAGGAGGTAGATCCCAGCCGTACAGATGTCAGCAAGTTGGTTTCTGATGTATACGCCAAGCAGAAGGATTACACCAATGCAGTTGCTGCATACAAGCAGTATCTCTCTGAGAATAGTGCAAATTTGACCTATAAAGATCTTGATGGTCTGGCTGACATCTTCATCGATCAGGCATCTGCTGACGATGCTTCACAGGCTGTCAAGGTGAAGGCTTTTGAGGAGGCTGATAAGGTATACGCCGAGATGGGAGAGAAATTCGACTATGCTGCAGAGTATGCTATTTGGAAGCGTGCCTTGATGAACCACTCCATCAATCCTGATGTGAAGGAAGGTCGTGCACTGCCTTACTATACGAAGTACATCTCAATGATTGAGCCTAAGGCTGAGAAGAAACAGAGTGAACTCAACAAGTTGGCTACTGCTTATACCTACCTTGCTGTTCACTATATTCAGAATGACAAGAAGACCGAGGCTAAGACTTGGGCTGCTAAACTGCTTGAGATCAGACCTGATGATGCCAATGGTCAGCAGATTATGAGTATCAAGTAATTTCGAGCAAAGTATATAGAATTGCCCAGTTTGTTGTCCGTAGACAACAAATTGGGCAATTTTTTTCTACAAGGAAATATGTTTTGTCAGGATTGTCCCAATAAAAAACGGTTTCCTCCGAATGGAAGAAACCGTCGCCACTAATAAAAATTCAAAATGTTGTCGTTTTCTTATTGACGTGTCTGTCGATTATTCGCCGAGGGCGATAGCCTCGTTAGGACAAACACTTGCGCATGTTCCGCACTCGGTGCAAGCGTCGGGATCGATAGAATACTTGTCGCCTTCAGAGATTGCGCCAGAGGGGCACTCGTCGATACATGTACCGCATGCGATGCAGTCGTCACCAATTACGTAAGCCATAATTTCTTTGTTTTATATATTAATAATGTTATTGTTCCTCGTTTGGGATATTCATCGGCTTTTGACCGACAGTAATACCTACTTTCGGGTGTTGCAAAGGTACGCTTTTTTCTTGAATACCCACAAATGAGTAGTTATTTTAACGAAATTATACATATTCGCTTCTTTCCTTTCCCGAAACCCAATGCAATAAGGAGGGTGATACAACGTTATATACATATATGAAACGCATATTTTTTGTCCTTATCATATTTATAAAGGTGCTTTCTGTTTGCCTAGCGCAGGATCGTACCGTGCAGAACCGTCCTTATACCGACCTTCGCCCTTTGCATTTCGGTGTAGTAGTAGGTACCCATTTGCAGGATATAGAACTAGTGAATGCTGGTCCGCAACTTATCACGTCGGAAGATGGTACGCAGACGGAAACGCTTGTCACAACCGATCAAGATCGTTGGGATGCAGGATTCAATGTGGGTGTGCTCGCAGAAATGCGTCTGAGTACTCACTTTCAGGTACGACTCATGCCTGCCATGTATTTCGGAACGCGGCATATTACCTTCCGTGACCTTAAGACGATGGATAGTGACGGCACGCTGCATCGGGAACAGCAGGAGATGAAGACGGCTTATGTCTCTACGGCACTAGATTTGATTTTTGCGGCCCCGCGTTTCAACAATCACCGTCCTTATCTGATGGCTGGTGTCAATCCGATGATCAATTTGAGCGGTAAGAGCAGCGATCTGTTGCGGTTGAAGCGGTATGGCGTTTTTGCTGAGGTAGGTGTGGGTTGCGATTTCTATTTGCCATTTTTCAAGTTGCGTCCCGAACTTAAATTCCTTTACGGCATAGGCAACAGTCTTGACGGCAATCATGTCAACGAGATACGCGACAAGAATTCTCTTCGCTATGTGCGCTCCGTAAAGGAGGCGCACACCAAGATGATTGTCCTCAGTTTCTATTTTGAGTAGTCTTTCTGCGTCATAAGATTTATGTGCAATTTGTACAAGGCCCTTGTATGGTCAGTACAAAGGCTTTGTAGCGACCGTACAAAAGCCTTGTAGTGTTCGTACAAAGGCTTTGTAGCCATCGTACAAAGGCTTTTGAAAATTTGCTTGGTTGTGGTCTTGAGCCTGGGTGAATGACAGAATGGCGAGATGGATGCAAAAAAGATGCGCACCGTGCTTTGACGGAGCGCATCTTTTGCGGATTTGGCCTGTGTCGGACACCGGGTGTGTCCGTAATTATTTTTTCTTGTTCAAGGTCAGTATGAGTTTGCCTACATAGATGGCGTTCTTTCCGTTTTGGTCATCGCCGATGGAGCGTCCTTCAGCATTGTTGACATATTCTATCTCTTGGAAGAAGGTATGGGAGTGTGCTCCTAGTACAAGATCAATGTCGTGTGAGGCAGCAATGAGACGTTCATCGTTGGCAAGCGGAGGGAGTATGCCCCATCCGAGGTGTGACAGACAGATGACGAGGTCGCACTTTAGATCCTTTTTCAGGTGGCTTGCTGTGGTGTTGGCTGTGGTGATGGGATCAAGGAATTTTACACCGATACAGTTGTTGGCATCCACAAGTCCATCCATTTGCGCCCCGATACCGAAGATGCCGATTTTCAGTCCGTTGCGCTTGATGATGGTGTAGGGTTTCACCGTACCTTCAACAGGTGTTCCGGTGAAATCGTAGTTGGCGCAGACAATCGGAAACTTGGCCATGCGGAAGATGCGGGCCATATTTTCCAGACCGAAGTCGAACTCATGGTTGCCAATGGTGGCGGCATCGTACCCCATCTCGTTCATCAGTCCGATTTCTACATCCCCCTTGAAGATGGTGTAGAAGGGAGAACCTTGTGAGAAGTCGCCACTATCGAAGAGCAGAAGGTCGGGAGTGGTCTGGCGCTCGTCTCTTATCATAGCCGCGCGGCGTATGTATCCGCCGCGTCCGGCCACTTCTTTGTTGGCCAGATTCTTGTTGAGTGGCAATATGCAACTATGGGTGTCGTTGGTGTGTAGTATGGTAATCTTCTTTTGTGCATGGCATGTCACCGCATACAGGGCGACGATGCAGATGGTGAGTATAGTGCGTCTCATGTGTTCTTGTTATTTGATGGTGATGCGTCCTTCGGTCTTTGCGCTTACGGCTTGGCCTTCCTGCATTTTCTTTTTGAAATATTTCTCGATGAAGTGTCGCACATTGTTTTCTTCGCTTTTGGGTGACACAACATCCGTCTTGGCTTTGAAGGCCACCATGCGGTCGTTGCCTTGGGCTACGTAGTCAAGGGTCGCGATGCGGTAGGATGTTTTGGGGTCAATGGGTTTTCCATTGACTTCTGCCGAAACCAGTTTGCCGTCGTTGGTGATGACCATCCGTACACTATGGCTGACGGCTTCGCCGCCGTTGCCGGCCATCTGCTCAAAGAGTTCCTGCACTTTGTCGCCGGTGAGGGTGAGGAAACAGATTTTGTTTTCAAATGGCGCCACGTCGAGGATGTCGCCCACTGTGATGTCTCCTTTGGGGAGCGAGGCACGTATGCCGCCCATGTTGTATACGGCGAAATCGGGTTTTTCGCCGAAAGTCTCGCTGGCATCTATCAAAATGTCGGGCAATAGGTTGGATAGTGTGCCCTCGGGACGTTGTGGCGTGAGGTCGCAGGCGGCCCGTCCGATGACGGGGTTCATCAGACTGTCTACCGTATGTTTGTAGGGGATGATAAACTGTGTGGCCTGTGTGTCGGGTTGTTTGTCGAATGTGTCGTCGATGAGGATGCGGGTACGCTCTACTCCTGTCAGTTCGTAGTGCTGGGCACATGAGGTGGCGAACACCAACGGCAGTGCGAGGAGCGCAAGTTTTGTCTTGAACATGATGTTTTTTCTTGTCTTTTCTACTGCAAAATTACCACTTTATTCCCAAATGTCCGTGCTTTTTTCTCGTTGTTCTTTTTTGCATCGTTGTGTAACTGTATTTTAACATCAGGGATGGATGTCTACAACTTGTTGTTTTTCATAGCAATCTCGAAATACTTTTGGAAGAATAGCGTAGGGTGGTGTGAGGCTATTCGGGAATAAATTCGTACATTTGCATTGTTCACCCGAATCTAGTGGAAAACAATTTCAACGAACCTATAAAACCTGAAAGGAAATGAAAAGATCCTGCATCTTTACTGTCTTGACGGCAGCGGCATTGAGTCTAAGCCCGATGCTTGCCCGTGCGCAGTACCCCGTGTTGCTGCATTCGCACAACGACTACACGCGCACCATGCCTTTCTACGAGGCTTATGCCCATCATGTCTATTCGATAGAGTGTGACATGTTTTACACGAAAGGAAAATTTCTTGTGGGACATGATCCCGAAGACCTTCGCGACGAGGTCACCTTTGACCGATTGTATCTCGAACCGCTCATCAATGTGTACAACCTCAATGGTGGCCGTCCCTATGCCGATTCCGAGGCACACATCCAGTTGATGGTCGAGATCAAGTCTGACAACACCGATGACTATCTGAAGGCGTTGGTGGCCAAACTCAAGAAGCATCCCGAGGTATTCGACCCTACGGTCAATCCTTACGCCTGCCGTATCGTGGTGACCGGTCATGTGCCTTCGCCTGACAAGTTTGCCAAATATCCGTCTTATGTCACCTTCGACGGCGATATCAATCTGACGTATACCCCCGAGCAGTTGAAGCAGGTAGCGATGATCAGTGTCAACTTCGGCGCATATAGTCAGTGGAACGGCAAGGGAACCCTTATCAAACCCGAGAAAGAAGCCGTCGAGCAACTCATCGCCAAGGCCCACGCCATGGGCAAGCCGATACGTTTCTGGGGTGCGCCAGAGAGCGTCACCGCTTGGAACACGTTCTATACGATGGGTGTCGACTATATCAATACGGATAGCCCTGCCGCCTGTGGTGACTTTTTCAGCGAATGGGAAAACAAAAATTATGTGATTGGAGCCAAACCCAATACTGAGCATAAGGTGATTCGCAACGACCGTCTCGATAAGATCACCCGCAATTTCAGTGGCTTTCAGGACGATAAAATCCAACTGACCGAGCGTCAGCCCATCTATATGCCGACCTACTTGAACGATGGCCTTGACAAGCCCGTCAAGAACGTGATACTCTTTATCGGTGACGGTATGGGTATGGCCCAGGTCGTGGCTACCGAACGGGTGAACGGTGCGCTTACTCTGTTCAATATGAAGCATTTCGGCATTTCGGAGACCACTTCCAACGATGCCTATACCACCGACTCGGCTGCCGGCGGCAGTGCCTTGGCGACAGGTGTACGTACCAACAACCGCCATATTGCGGCCAATGGTGACGGAACTCCCAATCCCTCGCTTTCCGACTATTTCTCGGCACAAGGCAAACCCGTGGGCGTGGTCAGCCTCGGCAACGCCGCCGATGCTACCCCAGCTGTGTTCTATGCCCACAATACCGAACGCGACAGCGCCGATGCCATCACGCGCGACCTGCTCGACAGTCCTATCTCACTGCTTGCCGGAAGCGGCATCAATGAGTTTACCCATCGTCACGACGGTATCGACATAATCAAGGCACTGCGTGACAAAGGTTTTTCTTTTGTCCGCAATATCAGTGACATCAATGCCAATGCCGGCAAGGTGGTCTGCATCGATGAGGAAATGGGCGAGGCAGCCAATGTAGAAAATCTCGACTATCTGGCACGCACGACCAATGAGTCGATTAAAAAACTGCAGAGTCTTGCTTCTGACGGATTTTTCCTGATGGTAGAGGAAGCAAAGATTGACTATGCCGGTCATTCCCGCTACTTCCCCGGATGTATCATGGAGACGCTCAGTCTCGATAAGGCTGTGGCAGAAGCCTTGAAGTTTGCTGACTCCAACGGCGAGACGCTGGTTATCGTGACCGCCGACCACGAAACAGGCGGACTGACTCTTGTAGATGGTGAAAATGAGACCGGGCATACAGTGGCCTACTACTTCACCAACGACCATACGCCCATCGCTGTCCCCGTATTTGCCTATGGTCCACAGTCGCAACACTTTATCGGAAAACAACTCAATATAGATATCTGTAACAAGATCAAGGCCATAACCACCAAGAAATGATTTTGAGGTGTGGCGCAAAATGTATACTCCCCAAAGCGCGTCGCCAAATATTATGGATATCAACCCATCATACTCTTTCCTACCTGCTCACCAAGTTTGCGCAGGAAATGGAATAGTCGCCACCCCCATACTTCGTTTGCCCACTTCAGCAAACATTCATTAACCATTGCGAAGAAGCCACGCCGCTAGTTTTCAGCGACATGGCTTCTTCGCATTTTCTTACCTTCCACATCCTCCCCGATTGACCCACCTGAAAACAGTGATACTCAGTGCATCGGCAGAACAAGGAACTCGCAAAGCGTATCGACAAACTGTTGCAAGCACTTGCAACGAAGATGTAGGCACATGACAAAACTCACGTACGCGCATCGGCTATTACACGTACATACATTTTTCTTTTCTTCTTCCCGTACCATATTATTGACTAATGGCGTGTTCTATAAATTCCACGCATAGTTAAATTTTTAATATTGGTGTCCGGTAAAACTCAAAATGGCATAAAAATCCTGCCCGAAGCCCCTTT
>CAVJZJ010000032.1:0-35267 GCA_963653995.1 Flexilinea sp.
CCACTAAGGTAACTAACGTCACCGATTTTGTGAATAGTTGTTCCTCCCTCACCGACATTACCTTTGGCGAAGGCTTCGGCAAGGCAACAGCAAGTGGGCTGACATTAGACCTCTCCACCTGCGGCAGCAACAAGAGTTATGTGCTAACCGACAACACCTACACCTCCATGCTCACTATGTACGACCGAGCAACCAACGGCTTGCCAACGATGACCATCAAGTTCAACGCCAAGCACAATTTGCCCGATGGTTTCATTGCCGCAATGACTGCAAGAGGATATACAATAACGCAATAATATATTACTGATATGACAATAGAAGAACTCAAGCAACTCGACCATGTCAGCGCTCATGAGGCTGACGGACTCATCAAGGTAACCGTTGCTGACGGCTACCAACTCAAGGGAGAGGACGGAGTCACCTGCACTCTGCTCTACTGCACCCCAACCACCATCCTGCCAACCTACACCATCGAAGAGGCTACCGAGCCTAACCTCGATGATGTGGCAATCGACAAGGATGCCTATGATGCTAAGGTCAACGACCTCATACGCAACCGCTACACCCTCAGTGAGGAGTTAGCCATCCTGCGCCAGCAAGCAAGCAAGGCAGAGGAGTATGAGGCATACTATAACTATTGTGAGGAGTGCAAGGCAGAGGCTAAGCGCATCCTCGCCACGGAGGCTCTCGCTTATGACAACGGGAACAGCGGTCAACAATAGCCTGCGCATCGGCACGGCCTCGATGTCGGTGTTCCTGGGCGAGATTGGCACATTGCTTTGGGATATGCGGTGGCTGATGGTGTTGGCGGTGGTGCTCATCGCCGCCGACTTCTGGCTCGGCATCCACAAGAGCCTCACTAACGGCATCGACATCCGCTTCAGCCGAGCCATCCGAAGGACGATGATGAAATTTGCCGACTACCTCTGCGTGGTCATCCTCGGAGCGGTGGTCGGCAAGGCCATCGGCGAGCCTCTCGGCTACTCGGCCGTCACCATCGCCGTAGTGCTTATGTCGGTAGCCTGCCTCTGCGAGTTGGACTCCATCATCAGCAATTGGGGAGATATCAAGGGCGTCAAGATTAACGTACTGCGCATAGCGCTCGCCATCGTAGGCTACAAGCGCAAGGAGTTGGCCGACTCCCTCAAGGGAGCCATCACCAAGAAGCGCAAAGCGAAAGGAGAATAAGTATGGAACAAATATCAAAACAAAGGTCGGGCAAAAGTTCGAACCCAATAATATTTAACGATTATGAGTCGTTCATCGCAAAGTTCTCGGCAACCACACCGAAGACTACTGACGATTGCTACACCCCGCCGGATGTATATGAGGCCGTGGTGAAGTATGTCGGAGAGATATACAACATGTGCGGGAAGCAGATTTTGCGCCCGTTCTTCCCTGACGGCGACTACGAACACGATGAATATCCAGATAACGGGGTGGTCATCGACAACCCCCCGTTCTCGATATTCTCTAAGATTGTCCGATTTTATGTAGCGAAGGACATCCCGTTCTTCTTGTTTGGCCCCTCGCTGACAATATTCCAGACAGGCGAACTAAGTACGGCCATTCTAGTGGACTGTTCCATTACCTTTCACAACGGCGCGAAAGTCCCCGTCTCGTTCGTCACAAATCTGATGCCCGATGTTATTGCTGTGGCCTCGCCGAGACTGCGGAAACGGATTATGGGATGCCCGTCCCAGTTGCCACGAACTAAGGCTCTGGGAACGTACACCTACCCCGACAATGTCGTGAGCGTAAGCACCCTGCGGACAATATCAAAAGGCGAAGAGGAATTTGCCATAAGGCGAAGCGAAGCGCAGATTATCTCCCGTTTGGACGCTCACACACTTTTCGGTAAGCATTTGCTCGTCTCAAAGGCGGCGGCGGCAAAGGTGGCGGCAAAGGTGGCGGCGGCAAAGGCGGCGGCAAAGGTGGCGGCGGCAAAGGCGGCTACCCCCCCCCTCACTCTAAGCGAGAGGGAGAAGGCAATCGTGGACTCTCTCCAATAAAGAAAGCATCGGCTCATCACCGATGCTTTGCTTTTGCGAGTATTCCGATTGTTTTTACGATTCACCACAAATATAACGATAAAATCCCGAATATGAAATACTTTAGCATCAAAGAACTGACGCGGAGCGACACAGCCAACCGCCTCAAGATAGACAACACGCCATCGCAAGAGGTCATCGACAACCTCACAGCGCTCGTTGACAACGTCCTCGACCCACTGCGAGAGTTGTACGGCAAGCCGATACGCATCACCAGCGGCTACCGATGCCCACGGCTCAACAAGGCCGTAGGCGGAGTAAGTAATAGCCAACACCTCACAGGCCAGGCCGCCGACATCACTTTGCGCGATAAGGCCAAGAACAAGGAGTTATTCGAACTTATTCAATCCGCACATTTGCCATTCGACCAATTGATTGATGAGTATGGCTTCCAATGGATACATTGTAGTTACTCCCCGAAACACCGAAGACAAGTAATTTATAAACGCAACAAAAAGTAAAGGCTATGGAAGAATGGAAAACGATAGCAGATGCGCCGAATTATATGGTCAGTTCGCTTGGGCGGCTGAAACGGAGTCCGCACAAGACCAAGTCCAAAAATAGATTCGGTGATTGCGAAATATCCTATGGCGAGAAAATTATAAAGGCTCACAAGACCAATAAAGGATATATGTCGGCAGCCTTGTTTGTTAATGGCAGATATGTCAATTTCCTTGTGCATCGTGAGGTTGCGAAAGCATTTTTGCCGAATCCGAATGGCTATCCCTGCATCAACCACAAGGACGTTGATAAAGCGAATAATGCCGTTGACAACTTGGAGTGGTGTACTTACACCTACAACAACCATTATGATGGCAGAATCGATAAAATGAGGCATACCTTTCGCAAGAACCGCCAGCAAGTCAAGCGAATCAACACCAAAAAGTAATAACCCGACAGGGGAGCGCTCATTGACATCTTGAAACCACCGCATTTTTTTTGAAAATATTTTGAATAACACTTTGTGTAATTCAAAATATTCACTATCTTTGCAGTGTCAATCATAGATTTATGGATATAATTTTTAAGGACAGAGAACTTGAAAAATGTGCTGAAAGCGTAAAATATGGCACGAAAAAGATGGGTGCTTTGCGCTATCGACAATTTACAAAGCGCCTGCAAGACCTTGTTGACGCTGAATCTCTTGAGGATTTAAGATACGTCCCAGGGCATTTCCATGAATTGACGGCAGATAGAAAAGGACAAATCAGTTGTTCTGTTGAACAACCATATCGCTTGATAATTAAGCCTGTTGGTGTGGATGTTGAGAATGGGTACAATTGGTCTGACGTACATAGTGTTGAAATAATAGAAATTGTTAACTATCATGGCAAATGAGAAATTTTTTAACCCCGCAAAATTGGCGGTGTATTATCACCCTGGAGAGTTTTTGGCTGAAACACTCTCAGAACAGGGTATGTCTATTAAAGAATTCGCCATAAGGACAGGGAAACCTGAAAAGACAATCCATGCTATCATTTCGGGGAAGAGTTCAATAACGGACGATATGGCTTTTACTTTTGAGAAAGTGACCCATGTACCAGCCCATTTTTGGATGAACAAACAGCATAATTACGATGCCTACCTATCGAGGAAGAGAGCCGAAGAGAAAGAAAGAAATTTAATCGCTTGGGTAAAGAATTTTCCCTACAAAGAGATGGTGGCTAATGGCTGGATTGAGCCATCGGTTGACGCATTGGGCAAAGTCACAAATCTGTTGCGTTTCTTCAAAATCGACTCCGACGAAGCCTGGGCTGATTTGTATTATAATTCAAAGTTGAAGGTTAGTTACCGAATTTCTTTGAAAAACAGCAAGGATCCATACGCTTTGTCTGCGTGGCTTCGATATGGCGAGATACTTGCCGAGAAAGAGAATGTTGTAACGGGTTACTCGCAAGTAAAATTAAAACAGATGCTACCGACATTGTTGGACATTATTTACTCCCAGCCCGAAGATTTTGCAGAGCAAATTAAAACATTACTTAATCATTGTGGAATAAAGATTGTTTATATCAAGCATCTACCGAAAGCCCCCGTGTCGGGTTGTGTTAGATGGATACAGGATGTTCCGTGCATAATGCTGACCGATAGACAAAAGCGCTATGACATAATTTGTTTTAGTCTGCTACATGAGATTGCCCATATATTAAAGCATGGGAAGAAAGATGTTTTTATCGAAAGCGAAGGTTTAGATATTCCTCAGAAAGAACAGGAGGCGGAAGACTTTGCCCGTCAAATGCTATTGCCTCATGAAGCCATAGAGTCTATCGTTAACGATGGGAATTTCAGTTATAACAATATCTACCGAATTTCCGTAAAATATCATATCAACCCAAGTGTGCTTGTTGGCGCTCTAATCCACGATAGTTTCATCTCATATAAAACGCACGGCAAATTACTGAAACAGCAAACGCTTATATCGTAGCGAATAACCCAAAGCATCCCCATTGAGGGTGTAATCATTTTGACACTTGAGCGGTGGTTCCAAGAGAGGAATCGCCGCTCTTCTTGTCACAACCCACCAAGACAATGAACGACTACAACCGCTACCGCTATGTGTGCTGCGTCATCGGCCTCGCGCTCATCCTCGCACTCGCCGCCATGTGCATCGGGTGCAAGTCAGTGCAGTACGTGCCCGTGGAGACCGTCCGCACCGACACCTGCTACGTCAACCGACTCCGCACCGACTCCCTGGTCATCCGTGACTCCGTCATCGTAGACCGCAAGGGCGACACCGTCATCGTAGACCGATGGCGATGGCGAGAGCGCTACACCAACCGCACCGACACCGTCTACCGCAGCCGAGTCGACACCATCTCCGTGCCCTACCCAGTGGAGCGCAAGCAATCAAGGTGGCAACAAGCCAAGACCACCCTTGGCGGCATCGCCCTCGCCGTCACTGCGCTCCTCCTCGCCATCGGACTCTACCTCATCATCAAGCGCAAGAGATAATAGGCTCTTTTCGTTTTAACAATGTGTGACACTGGCGGCTGGCTCGTGAGAGTCGGCCGTTTTTCGTTCTGAAGCACAGGCATATACCGCCCCGGCAGAACGGCAAAAACGGGCTCCGTCACAGGGCGGCCGGGGGCTGAATCGTGTCAAACGCGGAAAAATTATGCCATTTTCAAGCCATAAATAATTGATAATCGGGGTTATAACTTTTTGAAGCGCGGAAAAATCGTGAATTTTGTTAGAGAACTTTGTATATTTACAAAGTTTTTTCTATAAATTTGAGGATGAATCTTTAATTATTAAACCATGTTTATCCCTATCAACCCCTGGTGGGCATTTCCAGTTGCTCTGCTCGTTTGGGCATTGACCAGTATGTGGAAAAAGTCAACAAAAACCAAATTAGTCGAAATCAAATACTCGAGTTTGACGGAGAAGCGCAAAGAAAAGGCTCGCAACCGAGCCGACAAGCATGGTTTTATCTATTTGGGTAATGCAAGGCAGCAACTTGGAGCGGGTGCGTATTGGGATATGACTATGGAGGATAATGTGGTGTGCCAATTTAACAATGGGAAAATCGGCTTTTACTCAATAGAGGATAAAGCAAATTTTTTTGCTGGGGTGGAAAGTCCTAAACCTTTATCATGCGAGATCCTAATTTCTAAAATTGACCGTGTCCGAGCTTGGTACCAACCAGGCGGGGATTATGGGCTTCTACGAATTGATCTGCAACCTTTCCCTAACTCGGAGTGCAATTATGTGAAAAGTTGGACTTCCTGTCACTCGAAAAAAAACACAACCGACGCATTGGTTCTCATCCAAGAAAGGATTAAAGCGTATTTGGAAGAACATCGCTAACTGGTTTCTGTCTTTTGCGGCGAGGTTTTGCCTCTATATTTTTGTGGAAAAACGATAAAGATATGTCCACAATTTCTGACAGAGCAACCGTCAGCGTCGAGATAAACTCTCAGGCGGCAGAACAACGTCTTAACCAATTGGCCGCTAATGCGACAAAGTTCAAAGCGGCCCTTGAAAAAGCCCTCAGCGCGGGAGATAAACAAGCTATAAAAATAAATACGAAGGCTCTGAATGAGGCTAATCGAGAAATTAGGCAACTGCAATCAAGCGCGGCTATCGCAGCGAAGGTGATGCAAAATTTAGACAAGGCGTCGCCTATAGAATTGAAACGCACCCTGAGAACCTTAACACAAAGTCTGGAACAATGTGAACGTGGGACTGAAGAGTGGGCAAAAAAAACCGCTGAAATCAGGAAGGTTAAAGAGACTTTGGCTGAGATAAACAAAGAATTAAACAATCAACAAACGGCCTGGCAAAAGTTGTCGGGCTGGTATAATAAGTGCTACTATTCCATCAGTGCGGTTTTAGATATTGGGAGGAAAGCAATCTCCGGCATGCAGGCCGCTATCCAGGATTATGCCGACATGGATACGGCGATGGCCGACACCCAGAAGTTCACGGGCATGAGCGCCGACGATGTGAAACAACTCAACGAGGCGTTCAAGCAGATGGATACCCGCACCACGCGCGAAGACCTTAACGCATTAGCGGCCGCCGCTGGCCGACTGGGCAAAAACTCCGTGGAGGACGTGCTCGGATTCGTCCGTGCCGGTGACCAAATCGGGGTGGCTATGGATGAACTTGGGTCGGAGGCTCCGCAAATCATATCCCAATTGGCAGGTATCTTCGGCCTCGAAGAATCTATGGGCACCGAACAAGCGATGCTGAGCGTCGGCTCGGCGATAAATACCCTGTCGCAGAACTGCGCCGCCTCTGCGCCTAATATGGTCGATTTTGCGAGCCGTATGGGCGCGATGGCCTCCTCTACCGGTATGACTATGGACGAGATGTTGGCGTTCGGCTCAATTCTCGACGCTAACCGAGTGAGTGTGGAGAAGTCGGCGACGGCGATGCAGACCGTACTCAACAAGATGCTCGCCGACCCCGCCAAGTTCGCCAAAACAGCGGGCATGAATGTCGATGAGTTTACCGCAGCGCTGAAACGGTCGTCGACCGAAGGCTTGATGATGTTTGTCGAGCGTCTGTCCCAACTCGACAAGAACGGCATCTCCAAAACTCTCGCCGACCTGAGTGTGTCCGGTTCTGGCGTTACCACCACATTCGTCACCCTCGCCAACAAGATAGGCGATGTCAAAACTCAACTTGGTGAAGCCAAGTCGGCGTTTGAGCAGGCTGCCAGCGTGGGCGAAGAGGCGGGCATCCAAAATTCAACGGCACAGGCTCAGTTGGACAAAGCGAAAAACGGCCTCCACGAGTTATCGGTTGCCCTCGGCGAAGAACTTGCGCCGATGGTGCTTTCCGTCTACGGCAAACTACAGACATTCACAAAAGGGCTGATAACAGCCATCCAGTTCCTCGGCCAACACAAGACCGAGATTATCGGGCTGACGGCAGCCGTTGCCGCCTATGCCGTTGTGGTCAACGCCGTCGCCATTAAGACGGCGCTCGTTAACACCGTAACAGCAGCCTCTACAGCGCTCCACAAGGCGTGGGCTGTCGCTGTCGGCCTGTGCAAGGTCGTCGTGGCTCTCTTCACGGGAGGCATAGGCGCTGCAAAGGTAGCAGTGGAGGGGTTGAATATGGCGATGCGTAAAAATATCTTCGGCCTGCTTGCGAGCCTTATCGCTATCGCAGTAACCGCTATCGTAGCGTTTATAGAGAAACTCCGCGACGATGCTGCTGCCGCAGAGGAAGCTCGCCGCAAGCACCAAGAGTATGTAAAGAGCCTCACCGACATCAACGCTACCTCCGCCGACTATGCGAAAAACGAGTTAACACGGCTGAAAATGCTCTATGAGGCCGCCACCAACGAGAACAAATCGAAGCAGGAGCGCATCAAGTCCGCCAAGCAGTTGCAGGAAATGTATCCTGCCTATTTTGGCAATATGAGCCAAGAAGAGATTATGCTCGGCAAGGCGCTGAAGAGTTACAACGACTTGACGCGCGCAATTCTCCAAACAGCGAAGGCCAAGGCCGCCGCCGCCAAAATCGAGGAGAATATGGGCAAAATTATCGAACTCGAGCAGACTCTGGACGAACAGCAAAAGGACTACGACGAGAAGAGTAAAAGATATCTGAATGCAAAGGCAGCGGCCGAACAAAAGGAACAAACTTATCGAGATACCGCTGGCTGGAAAATTCAAGAAAAAGGCAAGGCCAAAGCAGAATGGGAACTCGCGGAAGAGCCAGAAAACGAGGCTTATAATAACTGGTCTGCCTCGAACAAGGCTATTAATTCGACCAAACGAAGCATCCGAGAACTCGAAAAGGCCAATAAATATCTCGCTGACAGATACGGGGCGCAAGTCTCAGACATAACCCAGGGCGACACCTCTGCGGCTCAGCCATCAACGACGGCCACGACTCCGACAACATCCTCCTCGTCTGGTGGAGGGAAATCTACTGCCGACAAGTTCGCCGCCGAAGAAGGCTGGGCAGAGCAGGAACGCCTCAATGCGGCGACTGCCCGCAGCACGGGGTTGATAGACTACCAGGAATATTGCGACAAGTTGGATGAGATTGACAAAGAGTTGCTCAAAAAGAAACTCGAGCGCCAGGACTTGACCGTATCTGAGCGCCTGTCGCTGCTCAAAACTCAGATCGAGCAGGAGCAGAAGGAGCAGGAAGAAGCGGACAAGGCCGCAGAGAAAGCGGAAAAGGAACATCAGGATGCTTTGGTTGCTGACGCCAAAACCGCTTACGCCGACAAGAAAAACGAGTTGAAGGAGCAATACGCCGACGGCAAACTCTCTGAGCAGGCCTACAAGGAGGCGCTCTTCCGTGCCGAGCAGGGCTACCTGAAGAAACTTAAAACCATCTACGCGGAAGGGTCGAAGGAACGCGCCGACGTGGAGCGTGAGATTACCGACAAACTCCTCGACGACAAACTCGAAAAGCAGAAGAAGTTCATCGACATGCGCAACGCCATCGAGAAGGAGATGGCGGGCAACAAGGACAAGTCCGACCAACTGTCCACCGCTAAAACTGTCCTCGGGCAAATGGTCACGGACGGCAATCTCTCGCAGAAAGAGGCCGACGCCATCTTCGACAAACTCCGCACGCAGATGTCCGACGTGCTGAAACTCTCATCACAGGCACAGCAGGAGGCGGCACCTGCCGCCAGCAAGTATCGGGAGACGCTCGAAAAACTCAACCAGGAACTGAAGGACGGCATCATCACCGAAAAGGAATATGCCGAAGCAAAGAAGGCGGCGCTGTCGCAGAGCCAAACCTCGATGCTCGGCGACTCTACTCTCGGACAGTTGACCAATTTACAAAGTCTGTGGTCTAACTTCATGGGCATCTGCCAAAGCGACACCGACAAGTGGGGCGAAGGGCTCGACGGCGTACTCGCCAAGGCTGGTGCTGGAGCCGAGGCGCTCGCGAGCGTAGTCACTGCAGGCACAAGCACTCTGAGTAGTATGATGACCACCGCCAGCGATTTCGTGCAGGCAAATGCCCAGATTGAGCAGGCGGCTATCGAGTCCCGCTACTCGAAGGAGATTGAACTCGCCGAAGGCAACAGTTATAAAGTGAAGCAACTCGAGAAGCAGCGAGATGAAGAGATAGCCAAATCGAAGAACAAGGCATCAAAGAAGCAGTTCAAGATGAAGGTTATCGAGGCCGTTGCCCAAACGGCGAAAAACGTGCTCTACGCCGTCGGCGCAGGTTTGGAGGCAGGTTACCCTGCGGCATTGTGGATGATTCCGCTGTTCACCGCCATCGCAACAGCCCAGGGCGCTGTGCAAATTGCCCTGTTGAAGAAACAGCAGAAGGCCGCCGACGCTACGGGCTACGCCGAAGGTGGCTTTACCCGCCCTGGCGGCAAGTATGAACCTGCCGGCATAGTCCATGCCGGGGAATGGGTGGCATCGCAAGAACTGGTTAACTCTCCGCAGGCTCGCCCGCTGATTGACGCGCTGGAATATGCCCAGCGCACCAACACTATCGGCTCGCTCCGAATGGCAGACGTGCAGCGCATATCGCCAACCATCGTGACGACATCCACGACGGCGAGCGAAACAAGCGCAAGACAGACGGCGCTCGCCAACACAGCCCTCGTCGCCGCCATCGGCCGCCTTAACCGTAGGCTAAACGAGCCGTTCGTTACGGTCAACACCGTAACGGGCGACACCGGCATCCAGCAGGCGCAGGATGAGTATGCAAGACTTATTAGAAACAAATCACCGAAAAGCCAATGGAAGTAAGGATCGGAGGCAAAACTGCCGTGGTGAAGTCCGGCAGCAATGTGCAGTATGTGGTTGAAAACCGCGCGTTTTCCAAGAGCGACAGTTATACGCTGAGCATCGAGTTTCCGCTGAAGAATTGCCAACAGAATATAGACATCTTCGGCTATCTTAACCGCCACGACATCGACCGCGGACTCATCCGCCTCGATGCTGAGTTGACGTGCGGCCCTACGTTCTCGCGCTACGGCACGCTGACCGTGGTGTCGGCAAACGAAGAGTCGGTTAAGTGCCAATTTCTCGAAGGCCGTTCCGCGTCGAACTACGACACCACGTTCGACGACATCTACATCAACGAAATACAGATTACCCCGCCCGATATACCGATGACAATGCTGACCGTCGACGATTGGCTGTGCTACAAGTCAATCGACGACACTCCGTTCATCTGCATCCCGTGGGTTAACGATGGTTCCGGACTGCTCCAAAACGCCGTCGACATGACCACCCATAAACTGAAGACCACACACCCTACCCCGATGTATTTTCTGCTCAGCCTGACCCAGCTGATTCTCGACTCGACTGGCTACAGTTACGACCTCTCGGAATGGAACGCCTCAAAGCACCGGCACCTACTCTGCTGTAACGTGCTTCCGGCTGCATGGGAGTCGATGAACATTGCGAGTGCTCTCCCCCACTGGACGCTGACCGAATACCTTGAGCAATTGGAACTCTTCCTCGGCGGAGACTTCGACATCGACCACACGGCGAAAACCATCGAATTCCACTACGCCAAAGCCCACAACGATGCGCTGCCATTGGTTGCGCTCGACAACGTCACGGACGATTTCGACGTGGAAACGTCGGAAAAGGACGACACCGGGTTCTCTGATACGAAGGTCTATAAATACGGCAGCCGTGACGATGACGATTGGCAATATCTGTCGTGCCAAGACTTAATCGACGGTTACAACAGCCATTACTACGAGTTTCCTCTGTGGATTACGTTCTTCCGGGCGCTGCTCAACGGAGACAGCAGCACCTATGCCAACCTCCTCAAGTATACGCCGAACTTCACTCAAACGGAGGGCGCATACTCGTATTACCACAACCTCTATCGGGTGAAGGAATACGACACCTACTTCGCCATGAGGTGCATCGCTACATGGGAGGACGGCACATCGAAGACCACGTCGGGCGACAACGTGAAGCTCAACACCAACAAGCCCCAGATGCTCAACATCTACGGCAAGTCGATGGAGAACGCTCCGGAGAACACCACAGAGGAAGAAATCAACATAATTCCGGCACGCGTCGACTGGACTGACTACGGGTATGCAGTGTTCGTCCCGGTGCCGTCGGACAGCGGCGCGACCGACAGCGAAATGACATTCACCTCCTACGAACAGATTCCCGCCCGTGCGTCCTTTATATGGGGCGATAGTTACAAGACTAACATCTACAACAACAAATTCACTGACGAATTTACCGCCACGTGGCGCTCGTCGACTCCCATTAGGGCGATCGATAACGATACCGACTCTACGGAATACCTGTCGAGCCTGTTTGTTGCATACTGGGACGGGACGAACTACTACGGCAGGCACGACTCTACGCTTCAGGCGTGTCCGATTGTCGATAAACTGACGTTCTACGACCAAGGCGCAAGCCTCGACGAGCCTCTCTATCTGCCACAGTACAGCATGCGCCTCTCTGACCGCGAATCCGCCTACCCGACCACAACAGTCGACGGCACAAAGAAGTCGGCAGTGAACGTGAAAACTAAATATACGTTCTCGTTCCTCGCCGACTCCGTGCCCGACCCTCGCGCCGTGTTCCTCGTGCATGGACAGAAATTCATCTGCGGCAAGATTACGGCCACCCTCGAGGACAATGGGCTGAAGCGCCTGATGAAAGGCGAATTTTACCGGCTCGACTCATAACGACCCGTCGTAGTCAAGCAGTTCGGCATTCGCCTTTCTCCCGTGCCTCGTATAGATTTCAGTGATGGCAAGACTTGAGTGGCGCGCCTGATCACGGACTGAGATGCTCGTTTGATTGTTGTCGAGCATCTCGGTTATTCCTGTATCTTTGAGTGAATAGAACTTCCATTCCCTCCGCAGTTTCAGCGCTTTCCTCAGTTTCTCCCAGTGTCCCCTAAAGATGCGCGGGTCGATTTTCTGGAGCCCTGGACGGAGGTTGTACACGGAGAAGATGTGATAATTACCGGGCTTCTGGAATATTCCAATCTCGATCATGTATTCCATACATTTCCGGGGGACGGTTACGGTCTGCGTCTGATGATTTTTCGACGCGTCGCCTGGGATTGTGATTGTCGAATCTTTTACGCTTATGTCGGAAATCCGCAGGCGAGTCATCTCAACAGGCCTAATCATGCAGTAATAGAGAATATAACAGGCGAGAAGAAAATGCGGATCGTGCTCACGGAGGTAGCCAGCGATTTGCCCGACCACCTCTTTCGGAATTACGGTGCGCTGCTTCTGGATGAGCCGTTTTGAAATGGGCGAAATTCCGTCCGACGCTTTGACTGGCGTGTAACTGTGTTCGAGCATCCACCCGCTGAACACTCGGAGGAAGTTCAGATAATTGTTGCGCGTCTGAGCCACCGCCCCGCGCTCGATGAAGATGTAGTCGAGGAATGCTTGGCAGAATTTCCGGTCGAACTGGTAGGCGTAGTAAATAGGCGTTTCGCTGCTGTTGTTAAACAGGCGCATAATTTTCAGGTTCGACTTATAACCTGCATAGGTCTCTTTCCGGTAGTTCCCGCTGGCGTACATCTTATCGACCATCGCCTCATATCGGTCGCACGCCTCGGCAAAGGTGCGGAGGTCGCTGCTGCTCTCTGCGGCAACCCACGGGTTCCAACCAGCGGCAAGGTGCTCCGACAGGCGCCGCATCACCCCACGGGCATAGGTCCTCCGTGCCGTGGTTCCCTTTACATAGTTCACCTTGATTCTCTTCCTCCTCATCCTGTTTTGGACAGGATCGAAGGCGTAGAACTCAATATACCAATCGTCTTTATTCTCGCGAAGTACCGGCGGCAGATAGTTACGAATCATAGCGAGGGTGCACTGAGCATCCTCTTTTAACGCGTTGAAAGTCTGTTTTTTTTGCATTTTTTTTGTTGACGGAAGCCTCGCAACCGCCAGCAAAATATGATGGAAAATTTGTGAGTTTTGTCCCGAATTTGTCCCGGCACAACTTAAAAAATGAGGCTTAAACGATTAACAATCAATCCTTTAAGCCTCTTTTAGTCGGGGTGACTGGACTGACGAAAAACACCGATTTTCCGCATAAAATGGGCGATTGCGAGTGGTAAATTTGCGCTAAATTTTTGTTTCTCTGTCTTGCTTCTGCCCCGGAATTTCGCCCAAAAGAAGGCCAATTGTGCGCTCTTTTTCGTCGAGTAGCTTCCGGAGCAGCTCGTTCTCTCGTTCGAGTATCCCGATCGTCCTCTCCTTATCCGCTTCCTTTGTGCCTGGCATAGCAGCCACACAACTCCATTCGGCGTCGAAGAATATCGACGGCGAAATTTCCAACCCGTAGCAAATCTTCTCCAACGTGGAGCAATTGCAATCTTCTTTGTGTATAATTTTGTTAAACCACACTCTCGTCAGCCCAATTTTCTCCGCCGCCTGAATCTGATTCAACTTCCTTTGCTTCAAGATTATTTGAAGCATCTCACCAACGTTTTTCATAATGCGTGACTATTAAAAATTGTAAATATATTATCAATATCTTTTGATATTATTTGGATATTAATTCCACAACGTTGTAATTTTACCCGAGTAAATATACCAAAAAGGAACGAACTATGAAAAAAGATTCTACAGCCCTGCGCCTCTATTTCGACAGGTTCCCGCCTCTCGAGTCGAGAGCGCTCACTAAACAACTCGCTGATAGTTGTAAGGTTGCGCGATACACAATCTACAACTGGCGTTACGGCAAATGCCGAATTCCCGCCCTCGCAAAGGATAAGATAGAGGAAACAATCGGGGAAAAAATCTTCGATAGTCTAGATTTTCAGCAAGATGACGGAAGAAAATTACGAAACGATTAGTAACAGTTAATGAGTGCAAAATGAGACCAATCGAATTTTTCCAGGCAGGATCAACCATCTTTTTTTCGACGGCGGATAGCCGCGTGGTAGAACTGACGGAGACCGACACCGAACTCGTCGACCATCTGTATGACCGCATCGCCGCGGAATACCCTGCCGCTTATTGCGCCCTCGTGGACTTGTTCTCGAGGAGCCAGAAGAACATGAGATACTTCCGCTACCGCATTGTCGAGCGCTTCATCCGGTGCAACTTCGGCAAGTGCGACAACGTAGCCGACATCGACGCCCATGGTGATATGCACCTCGAATTCGTTGACTGCCCACTCCGAGGACAATGCTCGTATGAGCGCATAGTCTGTTTGCCCGAGCGCCAAACGTCGCTGACCGAAGCGGAGAAGCGCGTGGCTGTGCTGCTCTACCAAGGCAAGCGCCGCCAACAAATCGCCGACATACTCTTCCTCGCCCCGTGTACCATCGACAACCACATCCGTCACATATACGCTAAACTAAACGTCCATACCGAGGCTGACTTTGTAAGATACATCAAAAATAACCGACTATTCAGAAATTATGAGATACAGTGAATCAGACATCGACCGGGTGCGGAAGGCCGCCGACATCCGCGACTTCATCCCAGAGTTGAAAGGGTCAGGCTCATCGCTCTACACCACATGCCCCAAGTGCGGCAAGACTGGTAAGGGCAAAGGCCTTATCGCCACACATAAAGGCGCGCTCGACATTGCCAAGTGCTTCTCCTGCGACTTTACCCTTAACGGAGCCATCGACGCGTGTATGTATTACCGCAAACTTGATTTCCCCCAAGCAGTCCACGAGGTGGCTGCGTCTTGCGGCATCTACTTGCAGACAGAGAAGGAACAGCGAACGGAGCGGCGCAAGACCGTGAAGAAGACTCTGGACAACACATTCGTTGCCCGCCAACTCGCCGCGTCGGGGCTCACCGTCGCCGACGTTATGGCGAGGGTGCATGGCGAAGACTCATCCACCACCGAGATAGAGACCTGTCCGTTTATGCGCGGCGGCGTGGATGCATTGTGGAACGTCAACTATCACGACGACGAGATGTTAATCTTCTATTACGACCTATGGGGCAACCGCGTGCAGTATGCAAAGAAGGGGCTCGCCGGCTCGCTCCGCCAATATGTGCGGGTACGTTGGTCGAACCCCGAACTGCATCAAGACAGCGCCGGCCGTCCAATCAAGTACCAGACCCCACGAGGAGCCCAGACGAAAATCTATGTACCCCAATATATCCGGTCGTGCTTCCAGCAAGGCCGCCAACTGGAGACGCTCATCATCCAGGAGGGCGAGAAGAAGGCCGAGAAGGCGTGCAAACATGGCATTCCGTCGGTAGGCATCCAAGGTATATTTAATATCGGCAACGAAACCGCAGGTCTCATCAAAGACCTGCAATATCTCATTCAAACCTGTAAGGTGAAAAATGTGGTGCTGCTGCTCGACAGCGACTGGAACCACCTCCACCGGTCGCTGACCAACGGCGACCACGCCGACCAGCGGCCTAACCAGTTCGCCAAGGCCGTCATCAAGTTCAAGCAGTACCTGCTCACCATGCACAACGTCGGCGTGGCCATCGACGTGTATTTCGGCCACATCAACGACAACGACAATCACGATAAAGGCATCGACGATTTGCTGGTCAACACGCTCGCAGGCCGTGAAAGCGAATTGAAGGACGACATTGCCCGTACCATGTTCACCCACGACGGCAAGGGCAAATATGTGAACATCCACAAAATATCATCACTCAGCGACTACCAGATTAAAGACTTCTGGCTGCTCAACGACCGCAACGCATTTGCCGAACTCCACATGGCAGACCTCGAAGGGCTGACCGTGTTCCGGTTCGGGCACGTCAGTTACCGCATCGACGACGGAAAACTCGTCCAGGCGAGCCGCTACAACGTGGAGCGTGAGTTCTGGGCTATCGACCATAACGAGAAAGGCAAAAAAACCGTGTCGTTTGAATACGACGCGGCAATCCAGTTTATCAACGCCAACGGCATCTACCGCATCCATACACAGGACTGCGAGGTAGACCAATACAAGTTCTGTCAGATAGATAACGGTATCGTCCGGCTCACAGGCCCCGCCGCCATCCGTGATTTCGTCTACTCCTACGCCCGGCAGACCACCAAAGACCGCGACGTGATAAATATGCTTATCAGCAAACTTGGCTCGCAACTTGGACCTGACAAACTGGAGCGCCTCGACCTTATCGACGACGATTTCGACACAGCCCGCGCCGACATCCAGCAACTCTACTTCAAGAACGGCTGCCTAAACATCACGGCGCAAAAGATGGAGTTTGGCGACAACGCCGACAATGTGTGGATAGACCGAGTGATCGGCCACACCTTTAAGCGCGTCCCGATCCTCGAGGTTGTTCGCAACGGTTCCAGCACCGACGTGCGCCGAACAGCCGACGGCGAGCGTTGCGAGTTTCTCCAGTTCCTGCTCAACACGAGCAACTTCTGGAAAGGCCAGTCGATGACCGACGAGAAGGCAGAACTCTATGTGCAACACGTCGTAAACAAACTCACCACCATCGGTTACCTGATGTGCGACTTCAAGTATCAGTCAGAGTTGAAGGCCGTCGTTGCCATGGACGCGCTCATGGGCGACGTGGGTCAGTCGAACGGCCGCAGCGGCAAGAGCCTTATCGGCGTGGCGCTGTCGAAGGTGATGAACCAAGCCGTGATCGACGGGCGCTCCACCAAGAACGACGACGAATATATCTACTCCAACGTTACCCCACGCACCCGCAACATCTTCATAGACGACGTGCGCGTAAACTTCGACTTTGAAAACTTCTTCGCCGCCGTGACCGGCGACCTCCAGGTGAACCCGAAGACCAAGGCGCGTTTTGTTATCCGCAACGAGAAATCGCCGAAAATCTACATAACCACCAACCACGCCATCAACGCCCAGAGCCGTTCATCGAAGGCGCGCATCGCCTATATGGCATTTTCCGACTGGTACAACGACCTCCATTGCCCCGTAGACGACTTCGGGCACCAGTTCTTCGTAGACTGGGACGCAGACCAATGGAACCTCTTCTACAACCTGATGGCGGAGTGCTGCCAACTCTATTTCCGTTCGATGGCGGAGGAGTGGTATCGCAAGGGACAAGGTGCCTGCCCGCCTCCGATGGGCGACATCGAGCAGCGCACCCTCAAGCAGCGCATGAGCGAGGTGTTCTACCAATGGGCGGAGGTCTACTTCGACCCGTCGGGCGAGCATCTCAACCGGCGGCTCAAGCGCCGCGACATGTACACCGCATTCCACGAGGCGTTCCCCGACTCGAAGTTCTCCGTCACAGCGTCAAACTTCCGGGAGAAGTTGAAACTCTACTGCGAGTATAAAAACTTCGACCTCAATATCAACCGCCCGACCCGCGACGGCACTGCGTATTCCTACTGGCGTACTACCCACCCTGGGGAGGCATTCGTGGGCGAGAGGGACGTGAGCGGCGGCGTGGAATACTTCACCGTAAGCGACGCAGACTTCTCAGCACTCCAACCATACTAACAGCAACGACAATGAAAAATCCGTTTTATCATCTCCGCAAGGAGGGCGACATGTTCGCCAAGGTCGACGAACTCTCAACGAGGCAAATCCCAATCTTCACCGACGCCAAGGAGTCCGTCTATGTGCTTACCGCCAAGTGCGGCGACGGTTATGCCGTGGGCTACGGCATTATCTACGCCGACGGCAGCCATATCCGCGTGGCTCCGTCTCCTGTGTACGGAGCGTTCGCCACGGAGGACGATGCGCGCAAGTTTTGCGTGGCGGCGATAGCAGAGCGCTCCAAGGTGACCGACGACACCCGCCGCGCGCTGGAGCACATGGTCATAGCAAGCCTGCAAACATCACTGTTCTGAATAGGTTTATATACTTTCGTCAATTAGACAAATCCACGGAAGGCTGGCTCGTGAGAGTCGGCCTTTTATTATGCCCTGGACGGAGAACTTTGTATATTTACAAAGTTTAACTCTTTTTTTTTGTTGGTTAACGGATTCTTCCCCACCTTTGCGGTGTCACAAGTTCAGGCGCAAGACCTGGCGGGCTGAGTTGGCCCTAAATCTTGCAAGGGCTTTTTTTATGCCCGGACATACAAACCCATCGCAGATTTTTTTGTTGGTGGCTACATAGCAAAGGCGGCTGCCTTTCCCGATTCAGACTACCCCGCGAGGTGCCCTGGACTTGTTGACAGCATAGGGAAAGACGGCCGCTTTCTTTGTGCGCCAATGTTAAACCCAACAAAAAGAAAAAACAATGGAAGCAAAACAGATTGCCGCATGGAGCGGCGCAAGAACCGAAAGCAAACCATCAACCGCAGCCCGACTCCGTCAGTGGCTGCGTAGCGAATGCCGCTGGGCTACCCGCCTGACGCGCAACCTCTCCGACAGCACGGAAGCGACAACCAACGGCCAACTCCTCACGGAGTGCAATTTCTTCGCATCGCTGTTCGGCGCGATGGCGCTCATCGACAACGTAGGATGCCTCGGCATCGCAGCCATCGGGCTGTGGGTGGCCGCAAGTTACACCCTTATGAAGAAAGGAGGTTTGAAATGAGCCACCGACTTAACCTTACAGACAAGCGCTACCGTTTCCGCGTAGACATCGAAGAAGTGGAAGACCTCGGACAGCCGATGATCACCATTGGCTGGCGCCACGACCATATGATGACGTTCGGCAAGGAACTCGCGTTCGACGACGTAGACTGTTTCACCGACTTTGTGGAAGCGCTGCTGAAGTTCGGCGCGAAAAACGAGATTTTCACGGATATAGAAACCAGATATTTTAAATACATTCTCGATGAAGGGAGACGATAAAAAATCCACGACTATGAAAGCAACAGAACTGAAGCAAGGCGACTGGGTGCGCAGCCATCGGGACGGATATATCCGGACAGTCACCGGCACCCGTGAAAACATTGTGTTTTCCAATGGGTGGTGCTTCCAAGAGGAAGACCTCGAACCGGTCAAACTGTCGGTCTACATCCTCGACCACAATGCCGACAGCATAGTGGCTCCTCACACGGAATGGCTGTTCGTCTTGGCTGATGAGCGCAAGCTCTCAGTCAAAACAGCCGACGGAGTCCACTTTGTAGTGAAGGCAGCATATACCGACGCCCCGCAAATAATCAACTACGTCCACGAACTGCAACATACCCTGTGGGCGATGGATATTAACGACAAACATTTCCAGGATTAAAGATTTATGGCACATACAATAGACGCGCCGATTATCGGCACACACAACTCGATGACCTACCTTCGTCCGCAACACTGGTACGGATGGCTTATGGTCCCTTTCGCAAAATGTCAAAAGAAGACGCTGCTCAAACAATGGGAGGCAGGCGCCCGCTGCTTTGATTTGCGGGTAAGGTTTAACCGCCGCGGCGACGCTATGTTCGCCCACGGGCTTTACGAGTGCCGGCACGACGCCGACCCCCACGAGACCGTGCGCACCCTGGCGGCGCTGGCACAGACAGAGAACGAAACGGCTTATGTACGCGTCGTTCTGGAAGACCCGGACGCAACAGAGTATAACGAGTATTATTTCCGCAAGTTCTGCCGGTTCGTGGAGTTGTTCCCGAGCCTGAAGCCATTCCAGGGCAACCGGAAAGGTGACTGGGCGCAGATCTACGAGTTCGACTACGAGCCCCGCCTCTACCAGATGGTCGGCTCGATGGACGAGGACGCTCACCTATGGGAACGGATTATGCCGTTTGCCTACGCCCTCCGCAAAAATAAGAAGAACATGGAAGACCCCGACAGTATAACCATTTTTGATTTTATCTGATGAACGTGCAACCATTAGTCCTGACCGCAGCCTCTCAACTCCGGTCAGGCATCCAACCTCCGCAGCAGCAGCGTCCTCTCTATGCTTGTGAGGCGCGCGACTTGATTCTCCGTCCGTTCTTCATCGCGAGGCTCGCCCTGAAGGAAGCGCAGCGCCTCCGCGTGGTGCTTTTCGACTTTACCGGGCGTTTCCGCAAGGTTAGCCGGCATATCGACGAACTTTGCCGCACGCTCGACAAAGAACTCACCTCCGGAATGGTGCACGCAGAGCGCAACCTTATGCGCTTCCTCGAGTATCGTTTTTTTGAGGACTTGAAACCCACCCTCGAGATGCTCCGCCTCCAAATAGACCAATTCTGCAAGTCGGTAGCGCCTGACGCAACCGACTTGGACATTAACTCGCAGGCGGAGTTGGCTCGGTTCCTCGCCCGCATGGCGTGCGAATACACTGAAGATTCCGTGATGCGGATGTATGAGGCGAGCGCCAAATCGGCCAGATATGTAGACGGCGAAATCAAAATGTTTTTTGAGACGACGCACACGCAGCGAATTGTAACGCCTCCCGCCCTTGTGGCACTGGAAGAACTGCAAAAGGCTATTGTCGTTGTCGAAAACATTGCGAGCAGCCCGCAGACGAAGGTAACCGACCAGCGCAGGCAGAAGGTGCTCGAGGACACTCTCGACGTCGCCGTGAGGAAACTCAAAACAACTCCGATAGTGCAGAGCGACCGCTACGCCTGTTGCGGCGTGTGCAGCCATTACTCATTCCCTGGAGCGCTGCCCGGGCATTGCCTCTGGCGCAACTTTAAAGCGCAGGTGATGCGCCCAGCGTGCAAGCGCTTCAAGAGAATAAACAATACTTGACGCTTCCTTACTTACTTTAGTTTTGCATTTTCCCCGTCGGGCTTGTCCCGTCGGGGTTTTTCACGCCCTTGGGCTTTTCCCCTTGCATCCCCTACGTTATAAGCAAGCGGCCGTGCAGTTGTCCATGCCGTGCGGATGGGGTGCGGGGAAGGGCGAAAAACCACCCCGAAAACGCCCGTTTTTGCCCGATTTCGTGCCATTTTGGGGTGAAAAACGCCCGTTTTTGGGTAAAAAATTTGACTTATCGAATTGATTATTAGGCGCATAATGGTCTAATTTATATATTTTCTTTTTTTTATTTTTTAAATCATATAACATTAAAAGCGGTGTACTTTTGTACGGAATGGTTTCAAGATGCTTTGTTTCAGCCGATTAGATGCGTACAAAAGCACACAAATACAAGTGTGCAAGTTTGTTCGTACAGTACGGAATTTGTACGCACACCCCCGTACAAACTTGATTTTCGCGATTTTGTACGGATTTAGGCGCTGAAAATCAGCAAATTACAAATCAAACGTACAAATTGCACTGAATTTTGTGGGCAGAAAACATATACTATATAAAAAATATATAGTACATATATGAAAAATCTAACCCATTATTTCACTATATTTCAGCGTTTTAATGGGTGAAAATTGCGCAAAAACGGGGCAAAAACGGGGCAAAATCGCTATATTTGTGCTATAAATCGTAGCAAAACAGACTAAAAATGGACATTTTCGTATATCTAAAACTCGAAAAATATCTCGCAGAGTGGTACATCCACGAGTGCGGAGGCTCGCCGGTGCAACTGAAAAAGGGTTCCGCAGAGAGCGACATCCTCGAACTCTTCCTCCAGAAGCAGCCAGCCGACCAGCCCGTCGACCTCGGGAAGGACTCCAACCTGTGCATCCGCATCCCCTCGTATAAGTGGAAAGACCCCCGCACCTACAATTATCTGCCTCCGAAGGCTAAGATTGCCCTCGCCCATACCATTTACACTCGGTTCCGTGTGCAGTTGTGGGACGACCTCCACCGGCTGGAGAACACTGAGGCACCGATAACCGACCTCATCTACGCCTGGATGGAAGCCCACGGCATAGAGGATGACGACAAATCGTGGGAAACCATCCGTCAGAGTTATTTCCGCAAACGGAACATCTACCGACGGGCGCAAAAAAAAGAATCGACTTCATCGACCGATAAAAACAAGGTTGAAATAAATCAATAAATTCCAATATGTCAAGAAATTACACATCACTACCGGGTATCACAAAAATCTATTCTTTACCCTGTGCGACTCTCCCGAAATCCATGGTCGAGAGATATGCCTGCTATCTACCGATTGCAATCCTCTCTCCGAAGGAGTCAGTGCAATTTGTGGGCGTTCCGACGTGCAAAAGGAGCACGGAAGCCCAAAACAACGGGAAATCCGTGACCGTAGAACTGCAATTCACCGTTCCCGGACGCTACACAGCGCCCAAGGTTGCGACCGCATTCGTGATCGTCACAGCCTCCGGCGAAGCCTATGCCATTGGCCTCCGTGAGTCGCCGTTCCCGTCGGTGACGGTGGAGGAAACGACCGGCACACCGTCGGACGACCCCAACCAAACCACGGTAACTGTGAAGCATACATCGGTAGAATCGCTTATACCAGTGGTTGTTTAGTCTTTTCGGCACGCTCTGAGGGTGGGTAAATTTGTGAAAAATAAAATCTATGGCAACAAATTACCTACTCAAACTCAAGGGCTACGTCGGCGGCTACGATTTCGATGCCGATTATGTAGACTGGAAGTTGGAACAAAATAAAGGCAAGGCTGTCGATGTGCTTATCGACAGCCTCGGAGGGTCAGTGGCTACGGCATTGACCATCGCCCACAGATTCAAAGACCATGGCGACGTTACCGTGCACTATGCCGGGATGAACGCCTCGGCTGCCACCATCGCCTCGATGGGCGCAAAAAAAATCATGATTGACCGCTATGCCATGTACCTCGTGCATAAGGCAAGCACCCAAATCATAGATATAGCAGCCCTCAATGCCGACGAACTGGAGGAGCGCATCAAGTCGCTGGAGAAGGAAAAGGCCAATTTGATGAAAATCGACCTTAACATTGCCTCGATGTATGCCGACCGCTGCAAGAAAGACCGCGACAGCCTGCTTGCCCTGATGAAGGAAGGCGGATGGCTCACCGCGGAGGAGGCTCTCGAATGGGGATTCGTCGACGAGATTGAGGACAACCCAGCAGCCAAGAAACCGGAAAAGGTTAACGGCGAACTCGCCGCCTCTATGGAGGCCGCCGGCATCCCGTTGCCTAAAAATGCGCGCACTTCGTCGCTGATGGAGCGCATACTCTCGATTTTCGGCACTCATAACACCCAAATAATGAACAAGATTTTCAAGAACATTTGCGATGCTCTACAGGTAGAGGCCATTGCAATTTCTGCCGACGGCACAGCCTCGGTTACAGAATCTCAACTGCAAACGATTGAGACAGCAATCGCCGAAAAGGATGCGACGATTGCTGCTCTCACGGAGCAGAACACCCAATTAGAGGCAAACATCGCCGACTATGAAGCCCGTATCGCGGAACTTGAGAAAGCCCCAGGCGAAACGACCGCCCAGGTGACTGGCGCTGTCAAGGACGTAAATCCTAACGCTGTGGAGGATCAACTCAACGACTACCGCAACCGTCTCCGTGAGGCCAGAGATTTGCTTAAATCCATCTAAACTAAAAAACAACAAACAATGGGAAAAATCGTAATCACTCCTGAAGATTTCCAGACGGCAGCCATCAAGTATCAAAAAGAACTTTTGATGCTTCCTATCGTCGCATTGGAACAATCTACCCAGTACATGACCGTTATGTCGGGTGTGGCTGGTAAACAAGTGGTCGGCGAAGCAGATTTCAATGCTCAGTTTGCCCCGTACAAAGCATCCCGCAAAGGTTCCACCAACCTCGAACTCAAATTGCGCGCTTTGGAAACCTACCTCGGCAACGTCGTTGAAACATTCGAGCCGAACCAAGTGGTAAAAACTGTGTTCGCCGGTACTTCTACCCTCGGCGACGGACAGAAGAACGTGCCTGTAACAAAATTGGCATTGGCGTCACTCGCCCGCAACCTCGGCCGCAACCTCAATTCTTCGTTGTGGAAGGCTAAGTATAGCGCAACAGGCGACACCTCTGCCGACTTGTTCGACGGCTTCGACACCATCACTCAGGCAGAACTCACAGCGGGCAACCTCGCTGCAGATAAGGACAACTACAAAAAATTGACTTCTGAGATTACCAAGGAGAACGCTGTCGATGTTGCGAAGGACATAATCGTTTCTCTTACTCCAGAACTCCGCGAGCAGGATACATTCATGTTCTGCGACTGGGACTTCTACGACAAATATTGCGAGGCGTACAAGGCGACAGGCGCAGGCCTTACCTACAACACTGCCTACGAACAGGTGTTCGTCGAAGGTTCCGGCAAGCGCTGCACCCTCGTGCCTCTCGCCAACAAGAGCGGCTCGAACTTCATCCACGTCACCACGAAGGACAACATGCTCGTAGGCTGTGACCAGATGGGCGACAAAGAGCGTGTGCAGATTGACCGCTTCGAGCCATTCTTGCTCACATTCTCCGCAACGATGTTCTTCGGCGTGCAGTTCAACACCATCGACGGCCGTCGTATGCTCGTTGTCGACAAACGTACTGAATAACTAAAATTTTGACAGACTATGGCAAATACTTGTGATATTCTCCAGAAATCGTTGAAATGGTGCCAGGGCACTCCCGTTTATCCGGGAGTCCGCGCCCGTGCTTACTACATCAACAAATCGGACATTGTAGGATGGCCGACATTGACAAAGGGCACAGCGGGCAACTACACCACCGCAACGTATACCGGCGACTTTACTCTCGCCGAGGACAAGAAGTGGCTCGCTATCGACCACGACGTGAAATCATCGCAACTCACCAGCGAAGCACAGGGCGAGGTGCCAAGCCAGACCCAACTCAACAAACTGAGTCTCGTGCATCAGGGCGTAGGTGCAGAAGCATCGGAGGCAGCCCTCTATATGAACAACTGCGACTGCGTGTTCTTGGTTGCCGGTATGGACGGCCTGTTTCGTGTGGTAGGTTCTGAGATGTGGCCAGGCAAAATCACCGTGGCACAGGACACTGGCCAAGGCGCGACGGGCACAGCCTCTACCACTATCGCTGTGGAAGCGACCGATGTTTGCCCTGCTCCTTTCTATCCCGGCAAGATCGTGACAGAGGACGGCGACATCAATGGTGACGGCTCTGAAGTAGCGTAAGCATAATCTCATCAAACACGTCCGGGAACATTCGTGCTCCTGGACGTTTTAATTTTTATGACAGTTATGGAATCAGAATTTGTAAAAAAAATAAACGAGTGGCTCAACACTCCATCCGACCAGCGCGACTATGACGCAGGCGCTCTGCTGATGCTCCAGGCAAACAGGAATCGCATTATGTACAACAACATGAGACGGCGCCCGGATTATTACGCCTCGCACATCGAGTATCAGTTGAAAAAATACGTTGAACAGCGCAGCGTCACGGTCACTCATCAGGCTGTTGTCGCAATGGAAAAGCAGGCGGAGGTGATTATGGAGACCGCATCCCCGTCAACGACTACCCCGAAGCAAAGCGACTACCGCCGCGGCAAGCGCCTCGACCATGACAGCCTGCCCGCGGAGATTCAACAACTCTACACGGACAACCTCTCAATCCTCCAGCGGATGCGCGAATGCCATTTGCAGGTGCGCCAGTGCAGTGGCCCGAATCAGGCGTGCGTGGACAACGACAAATATCCGTTCTTGAAGGAACTCATCGCCCTCGACAAAAAGCGCCTCGCTAACTGGAAGGCATACGACTCCTATGACGCTGGCACAGGCACAGGCACAGGCTCTGCTACCGCAACGGCATCCGAGTCGGCAGCGGAGACGGAAAGCAAACTCGTGCGCCAAATCAACCTGAACCTCGGCAAATACGTCAAGAACCCGACGGAACCCAAGAGAAAATATTTGGCAGGCCTTTACGCCAAACTTGTGAACCCATCTGCCTCGCTGACGGAGAAACTGACGGAGGCGGGAGTAATTGGTGATTGACCATGCCGATGCCCAACGCTTACGACGTGTGCCGGACAGACCTGTTTACCGACCGCAGCGACCTCGAGAAAAAGTTCCCGGCTGTGGTTGTGGATAAGGTCGTCCGTGTGCGCGCAATGTATAACAACCTGCTCGGAGAGCCATCGGCTAAAGACCGCCAACTGGTAGACACCCACTGCCGGCAGTTCAAGTGTGAGAAGTCGGCGGCGTACGCCGATTTGGCTATCGTGCGCCAACTGCTGCCGCAAATCACATCGAGCAGCCGAGATTTCCACCGCTGGCGCTACAACGAGATGATCCTCGACACATACAACCGCGCCAAGGAGGAGAACGACTTCAAGACCATGGAGCGCGCCGCTTCCAGTTACGCCAAATACAACCGCATCGACCTCGAGGACGAGCAGCGCCTGCCTTACGACCTCGTGGCCGTCCAGCCATTCACGGCAACCGACGACCCAAGCGTACTCGGCATTAAGCCCATCCCGAACCTACAGGAGAAGATTGACGCGATGATTGCCAAATACAAGAAAGAGACCCTCGACATTGAGGACGTGGACTTCGAGGACGTAGACCTCGAGGAGGATGATTTGTTTGGAGAAGATGAAAACCCCGGTAAAGAAAGTTTACTTTAACAAACCGCAGCGCCTGACTCAACTCATCGGCGCACATACATCGGTTATCGTGGCGGGACGACGAACGGGCAAGACCGACAGTATCGCCAGCCCGTTTGTGCTCCGGAACATGCAGCGCATGCCCGGCTCGACGGGAGGCATTGTCGTGCCTACGTTCAAACACGGCCTCACCAACACCATTCCGGGGCTGCTGGCGGCGTGGAAGCGCTGGGGGTACGAGAAGGACGTTCACTATGTGATAGGCCGCCGCCCGCCCAAAGGTTTTGCGAAGCCTATCACGGAGCCTGCCGACTACGAGCATGTAATATCATTCTACAACGGGGCTATCGCCGTCCTCATATCCCAAGACCGTCCCGGCTCCTCAAACTCGCTCACCCTGTCGTGGCTGCTCGTGGACGAGGCAAAGTTCATCGACTACAAGAAACTAAAGGAGGAAACTCTGCCCGCCAATGGTGGTATAAAGAGCTATTTCGGGCGGCACTCCTACAACCATGCCGTAATGATTCTCTCGGATATGCCGCAAACGAAGAAAGGATCATGGTTTCTCCACTACAAAGACCTGATGGACGAGGAACTCATCGAGACCATCAAGGCGACCGTCTACGAAATTTGGCGGGTAAAGCAGCGGATAAGGACGATGAAAAAGGACGGCGCGCCGGTGCCCCCCTACCTGAGAGGCCATCTGCGCCGCCTCGACCGCCAACTCAACCAGATGCGGTCGGTGGCCGTCTATTACAAGGAATACAGCAGCATCGAAAATCTGCAACTGCTGGGCGAGAACTACATCAAGCAGATGAAGCGCGACCTCACGCCGAAAACGTTTCAGACCTCCATTCTCTGCCAGCGCCTCGGCATCGCCAAGGACGGATTCTACTCCTCGATGCGTGAAGGGCACAAGTACAACGCCAGCGACTTCGACTACCTCGACAGCCTCGGCTTCGACTTTACCGACAATGCCCTCGACAGCCGTGCCGACAAAGATTTAGACCCGTTCAAGCCTATTTGCATCGGGATGGACTACAACGCTAATATCAACTGGATTGTGGCGGGGCAGCCCGTCGGCCGGAGGCTGAACGTGCTGAAGTCATTCTATGTGAAATTTGAGCGCAAAATTCCCGAACTTATCGACGATTTCTGCACCTACTACCTCCATCACCGCAACAAGACGGTAATTTTCTACTACGACACTACGGCGCTGGGCTCCAACTACGCCGTCAACGACCGCGACTTCCTCTACGTAATCCGTGAGTGCTTCGAGGCTCACGGGTGGAACATCTCTCCCGTCTACCTCGGCAACCCGATGCACCACGATGAGAAATATCTTCTCATTAACCAAGGTTTCGCCGGGCGCAACCGGCTTATGCCGTATTTCAATCGGCAGAACAACGACGATTTGATTTTGGCGATGCAGACAGCGGGCGTTATGCGCGGGCGTGACGGCTTCCGGAAGGATAAGTCGGGCGAGAAAAAAGAAGAGTCGGAAGAAGACCTCCTCGAGCACCGCACCGACGGCACCGACGCTTTCGATACCCTCTACATCGGGTGTGAAACCAAGCCCGCCGACGGGCTCGACATCACCATCTCGTCGGGTGTAATGTAGCGGTTTCTGTCTTTTACTTACAGCCCGCTCCGCTGTATTTTCGTGGTATGATTGAATTCACAAAATACCCCGATGGCAACGTGTGGGCTACGGAAATTCCGACGGTTTCCGTAACCACAGACATTACGTCGAAGGTCGTTTTTACACTCTACAGCGGAACGACCAGCGGCGATGTGGTGTTTACAAATACATTCTTTGCTCAGGACTCCGTCATCTCTATTGTTGGGCTGGGTGATATTATCGCGGCGTATATGCGCTCCAAATCGCAAATCTTCGGAACGTTCTCGATAAAGGCCGCCGACTCTACCGGGTCGCAGTCGGCTTCGGGCTCTTTCTGCGTATGCTACTGCGACAGGGAGATGCCCGTAACTGTCGATGAATGGGCTACAAGCCGTTTTCTGGTTACTGCTGACCAAATATCAATGCACGGCAGCGGCTCGCTGCCTCTTACCGCTTTGCTCAAGACCTCAGAAACAAAGGCCAAATTCAACATAGTCGGCACTACGGCCGACGGCAGCCTCACACAGCAGTCGGTTACCGCCATCCTCCCGTCTACTATTGCAACCGGCTACCATGTCACGGATATAGGCCCCGTCACTGTGGCAGGGCTGCTTAAATTGCTCGAGGATACATATAGAACCCCAATAAAAAATATATTATCATTTGTGGTAATTGTGGGTAGCCGATACCTCCAGGTATTCGTCAAGGACAACCCGGAGCACTCCACCACTTTCCTGTTCAAGAATATGTTCAACGTGCAGGAACCTATCACATTGGCGGGCGTAACCAAGCGGGCGCTCGACCTTACCCGCAGCGAGGCCGTCGTGGAAGGCAAGTCTATCCAATACGATATTTCCGGCTATCGAACCTACGAACTCACCGGCGCGCCGATGATCCTCGCCGACGCTGCCCGCGTGGAATATCTCGTGGGCTCTTGGTCGGTCACTGACGAGTCTGGCCGTGATATAATCATAACGAGTTCGGACTTCTCCTACGATGATGACTGCACGGCCACCAAGGCTGTAACCATCAATTGGCGCTACGCATCACAAAAAGTTCTCGACGAGACGGCGCTGCCGTCGTCGGCGGGCATATTCTCCGAACCATTCTCTTATCAGTTCTCGTAATGGCAAATGCAATCCACATATCAACGATGCGCAAGATGCTGGCTCTCGGCCAGCCTGTAGAATTACGCGTGTGGACGGCAAAAGGCGAAATCCAGACGCTCCACAACGCAATCTCGCTCCGCTTCGATGAGCGGGCGGGAGTGCGCAACGTGAAACTGATGGACAGCCGGCAAATACGCAAGGTGCGCGACGTGTGCATCTTCCAGATTAACGACAATGAAGTTTATCTATGAATAAGACAGAAAATACCTACGTTTCGATGACTCCGTCGGTCGGCTTCGTGGAAGGCCGTTCGGCGCTGTTCTACACCCCTGCAGGCAAGACCGTGTTCCGTGAGGACTCCGACATGGTGCCCACCCGCATCAACGACGAACATAGTTACATGCCGTGGGGCGCTGACAACCAGATGCCGTTCAACATCCTCGACCTTATCGAAGGCGATGAGACGCTGTCCACCTGCCAGATGTTCAACGCCGAAATCTGCTACGGTGCCGGGCTCTGTTTCGATACCTCGGCATGCTCTCCGAAGGTGGCTGCGTCGGTTGCTGACTTCCAGATCTGCAACAACATCCCCGCCTATTTTCTCGGCGTGTGCCAGGACTTGAAGCACTTTGCGTTTACGGTGTCGGTGATTATTCTGTCGAAGGACGGCAAGACAATAACCAACGTGCTCCGGAAGGAGGCGTGCTATTGCCGGTTCTCGCCGCGCGTGCCCGGGAAAAAACAGTATGTATATTACGCCAATTGGCGCGAATATCCCGCCGCTGACGAGATAGAGATGCTCCCGTTGCTCGACACTGCCTGCCCGTGGCACGACCTCACCTCCCGACTGGAACGAGGCGACAGGACTCGCAAATTTGCGGTACTCACGGAAATTCCGGGAGCAGACCACACTTATTACCCTATCCCGTACTACGCATCGCTGTTCCGCGGGAAGTGGTTTGACATCAAACGGCTCATCGCCATGGCTAAGGAAGCCAAGTTGAAAAACTCCGCCCCGATTAAATATCTTATCGAGATTTCGAAGGAATATTGGATCAACATCTTCAAGGCTGAGCGCATCACTGACCAAGTGAAGCAACTCGACCGCATAAAGGCGGGCAAACAGGAAATCCTCGACTTCCTTACTGGTGTAGAGAACAGCGGTAAGGCGCTTTTCACCACGTTCTACCGCGACGTGAAAGGCCAAGAATACTCCGACGTGAAGATTACTAAGATTTCCACGGATAAGGAGGGCGGCGACTGGTCGACAGACATACAGGAGGCCGTCAATATGGTTTGCTTTACTATGCGAGTGCACTCCAATCTCGTAGGCTCCGTTCCCGGCAACTCCAACTCAAACAACAGCGGCTCCGACAAGCGCGAACTCTACACCATCGCCCAAGCGCTCCAAAAGCCCTACCACGATTTGTTGTTCTCGCTCTACAACATAATCATCAAGTTCAACGGATGGGCGGGCTGCACGGTCGATGTGCCGTTCATCCAGTTGTCCACCCTCGACGAGAAAAAGGACGCTAAAACAGTAACCATAAATCCTGACAACAATGCTAATCATTAAGAACAACGAAATATTGCGGCGCTACGTCCCGAATGTGCTGCGTGAGGTGGCAGGCGAGTCGAACTTGTTTGACAAGGCATTCCCGGCACTGGCTTCCGCCGAAGAATGGGTCTCGGATGAGATTGCGGGCGAGGCCGTCATGGCCGACTTGTCGGAAACTGATGAGAGTGACCGGATGTTTGTCAAGGTGGCTCGGCTGATTGCCTGCAAGGCGATGGCGGAGGTGGTACCGATGCTCGACCTCATACTCACTCCTAACGGATTCGGAGTGGTCAGCAACTCCAACATAGCCCCCGCCTCAAAGGAACGCGTTGACCGACTCGTTGCGGCGCTCGAATCGCAATGGGAACGCCTCGCCGCTGAACTTCTGTCAGCGCTGCGCTCCGTAGATTTATGGATCAAGTCTACCCAGTTTGCCAAATGGTCGAAGTTGATGCTGTCTCCGGAAGAACTGAGCCAATACGTTCTCCAAAGCAAAACGCCGATGACTACCTACACGGAGCGCCGTGCTGAGATGGTAGCCATTGAGGCTGCTGTCGAGCGTGAATTCCTCGGCGCTGAATATCTGCAATTTTTGCGTGAGGCATATTGGTCGGACAAGGTGGAGCCTGACGACCTCCGAGTAGTTAACGATGTGGTCAACGCTGTGGCAAGTTCTTTGCGTGCCGGATGTCCCCGGCTCGAAGGGCTGGTGCCGACGGTGAACATTATCCGCAACAACCCCGAAGTTTACCCGCTGTGGCACGCCACGATGATCTCACAAGTCTACCGTCACGAACCTTTTAAAAACGACAAAAAGAATCATGGTTACTTCCTCTGATAAAATAATCGCTACCGTCCCTGCATCATGGCAGTCGCTCACAGACCAGCAACTCTACTACGTTTATGGCCTGATTTGCGACGGGCTCAGCCTGACACAAATAAAGACGTACTGCTTCTTCAAGTTCTCCGGAATTAGGGTGCTGCGTAAGCAGCCGAACGGCTACGTTATCGACTACAAAGGCCAGCGCCTCGCCGTAGAACCGATGGTGATTGCCAACTGCCTGTCGGCGCTCGATTGGCTCAACGAGCATCCGTCCTACCCTGTGCGCATCAGCCGCATCCGTGGGAAGGAGGCCGTGGACGCTGCCCTCAATGGTGTAAGTTTCGGCGAATACATCGCCCTCGACAATATGTATCAAGGCTATCTCCACGGGCAAGACGACTCGCTGCTTGTCGAGATGGCCAAGATACTTTATCAATCCGATAAGATGGTTTTAAACCGTGCGCAGAAAATTTCGGTGTTCTACTGGTTTACATCCGTCAAGTCAATGTTCTCCGACCGGTTCCCGTACTTTCTCCAACCTGCGGGCTCGATGACTCCCGACAACCTGCTCGGCGGCGGGGCTTCGGTTGGCCAACAGGTGACGGACGCAATGAACGCCCAGATAAGGGCGCTGACCAAGGGCGACGTAACGAAGGAAAAGGAGGTACTGAGTCTCGATGTGTGGAGAGCCATGACCGAACTCAATGCGCAAGCAAAAGAATATACTGAATACAAACACAAGTATGGCAAATAAACAAGACTACGACTGGAACGCGTCGGCATACTTCAAGGAACTCACCCGCCGCAACAAACTGGCAACCGAATACGGTTTCCGGTTCTGCCGTGTGTCGGGGCTCGACGGTTTCGAGGAGGCTCTGTCGTCGATGCAACAGACGCAGGCATTCGTCTGCGTTGACGAACTCGGCACGGGCTATTCGCAACTATCCCCGTCCCCGCGGACGCGAAGAGTTAAAACCGTGTTCCTCGCCATGCGCCACGCTGTCGATGATATGGCGGCGCGGCAAAAGTGCTTCGACGTGATGCGCGAACTGTTCCGGCAGATGATGACGGCGCTGATCCGTGAGAAGACCGCTATCGAGGAACATTTCCTCTATGTAGACCCGAAAATCCAATTTTCGGAAATCTCTTCATATTTCATGTCGGGCTGTGCCTGCGCAAGTTTTCAGGTCGCCGTCGACAATATGACAAACCTTTGCTACAACGAAAATGAGTGGGACTAATCAAGATAACACAGTCGAGTCACGTCGCAGATATGTGGAGGCGTTTAACTCTACAATGCTCGATATCTGGCGGGAGCGCCTGCTGCTGCTCGGCGTGTACCGGACTGGTGCGCTGCTCAACTCTCTCGCTGCTTCCACGCCGCGGATGGACGGCAAGGTATCGGAGGTGACTCTCTCTCAGAACTTCCTCGCCTATGGTGTCTACGTGGATGCCGGAGTCGGCAAGGAGGTTCCTGTAGGCAACCCGGGCGACATCGGGCGCGAGAAAAAGCGCAAGCGCAAGATCTGGTTCTCGAAAAAATATTACGCGTCGGTGATGAACCTGAAAGAGTTTTGGGCTCGGTCGCTCGGCGACGAGTTCCGCGGGATTATCTGCGATGCGCTCGACTCTAAAAAACTAAGTGCACAAATCCGTAACAAATAAACTTGGCAACAATGGAAATAGATTCAATCACGAAAAAAATCGAAGCATTGGCAGCGGAAGTAACGCCCGATGCAGTAACGCCGCCAACGGTGGCGAATATCCTTACCGACTTGGTGACCGTCTTGGGCGCTACCCGGTCGGTGCTTGAGGTCGATGTCCTCCGCAAAGAGGAGAGCATCGTCCTCGAGTTCGTAATCCTAAACAGCGAGACGGGCAAACAGGAAACCGTCGACGTCGTTATTCCGCAAGCGGAACAGGCAGCAGCGGGCTTGATGACCGCAGTCGACAAGACGAACGCCGACACGCTGAAGGCGTGGTACGACTCCGTCTCGGGGAACAATGTGGTTACTACCCTCTACTACGACGAGGCCGCGTCCGGCACGACTTCGGTATGTCTCAAAGCCCGAATGGTTAACCGCGAAGGTGCGAGCCAAGCGGTGTCGGTAATGCTCCCCGCCGCTACGCAGACACTCGCTGGCGTGATGACCGCTGCCGACAAGGCGGCGCTGAATGTAACCATTCCCGACGAGATTGGCGAACTCCAAACCGATGTAATGAGAGTGTCAGACTCTCTTTTGACGGATGAGCAGCAGATTACCGCCAACAAGACCGCAATCTCAGCCAACGCATCCGACATCGCTCGCATCAACGACACGATGGGTCCTTACACCGACCGACCGTCAGTCACCCTCACCGCTTCCGAGACGGGCAAGGTGATTGACGCTACGGGTACTAAGGTCGCCAAGTCGGGATGGGCAATCGCCGAGTTTGTCGCCGAGAAAGGCAACGTCTATCTCTTCAAACCAGGTGCCACCGACAGCAACGTCTGCGTCTTCGCCGAGAAAATCACGAGCATCGAAACTCGCACCATCGACTACTCCTACACCTACAACACCGATGGCACTATCGCTACCGCTGTGGCCACCTACCTCGGCAAGACCCACACCTATACCTACACCTACGCATCCGATGGCACGTGCACCATCAAGGAAGGCACTACCGTTGTCGACTCCCTGCCTCTGCTCTACAAGACCACCGTTGGCTCTTACTCGCCGCTGGTGCGCCTCAATGCCGATGCAGAGTTGCCTAAGGACGGCTATTGCCGCTATATGAGCCACTTCAAGGGCGACAAGTCGATAACCATTGCCGTGAGTTACAAGGTAGGCTCTGCCGACCTTACGATGCGTGTCACCCGTGACGGAGTGCTTGCGTCCATCTCCACCCAACTCGGCAACCTCTCCCAACGAGAGGACGAAACACGCACCCAGTTGGTCGACAAAGTCCCGACAATGTGGGTCAACATCCTCGCCACTAAGGACACTGCGGTGATGGCTGACGGTGTGAGAGTCGAAATCCCTGCTTACACCAACACCGTTATCAAGGATTTCAAAACGTTTACACCTGCCAACAACACTAATGGATTACAATGCGTCACAAGGTTCGACCTGCACTATAACGGGATTGCCAAAATTAAAAACTGGACTAATGCGGCATGGTATAATGACGTGCTTGACGGGAGTTCATCTATACTGAGTAATATACCACGATTCGACACAAGTTGCTGGGATACGAGTGATGCAACTATTTTCTTTGTGATGTTTTATGGTCAAGGCAAGGTCACGACATTAGACGTAGGTGGTTTTAACACCAGCAATGTGACTAATATGTATTGTGTCTTTAATTCCTGCGCCTCCTTGCAGAGTGTTGATGTGAGCAATTGGGATACAGGCAATGTGACTAATATGCAGTCCTTGTTCCGCTAC
>CAVJZJ010000033.1:0-33668 GCA_963653995.1 Flexilinea sp.
AAAGGGGCTTCGGGCAGGATTTTTATGCCATTTTGAGTTTTAGCGGACAGCAATAATTGTGAATGATTTATTGTGCATCTTTGAGTATTGCCGAGAGGTCTGAACCGCTGGCGTTGGTCGAGATGGTGAGGGTCTTCTTTGCTACGTGGGTTGCTTTGAAGAACTCAGGTACGTCGTTGCGGGATACTTTTTTGAGGCAGTTGGCCTGTACTTTTTTCTGATGACCACTGGGGATACCGCGTCTGTAGCCTGTAGTGACAGTCGTGACATTGGCACCGAGTGTGTAGGAGTCTTTTACGACGGGAGCGCCGCTCAGTGATGTCTGCTTGATGGTGATGTCTATGTTGGCGGGCAACTTGCTGACCTTCACGGTGGCGGTGAGCAGTCCGCCCATAGCGGTCTTGGTCTGGGTCTTTCCGTTCTCGTCGGTGTACTCCAAGGTGGTCTCGGCGATGTCCTTGGCATCAGTTGTCGGGGTGATGGTGATGAGGGTCTCTGCACCAGTCATTGCGGTGTCTGCACTCTGGTTGTCGCTGTCGCTGTCGCAACTTACCATACCTGCTGTCATTACGGTGGCCATCAACATCATAGCGGCTGCCTTCATTGCGGATTTCATTGTCTTCTTCATAATCGTGTGTTTTTAAGAGTTTGTAATTGATTTATTTTATTGCTTCTTTTGTCACCCCAGCCGTCAGGACATGGCTCGCGCCTTAGAGGCTTTCCGTATCTGGCGTTGCTGTCAGATGACGGGTGCAAAGGTAGGGGGCGGATGTCAACGCTCCAAATTTTTTTATAACAAATTTTCGCAAAACACGAAAATAAAACCCCGAAAACTAAGGGAATTCCGCGAGTTTTCGGGGTTTTTCGGTGAAAATTATATAATATTTGCTTAATATACCTTTCAAATCATCACTTTCCCGTAGTGTGTGGCCGCACAGCAATGGAATATGTGCGCAAAGGCCCGCAAGGACGTGTATGCCCCACTCCTTCTGACATTTTGTGCAAAAGATTATTAACCACCGCCACATTCTTGTGTGCGGTCGGTCGGTATGCGGGCGATAATGCGTATTTTTGCATAGCGAAATGCCGTGGCGATGCATATTTAACAATGCGTGGAGTTGATAGAACACGTCATATATATAATTAGAATGGGTAAAACGCCGCGGTGACGCACAATCTATCTCTATCGGAAAGATGAACAACTATACAATCAATGTGAAGGGACGGCTCGTCGACCTCTCCAGCCCGCTGGTGATGGGCATACTCAATGCTACCCCTGACTCCTTTTTTGCTGGCAGTCGCAAGCAGACTGAGCAGGAGATTGCCGACCGGGCCAACCAAATCATAGCCGAAGGCGGAACGATGATCGACGTGGGTGCCTTCTCTACCCGCCCCGGTGCTGCCGAGGTGAGCGAAGAGGAGGAGACGGCGCGTTTGCGCCGCGCACTGGCCATCGTGCGCAGAGAGCAACCCGAAGCCGTGGTGTCGGTCGACACCTATCGTCCTGTCGTGGCGCAGCGGTGCATCGAGGAGTTCGGTGCCGACATCATCAATGACGTGTCTGAAGGTGGCATCACTGGTATTGTGGACACGCCGATACACGAGCGCGGCGATATGTTCGCCACCGTAGCCCAGTTGGGCGTACCCTATATCCTCATGTCGGTGCGGGCCACCATGCCGGAGATGCTCCGCCATTTCGCCGCCGAGGTGCAGCGTCTGCGCGACCTTGGTGCCAAGGACATCATCCTCGACCCCGGGTTCGGGTTCGGCAAGACACTCGACGACAACTATGCCGTGATGCACGACCTCGACCAGTTGCAGACGCTCGGTCTGCCCGTGCTCGCTGGCGTGTCGCGCAAGAGTATGGTGTTCCGCTTGGTAGGCGGCGACCCTACGACTGCCCTCAACGGCACGACCGCCCTTCATGCGCTTGCCATAGAGCGTGGCGCGGCCATTCTCCGGGTACACGACGTGCGTGAGGCCGTGGAAACCGTGAAGATCACCTGCAAATGTATGAAATCCCATGTTTGAATTTGGTATCAAAGACATTGTCGACATCGTGCTTGTGGCACTGATGTTGTACTACATCTACCGACTGATGAAGGAGAGCCGCTCGCTCAATGTCTTCATCGGCATCATCGTTTTTGTCATCGTGTGGCTCTGTGTCACCCAAATTCTGGAGATGCGGCTGCTCGGCGCCATCATGGACAAACTGGTGAGTGTGGGTGTGATCGGTCTGATTGTGCTTTTCCAAGAGGAGATACGCAAGTTTCTCTACTCCCTCGGTGCCCACCGTCGCTTCAAAATCATCACCCGCATCTTCGGCAGCAAGAAGCAGGAGAAGGATGTCGACAAGCGCACCATCATGCCGATCGTCATGGCTTGTATGGATATGTCGCGGGCCAAGGTGGGCGCGCTCATCATCATAGAGCGCGGCATCAGGCTCGACGATATTGTCGACACGGGCGAACTCATCGACGCCAATGTCAATCAGCGGCTCATCGAAAATATCTTCTTCAAGAATTCGCCCATGCACGACGGTGCCATGATTATCTCCGACAAGCGCATACGCGCCGCCGGCTGTATACTGCCCGTGTCGCACAACCATGACATTCCCAAAGAACTCGGTCTGCGCCACCGTGCTGCCCTGGGTATGTCGCAAGCCAGTGATGCCGTCGCCATTGTCGTGTCTGAGGAGACGGGTGGCATATCGGTCGCCATACGCGGCAACTTCCGTCTGCGTCTCTCGGCCGAGGCTCTTGAGAGCATCCTCACCAAGGAAATGCAGTAAGCAAGGAAATGCAGTAAGCAGATCACTCGAAAAAAAGCGGAAAAGACAAGGGACGGACGCTTGCCGTCCCGCTTTTTTTGTATAGATTTGCAATCGTAAAAACAACTCATCCCAACAATCAAGCCTTATGGACTGGATCAACGGACTGTTCACCGTACACTCGGCTGTACAGACAGTAGTCGTGCTGTCGCTCGTCATATCGTCGGGGCTCGCCCTCGGCAAACTGCACATACGGGGCATCTCGCTCGGTGTGGCCTTTGTGTTCTTCATGGGTATCGTGGCCGGCAATGTGGGCATCAGCGCCAACGCCGATATGCTCAGTTTCGCGGAGACCTTCGGTCTGTCGCTCTTTGTATATAGTCTCGGTCTACATGTAGGCCCCAACTTCTTCGGACTGATGCGCCACGAAGGTATCGCCCTCAATCTGTGGGGCTTTGTTGTCATCGCCCTCGGCACAGTCATGGCTCTTGCCTTGACGCTGGTCACTCCGGTGAGCGTGCCCGACATGGTGGGTATACTCTGCGGTGCCACCACCAACACGCCGGCCCTCGGTGCCGCCCAGCAGGCCCTGCAAAACGCTGGACTGTCGAGCACGGGTGCCGCTCTCGGTTGTGCCGTGACCTATCCGCTCGGCGTTGTGGGCGTGATTGTCGCTATGGTGCTTCTGCGCAAGACGCTCGTCAGAGAGAAAGATCTGAAGCCCCGGCACAATGGTGAGGAGGACGTGACCTACGTTGCGCAGTTTGTTGTCATCAATCCCGCACTTGCCGGAAAGACCGTAGGACAGATTTCGGCTTCCACTCACCGTCACTTCATCATCTCGCGTATCTGGCGTGGCAACAAGGTTATCGTGCCTCTCTCCGACACGCAACTGCATATCAATGACAATGTGCTCGTCGTCACGACCCGCGATCAGGCTCCCGCTATGGAGATACTCTTCGGCGAGCGTGTGGAGAAAGATTGGAACGGCAAGCAGATCGACTGGAATGCCATCGATGCCAGCGTGGAGAGCCGTGTGATTGTCGTCACCCGCACCGAACTCAATGGTCGCCGTCTCGGACGGCTACACATGCGCGAAACCTATGGCGTGAACGTCAGTCGCGTGATGCGCGGTGACATCAAACTTCTGGCCACCGAGAACCTCCGTCTGCAGTACGGCGACCGCGTCACCATCGTGGGCAAACCCGAGGATATCGACCATGCCGAGACCTTCTTGGGCAATGCCGTCCAGGTACTCAATGAACCCAACCTCGGTGCCATCTTCATCGGACTGCTCCTCGGTCTTGCCCTCGGCATGATACCTATCGCCCTGCCCGGCATGTCGGCTCCCGTACGCTTGGGCATTGCCGGAGGTCCTATCGTGATGGGTATTCTCGTGGGGGCGCTCGGACCGAAGACCCATTTCATCAGTTATACCACGCGCTCGGCTTCGCTCATGCTCCGCAAACTCGGTCTCTCGCTCTATCTCGCCTGTCTTGGCCTGGAAGCCGGAAGCGACTTCCTGGCTACCGTCATCCGTCCCGAAGGACTGCTATGGGTGGCGCTGGGCTTCGCCATCACCGTTGTGCCTACCTATATTGTAGGGGCGGTGGCGCTGCGCACGGGCAAGTTTGACTTCGGCAGCATCTGCGGCGTGCTCTGCGGATCGATGGCCAACCCGATGGCGCTGACCTACGCCACCGACTCGATAGAGGGCGATACCGCCGCCGTAAGTTACACCTCGGTGTATCCGCTGGGTATGTTTGTGCGTGTCGTCATTGCGCAGGTCATCATCATGTGCATCACCTGACGCAGCGTTTTTCTTTCGCCCCCCCTTTTTTCTTTTTCTTCTCCTTTTCCCCCACAGAAAAAACGGCCATGGAACAACTCCTGCACTACGTCTGGAAGCATCGGCTCTATCCGCTTGCTCCCCTTGCCACTACCGATGGTCAAAGGGTGGAGGTCATCGACCCCGGACTGCACAACCGCAATGCCGGGCCTGACTTCTTCAATGCCAAGGTGCGCATCGGCGGTACGTTGTGGGTGGGCAATGTGGAGATACACACCCATGCAGCGGATTGGTATACGCACGGTCACGACCAAGATGCACGCTATGACAATGTCGTGTTGCACGTCGTGGAGGAGGCCGATACGGAGATTGTCACCCATGCCGGTCGTTGTCTGCCACAACTCTGTCTGCCCGTACCGGAATCTGTGCGCACAGGCTACGAGACACTGATGCAGACCGACTACTATCCCCCCTGCCGCGAGGTGGTGGCCACGTTGCCCCGCATCACTGTGCGGTCGTGGCTCACCGCCCTCGGCACCGAGCGTTTGTCGGTCAAGGCCGACTCCATTGTTGCCCGTGCAGAGCGTCACGGGGCCTCTTGGGAGGATGCTTGCTTCATCACGCTGGCCCGCGCTTTCGGGTTCGGGGTCAACTCCGATGCTTTCGAGCAGTGGGCCGAGTCGCTGCCGATGAGTGCCGTAGGGCATCACCGCGATGACCGTTTTCAGGTAGAGGCGATGTTTCTTGGGCAGGCTGGTCTGCTCTCGGCTGATACTGTTTCCCTGCGTCATCGTGCCGAGGCTACGGCCGATCCCTACTTCCAGCGTCTCGCCTCGGAGTATGCCTACCTGCAGCGTAAGTTTGGTCTTGCGCCCATTGACGGCCGTGTGTGGCGCTTTCTCCGGCTGCGTCCGCAGAACTTTCCCTATATACGACTCTCGCAGTTGGCCGGACTCTATGTGGCCCGCCGTTTTTCCTTGTCGCAGTTGGCCGATTGTGCCGACCTGTCGGCCGTGCGCCGTCTGTTCGCCACCGATGTGTCGGAATATTGGCGCACGCACTATACTTTCGGTGTGGAGAGCCGTGCGAGCGACAAGCGGCTTTCGGCCACATCGGTCGACCTGCTGGCCGTCAACGTGGCCCAGCCTCTGCTCTTCGCCTATGGCCGCCATCGTCACGATGAGCGACTATGTGAGCGTGCCCTCACCTTGCTCGATGATATGCGTCCCGAGAACAATGCCGTCGTGCGGGCATGGCACGAGTGTGGCATCATAGCCGAAACGGCCGCCGACAGTCAGGCGCTTGTCGAACTCAAACGTCAGTACTGCGACCGCCGCGATTGTCTCCGTTGCCGGTTCGGGTATGAGTATTTGAAGAAAGGGAAAAAGATATAGTAAGGGGCGCAGATTTCAATCTCTTACAATGAATTATGCGCCCCTTACAGGGGCAACGTTTGTGATATACGTAAAAAACGTAGGGCTTACGCCCTACGCTATAATCTGTCGTCCCTACGGGACTCGCCATTTGCGATATTTTTACCGAATACCAATAATATTTTTACTGGATACCAATAATCGCAAACCCGTAATTCTGTCTATTCCGCCTTGATGCTGATGGCAAAACCGCCGCCGGCCACTTCTTTGATTTTCAGTACGGTCTTGCTGGTGACCTTCTTTTGGGTGATGACGTATGCCTGCGGATGGGTCTTGTAGTTGGCGTTGGGAGCATCTTGGTAGATGGTGGCGGTGTATTTCTTGCCCTTGTCGAGGAAGTTCATATTGACCGTGGCTACGCGGTCGTTCTCGCCGGTGACACCACCCACAAACCAGTTGTCTGTGCCTTTAGCCTTTCTTGCGGCGGTGATGTATTCCATAGGTTCGGCCTCAAGGTAGACGGACTTGTCCCAGTCGAGGGCCACATCCTTGATAAACTGGAAGGCATCCATGTGCTTCTCGTAGTTTTCGGGAAGGTCGGCTGCCATCTGCAGCGGACTGTACATCGTCACATAGAGTGCCAACTGTCCGCAGATGGTGGACTTGACGTGTGCGCCAGTGGCACAATCCATCTCGAAGATGCCCGGAGTGTAGTCCATGGGGCCACCCTGCAGACGGGTGAAGGGTAGCATGGCCGTATGGCCCAAGGGAATGCCTCTACCTGCCTGAAACTCCGTTCCGCGTGCGCTCTCGTTGCCGATAAGGTTGGGATAGGTGCGGCACAGACCTGTGGGGCGCACAGCCTCGTGGGCATCGACCATGATATGATAGTCGGCGGCGCGTGTTACGGCGTGCAGATAGTGGTTGATCTCAATCTGACTGTAGTGGTATTCGCCTCTGGGGATGATGTCGCCCACGTATCCGCTCTTCACGGCATCGTATCCGTAGTCTTTCATCAACTGGTAGGCGCGGTCCATGTATTTCTCATAGTTCATCACCGATGATGAGGTCTCGTGGTGCATGATGAGTTTCACGCCCTTGGAGTGGGCATACTCATTGAGTGCCTTGATGTCGAAGTCGGGGTAGGGGGTGATGAAGTCGAACACGTCTTCCTTCATCTTGCCGCTCCAGTCTTCCCATCCTACGTTCCATCCTTCTATCAGCACACCGTCGAAACCGTGCTTTGCTGCAAAGTCGATGTACTTCTTCACGTTCTCGTTGTTGGCACCGTGATGGCCTGTAGGAGTGGCGTGTGTGTAGTCGGTCTCGCCGATCTTCACAGAGCGGAAGTCGTTGGTATAGTGCCAGCCGGAGATGCCGGAGATCATCTCCCACCATACGCCGATATACTTCACGGGGTGAATCCATGAGGTGTCGGTCAACTTGCAAGGCTCATTGAGGTTGAGAATAAGGTTGGAGGAAAGCATGTCGCGGGCATCGTCAGAGACGATAATTGTGCGCCACGGACTGTTGAGCGGCGTGCGCACATATCCTTTCATGCCCTGTGCATCGGGTGTCAGCCATGAGGTGAATACAAGGTTCTTCTCATCCAAGTTGAGGTGCATGCAAGGATAGTCTACCAGCGCAGCCTCGTGCAGGTTGATGTAGATGCCGTCGTCGGTCTTGAGTTGCAGGGAGGTCTGCACGGCAGTGTCGGAGAATACGTGCTGCGACACGTTGAAGTCTGTCGCATCCTTGAATGCGGCGCGAATGCCCGACAGGCGCGTCTTGGTGTATTCATACTCCTGCGTGTCGTAGTCGCCTGGTATCCACCATGCCGTGTGGTCGCCGGTCATGGCAAACTCCGTGCGTTCCTCCTTGATGACAAAGTATTCGAGTTCGCCTTCGGCGGGAAACTCATAGCGGAAGCCCACACCGTCGTCATACACGCGGAAACGGATGTTCATATAGACATCGGTGGCATCTTGATGGAGTTTCACCAGCATGTCGTTGTAGTGATTGCGGATGGTCTTGTTCTCTCCCCATACGGGAGTCCATGTCTCGTCGAAGGTAGATTTCTCCTCGCCGATAACCGTAAAACCGTCGAGAAGGTCTTTGCCGCCCTTGGCCACTTGGTAGCCCAGTCGGCTCGGGTTGATGATGGTTTTCCCTTTGTAAGCCACAGTATAGGTTGGTACGGTGCCGTTCAGGGTGAAGTCCACCTTGACGTTGCCATTTGGAGATGTTACTTCTCCCGCCTCAGATGTCAGGCAAAAGGCCAACAGGAGGCTTGCAAGCATAAATAGTTTCTTCATAGATCAGAGGTTTGGTAGTATACGATAGTGGTTTTCAGATCTCCGTCTTACCTGTTTACAGGAGGTATAGGGGCCCTTTGTCTCACTTGAGCGTACGAAACACGCGGCGCACAGGATACCATGCCGCTCCCCATCCTATGGCGAGTACGGTGACGAGGATGAGGGCCACGTCGCTGTAGTGTACGCTTACGGGATAGGCGTTGACAATGAAGGTGCCGCTCGAACTGCCCATGGCCACCAGCCCGTACTTCTGTTGCAGCCAGCAGAGCAAGAGGCCGAGCAGTATGCCGATGACGGCACCGATGGCAGAGATCATGCGTCCCTCATAGAGGAAGACGCGCATCACCTGACGGTCGGTGACACCGAGTGAGCGGAGTATGCCTACATCGTCGCGCTTTTCGATAATGAGCATCGAGAGGGAGGCGATGATGTTGAAGCAGGCCACGATGAGGATGAAGGTCAGGAAGATATAGGCGATGACCTTCTCTATCTGCATGATGCGGAACGTGTCGGCCTGTTGTTCGTAGCGGTCGAGTACGCGGTATTTCTCGCCGCCTATCTTGCGCATGGCGCTCTTCACAGAGGAAAGATTGCTGCCGGGCTTCAGCCGGAACTCCAGGGCCGACACCATGCCGTCTTGTCCGAACAGGCCACGGGCAAAGTCGATGGAGGTGATGATGTAGTCGCGGTCGTAGTGGCCGTTTTGTACGGCGAAGACCACGCCGGGCGAGTTGAGCGAGTCGACAACGAAACCCTCATCGGCTGTGGCCATATCGACGAGTTGCCCTTCGCGCTGCGGAGCGTAGATCTTGAGATATCCGTCCCACTGCGCTCCCAGTCCGAGGGTTTGGGCCAGGCGTATGCCCGGCACGCCGAAACGCAGATTGGCGGCGCTCAACAGGAAGGTGCCGTCGCCGTAGAGGATATCGTCGATGTGGGTGAGTCGCTGGAAAGTGTTGTCCACGCCCAGCACGTTGACCATCGTCTGGCGGCCATTGTAGATGGCGAGGGCCTGGTCTTCTACCACCTCGGTAGCCACGTCGACCTCGGGCAGCGCCTTCATGCGCACCAGCAACGGGTCGTCGGCTGGGGCGGTCTTGCCCATGGCGGGTACCACCTTGATCTGTGGGTCGAAGTTGGTGAGCAGCGAGGCCACAAGGTCGTGAAATCCGTTGAACACCGACAGTACGATGACCATCGCCATCGTGGCTACGGCCACGCCCACCATGGAGATGGCGGAGATGACGTTGATCATGTTCGTCGATTTTTTCGAGAACAGATAGCGGCGGGCTATGAGCAGGGGGAAGTTCATTATTTCTTGAGCAACTCGTCTATGCGCTCGATGTAGTCGAGCGAGTCGTCGATGAAGAAACGCAGTTCGGGGATGATGCGCAACTGATTGCGTACGCGTGTGCCCAGTTCGTAGCGTAGGGTCTTTTCGTTGCGCGTGATATTGGCGATGATCTCTTCACCTTTCTCTGAGGGGAAGATGCTCAGATAGGCCGTGCAGATGCTCAAATCGGGCGATACGCGGCAGCGGGTGACGCTGACCATCACACCGTGCATCATACGGGTCTGTGACTGGAAGATGAGGCTCAGTTCTTTTTGCAGAAGTCGGGCTATGCGGTTTTGTCTTGTCTCTTGCATGGAATATAAAGTAATGGTTTAGGCGTGTTCTATGAATTTCACGCACAATTAAAAAAATGTCTTGCAAACTTACTCATTTTTTTCATAATAAACCCTTGCAGTATATAAAAAAAGCCAAAAGGCGGTGCGCGGTCGGCGTGTTATTGCTAAATTTGCGGAGTATGCCTAGATGCTTCTCGCCTTGTCGGCATATACCCCGATAAAAAACAACAGACAACAACGATCAACATGAACATCAAAAAGTACAAGGGGTGGCTCATCGCCGCCGCTGTAGTCGCAGTCATCCTGCTTTGGGCAGGATCAGTATACAATTCGCTCGTGAGCCAAGAGGAGGCTGTCGGCAACCAGTGGGCCGACGTGGAGACGCAGTACCAGCGCCGTGCCGACCTCGTGCCCAATCTCGTGGCTACCGTCAAGGGCTATGCCGCCCACGAGCAGCAGACGCTTGAAGCCGTCGTCAAGGCCCGCAGCGAGGCTACGCAGACCCATATCGATGCCGCCGACCTCACGCCCGAGAAGATGGCGGCCTATCAAAAAGCGCAGAGCAATCTCTCGGGAGCGCTCGGCCGTCTGCTCATGGTGCAGGAAAACTATCCCGACCTCAAGGCCAATGAGAATTTCCTCGACCTTCAGGCGCAACTTGAAGGCACCGAGAACCGCATCTCTGTGGCCCGCCGCGACTTCAATGCCGTGGCCCGGAAGTACAATGTAGCCATCCGCCGTTTCCCGAACAATATCTTTGCGTCTCTGTTCGGTTTTTCTGCCAAGACCTATTTCGAGGCCGAAAAGGGAGCCGAGAAAGCCCCTGAGGTGAAGTTCTGATGTGTCGCCCCGCTACTTTGTTTCTTGCGCTGGCCGCCCTCTTTGTGGTGTTGCCCATCGCCGCGCTGGGTCATACAGACTCGGTAAGCACGGTGTATGCCCCGGAGGATGTGCCCAACGTGCGCCGCGCTGACGTGCGCCGCCACGTGAGCGACCCCGCCGCCCTGCTTTCCCTCGCTGCCCGCGACAGTGTCGACCGTATGCTCACGCTGGTGGAGTCGTCGACAGGTGTGCAGGTGGCCGTGGCCGTCGTGCCGTCGATAGGCGAGCAGACCCTCCTGGACTACTCCATGACGCTCTTCCGCCACTGGGGTATCGGCGACAAGCGACACAACAACGGACTGCTCATACTCCTTGTCGGCGACAGGGCGAAGGTGAGGTTTACTACCGGCTACGGCATGGAAGGCACACTGCCCGACATCACCTGCAAGCGCATACAGCGCACGTATATGGTGCCCTACTTGCAGCGGCGCGACTTCGACGGCGCGCTTATGGCCGGCACACGGGCCGTCTGCGCCACATTGGAAAAGTCAATCAATGGAAAGACCATCGCGGAGCGCGACGGTGAGGGCGTACCTGTCCTCCCCGTGTTGCTCTTCATCGTAGTGGGCATTGTGCTCTTTTTGTTTCTTTCGAAGCGGCTCTCCAATCGTGAACACCGTTGTCCGCGTTGCGGCCGTACGGCCCTGCGGCGCATCTCCTCCGAGGAATGTCGGCTCACTTACGGCCACCGTGTGCGTCGCGACACGTACGTCTGCTCGGAGTGCGGCCATATTGTTGTGCGCGACCATCCTCTCGACGGAGGTGGAACGGGCGGCACAGGAGCCTTGCTCACCGGCCTGTTTCTCGGTTCGATGATGGGGCGGCACGGCGGTGGCTATGGCGGCAGTGGAAGTTTCGGCGGAGATTTCGGCGGCGGTGACTCGGGCGGCGGCGGTGCCGAATCATGATTGGCGGACAGTTTTTATCATCGTAAGAATATCGTTTGGAAACGAAAAAATCCCAAGGTAAGAGATGTTGTTTTGTCATCCTTACCTTGGGATTTTTTATTATTGGTATCCGGTAAACCTTTTGTAAAGTCGGGTAACGTACTGGGATTTATGTTGTATTTTATCTCCGTCCTCTTGTTATTTTGTTTCTTCTACATTCATTCCGCTGATTGCAACGTGGGGTGTGCATCCGCGTCCGTCGGCGTCACGGTAAGTCACGGTGACGGTCTGCTCTTCGCCGGGCATGAGGTGGAAGTAGTTGTCGGAGTAGATGGCGGGGAGTATCTGCTCGCCGTCGTCGCCAAGGAGATTGAGCCGTATCATGAGGGTCGGAGTGAAGGTGGGGTTGCGCAGGGTGACGGTGACGGTATGGCGGTCGCCGTCGGTGCTGGTCTGCTGTGACGTTTCGAGGGCTACCTTGGGCAGATTCATGAGTTGCTTCCATCCGTCGGATGAGCGGCTCTGGACGTAGGTGTTCATGTCGATGGCGCGGTCGTTCTCGATGAGTGTGAGGCGCACGAAGTAGACATCAAGACCGGGATCGCTGAGCGCGAAGGGGATGAGGGTGGTGTCGGCCAAGAGATCGAGCGTGGTCTCGCGGCTGCCTACCACGCGTCCGTTGAGGTCGATGCAGCGGGCGTCGATGGTGATATTGCGGTGGGTCTGTGGCAGGATGTTGACCACGGCGACCTCACGCGTCACGGGATTGTAAAGGGCGTGGAGCGGACGGCAGGCTTCCTTCACACCGAAGTAGGCGGCGGTAGGCTCGAAATAGTAGTCGTAGGTAGACCACGACATGTTGGGCCAGCAGGGATGGGTCATCCAGATGAGCAGACCGTGACGGCACAGTTGGGTAGCCTCGAACATGGCGCGGTATCCGTCGTAGTTGAGCCACTGCGCGAGGGCGGTGAAGGATTGGGCGTCGGTCTGCTGGCCGAAGCGGTGCTCGAGAATGTCGATGAACGACCGTCCGGCCTGTGCGCCACCCATCGTGAAGTCGTGCTGTGCCCATGCCAGACCGACAGGCCACAGGTGGTCGGGGTCGATCATGCGACAGAGACTTTCGTAGGTGGGGATGTTGGGCATGCCCTCCTCGGAGTGTATCTTGGAGGAGACGTGCGTGAAGTAGTAGTCGGTGGGCATGAGTTGGTACGGGCCGTGTCCGCTGGCACCGCCGTCGGCCGAACTGGGCATATAGCCGAGTTGTGGATGGAGCAGGGCGATCTGCTGGCGGAGGGCCTTGTCAAGGCTCTCGGGCGGAAATCCCTCGTTGCGTCCCACGTAGAAGGCTACAGAGGGATGGCGGCGTATGCGGGCGATAAGGTCGGCAGAGTTGTCGAGGAACATCTTTTCGTCGGCCGGATCTTGTCCATCCCAAGGGTTGGCCAACCAAAAGTCTTGCCATACGAGGATGCCGTAGCGGTCGCAGGCATCGTAGAACTCGTCGTCGCCGATCTGTCCCACCCAGTTGCGTATCATGTTGCAGTGCATCTCACGGTGATAGCGCACGGCAGCATCGTACTCACGGGCGCGGTAGTTGAGATTGGCCTCGCTGAATCCCCAGTTGCCGCCCAGGGGCGTGATGCGTCGGCCATTGACGTAGAAGGTGGCCGTGGTGTCGAGATCGCAGTAGGCCACCTGTCGTATGCCGGCCTTGTAGCCGATACTGTCGAGCAAGGTGCCGTCGGCATCGGTCACGGTGTATCCGGCGTCGTAGAGATAGGGATCGCCGTAGCCGTTGGGCCACCACAGGTGCATGCGGCGCTGACGGAGTTGGGCGTACTTCTCGGGCGAGAAGGTCACCTCGCGACGCTCGCTGGTACTGAGCGTCAGCGACTGCTCATAGGCGATATCGCCGATCCATCCCTTCACAGTGAGGCGGCGGGGCGTGTCGGCGGTATTGGTCAGGGTGACGGCGGGGGTCATCGTGGCGAGCGTATCGCCGTCGGTGAGCGTGGTGGTGACGAGCGGATCGGCAAGCGAAGCGCCGCCGTCGAAGGTGAGGCGCACGTCGTTCCAGATGCCAGTCTGTCGTCCGGGTGTACTGGTGATCCAGTCCCAACCGACGGAGGCGTGGAAGGTGGGGTTGTCCATGCCGAGAGCGCCGCCGTTGAGGTCGGTGCTGGTCTCGTTTTTCACCTTCACCGCTCCAAAGTGGGCCGGACGTATGACGTGTACCTCAAGCGTATGGTCGCCAGCCGACATCAGCGGGGTGATGTCGAAGCGTGCACGGCGGAAGGCACCGTCGATCTGTCCGAGTCGGGTGCCGTCAAACCACACCTCGGCTTTCCAGTTGATGCCGTCGAAGTCGAGGTAGGCGTGGCGTCCGGCAGGGAGCGCGGTGCCGCGCACACGGGCTTTGTAGCGGAAGTCGGAGCAGAAGAAACTCTCGGAGATCTGACGCATATTGTTGGCGTAGAGATTGTCGGGCACGGCTCCGGCGTTGATATAACTCGTCAGTACCGTGCCGGGCACGGTGGCGGCCATCCATTGTGTGTCGCCCTCGCGGCACACTTGCCAACCGGTGATGGCCGTATCGTCGTCGCGGACGGCGGCAGTGAGTCCTCCGCGACCCCACACCTGCATCTCGGAAAGCACGAAGAGGCGGCTTTCGTCGGGCGAGTCCATCGTGAGACGCACATAGCGTGTGCGGCCCTTGCAGGCGATATTGTCGGTGCGGCTCTTGCCGCCGGGCAGGGTGGCGGCATCGGTCCATGTCTTTGCATCATCGGAGAACTGTATGCGGCCGACGTGGGCCTTGTGTATCCAGTGCAGAGTGACACGGTCTACGTCGCATGCCGTACCGAGATCGACATATATCCAAGGCTTTTCTGTGTTGTCCTTCGTGGTACTCTTGTCGTTGTCGGTGGTATTTGTGCTTGCATTGACGGCAAAAGCGCTTGCGAAGTATTCGGAGGGCATCCAGTGTTCGCCTGTGGCGTAGATGCGCCAATAGGCGCAGCCGGGCATATCAAACTGCAGACGCACATGACTGTACTGGCCTTTCCGGGTGAGGGGTATGAGGGTGTCGAGACGGCGCAGGGGCAGGCGCACGGTGGCCTCACGCTTGTTGGGGTCTGAACTGACCATCTGGCGGGTGGTCTTTCCGGGCAGATCCTTGCCCGAGAGCCGTCCGGCCTCTTGCCAACGGCGGCCGTCGCGCGAGACGAGCACGGTGATGGTGTATCCGGCCGTGGCTTGGGCGGCATGATAGGCGATCTCGCAGTGTAGGGGCAGGGAGTCGAGGTTGACCGTCATGCCGTCCCAGTCGTACTGTATGTAGGTGCTTTCGCCACGGACGTAGTTGCTCGTATGCTCGTGGCCGTCGATGGTCTTCTCCTTGTCGCGCAGGGAGAGCGGACCGTCGGGGGTGGTGACGGTGAGGCGTGGCGGTTCGGCGGTGGTGATGAGACCGTCGGTGGCGAGTTGTGCGGTGAGGTTGTAGTCTACCGACGAGGAGGCGTATGCGGCGCGGTGGAGGGCTACATTGCGGTAGGTCTGGTCGCTGACGAGCGTCGGACCGGTGTAGGCCGACGGTTCACCCGGATATCGGCCTATGCCGCGTGTGTAGTGGTCGCCTTGGTCGGCGGTGGCCGTGCCGCTGAAGGTGGTGGCGGCGGCCAACAGGAGGGTTCGGATATGTTTTTTCATGTATGGGTCTTTTTCTTGCATAACGTAGTGCGGGGCGCTATATTGTGTAGGATCGCAGTGGGAAGGGGCGAATGTGTGGGGTGAGGGTGTAAAAACGGACAACGGGCCATGCTCCGGCTTCTTGCCGGCGGCATGGCCCGCTATTCGGTTGTCGCGCCGCCGTGAATATGGCGGTGTGGGTCAGTCGCGGAAGGCGGCTTCTTCGGCCTCGGCGATAATCTCCTCGCGTGTCTTGGCGGCGGCGGAGATGTCGCTCAGGTCGAACTCGTCGTCGGTCTTGGCGGCACTGTTCTTGGTGCCGTTTTCGCTGGCCTGACGGTACATGGGCGAGCGTCGCTTGCCCTTGCTCTTGGCCTTGTCGCTGCCGGTGGCGGGTGTATCGCTGCCGGTGGCGGGGTGGCTGATGATGAACGACGTGCTGGCCTCTGCCTCGGGGTCGGGCACGTTCTCTACGGGTTCTTCCTCCATCTTGGTGCGGTCGGTCTTGGCGGCGAACACTGCATCGATGAACTGCGGTTCGCGGCGCAACCGTGCCAAGGTGAGTTTGGAGGCCATCTGCTGGCTTTCCTTCTTGCTGTATCCGGTGCCGGTGCTGCCTTCGATGCCTTCGATGCGTACGGTGTACTTGAAGACGGGGCTTCCGGTCTTGTCCTTTTCCTGAGAGTCGAGGCGGAAGTCGAGACGCACACGGTTTTTCTGACTCCACTCGATGAGTTTGCTCTTGAAGTTGACTTCCTTGTAGGCCACCTTGTCGATATTGATCATCTCCTTGAGTATGCGTTGCTGCATGAAGCGCATACAAGCATCGTAGCCTTGGTCGAGGTAGATGGCACCGACGAGGGCTTCGAAGGCGTTGCCGCCCATATAGGAGTTGTGACTCTGCGAGCGTCCGCTGGAGAGGATGAGCTGGTTGAGGCCCATGTCCTGTGCGAGACGGTTGAGTGTCTCGCGCTGCACGAGTTTGGAGCGGGTGTTGGTCAGGAAGCCTTCGCGCTTGCCGGGGAAGTGGCGGTAGACGATGTCGCCGGCCGTGGCATCGAGTATGGCGTCGCCGAGAAACTCGAGACGCTCGTTGTTGAGCGGACGTCCCTTCTCATTGCGGCGATACATGCTCTTGTGCATCAAGGCAAGTTTGTAGAGGCTGATGTCGTGGGGATAGAACCCGATGATGCGGTATAAAGACGAATAAAGCTCCTTGTCCTTGCGGAAAGGGAGCTTTATTCTGTCGATGATGTTATTCAGCATATTTCTTGAATACTACGCAGGCGTTGTGACCTCCGAAACCGAAGGTGTTGCTCAGCGCGGCGCGTACGGTACGCTTTTGTGCTTTGTTGAACGTGAAGTTGAGATTGTAGTCGATCTCGGGATCGAGGTCGTCGTCGGCATGGTTGATGGTCGGCGGTACGATATCGTTCTTCACGGCCAGCACGGTGGCCATGGCTTCTACTGCTCCGGCAGCACCGAGCAGGTGTCCGGTCATCGACTTGGTCGAACTGATGTTGAGTTTGTAGGCGGCGTCACCGAAGAACTCCTTGATGGCCTTCACCTCGGAGAGGTCGCCCACGGGAGTCGACGTGCCGTGTACGTTGATGTAGTCGATGTCTTCGGGCTGGAGTCCGCCGTCTGCCAGTGCTTCCTTCATGACGAGTTTGGCACCCAGTCCTTCGGGATGTGAGGCGGTGATGTGGTGGGCGTCGGCGCTCATGCCGGCACCGCACATCTCGGCGTAGATCTTGGCACCGCGTGCCTTGGCGTGCTCAAGTTCCTCGAGGATGAGGCAGCCGGCACCTTCACCCATGACAAATCCGTCGCGGCTGGCGCTGAAGGGGCGCGATGCGTGCTCGGGATCGTCGTTGCGTGTGGAAAGGGCGTGCATGGCGTTGAAGCCGCCCACGCCGCAGGCGCAGATGGCAGCCTCGGCTCCACCGCTGACGATGACGTCAGCCTTGCCCAAACGTATGAGGTTGAATGCGTCGGCCAGAGCGTTGCTCGACGAGGCGCATGCCGATGTGGTGGCGTAGTTGGGTCCGTGGAACCCGTAGTGTATGGAGATCTGTCCGGCTGCGATGTCGGCGATCATCTTGGGGATGAAGAAGGGGTTGAACTTCGGTCCGTTCTCCGGATGGGTGGCATAGTAGCCTACCTCGTCCTCGAAGGTACGGATACCGCCGATGCCGACACCGAAGACCACACCAACGCGGTTCTTGTCTATTGTCTCCAAGTCCATGGCGCTGTCGCCGACGGCCTGCATGGCTGATACCATGGCCAACTGGGCGTAACGGTCCATCTTGCGCACTTCCTTGCGGTCGATGTAGTCGGTCACGTTGAGATCCTTGACCTCACAGGCGAATTGCGTCTTGAATTTGGAGCAGTCGAAATGGGTGATGGGAGCGGCTCCACTCTTGCCTGCGAGAAGGTTCTCCCAGGTCTCCTCAGCGGTATTGCCCACTGGGGTGACGGCGCCGAGTCCGGTCACTACAACTCTTTTTAATTCCATCTGTAATCGGTTTGTGGTTCGTGTCTATGCGACTTATGGTTCAGGGCTGGACCACGCTTGCCCTTCCGGACAAACTGCCTTGACGCACGTTTTTCTGCCGTATTGCGGCGAAAAACAAGAAGAATGCAAAGGGCATCAAGGTGTTCTCCACATCTGGGAGAACGTGTCAGCGATGAACCATAAGCCGGAAGAAATCTCTCGCTCTATGGCGGCGAGGGATGGATTTTTATTACTTGTTCTCCTCGATGTATGCGATAGCGTCGCCTACAGTAGCGATCTTCTCAGCCTTGTCGTCGGGGATGGAGATACCGAACTCTTTCTCAAATTCCATGATCAGCTCTACAGTGTCGAGAGAGTCTGCACCCAGGTCGTTGGTGAAACTTGCTTCGGGCTTTACGTCTGCCTCGTCAACACCGAGTTTGTCTACGATGATAGCTTTTACTTTTGCTTCGATTTCTGACATAATTGTTATTTTTTTAGTTGATAATTTTCTTCCATTGTTGGAAAGCGGCTACAAAGGAAACAATTTTTATCCATATTGGCAAGCGTTTTAGCGAAAAATGCGCCCGATGCTGCACAATCATACGTTGTTTGTGCAATAATTTGGTCCAAAATGAGTGTTTATACAGAAAATATAGGCCGTGCGGCTTGACTAAATTTAACGCCCGCCGCCGTCGCTAACTGTTTTATTTTGTGTACTTTTGTCACTTGATATGATTCGATATGAAGAGATACGCCTTGTCGCTTGATATTATAAAGAGATGTGTACTGCTGCTTCTCCTTGTCCTCACCGCCGCCGTGGTTTCAGCGCAGACCGACGGCAAGGATGCCCCGCATCCCGAAGACCGCGAGCCCGACATGGACACGCCTACCTTCGTGCCGATGGTGAAGGTGGGCAAGGTGCTTTCCGGTGGCGACAGCATACAGTACATGGAACTCAACGACGTGTATGTCTTCCCCCAGCCGGTCTTCAAGACCGCAGCCCAGCGTGTGGCCTACAACCGCCTTGTGGCCAATGTCAAGAAGGTGCTGCCCATCGCCAAGGAGGTCAACGGCATCATCATCGAGACCTACGAGTATCTGCAGACCTTGCCCGACAAGAAGGCACGCGATGCCCATCTCAAACTTGTGGAGCGCGACATACGCAAGCAGTATACGCCGCGTATGAAGAAACTCACCTATCAGCAGGGCAAACTCCTCATCAAACTCGTCTACCGCGAGTGCAACTCTACTACCTACCAACTCATCCAGGCTTTCCTCGGCCCTATACGCGCCGGTTTCTATCAAGCCTTCGCCTCCCTCTTCGGTGCCAGCCTCTCCAAGAAATACGACCCCGAGGGGGTCGACAAGTACACCGAGCGCATCGTACTCATGGTAGAGGCCGGACAGGTGTGAACGCATGGGGTGCCGGCTGCGAATTGCGGCACTGTGCGCTCTTTTTGCGACAAGAAATGCGTAAGGATGACGCTCTGAAAGAGCAAAAGATTTTTTCTTATTTTCTAAATTGATATGCTTTTGCCCTTTCAGGGCGTATGCGGCTTTGTATACTTTCTACCCAGGGTGCCGCTTCGCTTGCCCTGGGCTAAGTGCTTGTTGGGCTTTCAACCCGCCCCTCCGCTTAAATCAGAAAGTAGAATAATATTTATAGGCGTGTTCTATAAATTCACGCATTGTTAAACTTTTATATTGATGTCGCCGTTTGTCCGATTCGGTTACTCAGCATCGGAACGTGTAACGCATTTTGGGGAAATGTGTAACGCAAAATGTAACGCAAATCTGTCCCATTGTGTCCTCTTGCGTCCTTTTTTGTCCGCACCATTTTGATTCCGCCGTGCAGTCATACGCTGCGTTTGGACTTCCAAACAACCTCAAAACGCAGTGCCGATGCGCTGCTATTAAACTAAAGAAGAGGCCTTTACCGCTGTAAAGACCTCTTCACCCTTAATTAAATTATTTACTTATGAAATGTTCTTTGTGATTCCGCAGGGATTCGAACCCTGGACCCACAGCTTAGAAGGCTGTTGCTCTAATCCAACTGAGCTACGGAACCATCCGATTTGGCTGCAAAGGTAATGATTTTCGGCGAGATGGAGAAACTTAGTGACAATAAAAAAAAAATTTCCATCTCCGTCCCGCCGAAATATTTGCTTGTGAGGTCAAAATGAGGAGTCCTGATGTTGAGCGGCTGCGTATTCGCAGAGGGATACGCAGTCGGGGGCTTATGCCTCGCGCTGACGTGTACCCATACGCGCTTCGACCACATTGACGACGTAGTCACCGAGTTTTTCACATTCGGCCACGATGTCCATATACATGGTGCCGATGGAGTAGGAGTACTTGTGGTCGTTGACGTCGTTGATGTTCTGTGAGCGCAGTTGGTTGCGGTAGTTGTTGATCTCGTTCTCGACGTTGAAGGAACGGTTGACATCGAGGTTGTCCTTGCGCCCGGTGAGCATGACGTTCATCTGGGTGAGTGAGTCGTCGGTGAGTTCGAACATCTGGTGCAGGTGCTCGTATTGCTTCTCGGTGAAGTCTTCCTTGCCGTTCTTCTTGCGCGAGATGGTGCGTGCGAGGTTGTAGCAGGAGTCGCCGATGCTCTCAAGTTCGCTGATTTCGCGGAGCATGGCGCGTATCTTGGCTTTGGTCTCATCGGAGAGATGGGCATCAGACACGTTGTCGAGGTAGTTGGCGATTTCTATCTCCATGTTGTCGGAGATGCTCTCGTACTTCTCGATGCGGGTGAAGAGTTTGGTGAAGGCGGTGTCGTCGGTGGTGCCGAGCAGTTCGCGTACCATGCCGAACATGCGCTGTATACGGTCGGCGAAGGCTTGTATCTCTTTCTGTGCCTCGAGCACGGAGAGTTCGGGGGTCTTCATGATGCCGGCAGAGATAAAACGCAGGCGGAAGTCTTCCTCCTCCTCTTTCTTGCGCGGGGTGATGAGGCGGCAGACGAGTTTCTCTATTTGGGGGATAAACCAGATGAGGAGGGCCGAGTTGCACACGTTGAACGAGGTGTGGAAGGCAGCCAGCACGACGGAGAGTTTGTGGGGGTTGATGCCGCTCTGGTGGGGATCATAGCCTACGAATGAGCAGACGAGGTCGATGAAGGGATAGAAGAGGGCCAGTACCCAGATGACACCCGTGACATTGAACACCAAGTGGGAGAAGGCGGCGCGGCGTGCCTGCGTGTTGGCAGCGAGGGCGGCGAGGTTGGCCGTGAGTGTCGTACCGATATTCTCGCCCATGACCAAGGCGATACCCATATAGATGGGAAGTACACCGCTGGAGCAGAGTACCATGGTGATGGCCATAAGGGCGGCCGAGGATTGGAGTATGCAGGTGAGGATGGTTCCGATAATGAGGAACGAGAAGATGGTGAGGTAACTGTCTTTGTCGAAGGATCCGAAGAAGTCGATGACAGCCTGGTTGTGGGAGAGGTCCATCTCCTTGCCGGTCTGCGAGAGCAGCGCGATGGAGAAGAACATGAAGGCTACGCCGAAGAGGAAGTCGCCGATGTACCGGTGTCGCCTTGTGTAGATGAGGAAGATGGCGATGATGAAGGCGGGGAAGACGGCGTCGAGCAGGTTGAACGAGAAGCCGAGCGACATGATCCACGCCGTGAACGTGGTGCCGATATTGGCTCCCATAATCACTGAGATGGCTTGGGCTAGGGTGAGCAGTCCGGCGTTGACGAATGAGACGGTCATCACCGTTGTCGCCGTGGACGACTGTACGGAGGCTGTGACGAACATACCGGTGAGCAGACCGGTGAAGCGGTTGGTGGTCATGGCGCCGAGGATGTGGCGCAACTGCGAGCCTGCCATCTTCTGCAGGGCTTCGCTCATGACCTTCATGCCATAGATGAGGAGAGCAAGCGAGCCCGCAATCTTAAAAAAAATCCAAATCGACATATATTTCTTTAATTTGTGATGCGGTGTGGATGGTTGCGTGTCGAAAACACAGTAACTTAGCGTCACTTCTTTGTATAACCCTGTAACCGTAATGAGAAATGAAACAAGTAATACAAATACGTTGCAAAAATAATAAAAAAACTTTAAGCGTAGAAATCGGGAGCACGCTTTCTGATATTTTTCGCCTCTCGGGTTTGGAGATGGAGTATGGCCCTGTCAGTGCCAAGGTCAACGGCAAGGTGGAGGGCATGCACTACCGTGTGTACCACAACAAGGATGTGGAGTTTCAGGACATGCACACCTCGTCGGGTTCGCGGGCCTATACGCGCACGCTCTTCCTTGTACTCTGCAAGGCTGTGCACGACCTGTACCCCGACGGATCGGTGGTCATTGATATCCCCGTTTCGGGTGGCTACTACTGCGACCTGCGTATCGGCCGTGCCGTCACTGCAGACGACTGTGATGCCCTGCGCACGAGGATGGAGGAACTTATCGCCGCCGCCTTGCCCATCACACGTCACGAGGCACCCACAGAGGAGGTGATACGCCTCTTTGAGCGGCTCGGCACCCACTCTAAGGTGTCGCTCCTGCGCACGGCTGGGCGTATCTATACGACGTACTACGATCTCGGCGGCTATGTAGACTACTTCTATGGTACGTTGCTGACCAATACCTCGCAACTCTACCTCTTCGGTCTCGAGAAGTACTACGACGGTCTGCTTCTGCGTATACCCGCTCCGGCTGACCCGTCGCGCTTGGGTGAACTGACGCGGCAGGACAAGATGTTCGACATCTTCAAGGAGCATCACCGTTGGCAGGAGATACTTGGCATGGGCACGGTGGGCGTGTTCAATACGGCGGTGCAGGCCGGACACGCCAATGATATCATCAACGTGTCGGAGGCTCTGCAGGAGAAGAAGATCTCGCATATCGCCGAACAGATTGCTGCGCGGAAGGGGGTGCGCATGGTACTCATCGCCGGTCCGTCGTCGTCGGGCAAGACCACGACGTGCAAGCGTCTGTCGATACAGTTGCTCACGTGCGGCATACGTCCGGTGCCCATCTCGCTCGACGACTATTTTGTCGACCGCGAGAAGACACCGCTCGACGACAAGGGCGACTACGACTACGAGAGCATACACGCGCTCAACCTGCCTTTGCTCAATGCCCATCTTGCCGCTCTCTTCCGTGGTGAGGAGGTGGAACTGCCGCGCTACGACTTTCCTACGGGACGCAGTGTCAGCAGCGGACGTCGTTTGCGACTGGACGAGGGTGAGGTGCTGGTCATCGAGGGCATACATGCGCTCAATCCTGAACTGACGGCGCAGATACCCGAGGCACAGAAGTTTCGTGTCTACGCCTCGGCGCTGACCACCATTCTGCTCGACACGCACAACTATATCCCGACGACCGACAACCGTCTCTTGCGCCGCATCATACGCGACTACAAGTACCGTGGCGTGTCGGCCGAGCAGACCATACTGCGGTGGCCGAGCGTGAGGGCGGGTGAGAATAAGTGGATCTTCCCCTATCAGGAGAATGCCGACGTGATGTTCAATTCGGCCATGATCTACGAGTTGTCGGTCATCAAGACCCAGGCCGAACCGCTCTTGGCGTGCGTGCCCGAGTCGAGTCCGGCCTACGCTGAGGCTTACCGTCTGCGCAAGTTTCTGGCCTACTTTGTGGCGTTGCCCTACGACACGCTTCCGCCCACCTCGCTGTTGCGTGAGTTTCTTGGGGGCAGTTCGTTCTCCTATTGATGGCAGAATGAGGGAGATGGGTTGTCCCTACGTGACTCGCCGGTTGCGATATACATTATATATATAATGTGAATGTTTGTCCGTCTACCGCATCATCCACAGTCCGCGCACGAATACCATTGGCACGACGATTTCCTCACGTTCCTTGTTGCGGTAGCAGAGGGTGAGGTAGGCTTGGCCGGTATGACGGGCGGTGTCGGCCTCGGCGCGCACGAGGTGCACGGAGTCGATGCCGCCATGCTCCTCCTTTTGTTGGGCGAGAAACATGCGGGCGTTGTCGATGAGTTGCTGCCGGTAGGTGCCGGGGATGCTGTCGGGCTGCCAAAAGCCGTCGACCCATGCCTCACACTTGCCATCGATGAGGGAGATGTAGTAGGTCTTGGCAGCCAGTCCGGCCAGATTGGCGGGTGTGGGGCCGTCGGTGGAGCAAGCGGCAAGGGCCAGCGGCAGGGTGATGGCGATATGGCGTAGAATGCGGTTCACGGGCTGAAGGGAATATATATGATGAAGGTGTGTCAAAAAACATTCTCGCTGCACCCTAAAATGGACGGGCGCGTGATTGTATTTTGACACACCTTCTTTGTTTGTTTATTTTATTTCTGGCGGATGAACACGTTGATGGGGCATCCGTGCATGGGCCAGTTCTCGCGTATCTTGTTTTCGAGGAATCGGCGGTAGGGTTCCTTGATGTACTGTGGCAGGTTGGCGTAGAACACGAAGGAGGGTATCTGCGTGTTGGGCAACTGCGAGCAGTACTTGATCTTGATGTACTTGCCCTTGACCGATGGTGGCGGGTAGGCCTCGATGAGGGGCAGCATGGTCTCGTTGAGTTTGGTGGTGCCGACCTTCGACTTGCGGTTGAGGTACACCTCCTTGGCGGTCTCAAGCACGCGGTAGATGCGCTGCTTGGTGATGGCCGATGAGAAGATGATGGGGAAGTCGACGAAGGGGGCCATACGCTGGCGGATGGCGTTCTCGAAGGTGTCGATGACCTTTTGGCTCTTGTCGGGCACGAGGTCCCACTTGTTGACCACGACGACGAGCGACTTGTTGTTCTTCTGTATGAGTTGGAAGATGTTCATGTCCTGTGCCTCGATGCCTCGGGTGGCATCGATCATGAGGATGCACACGTCGGAGTTTTCGATGGCGCGTATGGAGCGCATGACGGAGTAGAACTCGAGGTCTTCGGTCACCTTGTTCTTGCGGCGTATGCCGGCGGTGTCGACGAGGTAGAAGTCGAAGCCGAACTTGTCGTACCGGGTGTAGATACTGTCGCGGGTGGTACCGGCGATCTCGGTGACGATGTTGCGTTCCTCGCCGATGAAGGCGTTGATGATGCTGCTCTTGCCGGCGTTGGGTCGTCCCACGACGGCGAAGCGGGGTATGCCCTCTTCCAGTTCGTCGGTCTCGTCGGTCTTGAGTTTCGACATGACGAGGTCGAGCAGGTCGCCCGTGCCGCTGCCGGTGGCGGCGCTGATGCACTGGGGGTCGCCGATACCGAGGCGGTAGAAGTCGGCGGCATAGAACTGCTGGTCGTTGTTGTCGGTCTTGTTGGCCACGAGGATGACGGGCAGGGAAGAGCGGCGCAGGATGTTGGCCACGTCCATGTCGAGGTCGGTCACGCCGGTCTTGATGTCGACGAGGAAGAGCACAAGATCGGCCTCCTCGGTGGCGACGAGCACCTGGCGGCGTATGGCGTCCTCAAACACGTCGTCGGAGTTGACTACCCATCCGCCGGTGTCAACGACGGAGAACTCACGTCCGCACCACTCGCACTTGCCGTACTGACGGTCGCGCGTGGTACCCGCGGTGTCGCTGACAATCGCCTTGCGCGATTGTGTCAGTCTGTTGAAGAGTGTGGATTTGCCCACGTTGGGGCGTCCCACTATTGCTACTAAGTTTGCCAAAATTCTGTATGTTTTTTTTGTTTGTGGGCGGAGCCGTGCGGCCGTCCGTCCAGGGTTGTTATGTGTCGGGATGCCTGTCGTCTGCCTGTCGGAGAAGTCAGGATGCTGGGGTAGGGCAGGGTCGGCGGGTATCTCGGTCGGGTGTCGGGGATTGCTATTCGGGGTTGTAGCCGAAACTGTCGAGTTCGCGTTTCGACGACCGCCAGTCCTTGTCTACCTTGACGAAGGTCTCGAGGAAGATGCTCTTGCCGAAGAATTTCTCAAGGGCTTTGCGGGCTTCGGTGTTCACCTTCTTCAGGGCCACGCCCTGATGTCCGATGATGATGCCCTTCTGTGAGTCGCGCTCCACGTAGATGACGGCGTTGATGTGGATGGTCTTCTCACCCTCCTTGAACCGCTCTACGCGCACTTCCACCGAGTAGGGTATCTCCTTGTCGTAGTACAGGAGTATTTTTTCGCGGATAATCTCTGAGACGAAAAATCGTGCGGGCTTGTCGGTGAGTTGGTCCTTGTCGAAGTAGGGGGGCGAGTCGGGCAACAGTTCGGCGATGCGCCGCATGAGCAGATCGGTGCCGAACTTGTTCTTAGCCGATATGGGGAGTATCTCGGCATCGGGCAGCAGGGTGTGCCACTTCTCCACGATGTCGCCAAGGGTGCGCTGGTCGCTCTGGTCTATCTTGTTGATGAGCAACAGCACGGGGATAGTCATCTTGCGCACCTTCTCGAGAAAGTCCATATTCTTCTCCGGATTTTCCACCACGTCGGTGACGTAGAGCAGCACGTCGGCATCTTGCAGGGCCGACTCCGAGAAGGCGAGCATCGACTCCTGCAACTTGTAGTTGGGCTTGAGTACGCCCGGCGTGTCGGAGAATACGATCTGTGCCTCCGGCGTGTTGACGATGCCCATGATGCGGTGGCGCGTGGTCTGTGCCTTGAATGTGGCGATGGAGATGCGCTCGCCCACCAGTTGGTTCATCAGCGTAGACTTGCCCACGTTGGGGTTGCCCACGATATTTACAAATCCGGCTTTGTGCATGGCGTATATATCTTGCGTTATTATGCGTGTGTGTATAAAGATGTGTGCAAAATTACTCAAATTCGCCGGAATAAACGAACACCGCCGCCGAAAACCCTCTTTTTATGTGTCTTTTCAGCGACTTTTCCCTCTACGCCCGCTGATGGGGCGCACAGTGCCTTCCCTAAAAAACATATCGTCGGCCAAGAAGGGCGAAAATATGGCGCAAGTGTTAAGTATCATTACAAATTGCACAAAAAAGCGAAAATAGCGGTACAATATGTTGGAAGTGTCGTTTTTATTGGCTAATTTTGCTTGTCAAGTAAAGAACCTATTTAGAAAAGAATACACACATGGACAAAATCGACAATCTCGACAGAAAGATTCTCGGCATTCTTTCCAAGAACGCAAGAATACCCTTCAAGGACGTAGCGGCAGCCTGCGGCGTGTCGCGTGCGGCCATCCACCAGCGCGTGCAGCACCTCATCGAGGGCGGCGTCATCACCGGCAGCAGTTTCGGTGTCAATCCGAAGAGCATCGGCTATACCACCTGTACCTACGTCGGACTCAATCTGGAGCGCGGCAGCATGTACAAGGAAGTAGTCAAGGAACTCCTCGAAATACCCGAGATCGTGGAGTGTCACTTCACCACCGGTCCTTACACCATGCTCGTCAAACTCTATGCCCGCGACAATGAGCAACTCATGGATCTGCTCAACAACAAGATGCAGAGCATACAGGGCGTGGTCTCCACCGAGACCCTCATCTCCCTCGAGCAGAGCATCAAGCGCGTCATCCCCGTACCCATCGAAGAGTAAGCAAAAGGATACACCACATACGTTGCGGCCCGCCCCTGACGGGGAACGGGCCGCTTTGTGTTTTCTCGCCATTCTATTCTCATCCTCTACTTATCCGATTATCACCCCGCCTACATAAAATCACCCCACCTACATAAAAACGCCATGGAGAAGTACGACCTCAACGCCCGTCTTGCCCCCGTCTATACCGCCGACACTGAGTACACCCGTCGCCCCGTCATCGGCATCACCGCCAACTACACCGATGGCGACGCAGCCGTGCGCGACCGCTATTATCGGCAGATTGTAGCCGCCGGAGGCACACCCCTCATCATTCCCCCTGTAGCCGACACCGATGTCATCGGCACCACCCTCGACACTGTCGACGGACTGCTGCTCACCGGCGGCGGCGACTACAATCCGCTTTGGGCTGGAGAGCAACCCTCGCCGCGGTTGCATGCCGTCAACGCCGAGCGCGATCTGCCCGAACTCCTGGTCACCCGCCTGGCCTACAACCGCCAACTGCCCATCCTTGGCATCTGCCGCGGTATGCAGACCCTGGCCATGGCCCTCGGCGGACATGTGGAGCAGGACATCGCCGTGCGCGACCATCTCGTCAAGCACTCACAGGATGCCGACCGCACCGAGCCGACCCACACCGTCGACATCCGCGAGGACTCGCTGCTCCACTCCATCTACCATACCTGTCGCATGGCCGTCAACTCCTTCCACCATCAGGCCGTAGACAATCCCGGAAGCCGTTTCGCCACGGCAGCCACGGCCACCGATGGGGTGATAGAGGCCATGGAGTCGACCGAGTACAAGCCTATCATCGGTGTGCAGTGGCATCCCGAATGGCTCGGCGAAGACGGACTGCCACTCTTCCGCTGGCTTGTCGCTGAGGCCGCTCTCATGGCCCAAGCCCGCCACACCCACCGCCGTGTGCTCACGCTCGACTCCCACTGCGACACGCCGATGTTCTTCCCCGAAGGTATCGACTTCTCCCAGCGCGATGCCCGCATCCTCGTCGACCTGCACAAGATGACCGACGGCATGCAGGACGCTGTCACCATGGCAGCCTATCTGCCGCAACCGCTCCCCGAGCAGTCCTTTGCCGATGTGGCTCCCTATCCCGTCGACGGGCCGCGCGCCTACGCCGACCTCATCATCGACAAGATAGAAGACCTTGCCGCCGCCCATCCCGACCGCATCGCCCTTGCCCGCACGCCCGACGATCTCTACCGCAACAAGCGCGACGGACTGAAATCCATCATGGTCGGTATCGAGAACGGACTCGCCCTTGAAGACGATCTGGCCAATGTAGCCCACTTCGCCGACCGCGGCGTCGTCTACGTCACACTCTGTCACAACGGCGACAACGCCATCTGCGACAGTGCCCGCCGCTCGCTGGTCACCCACGGCGGTGTGAGTGCCTACGGCGAGACAGTCATCCGCGAGATGAACCGCCTCGGAGTGATGGTCGACCTCAGCCACGCTGGTGAAAAATCCTTCTACGATGCACTAGACATCAGCACGCAGCCTGTCGTCTGCTCCCACTCCAACTCACGCGCACTCTGCGACGTACCCCGCAATCTCACCGACGACCAACTGCGTGCCATCGCCCGCGCCGGCGGCGTAGTGCAGACCACACTCTACCTCGGTTTTCTCCGTACCGAGGGCGAAGCCTCCATCGTCGATGCCATCGACCATCTCGAACACGCCATCCGCATCATGGGCATCGACCACGTAGGACTGGGCACCGATTTCGACGGCGACGGCGGCGTGTGCGGCATCGCCGACAGTTCCGAACTCATCAACTTCACCAAACGACTCCTCGGCAAATACTCCGAAGAGGATATCGCCAAGATATGGGGCGGCAACTGGCTCCGCGTCATGCGACAAGTACAGGCGCAGCGCGAACGGTCTGTGACCGACCTGTAATTCAACTTTCAGATTTGTACAAGGATGACTTTCGGATTTGTACGAGGACGGGCTGAAAGCCCAACAAGCACTTAGCCCAGGGCAAGCGAAGCGACACCCTGGGTAGAAGTAAAGAAAACCACATACGCCCTGAAAGAGCAACCTGTCTAAAATATAAATCTAACAGTGCGTGGAATTTATAGAACACGCCTATAGACTCCATTCAATACAATGAAACAATACCTCCACCTCCTCCCGGTCGCCGCCCTTGTCGGTGCGGCCCTCACCCTCGGTTCATGCAAGAGCGCTAAGAAAGACGGTGCCTCGCTCGATACCGACACCATCGCCCTCGTCGGTCCGTCCTTCTCCGCCGACTCCGCTTACGCCTACGCCGCAAGGCAGTGCGATTTCGGTCCGCGCACGATGAACAGCGACGCCCACGACCGCTGCGGCGAATGGATCGCCGCACAATTCCGCGCCTTCGGACTCGACGTAGAGACGCAACGTGCCGACCTGCGCGGATACGACGGCACGATGTTGCACAGTAGCAACATCATCGCCCACTACCGTCCCGAGGCCCCCCGCCGTATCCTGCTCTGCGCCCACTGGGACAGCCGTCCCTGGGCCGACAACGATCCCGACAGCACCAACTGGCGCAAACCGGTCATGGCCGCCAACGACGGAGCCAGCGGCGTAGCCGTCATGCTCGAGATTGCCCGTCTCTTGCAGGCCGACACCACGGCCCGTGTAGGAGTCGACTTCGTATGCTTCGACGCCGAAGACTGGGGCACGCCCCAGTGGGCCGAGACCGCCGACGATGCCGACACCTGGGCGCTCGGCGCACAATACTGGGCCACCCATCAGGGACAGACGGCCAAGCCCGCCTATGGCATCCTGCTCGACATGGTAGGCGGCGAGGGTGCCCGCTTCTTCCGTGAGGGCGTATCCATGCAGTATGCCGGCGATATCGTGCGCCGCATCTGGCGCACCGCCGCACAGATAGGCTACGGTTCGTTCTTCCCCGACAGCGAAGGCGGTATGGTCACCGACGACCATGTGCCCGTCAACGAGAAGGCCGGCATCCCCACCATCGACATCATCGCCTTCTATCCCGACTGCGCCCAAAGCAGTTTCGGACCGACATGGCACACCGTCTCCGACGATATGGATCACATCGATGCCAACGTACTCAAAGCCGTCGGTCAGGTGCTCGTGCAGACCATCTATGGGGAGAAATAAAATTTATGGGGAAAATAGAAGATACGCCAAAACAATTTCGCAAGCGTGAGTCCCGTAGGGACTCGTTGCTTGCGAAATCCCTACGGAACTTGTTCCTAATGCATCGGATAGGGCAACGTGCGTCCCTTGATGACAAACGACTTCTCGGGCGGCAAGATGACCCCTTCGAGCGTGATGCGTCGCGAGTTGAACGTGGGGAGTATCTCTATCGAAGCCTTGTTCGACCCCTTGCACATCGTGATGTATAGGCGGGCTGAGAGCGACACACCCATCACATTGGCCGTCAGCATCATGTTGCCCTTCTTGTCGAAGGTCATCTTGTAGTCGGTGAGCGGACCTTCCACCGTCACACCGCCAATACCGTTAGGGCCAGCCGCCGGAATATTGAAGGCTACCTGCGCCACCGCACGCCCGTCCTCCACCGCCACGAAGTTGGTCGTGGGCGAGACATAGGCCCTATGGCCGTACTTGAACACCACCTGATCGGCCTCCAAGGTGAAGCAAGTGTCGCGCAGAGCCTGCAGGGCGTCGGCATACTCCATACTGTCGATAGCCTGTTGCATAGCCTTGCGTTGCTGGCGCGTGAGTTTGGTCGCCGGTTTTTTCCCCTTGGTTGCCGTGTCGTCGTCGGGATATTGGGCAAACGCTCCGAGCGTGACGGCCAAAAGCATGAGCGTAAGCCATGTACGGATCTTTTTCATCTTTACGTTCCTTTCATTTTTTTGTTGGGGCGGAATTCCGTGAAGTCCACCTGTTCTATTGTATATAAAAGTAACGCTTTCGCCGTAGAATATTGCACGCCCAAGGGTGAAATGATGTGAAAATACTACAAAGGCCGTGTACGGTTGCTACAAGGGCCTTGTACTATCGCTACAAAGCCCTTGTACGGTCAGTACAAGGCCCTTGTACGATTCGTATATCGCCCTTGTACGAAAAGCACGGGCCAAACGACATGGCCGATGTGAGTTGGCGGGACACATAACGTGCTGTTTTTAACCGCGAAACAAGGATTTTCCCGATTTTCTATACACTTATGGAAAATAATTTGTAACTTTGCAACCCAAACGGACTATCGTATCCGTACCTTCCACGCTTGACTGCAAAGGCAGGCGGAGAGAGGACAAATGACGGAGGCGGATGGCCCGCTATATCTTCTTTTCCACATTGCAATGTGTAACCAGGAAACTTTTAAGATAGACCTGAAAGGTATGAAGGAACCGAAGGCCGTGCGCGAGTACGACCTCGACAATGCGTACTTTGAGGCCATAGACGGTCCCGAAGTGCGGGCAGGCCATGTGCATGCGCGCGTGGAGATTGCCCGTAGCGAGCGTTTCTTCGAACTTGGTTTTACTATTGAGGGCACCGTCACAGTGCCCTGCGACGTATGTCTCGACGACATGAGTCAACCCGTCAGCACTTCATCAAGTCTTGTGGCAACGCTTGGCACCGAGCCCTCCGAAGAAGACAGCGATGTAGTCACGGTAGACGAGACGGAAGGCATACTCGACATCTCGTGGACCCTCTACGAACTCATCGCACTGGCCATACCCACGCGCCACGTGCATCCCGAGGGACAGTGCAACCCCGACATGCTCCGGGCTATCGCGGCACACACCGCCGGCGGCGACGCCGAAGGTCACGCTATCGACCCGAGATGGGGAGAACTGGAGAAACTGAAAAAACAATAATTAAAAAAATAAAAAAACAATGGCACATCCTAAAAGAAGACAGTCAAAGACTCGTACACTCAAGAGAAGAACTCACGATAAGGCAGTAGCCCCCACACTGGCCATCTGCCCCAACTGTAGCGCATACTACGTATACCACACCGTATGCCCCACCTGCGGATACTACCGCGGTAAGGTCGCTATCGAAAAGGAAGTCGCTGAATAATATCGGATGGGAAAGATCAATGCAGTGATCACCGGCGTTGGCGGATACGTGCCCGACTATATCCTCAACAATGAGGAACTGTCGCGCATGGTCGACACCAGCGACGAGTGGATCATGACGCGCGTCGGCATCAAGGAGCGCCACATCCTCACCGAGGAAGGTCTCGGCACCAGTTACATGGCCCGCAAGGCTGCCAAGCAACTCCTGCAGAAGACCGGCACCGATCCCGATACCATCGACGCCCTCATTGTCACCACGACCACGCCCGACTACAAGTTTCCCTCGACAGCATCCATCGTCCTCGGCAAACTCGGTCTGAAGAACGCCTTCGCGTTCGACCTTGAGGCCGCCTGCTGCGGATTTCTCTACACGCTCGACATGGCCGCATCGATGATCCAGAGCGGACGCTACAAGAAGATCATCGTCATCGGTGCCGACAAGATGTCGTCGCTCGTCGACTATCAGGACCGCGCCACCTGCGTGCTCTTCGGCGACGGAGCCGGAGCAGTGCTCGTAGAGGCCACTGAGGAAGAGGGCGTAGGCGTGCAGAACTCCTATCTGCGCACCGACGGAGTCGGTCTGCCGTTCCTCCACATGAAGGCCGGCGGATCGGTCTGCCCCCCGACCCACTTCACCGTAGACCACCGTCTGCACTACCTCTACCAAGAGGGACGCACCGTCTTCCGCTATGCCGTGACCGACATGAGCGACGACGTGGCCGAAGTGATGAAGCGCAATGGGCTCACCGCCGACGACGTGCAGTGGGTAGTGCCCCATGAGGCCAACCTCCGCATCATCGAGGCAGTCACCAAGCGCGTAGGTCTCCCCATGGAGAAGGTGATGGTCAACATACAACGCTACGGCAACACGAGTGCCGCCACCATCCCCCTCGCATTGTGGGACTTCGAGAAGGATCTCAAGAAGGGTGACAATGTCATCTTCACCGCCTTCGGCGCAGGCTTCGTACACGGCGCATCCTACTACAAGTGGGCCTACGACGGTGCTGAGGCTGCCCTGAAGTGATTGGGCGACTGACAAAGACCTAAGACATATTTGGCGGGCATCGCCTGCCGATGGTAAATACAGATAGAAAAGAGAGACGCGTCACACCGCATACAGGCGGTTGTGACGCGTCTTTTTTTGTTGGCGTACGGAAAAATATCGCAAATGGTGGGTCCCGTAGGGAATTCGAAAACAACGAGTCCCGTAGGGATTTGAATAATTCACGTTTTACGGAAATTTCACAAGCGTGAGTCCCGTAGGGACGACAGATTATAGGATAGGGGTTTACCCCTATCTTTCAAACGATTAAAACAACTATTGGTGTCCGGTAAAAATTGTACAACACGTTGTAACGCATAGAGTATTATACT
>CAVJZJ010000034.1:0-33160 GCA_963653995.1 Flexilinea sp.
GGGGCGTGAAGAAGGGTTCGAAACTCATCTTCTACAAGGAGCAGAGCGCTACCGGACAGGTACAGATCAACAACGCCAACTGGGGTGGCATCTATACCATCGCCGACTGGAGCGGTACCGAGACCAAGGTAGAGCAGGTATTCGACGATGCCATGATGGAAGCCCTCTCCACCTCCGACGGTTGGAGCGACACGGCCTTCATCATCCAGGGCGACCTGAAGAGCATCACCAAGATTGCCGTTCTGCCCTAATGCGGACGACCATCAAGGCGAAATGATGAAATGACACATTATATATATAGTAAATATATTATATAGTAAAATGTAAAAGCGGACCTGTGGCGCGGCGGCACGCGCTTACTGCGCCACAGGTCTTTTCAATACGAAATACACGCAGAATATGAAAAGACTGGCATTGACATTTTGTCTGGTACTGGGTTGCATACTGGTGCACGCCGCCAATGGCAAGTCGCTGTTCGTCTCGTTCAATGACGGCACAAGGGTAGAGTTCGCTCTGTCGGCCACTCCCGATGTATCGTTTGCCAACGACATGATGACCGTGACCACCACCACCACGACCGCCTCCTACGAACTGTGGACCGTGACCACCTTCACCTACGGTGCCACTACGGGCATCAGCCAGACTGAAACCGGACGCATGACCATCGAAGGCAACCATATTGTCATCGACGGCAACACCAATAATAAGGTGACCGCATACTCCATCGACGGCAAAGCCGCTGCAGTCACTGCAACAGTGGCCGGCGACAAGACCGTCATCTCTCTCGACACCCTCCCCAAGGGCGTTTATATCATCAAAATCAACGGCAAAGCCATCAAAATCACCAGAAGATGAAACACCTGTTACTCTCAGCCATGGTAGTGATGGCCTCACTTACTACCTTCGCCCAAAAAGAAGGCGACAAAATCACCATCAACACCGCAGAAAGCGGCAAACAAGCGGAATGGAACCTCGCTGGTGACAACAACACCATCTCGTCGATGAAGCATACCGCCGACGGAAAACTCGAAATCGTACTCAAAGGTTGGGAAGACTTCGGTGCATGGGAAACATACGACATCAATAGTATCAACAACATCACCTTCTCTGTCTACCACGAAAGCGAAGTCAGCGACATCACCCTCGCCGACCCATCAGCCACACAAACCACAAAGCGGCTCTACAAGTACTTGCAACTCAATTATGGTGCAAAAACCTTGTCGGGCGTGCTGGCCAACGTCAATTGGAACCATACTGAAGCAGACAATATATATAAGGCTACAGGCAAATACCCCGCCATCAACTGCTACGATTTCATCCATATCTATGTACCCCAAAACACTTGGATCGACTACAGCAACATTACCCCCGTCACCGAATGGGCCGATGCTGGCGGCATCGTCTCGCTCATGTGGCACTTCAATGTGCCCAAGACCGAAAGTACCACTATCGGTACCGATGGTAGCGGTGTGACCTGCACCCCTTCTGAGACCACTTTCAAGGCACAGAATGTCTTCACCTCCGGTTCTTGGGAGAACAAGTGGTTCTATCAAGAGATGGACAAGGTGGTCGATGTGCTCCTCAAACTGCAGGATGTAGGCGTCTCCGCCCTTTGGCGTCCCTTCCACGAGGGTGCCGGCAACGCCTGCGCCAAGACCCAGGCCGACTGGACCAAGTCTTGGTTCTGGTGGGGCTACGACGGTGCAGAGACCTACAAAAAACTCTGGCAGACCATGTTCGACTACTTCCAGTCGAAAGGTGTGCACAATCTGATTTGGATTTGGACCACGCAGAACTACAACGGCGACGCTACCTCGTATGACAATGATGAGGCTTGGTATCCCGGCGACAAGTATGTCGACATCATCGGCCGCGACCTCTACGGTTACACTGCCGCTCAGCAGGCCCAGGAGTTCCGTGAGATACAGGCCCGCTATCCCGCCAAGATGGTAGCCCTTGCCGAGTGTGGCACATCCGACGGTCAGACCACTGCCCTTGTGCAGGATGCCTGGGATGCCGGAGCACACTGGAGCCACTTTATGCCGTGGTACGGTAGCAATATGCCTTCCGACTCTTGGTGGACTACCGTTATGGGCAGCAAGAACGTCATCACCCGCGATCAGGTGAACATCAATGCCACCTACACCGAGGAGAGCGCCAAGGATGCCTGTGTCAATATGGGGCTCGGCACCAATTTCGGCAACGGGCTCGATGCCATCGACCTCAGCAAGACGATGGAAAACAACTCCGTCACCGACTTCGAGACCTGTTGGGGACAGCCCGTCACCACCAAGGCGATGGTAGACTTCCTCAAGCAAAACGGCTTCAACGCTGTCCGCCTGCCCGTCACTTGGTTCCAGCACATGGATGCCGAAGGCAATGTCGACAAGGCGTGGATGGATCGCGTGCAGGAGATTGTCGACTATATCATGGCCAACAATATGTACTGCATACTCAATGTGCACCACGATACCGGTCACGACGATGCCCCTGTGACCCACTGGATCAAGGCCGACATGGACAACTACAACCAGAACAAGGCCAAGTACGAGTACCTCTGGACACAGATTGCCAACCGCTTTGCCGGCTACTGCCAGCGCCTTGTCTTCGAAGGCTACAACGAGATGCTCGATGCCAACAGCAGTTGGACCGCTCCCGAGGACGGCAGTGCCAGTTACACTGCGCTCAACAACTACGCACAGAGTTTCGTCAATGCAGTCCGTGCTACCGGAGGCAACAACGCCACGCGCAACCTCATCATCAATGCCTATGCCGGCAAGAACGAGGAACTGGCCATCAAGAATCTCAAGATGCCTGACGACAGTGTCACCGGACACCTCATCTTCGAGTGCCATTCCTACGACCCCTACGACTGGTTTGCCCAGAAAGGCAAGTGGGATGATGCCTGCCGCACCGAGATCAAGAATATGTTCACCCGTCTGAACACTTACTTCCTCGCCAAGGGCTATCCCGTCATCATCGGCGAGTATGGTACCCACGGTACCAAGTCGGTCAGCAAGACCAGCACCGCCACTGAGATACAGGCCGCTGCCGACCAGGCCGCCGATATCGTATCGCAGGCCCGCGCACTCGGCATAGCCACCTACTATTGGTCGAGCATCTACGAAGGCAGCGACCGCGAGTCGGTGCAGTGGTCACTCCCCACCGTGGTTGAGGCCATGAAGAAAGCATACAACGAGTAAATACCGCATTTTAGCAATGCGTGGAATTTTTAGAACACGCCTTAATAGTGCCGGGCTTGTCTCCCGGGATTGGCCCGGCACCATTTTAATATCTTATTTTGCGTAGAATTTGCGTAGAATTATAGAATACGCCTTTATACTATGAAGAAATCAGCACATCTCCTGGCCTTCGCCCTCGTTTTCGTGACTCTCTGCTCGTGCGGAGGCAAGAAAAAGTCGTACGACGAACTAGCCTCAAGCGGACTCACCACCCGTACCGAAAATATGAAGGAGAATATCAAGGCCTACGCCGCCAAGGGTACTATCGTCGGTCAAATGTACGGTACAATACAAGGCATCGGTTGGCAGTGCGACAGCGACCGCAGCGACATACACAGCGTGTGTGGTGACCGTCCCGCCGCCGTGGGCTACGAACTGTCCGGCATCGAGCGTGGCAGCAAGACCAATGCCGACGGACTTCCCTTCTCCTCCATACGCAGGGATGTGCTTCAGAATTTCCGCCGTGGTGCCCTTGTCACCATGCAGTGGACCGCTCCCGACTACAAGGGCGATGACGATTTGCTCGCCCAGTACGTCAAGCGTCTGGCCGACTACCTCGGCACCCTACACGACGAGTATGGCATCAAGGCTCCCGTCGTGCTTTATCTCTATCCGCTCACCGGCAAGACTTGGTACGACCGCCTGTCCAGTGACGAGTACACCAGTCTCTACAAAAAGACACAAGATCTGCTCGACGATGCCGACGTGACCAATGTCGTCTACGGCTACGCCGAGAGTTACCCCTCCTCCCAATTTCTTACCCGCTACCCCGACAACAACATCGATGTGGTCTGCGCCATTTGTCTGCAACCCTCTGGCGCTCCCACGCAAGACTATGGTCATCTGCTCGGTGAGATGGTGGGCAAGGCCCAACCGTTCGCCCAGGAACACAACAATGCTTTGGGCATCGTCGTTGGTCAGGAGTCGTTGCCCGATTCCACCTTCTTTTCGCAGACTCTCCTTCCGCTGCTCAGCCAGCACCGTCTGTCCTACCTTATGTTCGGCCCCAATCAAGGCGACTTCAAGGACGGACACTATTACACACCGTTCCCCGGCGACGGCAACAGTCGGATACAAGACTTCATGCTGTTATACAACAGCGAGAACACCCTCTTCATGAGACGGCTCAACGGTCTCTATCTCCGGCACTGACCGCTATACGTGCCACTGCCGCTTATCTTGAAAATACTGCAAACAAAACAATATACATATCATATCGCTAAAAACCCATGAAAAGAATATTTGCCACTCTATGCCTGCTGATGGGTATCTGCCTCATGACTACTGATGCGCAGATACGCGGCAACAACATCACCGTCACCGTCACTCCCGACCACAAAGACTGGAACTACAAGGTAGGGGAGAAGGTCACGTTCACCGTCAACGTGCTCCGCTCGGGCACGCTCATCGATGGTGCCGTCATCGACTACGAGGCCGGACCGGAGATGTACCCCGACACCAAGAAGAAGAGTGTCACCCTCAAGGACGGTACTATGCGCTGGACCGGTACGATGAAGAAGGCCGGCTTCTACCGCCTCAAGGTCACCGCCCATGTCGGCGGCAAGGACTATGAAGGTCTCTGCACAGCCGCCTTCTCGCCCGAGCAACTGCAACCTACCACCGAGAATCCTTCCGACTTCGATACCTTTTGGTCGTCCACCCTTGCCGAGGCACGCGGTGTGGAGCTCGAACCTACCCGTCGTCTGTTGCCCGAGCGTTGCACCGACCAGGTCAACGTCTATGAGGTGAGTTTCCAGAACCTGCGGTGGAACAGCCGCACCTACGGCATACTCTGCGTACCGACCAAGCCCGGCAAATATCCCGCCCTGCTCCGTGTGCCCGGTGCTGGTGTGCGTCCCTATCAAGGCGACGTGTGGACGGCTGCTCAGGGTGCCATCACCCTTGAGATAGGTATCCACGGTGTACCCGTGACCATGGAACAAAAAGTGTACGACAATCTCATGGAGGGTGCGCTCAACTGCTATTGGGAGGCCAATATGGACTCACGCGACCGCAGTTACTACAAGCGCGTCATCGTCGGTGCCGTGCGTGCCATCGACTATATCGCATCGCTCGATGAGTGGAACGGCACCTCGCTCGGCGTGACGGGCAGTTCGCAGGGAGGATTTCTTTCGCTCGCCTGTGCCGCCCTCGACAAGCGTGTCACCTTCTATGGAGCCGTGCATGCCGCCCTCTGCGACCATACCGCCTCGCTCAAGGGCGTAGCCTGCGGTTGGCCCCACTACTTCTATTACGATGTGAAGCACGCCGATGCCAAGAAGATAGAGACTTCACGCTACTACGACGGTGTCAATTTTGCCCGCCGCATACAGTGTCCCGGATGGTTCTCCTTCGGTTACAACGACGAAGTAGTGCCTCCGACCACCGCTTACGCCACCTACAATACGGTGACCGCCCCCAAGGAACTCCATGTCTACCAACTCACCGGCCACTACTGGTATCAGGAACAGTGGGACGAGTGGGAGGACTGGTTGCTCCGTCAGATGAGCATACGATGAAAACACATACGGACAGACGTTGTACGGCGAGTGCGTCGTACGCCCTGTTCATCCGACCCGGCGGGAGACTCGGGACATGGGGCAGAATAGCCTGAGGTCCTAGGAGTTTTTGTAAGTTTGAAGTTCAGTGTAAGGTGCGGCGTGAGACCCGTACCATCCTCATAGGGACTACCGGCTTGCAGCCCAATCCCACATATCTCCCGCCAACCGGGCCGGACACTTTCACAACCCATCCATATTGAAAGCACAAACAGACAATAGCACAATAGCAATGATGACAACGCCAATTCCTACGACGGACAATAAAGACGCCGTCCGCCCTATATACAAAGATTCTACCGCTCAGATAGAGCGTCGCATAGACGACCTTCTCTCCCGCATGACGCTTGAGGAGAAGGTCGGACAGATGAACCAACTCGTGGGCATCGAGCACTTCAAGCAAAATTCCACCACGATGACGGCTGAAGAACTCGCCACCAATACCGCCAACGCCTTCTATCCCGGCGTGACGGTAGAGGATATCGAGAAGATGACGAGCGACGGCCTTGTGTCCTCGTTTCTCCATGTGTTGACCATCGAGGAAGCCAACCAGTTGCAGCGCCTGGCCATGCAGAGCCGTCTGCAGATACCCTTGCTCATCGGTATCGATGCCATACACGGCAATGCCAAGTGCAAGGACAATACCGTCTATCCCACGAATATCGGTTTGGCCTCGTCGTTTGACGTACCGATGGCCTACCGTATCGCCCGTGAGACAGCCGCCGAGATGCGTGCGATGAACATGCACTGGACGTTCAATCCCAATGTAGAGGTGGCCCGCGACGGCCGTTGGGGTCGCTCCGGCGAGACCTTCGGCGAAGATCCCTACCTTGTCACCCTGCTCGGTGAGGCCACCACACGCGGTTATCAAGGCCATCTTGATGCACCCTGCGATGTGCTCGCCTGTGTGAAGCACTTTGTGGGCGGTTCCTATTCCATCAACGGTACCAATGGCGCACCCTGCGACGTGTCCGAGCGCACTCTGCGCGAGGTATTCTTCCCCCCGTTTGAGGCCAGTGTGCGTGCCGGTGGTGCTACGGTGATGATGTCGCACAACGAACTCAATGGTGTGCCCTGTCACACCAACCGCTGGCTCATGCAGGACATCCTGCGCCGCGACTGGGGCTTCAAGGGCTTTGTCGTGAGCGACTGGATGGACATCGAACACTGTGTCGACCAGCATTTCACGGCCAAGGACAACAAGGAGGCCTTCCTGCAGAGCATACTCGCCGGCATGGATATGCACATGCACGGTCCCGAGTGGCAAGAGGCTGTCGTCGATCTGGTACGCGAAGGCAAAATCACTGAGGAACGTATCGACGAGTCGGTACGCCGCATACTCTATACCAAGTTCCGTCTCGGTCTCTTTGAACATCCCTACGTCACCGAGGAAGAGCGCGACAGTGTCATCCACGACCCCGTACACAAGGCCACCGCACTGGAGGCTACGCGCAACTCCATCGTGCTGCTCAAGAACGAGGACGCACTGCTCCCGCTCGATGCTGCCAAGTACAAGCGCGTGCTTGTGACCGGTATCAATGCCGACGACCAGAATATCATGGGCGACTGGAGTGAACTGCAGCCCGACGACAAGGTGTCGACCGTGCTCAAGGGACTCCGCCAGATCTCCCCCGACACCCAGTTTGAGTTTGTCGACCAAGGCTGGGATCCGCGCAATATGTCGCAGGACAAAGTCGATGAGGCTGTCGAGAAAGCCAAAGACTGCGACCTCAACATCGTCTGCTGCGGAGAGTACATGATGCGCTTCCGCTGGAACGACCGTACAAGCGGTGAGGATACCGACCGCGACAACCTCGACCTCGTGGGACTGCAGGACGAACTCATCCGCCGTATCAACGAGACAGGCAAACCGACCATCCTTGTCATCATCAGCGGCCGGCCACTCAGTGTCAACTATGCCGCCGAGCACGTGCCCGCCATCATCAACGCTTGGGAGCCCGGACAGTTTGGCGGACAGACCATCGCCGAAATCATCTACGGCAAGGTCAATCCTTCGGCCAAACTCGCCATGACCATGCCGCGCTCTGCCGGACAGATTTCTACTTGGTACAACCACAAGGCATCGGCCTTCTTCCATCCCGTTGTCTGTGGCCAGTCTACTCCGCTCTATCCTTTCGGCTACGGTTTGAGTTACACCACCTATCAGTATAGCGACCTCCGTCTCTCCGCCTCTACGATACCAGCCGATGGCAGTCTGAAAGCCACCGTCACCATCACCAACACCGGCCATCGCGACGGTGTGGAGATAGCACAGATGTACCTCCGCGACTGTGTGTCGTCGGTAGCGCGTCCGGTCAAGGAACTCAAAGGCTTCGAGCGCGTGGCACTGCGTGCCGGCGAGTCAAAAGACGTGACCTTCGATATCACCCCCGACCGCCTCGCCTTCTACGATATCGACATGAAGCGTATCGTAGAGCCGGGCGACTTTGAGGTCATGGTGGGCGGATGCAGCGATGATGCCTCGCTCCTCAAGGCCACGTTCTGCGTAGAGTAGGGGAGCAGTCTTATAAATTCAACTTTCGGATTTAGGCTTTCAGCCCGTCCTCGCCTGAAACCGAAAATTAAATTATTAATACACTATCAATTAACGAAAAAACATACCGACTATGAAGAAACTGTTGACAACCGTTGTCCTCCTTCTCGTCTTTGCTGCCGCCTTTGCCGCCCGTCCTGTGAAACAGTGGGGTCAACTGCAAGTGGTAGGATCACAACTTTGCGACAAGGACGGCCATCCCGTCGTGCTGCGTGGTGTGAGTTTCGGCTGGCACAACCTCTGGCCGCGCTATTACACCAAGAAAACCGTGAAGTGGCTCGCCGACGACTGGCACGCCAATGTTCTCCGTGCTGCTATGGGTCTGCAGATAGAGGAAAACTATCTCGAAAATCCCGAGCATGCCCTCCGTTGCATCTCCACCGTGGTCGATGCCGCTATACGCAATGACCTCTATGTTATCATCGACTGGCACTCCCATGCCCTGCATACCGTCGAGGCCAAAGCGTTTTTCGGACAGATGGCCCAAAAGTATGGCAAGTATCCCAACGTCATCTACGAACTCTACAACGAACCGATAGAAGACTCTTGGGACGACCTCAAAGCCTATGCCACCACCGTCATTGCCGAGATACGCAAGTACGATCCCGACAACATCATCCTCATGGGATGCCCCCACTGGGATCAGGATATCGACCTGCCCGCCAAGAGTCCTCTCACGGGCGTGAGCAATGTGATGTACACACTGCACTTCTACGCTGCCACCCACAAAGACTATCTCCGTGAGCGTCTGGCTACGGCCGTCGACGGCGGACTCCCCGTGTTCGTGTCGGAGTGTGCAGGTATGGAAGCCTCAGGCGACGGACCGCTTGCCCCCGATGAGTACCAGCGTTGGATTGATCTGCTTGAGGCCAAGAAGGTAAGTTGGGTCAACTGGTCTATTTCCGACAAAAACGAGACCTGCTCCATGATTCTTCCCTCGGCCAATCCAGAAGGCAAGTGGACCGAAAGTCAACTCAAACCTTGGGGACAACTCGTGCGCAACACACTGAGAAAGTACAATCAGTAATAATATATGTACGTATGAAAACACTTATGACAACACTCGCATCGCTCGCCGTGGCCACCACCATCACGGCTGCGTCGCGCCAACCGGCGGTATCGCTCATCAACCGCCTCGCCACTATACAAAAACAGGGTGTGATGGTCGGCCATCAAGACGACCCCGTCTACGGTTGCTCCTGGAAGTTGGACGAGGGCCGATCAGATGTCAAGGAGGTCTGCGGCGACTATCCCGCCGTGATGGGCTTCGATCTCGGACACCTCGAACTCGGTCACGACAAAAATCTCGACGGCGTACCCTTCGACCGTATGCGCAAGGAGATTGTCGCCCAGCACAACCGCGGCGGTATCGTCACCATCAGTTGGCATCCCGACAACCCTGCCACAGGCAAGAGCGCATGGGATTTCGAGGGCGATGCCGTCACGAAGATTCTCCCCGGTGGCGAACTCCACGCCAAGTTTGATGCCTGGCTGACCCTCGTGGCCCGCTTCCTCAACTCGCTCAAGACCGCCGATGGCAAGAAGGTGCCCGTCATCTTCCGCCCCTGGCACGAGATGAGCGGTGGCTGGTTCTGGTGGGGCGAAGGACGCTGCACCGCCGCGCAGTACAAGCAGCTCTACCGCTACACCCACGACTTCATGCGCCGCAAGGGCTGCTCCAACCTCGTGTGGGGCTATTCGCCCAACCTTGCCGATGAGACCGAGACCGTAGCCCACTACGAGAAATACTACCCCGGTGACGACGTGGTCGATCTGCTCGGTATCGACATCTACCAGCGCGAGCCCAACAATGCCCAGTATCAGGGTTGGCTTCGCAGCGAACTGGATGTGGTCAAGGCCGTCGGCGAGAGCCATCGCAAACTCATCGCCCTCACCGAGACGGGATACAGCGATGTGCCCGATGCCACTTGGTTCACCCAAACGCTTCTCCCCGTACTCAAGGAGTATCCCATCTGCTATGTACTGCTATGGCGCAACGCATGGGACAGTCCGACGGAGAACTATATTGCCGCGCCCGGCAAGACCTCCGAGCAAGATTTCAAACGCTTCTATGCCGACCCCGCGACACTCTTCGTCAGCGACATCGCCAAGGTGAAGAAGTAAGCATCACCAACGCTGGGAGCATACGCTTCCCTGCGTCGACAATGGATAATGTATCTATAACAAACGTATTCAGAAACCATAAACACACATATAGTAATGACCGAATTTGAAAAGAAAGTAGAGGAACTGCGTGCCCATCACGAGGCACTCCTCACCCGAAAGAACACCCCGAAGCCTTGGGGCAACGGAATATACACCAAGTATGAGTATCCCGTCGTCACCGCCGAACACACACCGCTCGAGTGGCGTTACGACTTCGACGAAGCCTCCAATCCCTATCTCATGCAGCGCATCATGATGAACGCCTGCATGAACTCAGGCGCTATCAAACTCAATGGCAAGTACATCCTCGTCGTGCGTGTCGAGGGTGCCGACCGCAAGAGTTTCTTCGCCGTGGCCGAAAGTCCCAATGGTATCGACAACTTCCGCTTTTGGGACGAGCCGGTCACCATGCCCGACGATGTAGTGCCCGCCACCAATATCTACGACATGCGCCTCACACAGCATGAGGATGGCTGGATCTACGGCATCTTCTGTGCCGAGCGTCACGACGACTCGCAGCCCGGCGACCTCTCAGCCGCCACCGCTACGGCCGCCATCGCCCGCACGCACGACCTCAAGACCTGGGAGCGTCTGCCCGACCTCAAGACCCGCAGTCAGCAGCGCAACGTAGTGCTCCATCCCGAGTTTGTAGACGGCAAGTACGCCCTCTATACCCGTCCGCAAGACGGATTTATCGACGCTGGTTCCGGCGGCGGTATCGGTTGGGCACTTGTCGACGATATGACCCACGCCGAGGTGAAGGAAGAGAAGATCATCAACGCCCGCCACTACCACACCATCATGGAGGTGAAGAACGGCGAAGGCCCTCATCCCATCAAGACCCCCAAGGGCTGGCTTCATCTGGCCCACGGCGTACGCGGTTGCGCTTCCGGTCTGCGCTATGTGCTCTACATGTATATGACCGCTCTCGACGACCCGACGCGCGTTATCGCCCAGCCCGGTGGCTACTTCCTCGTGCCTGAGGGTGAGGAGTATGTAGGCGACGTGATGAACGTAGCCTTCACCAACGGATGGATCGCCGACGAGGATGGCCGCGTACTCATCTACTACGCTTCCTGCGACACCCGTATGCATGTGGCCGTATCTACCGTCGACAAACTGGTAGACTACTGCATGAATACGCCTGAGGACGGATTTACCACGACAGCCAGCGTTGAGACCATCAAGCGGCTCGTCGAGAAAAACCGCCGCACACTGGGCAAATAATCTACAGAACTCTATAGATTGTGGGGCCGGGAATGGGTGCGCGTCACCCATCTCCGGCCTTCACAGCCATCTCCCAAATATCTTCTATCGTCTCAAACACGCTAACCTGAATGGCAAGTATAACAGAAAAAATAGCCTATGCGATGGGCGATGCCGCCGCCGGCGGTATCGTGTGGAAAGTCATGTCCATCGCCTTCCCCATCTTCTTCACCAACGTTTTCGGACTGACCTTCGCCGATGCGGCCGTGCTCATGCTCGTGGCCCGTATGTTCGATGTGGTCACCGACCCGCTCATGGGTACGCTGGCCGACCGTACGCAGTCGCGCTGGGGTACATACCGCCCGTGGCTCATCTTCGGGGCCATACCCTTCGGCCTCGTGTTCGCCCTGCTGCTCTATACCCCCGACCTCGGTCCGGTGGGCAAGCGCATCTACGCCTACGCCCTCTATCTGCTCATGATGGCCATCTACACGATGGTCAATGTGCCCTACGGTTCGCTGCTCGGCGTGATGACCTCCGATGACAACGAGAAAAACCAGTTCTCCGCCTTCCGCATGGTCGGTGCCTACGCCATGGGCTTTGTCACCCTGCTCACCTTCCCCTATCTGCAAAAGTGGGTGGGTGGCAGCGACGCCCATCAGTATGCCGTCATCGGTGCAGTGCTTGGTGCCGTGGCCGCCCTCATGACCTTGGCCTGCGGTCTGCTCACCAAGGAGCGTCTGAAACCCGTGCGTGCCGAGAAATTCTCGTTCCACCAGTTTGTCGACCTTGTACACAACAAGGCATGGCTCTATATGACGGCCATGGCCATCTGCACCAATTTCTTCAACGGTTTCCGCTATGCCGTGGCCGGATATATGTTCGACTACTGTCTCAACGGTAGCGTCACCATCGACCACCTCATCATCAATTTCACCGTCTTCATGGCTTTCGGTGAGGTTACTTGTATGGTCTTTGGCGGTTTTGCACCTCCCTTCGCCCGTCTGGTCGGTTCCAAGCGCATGGCCTTCTTCTGGTCGGCCGTATTCTGTATGGTCACCTCAGTGGCCTTCTTCTTTGTGCCGATGAATGCGTCGAGCATCTGGGTGATGATTGTCCTCGTGGTGCTCACCTCTATGGGTATCGGCATCTATTCGCCACTGCTATGGTCGATGTACGCTGATGTGGCCGACTATCACACCGAGCATTTCGGCACTTCGGCCACCGGTCTCATCTTCTCTTCGGGTACCATGTCGCAGAAGTTCGGCACGGCCATCTCCGGTTCGCTCATCGCCCTGTTGCTCGGATGGTCGGGTGCCAACATGATCACCGACGCCATGGGCAACACCACCATCGACCCGACCTCCATCACCGACTCCGTGCTGACGATGGTGTGGTCGCTCTTCTCGCTCTTCCCCGCAGCCATCGCCCTGTTGCTGATGGTACTGTCGTACAAGTTTCCGATAAAGAAATAAGGAAAAAGAAATAAGTTTATGTCAACAATGAAAACCGAGATGCGCGAGTGTCTCACCGACAATATCCTTCACTTCTGGCTCACCCGTATGGTCGACCGCGAGCGCGGCGGCTTCTACGGACGCATCGACGGTCACGGACATGTAGATGCAGATGCCGAGAAGGGGGCCATACTCAATGCCCGTATCCTCTGGGCCTTTGCCGCCGCCTATCGCGTGTTGGGCGACAAGACCTATCTCGAAGCCGCCCAGCGTGCCAAGACCTACATCCTCGACCACTTCATCGACAAGGAGTACGGCGGCGTATACTGGAGCCTCAATGCCGACGGTACGCCGCTCGACACCAAGAAGCAGACCTACGCCATCGGCTTCACCATCTATGGTATGTCCGAACTGGCCCGCGCCACCGGTGATAGCGAAGCCCTCGACTGCGCCCTCTCGCTCTACCGCAGCATAGAGGAGCATGCCTTCGATGCCGAGAACGACGGATATATAGAGGCCCTCACCCGCGAGTGGCAGCCTATCGCCGATATGCGTCTCTCCGACAAGGACGAGAACGGGTCGCGCACGATGAACACCCACCTGCACGTCATAGAGCCTTACACCAACCTCTACCGCGTTGCCCCGTCGGAGCAACTCAAGGAGCGGTTGGTCAACCTGCTCCACATCTTCACCGACCGTCTGCTCAATACCCAGACCCACCACCTCGACCTCTTCTTTGATGATACCTGGCAGGGCCGTCGCGACATACAGAGTTACGGCCACGACATCGAAGCCTCGTGGCTCCTTCACGAGACCGCCCTCGTGCTCGACGACAAGGAAGTGCTCGCTTGGATGGAACCCTACGTCAAGCAGATAGCCGTCGCCGCCGATGAGGGTCTCCTCGCCGACGGATCGATGATCTACGAACACTGGGACGAGGGCGACCGCACCGACCGCTCGCTGCAGTGGTGGGTGCAGTGTGAGAACATTATCGGTCACGTCAACCTATGGCAATATTTCGGCGACCGTGAAGCCCTCGACATCGCTCACCGCTGTTGGCAGTACGTCACCGACCATCTCATCGACCGCGAAGGCGGCGAGTGGCACTGGAGCATCAATGCCGACGGCACCATCAACCGCGATGACGACAAGGCCGGCTTCTGGAAGTGTCCCTACCACAACACCCGCATGTGTCTCGAGATCATCGAGCGTATGGCGGAGTAGTACCTACCCGCAGGTTGTCGAAAAAATGCAAGTATAGCCCATGCGTGGGTGTGATTGGCGAGTCCCTACGGACTCGCCATTTGCGTTGTTTTTAGCGGACACCAATAATACGAAATGAGTATTCGGGCCGAATACCCGAGTAGTCAAGGCCGAATACTGTAGTATTTGAGGCCGAATACTGCTGTGTTTGAGTCCGAATACTCAAGTCCGCAAGGCCGAATACTCAAGTCCGCAAGGCCGAATACTCCCACCGCTTGGATTTTGTTGTCCGACGGTTGGGCAACGCACGTCTTGTCGGGCACTCCGTTTTTGCTCCGTTCACCGATGAAATCGGCAATTTTACCCTGTCTTTTTGGGAAAATGCATGAAAATTTCAAAAAAATAAAATTGTGTGGGAACACAATCCAAAGTGCCTGAAAATAAGTGTGGAAAAAATTTGGCGAACCTAAAAAAAGTCTTAACTTTGCATCAGTTATCCTGAAAACAATCTTTTTACCTTAAAGAAGAGACTAATACCTATTGAAGATTTGAAGCGGTCGCCTGTGAAGGCTGTCGCTTTTTTTTTTATTCCCAAAAATGGAGTTGCGGTTGCCGATGCATCAATCAAAGAATTTTCGCAGTCAGCCTTGTACACTTTATTGGAAAATTTCGTATATTTGCAAAATACACCCATTTTTTGCCCCACGCATCATAGGGTGGTATAATAATCTTATGCCTATGAAAACCTCAACCCCGCCTGCAGAACGAGTACTGCACGAGATTACCCCCTTGGCCGACAAGGACGTGCTCTACATCGCTGACCGACACAAAAAAGAATTCACCTATCCCATCCACAATCACAGTGTCTTCGAACTCAACTTTGTGGAACATGCCGCTGGTGTGCGCCGCATCGTGGGTGACAGCAACGAGATTGTGGGCGACTACGACCTTGTGATGATCACCAGTACCGACCTTGAGCATGGGTGGCTGCAAAACACCTGTCAGAGTGACGACATCCACGAGATCACCGTACAGTTCTCCTTCGATCTCGGCCGCGACAGCCTCTTCGCGCGCAACCCCTTCTCCCGCATCTACGATATGCTCAACTTGGCCCGAAAGGGTCTTGTTTTTCCGATGGATGCCATCATGCAGGTCTACAAACCCCTGTCGGAACTGAGCGCGGTGAAAGACGGTTTTCAGGCCTTCATCAGTTTTCTGCAGATACTCGACACGCTCTCCCGTTGCGACGGACTGCGCACGCTCGCCACGACCAGTTACGCCAAGGTGAACCTCGGTGAGGATTCCCGCCGCATACTCAAGGTGAAAGACTATATCGACAACAACTATATGGACGAGATCAAACTGCGCACGTTGGCCGATATCGCCTGCATGAGTGAGGCCGCTTTCAGTCGGTTCTTCAAACTGCATACCGGCCGCACCGTCTCCGACTACATCATCGACATACGTTTGGGCTATGCCGCCCGCATGCTCGTCGATACCAACAAGAATGTCAGCGACATCTCCTTCCTCTGCGGATACAACAACCTGAGCAATTTCAACCGTGTCTTCAAGCGCAAGAAAGGATGCTCACCTACCGAGTTCCGCGAATATTACCATAAGACGAAGGTCATCGTGTAGGGTGAAAGACGGGACTCGTCATTAGCGGTATTTACCGGACACCAATATTCTACTATACACCAATAAAAAAAATTAAAATACTATGGACGGTATACTACAAGGTGTGCCGTCCACGTTGTTTTTCATACGGACGTATAGCACGTCACTAAAAAAACGTAACCATATCCATCAAATAGACAATGGAAAAAAGGATAACCCGATGGACGGCGTTTGCTGTCTTTCTGCTCATGATGATTTCGGCCGCCGCCGTGCGTGACGCCAAACTCTTTGGACACAGTCTGGGGACGGCTTCTGTCAGCGCCGCGCCGCAGACCAACGATACGGTCGCCGTGGATGCCGACGGATCGGTGACGGTCAGCACCGCACCGCTGGCCAAGGAGGTCAACGGCTTTGGCGGTCCGGTACCCCTACGCATACATATCAGCAAGGATGGCAAGGTGACTCGCATTGAGGCCCTGCCCAATTCGGAGACCCCCGACTTCTTCTCGCGTGCCTCCGTCCTCTTCCGTCAGTGGGAAGGCAAGACCGTGACCGATGCAGCGGCCCTCCATGTAGATGCCGTGTCGGGTGCGACCTTTTCTTCGAAGGCCATCATCACCAACGTGCAGCGCGGACTGGCCTATGCCGCTGCGCAGTCTGCCGCAGAAGAACCAAACATGGAAGTGTCTGCATCGGCCATTGCCGCCCTTGTTGTAGCGCTTTTGGGAGCCGTTGTGCCTCTCTTTCTGCACAACCGTCGCTGGCACATGATACAACTCTTGCTCAATGTCGGCGTGCTCGGTGTGTGGACTGGCACGTTTGTCTCCTATTCGCTTCTGCTCAATGTCTTTGCCAACGGCATCAGTCTGTCGGCCCTCGCTACGATGGCCGCCCCGGTAGTGATGCTCATTACGGCCTTTGTCTATCCGCTCTTCGGACGTGGCGGCCACTATTGCGCCCATATCTGTCCGTTCGGATCGGCCCAGGAACTCATCGGCCGACTCCGCCACCGCAAACCGGCGATGTCGCCGCGGCTCGTACGTGCGCTCACCACCCTGCGCAATGTACTGTGGGGTGTGCTTATGGTGCTCATGCTCACCGGCATCTGGTCGGCATGGATGGACTATGAACTCTTCACCGCCTTCCTCGTAGGGTCGGCTTCCGTGGGCGTGTTGGTGGCAGCCGTTGTCGTGCTTGTCATCTCAGTCATTGTGCCGCGTCCCTATTGCCGATTCCTGTGTCCCACGGGCGCACTGATGAAGTTGGACTGATTTTCTCTCCTCTCGGACATATTTTTATAAAGACCCCACCTTACGTTCTTTCTTTTTCGATACGCAAATATTATAGCAACAGAAATACAGCAATGAAAAGACCAGTAGTACTAAATCTTGTTCTTGCCGTAGCCGTGGCCGTGCTGGCCATTCGGCTGGCCGTTGTCGAGAAAGCGGCCGTGGCAGGAAATGCCGTTGCTCCGACCGACTCAGTGGCCGCAGCGGCATCGGCTGATTTTGAACCCTTCGACGTGACGGAGGAGTTCGGCCACAATCCCTTCTCCTACTTCCGCGGCCACGGACTGCTCCTTGCCGCCGGCGACAGTACCTCGTCGAACGCCATGACCATAGGGTGGGGCGCACTTGGTACGCTATGGGGCAAGCCCGCCGTGACGGTGTATGTGCGACAGAGCCGCTACACCCACGAGTTTATGGAGCGCGGACAGTACTTCACGGTGATGCGCTTTGCCGACAACCGTGTTGTCGACTATATGGGCACGCATAGCGGACGTGATGGCGACAAGGCCGAAGCACTCGGCCTGCATATAGCCTATACCGAGCATGGCGCACCTTACTATACCGAGGCCGTGGAGGTGATAGAGTGCCGCACGATGTGCGCCACCGTCCTCACCGACGGTACCTTCCGCAGCGAGACCCCACAAGAAGCCTACTCCAAGGGCAGTGATGCCGGTGACTGGCATACGCAGTATGTCGGTGAAGTGGTGGGGGCCATGCGCAAGAAATAAAGACATTTCCATATTTTATTCCCCGATAACTTGCCAAAACCAGATTTTTTTTGATGTTTTGGTGAGTTATCGTTTGGGATAACTTGCCAAAACTGGTTGTTTTTCTTAATTTTGGCGAGTTATTTCTTTGAGGTTATTCCATAAGACGAAGGATTAAGACGAATACTTGTCAGTTCTACCGTAAACAGTCCAACCTCTTTGAGACTCTTCCATAAGAAGAAGGATTAAGACAATTCCTCGTGTCGCATACCTCCTAACTGCTCAATGCTTTGAGTATATTCCATAAGAAAAAGGATTAATACGAGTCTGCACACATTGCGATACCACACATATTTGTAATTAAAGCCCTTCCAGGGCTTGGTATGCATCATCCACGCGATTTTTACCCCAAAAACGGGCTATCTCCACTTGTTTCTCGTATTTTATCCCTACCTTTGTATCCCAACACCAACCAACAATCTGCCTATGAAAAAATACCTGTATGGTGCATCCGTATTTGGCATCCAGCGTTTTATTTTTCAAACCAGCAAACTGAAAGACATTACCGGAGCGAGCGAGATCGTGAAAAGTGTCTGCGAGTCGGTATTCACCGATGAGTTCCTGTGTAGCGGACAACCTGTCGTCAACGCTGCGGGCAATATCAAATGTATATACGCGAGCGAGCGGGAATGTCGCGCGGCCGTCCTGCGGTTTCCGAAGAGAGTGATGGAGACCGCGCCGGGAATCACCATCCATCAGGCTGTCGTGGTATACGATGACGGCAAGGACGATTTCGGACTGGTCTGCGAGGAACTCGAAAAACGGTTGCGGGCGCAACGCAACCGCCCCTTCAAAAAACTGGATACAGGTCTGATCGCCATCGAGAGGTCGCGTGCTACCGGTTTGCCGGCGGTCGCGGTCGACGGCATCGGCCGTGATGCCGATTTTGTAGACGAGGGCACGCTGAGCAAGCGACGGGCATTGGGCAAAAACCATGAGAAGGAACTCAAACTGTGCAACGACCTGTTTGGCCAACCAGTCAAAGTGCAAGACATGGGGCTCGATATGAAGGACCTCACCGGACGCAACGACTGGATAGCCGTCATCCACGTCGACGGCAACGGACTGGGCGAAGTGGTGGCCGCCATCGGTAGCGACCGCCAAAGGTTGAGCGATTTCTCCCAACATCTCGACTCCGCCACCAAACAGGCTGCCCGCACGGCCTGCCGGCCCTTTGTCGTGGAAAAGCACAGCCGGACGGTATATCCCATCCGCCCCGTATTGTTGGGCGGCGACGACCTCACCGTGATCTGCCGTGCAGATGTGGCCATAGGTTTTGTACGCCACTATCTTGCAGCGTTTGAGAAGGAAAGTCTCCGTCAGACGGGCCATGCTCTCACGGCCTGTGCAGGCATCGCCTTCATCAAGTCGTCCTACCCGTTCCACTACGGATATCATCTGGCGGAGACCTTGTGTGGACAGGCCAAGGCAGATGCCAAGTCAGACGTGGTGAGACAAGCCAATGACGGCAAGGCCCCGTCGAGTCTGATGTTCCACAAGGTGCAGAGCAGTTTTGTGGAGCATTTCAGCGAGATCAGACGAAAAGAACTGACCCCCAAGGCGGTTGGATGCACCTATATGTACGGGCCTTATTATCTTTCCGGTCATGTCGGTCGTCCCACGATAGACCGTCTGGTAGAAACCGTCGGCCAACTGTCCGATGAGTGCAACAACGAGGTGAAGACCGCCGTCAGAGAATGGCTCACGCTGATGGCCAAAGACAAGCATCAGGCCGAGCAGAAACGCAAGCGTGCCCAGTCGCTTTTGAAAGACAAAAAGAAAATACTCTATGAATATGCCACCGCCGTCGAAGAGCGCAACGATGGCATCAGACATATCCCTGCCTACGATCTGCTGGCCTTGTACGCAGTAGCAAACCAAACGACCAACTAACCCCCCGATGACTATGAACGAACAACAGAAAAATACGATACATCTCCTCATCACCTTCTATTCGCCGTGGCACTGCGGGTCGGGACTGTCGGCTGGCGCAGATGTCGACGAGCTGGTGGTGAAAGACAAGGACAGACTACCGTATATTCCCGGAAAGACCTTGAAGGGGCTCATCCGTGAGGCTACCGAAAACTATATAGCACTGAGCGGCTTGACGGCTTTGCATAGTCTGCTCCCCGTGGCTTTCGGTACAGCATTGTCGGGCGCAACGGGTACTACCGGATGTATGCATTTCAGCAATGCGGTGCTGAGCAAGACCGAGCGCACTGCCATTGTGAGCAATTATGCGCAGGACTACCTGTACAACAAGGTGACCACAACGGCCATCGGCGACGACGGCATAGCCAAAGACCATAGTCTGCGAAGCATGGAGATCGTGGTGCCTTGCGAGATGCATGCCACCATCAGCGGTGTGCCCGCAGAATTGCGTGAGGCGATAGTGAACAGTTTGGGGTGGGTGAAGCGTCTTGGTCAAAAGCGCAACCGCGGTCTGGGACGTTGCGACATAAGAGAGGAGGCATGAGATGAAACGACTGAAATACAAATGCACATTGCTGTCGGATATCATTATCCATCAGAAGGCAGCCACCGAGGGCAACAATCAAACGCTCGACTTCATACCGGGCAATACCTTCCTGGGTATCGTAGCCGCCCATTATACGGAGTTTGGCGATAGAGCCCATGAGGTATTCCATAGCGGAAAGGTGCGCTTCGGCGATGCCCATCCGGTGAGCAAGGACTATGATGCAGTGCGCGCGCTGCACGTGCCTGCCTCGATGTACTATCCCAAACTGAAGAGTGTGGAGGAGGGGTGCTATATCCATCATTTTTACCATCGCGATGCCGACCGCGAGAATGCCGGGCGGCCGCAACAGTTGAAACAATGTCGCGATGGCTTTTATGCCTTCAGCGGCGACAAGGGTTATCCCGCAACGTTGGAAAAGTCGTTTGCCATCAAGTCGGCTTACGACCGCGAGCGGCGTCGCGCCCTCGACAGTCAGATGTTCGGTTACGAGTCGCTTGATGCCGGTGCCAGATTCTATTTCGATGTGGAGGTCGACGACGACAGTTTGGCCGCCGACCTGCAACGATGTCTTATCGGCGTGCGGCGTGTAGGTCGCTCGCGCACGGCCCAGTATGGACAGGTGGAGATTGTCCCGGCCGACTATCAAGAAATGCCATCCACGCAAGACACGTTCCGGCTGGCCGACGGCGGCGAATATACGACAGTGTATGCCGACGGACGCCTGATCTTCCTCGACGATAACGATGAACCCACCTTCCAGCCCACGGCTGCCGATCTTGGCATACCCGGTGGACAGATAGTATGGCAATATTCGCAGGTGCGCACTTTCAGTTATGCCCCCTGGAACAGCAAGCGGTCGGCCCGCGATACCGAGCGCTGCGGCATAGAAAAGGGTAGCGTGTTTGTGGTGCGGTTGGGCGAAAGTACTCCACAATTCGTATCAAGGTATGTCGGCGAATATCGTAACGAAGGTTTCGGCAAGGTAGTCTACAATCCGTCGTTTCTCGACACTACAGGTGAAAACGGTAAGGCCCGTTGCCGACTTTGTGATGTAAACGATGCCGATGTGGAGCGTGTGGCTGACATCCGCCCCTTGAAGGGTACTCCCCTGCTACGCTATATCGCCAAAAGACGTGCCGAGGATGAGGCCGAGCGATATATCTTTGAAGCGGTCAACCGGTTTGTCGGCGAGAAAAAGAATCTGTTTGCCGATAAGCCCTTCGCTTCGCAATGGGGCGCTATCAGAAGTATCGCCATGCAGTGCGCCACCTACAAAAAAATCGTCGATGAACTGTTTGAAAAGACGAGACCGTCGAAGACGCCAAAAGAGAAGCCTAAACCTTATGCCTATCTCACGCATGGCGTGGCCGAGGGACGCTGGAAGAAACGGGGACGCAAGTATATTCTGAGAGCATTTGTCGATGAGATACATTCCCCCGAGAATGTAGAGAAGTATGGCGACATCACGGCTCGGGCGCTGGTGAACCTCGCGTCGGAGATGGCCAAACACGCAAAATAAGCATGGGTTATGGAAAACAACGTCAAATATTACAGATACCGTCAGATGGCCCGCATCACCATTGAGGCCACCAGTCCGTTGGCCATAGGCACGGGCAACAAGCATATTCTGACCGACGCTCCCGTGGTAAGAGATGTCAACGGACTGCCTTATATCCCCGCCACCTCCATAGCCGGAGTGCTGCGTCATGCGCTGGGCATCCGGGAGGGCAGTGACACGGTCTTCGGTTTTCACGACCGTCAAGGCGGCAAAGGGTCGGAAATCGTGTTCACCGATGCCGTGATGGTGGGTGCCGACGGAAAGGCGGTCGACGGCATTGCCGACATCGACTGGACGAACGACTACTACCGCTGCTACCGCAACATGACCCTCCGTCAGCATGTGCGCATCGGCGACAAGGGTACGGCAGAGCGAGGTGATAAGTTCGACAATGAGGTCGTGTGCAAGGGCACACGGTTTGTCTTTGAGATCGAACAGTACTCACATCAAGAGACCGATGGTACGTTTTGTAGTGTATTGTCAAAACTATACGACGAGACCTTGCGTATAGGCGGAGGCACACGCTGCGGATACGGACAGGTGACGGTGGTAGACTGCTCCGTGGCCACCCTCGACTTGGCTAAGGCCGATGATATGCGCCGCTATCTCAGCAAGTCGGCCTGTCTCAGTGCCGACTGGGACGGATACCAACCGTTTGTGCCGTCTGCTCGTCAGATCACGGCGGCAGGTTGGACACGCTATGAACTGCATCTGTCTCCCGCCGACTTCTTCATGTTCGGGTCGGGCGTGGGCGACGAGGAGGCCGACAATGTGCCGATGACCGAGACGGTGGTGACCTGGACATCGGGCCGGCCAACCATAAAGACCCGACAGACCGTCGTACCCGCCACATCAGTAAAGGGCGCGTTGGCCCACCGCACCGCCTACCACTACAACCGCAACCAAGGACTCTTTGTCAAGAACGCCGATAGCGAAACGCTCGGCATCGACACCGAGGCTACGACAGGCGGTGTCAATCCGGCGGTGGCTGCAATCTTCGGTCGGCTCAATGATGGCAATGGCAGTACGCAGCCCGGCAACATCTTGCTGACCGACATCGTGGAAGGCGATGCCACCGACAACCTCAAACTCTTCTTCCACAACCGTATCGACAGTTTCACCGGAGGCACCATCGACGGTGCCCTGTTTCAGGAAAAGAGCGTATGGGGTAGGGGACACGACTATCTGCTGACCATCCTCGTCAAGGCCGATGCCCTTGCCGATGACGCTTGCCGAGCAGCCTTCGAGCAGAGCCTGCACGACCTGTGCGAGGGTATGTTGCCGCTGGGCGGACTGACCAACCGGGGAAACGGTATTTTTACAGGAACATTGACCAAAAACAGTGAACAATGCAAACGGTAGACAAAGCAAGATATGAAGGATATATATGGATGAGCGACAGCAAGACGCCCATCGTATATACAGGTCAAGATGAGGTGGCGCTGACGCTGACCGACGGCGAAAATCCTTTTGTGATAGAGGGCAATCTGTGGAACGCCGCCAAGCGCGAGTCAATCAAGATTGTGTATGTGGACGGAAAGTATCGCGTGCGGAAAGACATGGTGTCTGAAGCAGAATTTGCTGGTGTGGACGACAGTGCAACGGACTCGGACGGTTCGTCTGCCATGAAGGTCGCCACCACGCGAAAGGAATATCTCGCCCATCGTCTGCCCAAGGTAGAAAAACTGCAATTCTTGCAGTATTGGGAAGCCCAGACCGACGAGATGTGCGAAGGCATGGAAGTGCTGGTGCCGACCAAGTTGGTGTTTGTAGGGTTCAAGATGGGGACTGAAAATCTATACCCTAAAAAATAAGGAGGACTGACCATGGAAAAGATAACCGCACCCTACAATTTTGTACCGCTCAATGAGAAAGTGTTCATTCCGACGTGGCACGATAAGGTGTCGCAAGACATCCCGTTTGAGGATGGCGAGGACGGATATATAGAGGTAGCGTGGAAGAATGTATCTCCGCTGTTTGTGCGCGACTGTTCCGAATCGGCAGAGAAGGCCGAAAACATACACTCCATGCACATCCTGCAGCCCGACGGAAGGCGACTCTACTTCATTCCCGGTTCTACACTGAAGGGTATGCTGCGCAGCGTGCTTACCATCATGAGTTTCGGCAAGATGACCGGCTACGACAACAGGTATTTCGGTCATCGGGAGGTGGATACGAAAATCACCGGAGCCAAGGAATATCACAAAGAAATGGAGAAGGTGATGTACGGATGGCTGCGCCAGAAGGGTGAAGAATATTTCCTGTCTCCGTGTATTGGCGAGGCAGACAGTATATCCATAGAAGAGGTGGAGCGTGAATACGGCTACTACAATGGCAAGAAGTTGACTTCCGCCTGGAAATGCAACGACTTTATCGGCAAGAACACCTTCCCTACACCGACGGGTAAGGCAGGCTACAGACTCTTTGCCACGGGGTGGATGAATAACAAAAAGCAAGAACTGCTCATCCCCGAGGCCACCGACCAACCGATAAAGATGGACCAGATCGTGATTGATTCGTTCTTCTCCGTCTATGCCCCGACACCCGATTTTGAGAATTATAAGGCGATGTTGGAAGAGGGAAAGGAGATACCCGTGAGTTATATAGATGATGACAGTCGGGGATATATTCTCGGTATGGGGCGGATGATGCGTTATCCTTACAAGCATAGCGTGCGGTCGCTGGTCGGGAAGGAGCAGAAGAAAGTGCAGAAAGGCGAGCATGACCTTTGCGAGACGATATTCGGGTGGGTCGACGACGGGGTCGACGGACAGGGCAGTATGATGAAAGGACGGGTGCAAGTGGGCAACGCCTTTGCCACCCAGAGCATCGCCGACAGTGAGTTGCCCAGCCGTGTCAAGGGAGTGCTCGGTCAGCCGAAAGCCTCTTACTTTCCGCTGTATCTGTATCAAGACCGAAGTACGGGAAAATATTATACCTACGACAGTGATGAGGCGCGAATCAGCGGACGCAAGCGTTACCGTATTCACATGGGCGGCACAACCACCCCGTTGCCCCAAGGAAACGGCAATGAGGAAGTGATGACGCAGTTCTGTCCGGTGGGTGTCGGCCAGACGTTCGTCATGCGCATCAACGTACACAACCTGCGGAAGGTGGAGATTGGCGCACTGCTCTCGGCCATCACCTTCCATCGGGCAAAGAATGTGCGGCACAGTGTAGGTGGTGCAAAATCGTTCGGATATGGAAAGATAGAATGTTCAAGTCTTGCGCTGCACAGACTGAAGTATGGCGAGGGCGAATATCTGCGTGAGTTTGAGAAGGTGATGGACGCACATGTCGGTTCTTGGATTTCTTCGCCGCAGATGAAAGCCCTTGTCGCTATCGCATCAGAACATGACGACGAGGATGTGACGATGATGAAGATGTCGGATTCGGTGAAGGTAAATGACAAGAGACAGGAACTGCCTGGTTATAAGTATTACAAGACCAACGACCATTTCTCGCAACTCCGAGATACGAGTGGCGGTGTCCCGACGGCGTTCAGTGAGAAAGACAGGCACAAGGAAAAATATGCTGACAAATACGCGGAGATAGAGGCTTTTCGTAATAACGGAGAATGGGCCAAAGCATACATCGCCTTGGGTAAGTTGATCGATGGACTACGAAAAGAGGGTCTCCCGTCTGACGAGGAGCAAGAGATGCTCAAAGAGATAGAAGCCAAAAAGACAATGGCCGAAGCCAAGACGCAGCAACAAGAACAGAATGCCCGACTCAAGGGCGGTCTCACTGGACTGCTCAACGAATGCTATCCTGACAGTGTTGGCAAGAATGCCGGGCAATACAAGGTACAGAAATGGGACATGTGCCAGCAGAAAGTCAGCAAATGGATGAAGGAAACGGAGGAAGACCGTCTCACTCCCGATGAGCAGAATGTGTTGGAACAGACCATCATCCGTCTGACGACGACCACCGACAAGAAAGAACGGAAGATGTGGGATGACTTCAAGTCTGCAAGATGGAAGAAAATCTCTGAATGGCTCTCCCCTGAGCGGGCCGAGCAGATCTACAACCGATAACTGACGAAATGACCGAAGCAGAAATCACAACGCTCACCGTGCGGTTCACCAACCGCATACGACAGGAGGAACTGCCCTTCTTCCGTGGTGCCGTGATACACTCGGCTGAAAATGCCGGCGTGCTCTTCCACAACCACATGTCCGACGACCGCCTGCGCTATGCCTATCCGCTGATACAATACAAGTGTATCGACGGTCGGGCGGTTGTCGTGTGCATCGGTGACGGCATCGCCGATATAGAAAATTTCCTGGCCCACAATCCCGACAGTGTGCGTATCGGCAGACGGCGTGAACAACTGTCGATACTACGGATCAACAAGGCGACCACCCTGTTGAGGCTTACCCCGGAATGGCATTGGTATCGTGTCTGCCGCTACTTGCCGCTCAGTCAGGAGAACTATGCGCAGTACCGTGAGACGGAAAGCATGGTGGAGCGTTGCGCCCTGCTGGAGCGTTGCTTGGTGGGCAACATCCTCTCGCTGGCCAAAGGCATGGGCGTGTTTTTCGACACTGATGTGAAGGTGGCGTTGCAGCATGTAGACAATAGCCGACTCTACGAATTCAAGAAAATCAAGATGATGGGCTTCGACATTGTGTTCAAGACCAATGCCGTATTGCCGATAAATGTCGGGCTCGGCCGGAAGGTGAGTTTCGGGTTTGGGGTCTTGACGGAGTGTGATGACAAACATTGAGTTTTTATCGTCACTATCAACTAAGAAACTGAATACTGATGAAAAGAATACACGTGACACTCGTCAGCAAGGAAGCCTTGCCGGTGTTCTACATGATCAACGAGTTTGCCCCCGACTTTGTCTATCTCGTAGGCACGAAAGAGACAACTGTGGTGATGAAGCGCATAGAGCGCATACTTCAGCAGCGGCATATCCCCTCCCGACGCTGCATGACCCCGGCCAACGACATGGTAGCGTGCGCCGACATCTGCGAACAACAGATACATGCCTTCAACGGCGACGACTGCGAATACTGCTACAACCTCACGGGAGGCACGAAACTGATGGCTTTTGGCGCCATGAAATGTGCCGAGCGGCATGGTGCCAAGATTGTCTATACCGACACCACCTCCTATGTAGACATCGCTACCTTGGAGCGCAAGCCGATCACAAGAATGATAGACATCGACACCATCATCACCCTGCAAGGACAGAAAGTGAAAGAAAAATCGGTCTACCGCTATGATGCACTGCGCACGGAATGTGCCGAGGCCGTGCGCGATTTTATTTCCACAAACATCAAAGCCTATGGCACACTCATGAGCCACTATACAAGATACCGCCAACTGCCCAACCCCTACGAAAACGGAAAGGTGAGATACTACAGAGAAGACGGGCAAATCTTTGTGGAGTATGACGATGTGGAAGTGTTTTCCTCCGCTTATCCGGGTGCCTTCAAGATGCTTTTTGAGGGCCGATGGTGGGAAACGCTTGTGGCCAATGCCGTAGCGCGGTGGGCGGGCGCTGACCGGGAAGTATGGGTGAACGTAAGGTTTGAACCCAACGAGGAGTCGGCAAAGAAGAACGACAAAAATGAGATAGACGTGCTTGTGAACATCGGCAACACCTTGCTGTTTGTGGAATGCAAGGCAGGGACGTTCACCCAAGACAATATCTACAAACTGAACAGTGTGTGCCAGACCTACGGCAGTTACAAGTCAAAAGGCTGCATCGTCGAATATCATGAGAATTGTATAAAATCGGGCTTTGGGGAAAAGGCGGATGATGACCGGATAAAACTGATTGTCCCCAAACGCGATTTCAGCGACCTGTCGCAGCAACTCGATGAGATTGTCCAATCACTTAGAGCATAATTTCCTATCATAACAATTATGGCAAGAAAAGTATTTCTGTCGGTGCTGGGCACCGGATTTTATAGGAAGTGTACCTATTACGCCAACGATTTCTCGTTGGAAACACGCTACATACAGCATGCCGTTCTGTCGATGCACACCAAGCAAAGCGAATGGACGGCCGACGATGCCGCCTATATATTCCTGACCGACAAGGCCAAAACCGACAACTGGGAGGTGGCGCAGGACATACGACTTCAAAGAATGGGTGACAATCAGATAGAGGTGGAATATGTAGGACTGAAAAAAGTGCTTGCGGACATGTCTCTGCCTACACCCGTACATGCCGTCGGCATCAAGGACGGAAAAGACATCGACGAGATGTGGAACATCTTCAACACCGTCTACGGCGTGTTGCAGGAAGGCGACGAACTCTATTTCGATATCACCCACGGTTTCCGCTACCTTCCCATGTTTATGATGGTACTCTGCAACTATGCCAAATTTATGAAGCACGTCAGCGTGAAGGCGGTGACCTACGGCAACTTTGAGGCGAAAAATGAGCAGGGGGCTCCCATCATGAATCTCCTGTCGCTCTCCATCCTGCAAGGTTGGACAGCATCGGCGGCTACCTTCAAGAAGACTGGACGTGTGGAAGATTTTACCAATGACGTAAAGGCGTTCAGCGGCGGTATCGCGCAAAAGAAAATAAAGGAAGCCATCAACCTGTTCAACAAAAACCTCAAACAGTTTGAAGGACTCATCTCCACCTGCCGTGGCAACGAGATCAAGGAAGGAAAGGTGGCCGGCACGGTGTGCGAATGTCTTGATCGAATCGTGAAAGCCGATGTCCTGCCCGGCCCTGTGGCGAAAGTACTCGAAAGTATCGGTTCTGAGGTGCAACCGTTTGGTGGGGAAGGGCTGGCCAACCTGCGCAATGCCATCATGTGGTGCCAGCACTACAAACTGATGCAGCAGGGCTACACGCTCTGTCAGGAAAGCATCGTCACCTTTCTATGTGACAAGTTTGCCAATCTCAACCCTTATCACGCCGACAAGCAGTCTGTCAGAAAATACCGCGACTATTGGAGCGCAGTGCTGGCCATCGAGCAGGCAAAGGCCGATGACGAGACCCAATGGAAGGGCACCTTGGCACAACATCGCCGACTCACGCGGGCCATCCTGAAAATGGATTGGGTGAAAGGGTTGCGACGGGATTACGCCGTGCTTACCAAAAACCGCAATCAGGTCAACCACGGTGGATTTGTGGGGAAAACTACTGTCGATGAAATCAAAAACCAGTTTGAAAAGACCACCGACAAATGCATGCAGTTGTTCGACCGTGACCTTGAGGTACCCCAAATGGAAGAACCCAGCGGCAAACTGTTTATCAATCTCTCCAACCATCCGTCCGACCAATGGGCGTCCGACCAACTGGAGGCTACCCGACAGTATGGCGAGTGCATCGACCTGCCATTCCCTCAGATTGACCCTGCAGCCGACAGCAAAGCCATAGGCGATCTCGTCAGCGACTACACCCAAAAGATCATGCAATATACCACCGACAATATCGTCACCGTACATCTGATGGGCGAAATGTGCTTCACCTACCGCCTGGTCAGCCAACTCAAGTCACTCGGCATCACCTGCGTCTGCTCCACCTCCACCCGACACGTACACGACGAAGGCAACGGCCGACGAACCGTGGAGTTCCACTTTGCGCAGTTTAGGGAGTATTGAGAACGTTACATATAAGGCGTGTTCTATAAATTCCACGCATTGTTAAATTTATATTTTAGGCAGGTTGCTCTTTGTGTCTTTTTGTTTTTATCTGGCATATTTTCCTTTCTTCTTACATAAGATAGGCTGCGTCTCAGCAATTGAAGTAAACTTCATTGCGTTCGACTTGCACTATCTTTCAGTCGCATAGCCCGCTATGCTCCTTCAGAAAGAAAAATCTGTTCGGCTAAAATTCAAAAATCCAACAAAGGTAATTTATAGAACCCGCCAAAAATAAGAGAAGCCTATGGAACTTGTAATAAACACTTTTGGAGTGTCGCTCAGCCGTGACAATGAGGGCTTTGTTGTGAGCAATGCCGATGGACGCCAGCGCATACCCGTAGAAGGTATTACCTCGATTCAAATAAGCCGCGGAGCCCAAATATCAAGTGATGCCGTGATGCTTGCCGTGGAACGGGAGATAGAAATTTTCTTCAACGACAATGCCGGAAACCCCATAGCACGGGTATGGAGTCCCAAATACGGATCGGTATCGACAATACGCAAGGGACAACTCAATTTCACACTTTCGTCAGATGCCGTCGCATGGATAAAAGACGTAATACGTCAGAAAATAGAAAACCAACAGGCTTTGCTACTCATGTTGTCGGCAGTCAACGAAACCAATAGTCAGATGGTGGACAAGGCCATACGGCGTCTCGAGGACTACCGCACGAAGGTTGCCTCAGTAGAGGGAAAAGTAGTGTCAGACATAGCACCAACACTGCGTGGATGGGAAGGAGTGGCTTCGAAGATATATTTCGATGCGTTCAACCTGTTCATTCCTGAGGAATATCAGTTCGAACACCGCTCTCAACATCCTGCAACTGACGTGGCGAATGCCTTGTTGAATTATGGTTACGGCATGCTCTATGGTAAAGTGGAAGGTGCACTTGTCAAGGCAGGTATAGACCCTTATGTCGGCGTGATGCATCGAGACGACTACAACCGCCCAGTACTGGTATACGATGTGATAGAACTCTACCGTGTATGGATAGACTATGTGGTGGCAATGCTACTTTGTCAGCGTGCAATCACCGACGAACATTATTCCGTGCGTACTGATGGGTCTTGTTGGCTAGAAGCCTTGGGGCGTCGCATACTCATACAGTCGGTGAACGACTATCTGGAAGAGGTGGTAGAAGGTGACAGTGTACAACGAAGTCGGCTGGTACAGATAAAGTTGTATGCTCAAAAACTTGCACAGAAGTTTAAACATTTTATCCAAAGAGAAAGCCTATGATTTCCTATGGAAGCAACATTAAAAGCGCCAGCGACCCTTTGGGCAAAGTACCGGTGAAGAACTTTTATGATGCCTTGCGCAACCCGAAGCCGCATATACAGACATTGCTTGGGCAGTTGCGCGTGGTGCGCAATCTCAATCCTACGAGTTATACACAGATAAAGGCACGTCTGCCGTATATTGTGTGCGCTATGTTCAATCCAGCAGTGCGTCGTACAGAGAATTTTGCTTACACGCAGTATTTCATCGTTGATATTGACCATATCTCCTCACGTAACCTTGTGCTCGATAATCTGCGGCAGAAAATAGAAACAGATCCGCGCACGCTATTGTGCTTTACATCACCAGGCGGCGACGGACTGAAGGTGATGATGAAACTCTCGGAGCGTTGTTATGATGCTGGACTCTATAAGACATTCTACAAAGTGTTTGTCATGCACTACTCAGTACAGTATAGCCTGCAGCAGGTGGTCGATACCCGCACATGTGATGTGGCACGGGCGTGTTTCGTTAGTGCAGACAAACAGGCTTACTATAATCCAGAGCCGTAATTGGTGGATTTGAAGACTTACATCAACCCAGTTGACAATCCTGTGCGTGCGTTTGATATCAAGCACGAGGCGGACAAGGCCGCAAAGGAAGGTGATAAACTGATCAAGAAAGAACACAAAGCCGAACCGCAAGACGATATTCTCGACAAGATAAAACTGACCCTTGACCCGTGTCTCAAGGAAAAACCAAAGAAACCTGCCGCATATGTGCCAGATGAACTCAACGAAATCATGTGTGATATGCTCCGACACATAGAAGGTAAGGGTATTGCAGTGGCTGAAACTATCGGTATACAATATGGCAAGAAACTACGCTGCCACATTGGGGTGAAACAAGCCGAGGTGAATGTGTTTTATGGCAAGCGCGGATACAGTGTAGTACAGTCACCACGCACAGGTACCGATGTTGAAGCCAATGTCGTGTTGGCAGATGTGGTGCGAGAGTTTCTCATGCTGAAAGGATATGTCGTGTAACGCTGAAAACTACGCCTATGCCAAGAAAACAACGTCCTCCACTCACTTTAGTAGAGCAGATGCAAAAACTGAAGGCCGCAAGACTGACAAATCCATCCGCCCAGCAGACAGACGATGTCGAAAGCCTACAACCGAGTATTGGTAGTGTGGAAGAAAGAGTGAAGAAGATACTTGGAATCGTCAACAGAAAAAAGAAAAATACCAACCATATGCTGTTTTTCGTTATGTACGATATTGAGAGCAACAAGGTACGCACGCTTGTACACAAATATCTGAAGCGTATGGGGTGCACACCCGTTCAGCGTTCCATATTTCTTGCGGATACATCTATAGAAACGTACAACTGTATAAAGGAAGACCTCGTAGCCGTTCAAGAGGCGTATGACAATGACGATAGTATCCTTGTCGTTCCACTCTCTACTGACTATCTGAAGATGATGAAGATAATAGGACACAAAATAGAAATCGACGTAATCACACATAGCAAAAGCACGTTGTTTTTCTGATTTTCTTCTGTCATACATCGTTTTTCATTCTTTCTCCAGCGCTCTTTGACTTGTTTTATATATCTTTGCATTACTCAACGAACAAAGGAAGGGTACATTTTTCTCAATCGAGAAGTTAAAATATGTATAATTTGTGTTTTAATCCGTTGAAATATAAATAATTACATATTTTGCTCTCGTTGGGTATATTCCAACAGAAGAAGGATTAAGACTGAAGTCAAGTGAACCATCGTGCGCATCGTCGGTAACTCGTTGGGTATATTCCAATAGAAGAAGGATTAAGACATAATTACTCTTAACGCGAACATGAACACCAGTGTCTCGTTGGGTATATTCCAATAGAAGAAGGATTAAGGCACTACCTGACCGTCAGAAATGTTGAATACGCTCGTTGGGTGTATTCCAGTAAAAGAAGGCATATTTCAATATCTTACAATGAAATATTTGCTCCTAATGTGTTTGCAATTGTGTGGAGACTTTACATACTAAGCCCTGGAAGGGCGTCACGATTCTAGTCCAGGGCTTGGTATGCAAAACTTCACAAAATCCCGACAACTTTTTTCTGAATTTTGAATATTGTTGTCCGGTAAAAGTTTCAAGTGGCAGGTCCTCGAAGAGGGCCAATGTGCATAACCGCTGGTGACCGAAGGGAACCAGCGGACTCTCTGATGGC
>CAVJZJ010000035.1:0-32955 GCA_963653995.1 Flexilinea sp.
AAATTCTGGCGCAGATTTGGCGCACTATTAAACGAAAAATCAGCGTAACTTGTTGGCTTTCAACTCGTTACGCTGACTTATGCGGAGAGAGAGGGATTCGAACCCCCGGTACCTCTCGGTACGACGGTTTTCAAGACCGTTGTAATCGACCACTCTACCATCTCTCCAATAACGTATGAAACGGACTTTCTGGTCGAAAGCGTCGGCAAAGGTAGATATTTTTCGGCATCTACACAAATTTTTGGGAGATAACTTTACGATTTTACCTCAAAAACGATAAAAAATGATGGAAATATGGGCAAAAAGGGATGCAAGCGGAGGACTACGGCTGCCCGGTGACAACGCTGGCCTCAATGGTCACGGCGATGGTTTTCGCGCGTACATAGGCTTCGGAGAGGTACATCAGTCCGCCGTAGGGATTGTGGGTACCCCATGAGTTCTTGGCAAGAAAGTAGCGACGGCCACGGCGGTCGCGAGCCAGTCCGATGAGAGTCATGCAGTGGTCGTCGGTGGTCTTCCGCAGACTGAAAGCACGCTGACGTTCGGCCTCTGTACAGAGGGTTTCGCTTTCGGTCTTGACCACCCCGCGCGAGAAGGAAAAGCCGCGCTCGCTGGTGTCGCCCTCCCAACATACGGGATGGCCGGTGCGGAGGGCGCGCGTGATGACCGACATGAGGGTGTCGAGTGGCAGGTTGAGAAAGGTGTCGTGCAGGCGGTTGTCGGCCACTTCAAGGGCGAAACTAGTGTAGTAGGGATGATGGGTGAAACTGGTAAGCGCAATGTACTCGTCGGCCCGGCATACGCTGCGGGCGAACTCCTGAGGGGTGTACTCCGCACCGAGCATATAGACGTGGCGGGGCATGGCACCGAGGGTTTCGTCGAGCGACCGGGCAACATCGGCATCGAGCGCATCGAGCGAGCGGGCCCGCGAGGCAATATAGTCGAGCGAGGACGTGAGACGGTCGTAGTCGGCACCCTTCGACGGGTAGGCATCGTAGGGCATCACGCCGTAGGTGGCGATGAGGTGCAGGAGCATGGGCATCACGCCGCGCGCCCCGACGGTGGTCTGTCCGCCAGAGAGATAGCGGCAGCGGGCTTGCTCGGCGAGCCAGTGGCGGGCCACATAGTCGACGGAGAGGTTGACCGAGTCGCCACGCATGATGTGTTCGGTCTCTATGGTGGCAAGCATGGCGTAGGCCCAACACAGCGGACTGCTCCCCTGATCCTTAACCGGGGTGATGGGCAACCGTACCTCGTCGGTGAAGGGACTCTTGTGTGGCTCCTTGCTCGGGTGGGGACGCCCGCAGGCTGCGGTGAGCAGCAGCAGACAGAGGGCGGTGAGCAATGTGCGTGTGTGTGCCATGCTATAAAAGAATATACAGTACTTGCTTGACGATGGGGGGATTTATTTGACGGCAGTGTTTACTTGACTAGAGAACCTACCGGACTGCGCAGTCCGCTCTTGCCCACAAGAAAGGCTTTGGCCGACCCGAAGCGTAGGAACATATCGAGGCGCACGGGGATATGGTTGTCATCGTCGCTGACGTAGAAGCGCACGATCTCCTTCCACTTGCCGTCTTCCTTCTCCATGTAGGAGAGTTGCAGACAGCGGTACTTGTTGCCGTCGTCGGCCTTGATATTGCTTTTGCCGCCGTAGCGCAGTTTGGCGGTCTGCACGTCGCGTCCGTCGGCCATGGGGAAGGTGATCTCCTTGCCTTTCTTCCAGCCTTCGGGATTGAAGGATCGGGCGCGGAGAAAGATGTTGAGCATATCGTAGACGCAATCTTGACGGGTGGCCTGTTTCCACTCGTGGCGTCCGTCGTGACGCTGACGGTGGAGTTTCAAATGAGTGTTGCCATCAGGATACGAATAGAAAATCTCGTCTACGGTATAGCGTTTGCCTTCGCGGGCACCCTTGCGGAAGTAGAGGGGAGCCATCTGTGTGGAACAGTAACTCAAGAGGGTGTCACGGAGCACAAAGAAACCATCGACGCGGTTGTTGCCGCGTGTGGTGAGCGAGGCGCGGTAGGCGGAGTGTCCGTGGTAGTTGCTCTGCACGGTCGACATGGAGGCGGTGCCGGCCTTGACCCACACAAACTGCCAGTTGTAGTAGAGGTTGTAGGTGAGAAACTCACCCGACTTGAAGGCGGTGTTTCTGAAGGTGCACTGTGCTTGGGCGGATATGGTGACGGCGGCGAGCAGGAGTGCGGCGGCGAGGATGCGGCGCAGTGTTTTTCTCATTTTTTTCTTCTGATTTCTGTGTTCTTCCGGGTTATGCGATACTATTGTCCGCGTGCTCCGGGATAGGGTATGCCGAGCGTGCGTGCGCGCTCTATGTTGCGTTGCTGTACCTTGCGGGCGCGGTCGGCCTTTTGTTTGGTGATGGCACCGGGCTTTTGCTGGTAGACAGGCTGGGCGGTGGGGTTCCAGGTGAGCGAGAGATCCCACTTGGCCTTGCACTCTATCTTGTCGTTGTAGTAGTACACCTGCTCGGGCTGGAGCCCGGAGGCATAGTCGCCGGTGTCCCAGCGTCCGTTGCCGTTGGTATCGACGATGAGTCGGGCGTAGTAGGTGTTGGGCGTGAGGTAGAAGAACTTGGCGTTGCCGTCGCTGGTGCTGACACGCTTGACGGGTTTGTCCTGCGTGTTGAGCAGTTCGACGATGACGGGAGTACCGGCCATTTGGGGGATGCTGAAGAGCACGGTGGCATACTCGTCTTCGGAGGGCACGCGCAGTCCCTGGCGTATCTCGGGCGAGGGGGCGCCGTAGATATCGGTGAAGGCCATGGAGTCGAGTTCGAGACTGTACTCGGTGTGGGGTCGCCATGCGGCGCGTATGACGTACTGCTTGACATAACTGTCGGTTTCGCTGCGGGCTGAATCGGGCCGTACGGCAACGGGGATGACCTCGTGGGGTTCGTCGTACCACAAGGTGTCGTGCTTGACATAGAGATGTATGCGGGCGGAATCGAAGCGGGCGACGGGCCGTGTGCTCTCGAGGGTGACATTCTGGTCGGGAGCGAGGGTGGTCGACGAGGAGAGGCGCAGCGCCATGGGTTTGGCTGGCATGACGGAGTCGTAGGGTTCGCCGCGCCGACGCAGTTTGTCTTGTTTCTTCTGCCAGACCTCATACTCCTTGGCGGCCTGCCGCTGGCGGCGGGCGTAAGGTTGTCGGGAAACCATTTCGAGGGTATCTGTCTGCTGCCTCAGGATGCCGGTGGTGTCGGTCATGAGGTAGCGGGCTTCGATGGTGAGGGTGTCGCGGTTGACCAAGGCCGTGTCGCGCAGCCAGTAGTCGATGGTATCGCAGTGCAGCGAGGGCATGGCGATGAGCACGGAGGAGGCATCAAAGTCGAGTCCCCGTATTTCGGGCATCACGTCACCGCCGTAACTGAAGTAGAGGCTGAAGTGGTCGGCCTCGGTACGCTCGCTCTTGACGAGGTAGCGGTCGGTGAGTGTCTCGGTGAAGGCGCGCAGCACAATATCGTCGGGCAGGAAGTGGGTGTAGCCCACGCGGGTGATATCGCGGATGTGGAGGGAGTCGGTCCAGGTGGTATCCTGCCGCACGTCGGCCATGACCGATGGGGTGACGGTAGCAGTCTGGAAGGCGAGCATCTCGCTCTTCTGCGAGAAGAGGTAGTTGCCGTCGGCATCCTGCAAGGCATAGATGCGGTAGGTGCCGGGGGCGACACCTTTGACGGTGAAGTGTCCGCGGCTGTCGGTGCGCGACACGCGGAGCATCGGACTGTGGGTGAAGGCCGAGTCGGCCAGATCGGCGTAGAGTCCGACGAGGATACCCTTGACCGGTTCGAGATTGTCGGCCTCGATGACGTAGCCCGACACCTGAAGGGTATCGATGGTCTCTCCGGTGGAGAAACTATAGGTGTAGTTGCCCATCGGGTTGCCCTCGTTGTTGTCGGAGATGGCGTCGGAGAAGTCGACGGTATAGGTGGTGGCGGCCTTGAGCGAGTCGTGCAGGGAGATGACGATGCGGCGGCCGGCGGCCTTGATGTCGGCGGCCTCCATCTGTGGGGGCGAGACGACGACCTTCTCCGTGGCGTTTTCTATCTTGATGTATTCGTCGAAGAGTATCTCTATCTTTTTGGCATTGACACGGGTGGCTCCCTCTGCGGGTGAGGCACCGATGACGCGCGGCGGGGTCTCGTCGTACCATCCGCCGTCGGGTTGCCCCATGCGGGCACATGAGACGAGGAGGGTGGCCGTGACGGCGGCCACGAGCAACAGGAGGGTGCGCAGCGGGGTGCGCCGATATGTGTTTGGTGATGTGGGCATAGGCCTACGGTTGTGCTTGTACGGATGGGGTGTCGGTGGGGGCGGACTGGTTGAGCCGGAGTATCTCGTCGATGATGCGGCGGCTGTTTGACAGACGGGGCACCTTGTGCTGTCCGCCGAGTTTGCCGTGCGAGCGAAGCCAGTCGTCGAAGAGTCCGGTACGGGCCTTGACCACCTCCAGGTGCTGGAGGGTGATGTCGTGGTAGCGTTTGGCCTCATAGTCGGAGTTGAGACTTTGCAGGGCGCGGTCGAGGGCGGTGGCGAAGGCATCGAGGTTTTCGGGCTCGCGGGTGAACTCGATGACCCACTGGTGGCGGCACTTGGCGTGGCTGTCCATGAAGACGGGGGCGGCGGTGTACTCGCGCACTTCGGCTCCGGTCTCGGCACAGGCACGGGCGAGACCTTTCTCGGCGTTGTCTTGTATGAGTTCTTCACCGAAAGCGTTGATGAAGTACTTGGTACGTCCGGTGATGACAAATTTGTAGGGATTGCGTGAGGTGAACATGATGGTGTCACCTATCATGTAGCGCCACAGTCCGCAGGAGGTGGAGATGATGATGGCGTAGTTGCGTCCGGTCTCTACGCCCCAAAGGGGTACGATATTGGGATGGTCGCTGCCGTACTCGTCCATGGGGAGGAACTCATAGAATACGTCGTAGTCGAGCATGAGGAGCATGGCGGGGTCGGCGGGGTCGCTCTGCAGGCCGAAGAATCCTTCCGAGGCGTTGTACGTCTCCATATAGTGCATGCGGTCGGAGGTGATGAGTCGCTCGTACTGCGGACGGTAGGGAGTGAAGGCGATGCCGCCGTGGAAGAAGACCTCCAGATTGGGCCATACCTCCTCGATGTGTTCCTTGCCCGAGAGTTCGAGTACGCGCACAAGCACGCTCATCATCCACGACGGTACACCGGAGATGTTGGTCACGTTGGCCTTCAGGGTTTCGCGGGCGATACGGTCGCGCTTCACTTCGAAGTCGGAGAGCAGGGCGGTCTGTTTGCAGGGCACGCGCACGAGATTGACCAGCGGATTGATATTTTCGATAAGTATGGCGCTCAGGTCGCCCACAAGACTGCCCGAGAAATCGTAGTTCTGCGAGTGGCTGCCGCCGAGGATGAGGCCCTTGCCGTCGAACATACGGCTACGGGGATTGTTTCTCAGGTAGAGGGCGACGGTGTCGGCCCCGCCCCGGTAGTGTATGCGGTGGAGTCCTTCTGAGGATACGGGGATGTACTTGCTCTTGTCGTTGGTGGTGCCCGACGATTTGGCGTACCATCTCACTTGGCCGGGCCAAAGTACGTTGGTCTCGCCATGACGCATGCGGTCGATGTCGTCCTTGAGTTCCTCGTAGGTATTGACGGGTACCTGGCGCACAAAGTCGTCGTACGACGCTATGGCGGTGAAGGCGTGGGTGCGGCCATACTCTGTGTTGGCGGCGCGGCCGAGCAGGTGGTGCAATACCTGACGCTGCAGTTCTTCACCTCCGCTGATGTGCCGTTCAAGGGCACGTTGTCGGGGAAGGAAAAACTTCGCGGCTATGCTTGTTATGCTCATTGTCGTTATCTTTCTCGTTTCTTTTCAAGACACGCTTCTTCCTGTGATGGCGGCGGTGTCTGCGGAGCAGAAGTCCGCATTGAACTGCAAAATTAGCCTAATCTTTTGTATAGAGAGCAGATTTTGCTCACTTTTTAATAAACATGGGTTGCTTTGTGACGATAAGTGACGATAAAAATAAAAATGCGTGGAATTTATAGAACACGCCCATTCCGAATTGAAGTCACTTAATGTTCGCGTAGGGACAAAAAAAAGGACGACACGAATCGCTCGCACCGGCCTCCCAAAGAATAATGTTATTGAATGTTGGTATTCACCAAAGCAATAATACTGAGAATGGTCACCAATGTGACACCTACCAACATTACATTTGTTTCAAAATCAAATAACATAATCTTTACCTTAAAATCTATCAAACTACTAACCTAATGAAAAAACATTGTATTCTCTCGAACACGCTGCAAAGTTAGGCGTTTGTGTGCGGACACACAAACAATTGTCATGATTTTTTCACAGAATAGCCACATATATTGACCTATATCAAGCCGCCGGACATCCGTGAGGGGAAAATCCTAACTTTTAGGTATTGCGGACCTTTGCGATAAGCCCTACCTTTGCAACCGTGAAAACGACAGGAATGCCGCGCATCACCGCCGTCCACCGCAGACAACGTTTCAACAAACATCCATACATCTCAAAGAGACATACAACTATGAAGAAGACTCTGTTAGCATACGGTTCCTCCACCGGAACCTGCGAGACCATCGCCAAGACCATCGCCGGCAAACTCGGCGTGGAGGCTGTCAATGTAGCCGACATCACCGCCGACATGGTGGCAGAAGCCGAAAACCTCATCCTCGGCACCTCTACATGGGGCGCGGGCGAAGTACAGGACGACTGGTACGACGCACTCGACCTGCTCAAGGACGCCGACCTCTCCGGCAAGACCATCGCCCTCTTCGGTTGCGGCGACTGCGAGTCCTACTGCGACACCTTCTGCGGCGGTATGGGCGAGATATACAATGCTCTCCAAGACAAGGGCGCCACATTCGTCGGCGCTGTCGACGCTTCCGACTACAACTACGACGACTCCGAAGCCGTAGTCGACGGCAAGTTCGTGGGTCTCGCCCTCGACGATGTCAACGAGAGCGACAAGACCGAAGAGCGCATCGATGCCTGGGTAGAAGCCATCAAGCCCAGCCTCTAATAGTATTGTAGGCGACAATTCCAAAACACGCCTATATATAATAAAGTACGCATACGCACCCCGAAAAAAGATATTTTTCCCATACGTAAGCGAAAACCACACAAAAGACGTAAAGTAGCCACTATTTAAAATTCATAATGTTATTGTATAAAAAGAAGAAGGACTGGCTGTGAAGTCGGTCCTTCTTCTTTTTCCATGGCGGTGTGTGCGCACACTTGCGGGGAAATACTACAATTAAAACATACGTTAACTTAATATTAATAAAATTTGGCCGTAAAACCCCGAAAACTCGCGGAATTCCCTTAGTTTTCGGGGTTTTATTTTTGCCTTTTATGAAAAAATGTTACAAAAAAATTTGGTGTATAGATTGGCTCGGCATAACTTTGCACCCGTCATCCGATGGCAACCGCCCGGTGACAACATGAAGCAACAATATATATAACATCAACCCCATCAAAAAACGAATACGAATATGAAGACTACAGCAATCAACAACATTTTCAAGGCAGCAGGCCTTCTCCTCCTGGCCTCCATGATGTCTACCCCGACCATGGCCCAGCGCAAGACACAAATCGTGGAGACTCCCACCACCACTCAGACAACAGATGACGGCATGACCCTCCGCCGCAAGGTGGCCATCGGCCGCTTCACCAACGAGACGCAGTACGGCAAGGGCCTCTTCTACGACAAAGAGAACGACCCGATGGGCAAGCAGGCCCTCGACATCCTCTCGTCGAAACTCGCCGCCTCGGGCAAGTTCCTCCTCCTCGAGCGCAACGACCTCAGCACCGTCATGGCCGAGTGCCAGAACGGACAGAAGTCAGCCTCAGTCATCGGCGCCGACTACATGATCCTCGGTTCCATCACCGAGTTCGGCCGCAAGAACACCGGCAAGAACGGCGTCTTCTCCTCACAGAAGACCCAGACCGTAGAGGCCGCCGTAGCCGTGCGACTGGTAGACGTGTCGACCGGACTCATCGTCTACTCCGACGAGGCCAAAGGATCGGCCGAACTCACCACCAAGACCACCCTCGGCGTAGGCGGACAGGCCAGTTACGATGCCACCCTCGGCGACAAGGCCATCTCGGAAGCCATCGGACAACTCGTGGAGAATATCATCAACAAGTGTACCGACAGTCCTTGGAAGACCTACTTCCTCTCGGCCGACAACGACGGCGTACTCATCGCCGGAGGCGAGAGCCAAGGCGTGAAGCCCGGCATGACCTTCACCGTCATGACACAAGGCAAGAAGGTGAAAAACCCGCAGACCGGCGTCCTCGTCACCCTGCCCGGCAAGTCAGTAGGCCAGGCCACCGTCATCTCCACCGGCGGCGACACTCCCGAGACCGAATACGCCTTCGTGCAACTCAACAGCAGCGAGAACATCAACGACCAGAATATGTCCAACTATATAATTGAAGCAATAAAATGAAAAAGACCCTACTAGCCCTCATGGCCCTCATACTGACGCTCGCCTCCTGCCGCGTCAACGCCCCCGTCGCCCAGCAGAGCGGCAAAGAAGACACCGCATTCCTGCTCTTCATCAGCGGCGGACAGTACGCCGGAAAAGAAGTCACCGTGACCATCGACGATACCGCACCCTTCACCGCCAAGGTCGTCAAACAAAAGAAGGCAGCACGCTTCGGTACACAGTACGCCGTCGCCACAGGAGCCCGCACGCTCACCGTCACCTCCGGCGGACAGACGCTCTACCAAAAGAAACTCTTCCTCTCCACCCAGGAGACCAAGCAGATCACACTGCCCTAACCCACTATCGCTGACAACAAATAAACCATCCGTAGGCGGGTCCTCCACAAAAGAATCCGCCTACACAATAAAAAACACGAACAACAATGAAGCACATCAAGCCTTTCAAGCACATCATCATTGCAGCCGTAGCCGTCACGGCACTGGCCTCCTGCGGCAGCACGGCAGAGACCGTCAAGCCTCTCTACTCATGGGGCAACTACGAGGACGTCACCTACCAGTACAAGAAAAAGAACACCGACCAGCAGCGCACCAAACTCCTTGAGGAGTACAGCCGCCTCATCGCCAACCAGACCGCAACGCGCGGCACAGTACCGCCGGGACTCTACGCCGAGTACGGCTACCTGCTCTACCAAGGCGGCGACCGCGAAAAGGGCATCGAATACCTCAACAAGGAGATCACCCTCTACCCCGAATCGGAAGTTTACATTTCAAGAATCCTCAAACAACTCAAATGATGAAAACGCTTAGAACCCTCATAACCGTGCTGCTCGTCGCAGCCGCCACCATCACCGCCGCCGCCAAAAGCGAGCCGGAAGCCACCAAAGCCCAGCAGTATCCTGGCATGTACGAAGAAAAACCCGTCACCATCGCCATCATGCCTCCCATCAACCGCACCACCCACGCCGAGGCCAAGGACTACTTCTACACCACGCTCTACCGTCCGCTCTGCGAAAAGGGCTACTACGTGTTCTCGCCCTACCTCACCATGGAGGTCTTCCAGCAAGAGAGCGCCTACGATGCAGAACTCTTCCTTGAAGGCAGTCTTCAAGCCTTCAACGACGCTATCGGAGCCGATGCCGTGATGTTCACCATCATCAAGAGTTGGAAGCGCAACAATGTCTTCGGCACCATCCGTGCCAATGTAGAGTACATCCTCCGCTCCACCAAGACCGGCAAGACACTCTACACCCGCGAGGGCGACGTCAAACTCGATCTCAGCGTGAACGACAGCAGCAGAAAGGGATTCGGCGGTCTACTCGCCAACATGCTCGAGACAGCCATCAACACCGCCTCCACCGACAAGATCGAAGCCGGACGCAAGTGCTCCGAATATGTACTCGACAATCTCCCCGCCGGCAAGTACTCCACCAAGTTCGGTATCGACGGCGACACCGCAGCAGGACCAAAAGTGGTGAGTGCGACAGTGAAGTAAGCAGACAATGCACGAGCGAAAAGAAAACCACAATCGGCGAGTCCCATAGAGACGATAATCACAGACAACGAATCCCGTAGGGACGACAGATTACGTTATAAATCTGTCGTCCCTACGGGATTCGTCATTAGCGGTATTTACCGGACACCAATACTTCGGAATCGAAGCACGGTAATTCATACGGAAAAGGGACGCTCACTCTTGAGAGTTGCGTCCCTTTTCGTTGTCCTAGGCGGATTCGAACCACCACAAACAGAACCAAAACCTGTTGTGCTACCATTACACCATAGGACAATAGCGGATGCAAAGGTAGCGGTTTTATTGCAGACCGCCAAATTTTTGCATCTCTATTTTGAATAATCGTCCTTTTATTTTACGGTGAGAAGGAAATAGTTTTTCTTTCCCTTCTGCACGAGGAGGTATTTTCCGTCGATGAGGTCGTCTGCGGTGACGGGTCTGTCGAAGGCAGTAAGTTTCTCCTTGTTGAGCGACACGCCGCCACCCTTGACGAGTTTGCGCATCTCGCTCTTGCTGGGGAAGATCTGCATGCCGTCGGCGCAGAAGATGTCGACGGCGGGTGTGCCGAGCAGACTGCGGTCTACGTCGTAGTGGGGCACGTCCTTGAACACGTCGGCGAGGGTAGCCTCATCGAGTTGTGCGAGATTGTCGCGCGTAGCCTTGCCGAAGAGTATGTTGGAGGCGGCGATGGCCATATCGAGGGCTTCGCGGGAGTGTACCATGACGGTGACCTCTTCGGCGAGGCGTTTTTGCAGTGTGCGTCGGCCGGGATCCTGACGGTGTTCCTCTACGAGGGCATCGATGGTGTCGCGGTCGAGGTCGGTGAAGATCTTGATGTACTTCTCGGCGTCGTCGTCGCTCACGTTGAGCCAGAACTGGTAGAAGGCGTAGGGCGTGGTGCGCTGGGGATCGAGCCAGATGTTGCCGCTCTCGGTCTTGCCGAACTTCTTGCCGTCGGCCTTGGTGATAAGGGGACAGGTGAGGCAGTAGGCTTCGGCGTCGTTGCCGAGGGTACGGTGGATCAGTTCGGTACCGGTGGTCATGTTGCCCCACTGGTCGTTGCCGCCGAGTTGGAGACGTACGCCGTACTTGCGGTACTGGTAGAGGAAGTCGTAGCCCTGGAGGAGTTGGTAGGTGAATTCGGTGAAGGAGAGTCCGTCGCGTGCTTCGCCGTTGAGACGCTTTTGCACGCTGTCCTTGGCCATCATGTAGTTGACGGTGATATGCTTGCCCACCTCGCGTGCGAAGTCGAGGAAGGTGAAGTCTTTCATCCAGTCGTAGTTGTTGACCAGTTCGGCCTTGTTGGGCTCATTGCTGTCGAAGTCGAGGAATTTGGCGACTTGTCGCTTGATAGCCTCTTGGTTGTGGTAGAGGGTGTCGGCGTCGAGCAGGTTGCGCTCCTGGCTTTTGCCTGAGGGGTCACCGATCATGCCGGTGGCTCCGCCTACGAGGAGATAGGGCTTGTGTCCGCAGCGCTGGAGGTGTCGGAGCATCATGATGCCGCAGAGGTGTCCGATGTGCAGCGAGTCGGCTGTGGGGTCGGTGCCGAGATAGGCTGAGGTGAGGTGGGTGTTGAGATACTCTTCGGTGCCGGGCATGATCTGTGCGAGCATGCCGCGCCATTTCAGTTCTTCGACGAAGTTCTTTGCCATCGTGTGAGATGTTTTTTGGTGTCCCCGGTCGTAATTCTGTGCCGTGGGGACAGGGATTGTGGTATAGAGTTTTGGGGCCCGGCGGCTGCCGGAAACTTACGGTACGGGGTCGTAGCCCGAACCACCCCAGGGATTGCATCTGAGTATGCGCCAGAGGGCGAGCGCCGTGCCTTTGAAGATGCCGTGCTTGAGGAGGGCCTGGCGGGCGTACTCCGAGCAGGTGGGGGTAAATCGACACGAGGGAGGGGTGTAGGGGGTGATGAAGCGTTGGTAGAAGACGATGGGGCGTGTGAGCAGCCATGCGAGGGCGTGGTCTACAGCGTGGAGGTAGGGCCTGAGCATCTTCATATCTTTTCGCTGATGCGTCGGAGCAGGGAGGTGATGTGTCGGGTGACTTCCTCTGTGGTGCGCTGACGGTCGTCGAGCCAGATGAAGGCGATGTGCAGGCACTGGCCTTGTGGGGTGAGCGGGGCCAGGGCATCGTCGAGGAGGTGCTTGTTGAGTCGATAGGCTTCGCGCACCTGTCGCTTGATGCGGTTGCGTCCGACGGCGTGCCGGATGTGCTTCTTGGGTACGCTGACCATCATCTGTGCAGCGGGGGTGTGACTACTGCCCTCGACCTTGGCGTAGACGGCTCTGACGGGGAAGGAGGTCATGGCCCGGCTGCCTCCGCCGAAAAGGGCATCGATGTCCTTGCGGGCGCTGAGGCGTTCGCGCTTGGGGAGGGCGTAGGGGTGCGCTGCTCCCGTGGCCGGGGGTGTAGTGAGGGTTTGGGTCATTGTTTCTTGTCGAGGAAGGCTCTCAGTGCGCTGGTCATGGAGAGGTGTTCCTTGGTGGGTGCCTCGATGTCGGGGGTAAATCCGGCTTCGGTGGCAGCCTTGGCTGTAGCGGGACCAAAGGTGGCTATCTTGACCGTGCCTTTGCGCATGTCGGGAAAGTTGTTGGCAAACGACTGTATGCCGGTGGGTGAGAAGAACACGAGGAGATCGTAGTCGAAGGTGTCAATCTCTTCTTGTGTGAAGTCGTGGCTGACGGTGCGGTACATGACGCACTCAGTGTGGGTGAGTTTCTTGGCGTCGAGCAGGTTTTTCACATCATCGTTGTGTACGCTGCTCAGTGGCACGAGGTATTTCTCGGTCTTGTGCTTGACCATCGTGGGAATGAGGTCATCGAGTTTGCCGGTAGAGCCGAAGAACACTTTGCGCTTGCGGTACTGCACGTATTTCTGTATATAGAGGGCGATGCTCTCGGTGACGCAGAAGTACTTCATGTCTTCGGGTATGGTGAGACGCATTTCGCGTGCGAGTCCGAAGTAGTTGTCGATAGCGTGGCGTGAGGTGAACACGACGGCGGTGTAGTCGAGCAGTCCGATCTTCTGCTGACGGAATTCCTTGGGGCTGATGCCCTCGACTTTGATGAACGGACGAAATACCAGTTCCACCCCATAGTCTTTGGCGATGTCGTAGTAGGGTGACTTTTCGCTTGAGGGCTGTGGCTGGGATACCAAAATCTTCTTTATCATTTGTGTCTTAGAAATTTACCTTCAAATAACTGCTCATGGTGGTCAGCACTCCCCACTGGGTGAGCAAGGGCATGATTTCGAGCGTGCAAAAGTACAAAATATTTTGCAGATAGCGCCGTCCGTTTCTGAAAAAGATGGCGTATGTCTTGCAGAATGCCAATATCTTGAACGCTACGAGTACGCCTACGGCTCCCGTGAGGGTCACTGTGGCCGATGCGCCGAAGTAGGCCTGGAGGATGACCAGGGGGTAGAGCACCACGCCTTGGGTGGCGGCGAGGAAGATGGCGCTCTTGAGCCAGTGCGAGGTGCTCTTGCGGTCGAAGAACACGAGTCCGGTGCCCCAGTATGCGGCCATTTTGGCGGCGGTGTATCCGGCGAAGGCGAGGGCGTAGAGTCCGATGACGCGGTACTGGTCGATGGTGAACGTGTCGGTGAAGTGTTCCTCGATGTGCAGGAAGTAGATGAGGCCTTCGAGCAGGCAGGTCTGCAGGATGAGGAAGAACTGGAACCGGAACTCGCCTGAGGTCTCGGTCATCTCGGTGACACCCTTGCGGCGCGGGGGGCGGAAGAATTCGCGCATCTGTCGGGTCATGAATCGGCGCGACTTGGAAAAGGCGATGGCCGCGAGCACGAAGCAGCAGATCAGCAGTAGAGTGATGATGTTGTCGCGTGCGATGCTGTAGGGTACGGGGTCGCCGGCGGTGCCGGGTCGTCCGCCGAAGAGATCGGGGTGGAAGTAGGGTTTGCCGGTGAAGTACGACTCGCGGTAGTAGAGCGGCAGATGTACCTCGCGCCAGTTGAAGTCTACGGGCAGACCGGGCAGGTGCAGGGTGTCGGGTTGCTCGCTCCATGCGGTGACGGGCGCGGGTCGGCAGAGAGCCTGCACTATCGAGTCACGTTCCTCGGCGGTGGCGTCGGCGGGCAAGTAGCGCTGGGCCTCAGCGGGGGTGATGACGTGTCGGTGCACAGGTGTGGCAGCCGCGGCTGATTCTTCCGTCTCGGCTGCCACTATGGTGGGTATGCTGTCTGTCTGTGGTATGGGGGTCATATTCCAAATGCCTTCCTGATGTCATCGACGCGGTCGAGTTTTTCCCAGGTGAAGAGTTCCACGAGTATGGTGCGTGTCTCGTGGTAGCGCGAGGTGAAGGTCTTGTGTACGCGGCAGTTCTGTCGTCCCATGTGTCCGTAGGCGGCTGTCTCGAGATAGATGGGCTGACGGAGTTTGAGGGTGCGCTCGATGGCTTTGGGCCGGAGGTCGAAGAGTTGTCCTATCTTTTGGGCGATTTCGCCGTCGCTCATATTGACGTGTGAGCGTCCGTAGGTGTTGACGTAGATGCTGACGGGTTCTGCCACACCGATGGCGTAACTCAGTTCGACGAGCATCTCGTCGGCCACGCCTGCGGCGACCATGTTCTTGGCGATGTGGCGTGCAGCGTAGGCGGCCGAGCGGTCTACCTTGGAGGGGTCTTTGCCTGAGAAGGCGCCGCCGCCGTGTGCGCCCTTGCCGCCGTAGGTGTCGACGATGATTTTGCGGCCGGTGAGTCCGGTGTCACCGTGGGGGCCGCCGATGACGAACTTGCCAGTGGGGTTGACGTAGTACTTGATGTCGTCGCCGAAGAGGGCGAGCACTTTGTCGGAGTGTATGGCGGCCTTCACGCGGGGCATGAGGATGTGGAGCACGTCGTCCTTGATCTGTGCGAGCATGGCATCGTCGTCGTCAAGAAACTCGTCGTGCTGGGTGGAGACGACGATGGTGTCGATGCGCTGTGGGATGCCGTCTTCGGAATATTCCACGGTGACCTGGCTCTTGGAGTCGGGGCGGAGGTAGGTCATCTGGCGGCCTTCGCGGCGTATGTCGGCGAGGGTGCGCATGATGAGTTGTGCCAGGTCGAGCGATACGGGCATGTAGTTTTCGGTCTCGTTGGTGGCGTAGCCGAACATCATGCCTTGGTCGCCGGCACCTTGCTCTTCCTCGTTTTCGCGGGTGACGCCGCGGTCGATGTCGCCGCTCTGCTCATGGATGGCGGTGAGCACGCCGCAGGAGTTGCCGTCGAACTGGTATTCCGACTTGTCGTAACCGATGCGGTTGACGGTGCGGCGGGCGATGGTCTGCAGGTCGATGTAGGCTTCTGAGCGCACTTCGCCCATGATGACCACCTGTCCGGTGGTGACAAACGACTCTATGGCGCAGTGTGCGCTGCGGTCGTAGGCGAGAAACTGGTCGAGGAGGGCGTCCGAGATTTGGTCGGCCACCTTGTCAGGGTGTCCTTCGGACACTGATTCGGAAGTGAAGAGATAATTCATTTTTCCATTGTTTTTAGAGTGGAAAAATGCCAAAGTACCGTTGGAAATCTGAAGAGGATTTCGCAGTTTTAGCATTTTTTAGTGTGGTTGCAAGCAGCCAAATTCTTCCACATTGGGTGATACATATTATGGCGTGGTGTGAAGATTCCACGCATTATTATTTTTTCGGGGTGCAAAGTTACATATTCGGGCCGAACTGTGCAAATATATTCGGACCGAACTGTGCAAATGATGAAAATCTGTCGTCACCTACGGGACTCGCTGGTTGCGATATTCTCACCTGCCGCCAACAACCCATCTATAAAACCCTTTCACTTCTTCTGTGCTGCGGTGCTGACGGTGTGGGTGACGGAGCCTTTGTAGGTGACGATGGTGAGGGCGGCCGAGTCGGCCTTGATATTGGCGGTGGGTATGCTCAGGTAGGTGCGCGAGGAGTAGTATTGCGGCACGTCGCCCTGGTCGTGGTAGAGACGGAGGAAGGCGACAGTGCGGCCGTCGCTGCGGGTGACGGTGCTGTCGAGCACGATGCCGACGGTCTGTCGGGCATCTTGGGTGTCGGCGGTGCCGGTCTTGAGATCAAGGGCGAGGTTGACGTAGCGGCCGTCAGCACCGGTCCACTGACTTTGGAAGGTGACGGGGTCGGTGACAATCTTTTTGAATGTGGCGGCCGCTCTCGGCCGGCATACAGGAACGGCGGCGATAGTGTGAACCTCTACGGTGGTGGAGGTACCGTCGGCGCGGCTATAGTAGAGTATGGCGCGGTAGGTGGAGTCGGGCGTGGTGGCCCAACTGGCGGTGAGGGGTGTGGAGGGGGTGAGCCGCTCGCCGTCATCGGTGGTAGCGGCGGTGATGGTGCCGGCTTCTGCGGTGTGGGCTTCCACGAGGTCGGCACGGAGATAGGAATAACGGCCGTCACCAGTCTCGTATCCGTCGCTCTGACAGGCGGCGGCGAGGCAGGCGACAGCGATGAGGGTGGAGAGGGTGGCGGTGCGCATTTTTTTAGGTGAAAGACGGATGAAGGTGGGTTCTATGTATTATTCCCACCGTATATATTAATATATAAAATTTATAAAAAACTCCTTATTCCTGACTGCCGTCCTGCTGGAGTGCTTTTTCCTGGTTGGCAGCGGGATTGGCGTACATGGTGAGCAGGCGGTTGTAGAGGAAGGGTCGGTCGGGCCGTTCGAGGCGTATGCGTCCGAGTTGGGTGGCGATATATTTCTCGAAGGCGGCCTTCTCTGCCGGGGTGTAGTGGTCGGCGTGGGCATCGTTACCACCGAGCAGGTCGAGCGCGACGTAGTTGCCGGGGTAGAGGCGGTAGCCGCGGTGTATCTCGCCGTCAATATGGTGGGCGATGGCGGCGAAGAGTTCGGTCTTGGGCATATCGGCATCGAGGCTGCGTAGCCACTCGTCGATGCAGGGGGCGCAGTGGTAGTGTATGCGTCCCTTGTATCCGGTCACGCCGGTGCGCATGCTGAAGACATCGTCGCCGGGTGCTTTTTTCCAGTCGGGATTGTCGCGGCGGCACTGCAGTTCCTCGGCCTTGAGCCAGTCGCAGGGGTCGTACTCATAGGAGATGGCCAGGGGTACGATATGGAGGGCTTCAATGCGGTCTACCACAGATCCTTCGCCGCCCATGGCCATCATCTTGAGTATGGCTTCCTGGGTGCGGTCGTCGGAGTCCTTGGCGCGGCCTTCGCGCTGGGCGATCCACACGTTGTCGTGCTTCTGTCCGATGACGAGGTGCATATATTCGGAGAGTCGCTTGCTGGCGGCGAGCATTTGTCGCATGGTGAGGGCGCGCTCCACGATAAACGACTTGTTGATGCGCACGAGGTCTTTCACCCAGGGCAGGGAGAGCAGATTGTCACCGATGGCTATCTCGCAGGTGGTGTCGCTTCCGGCATCGATGAGCAGTTTGTCGAGCAGTGCGGAGTCGAGCACGATGTCGCGGTGGTTGCTCACGAAGGTGTGGCGCTTCTTGACGTCGATATTGTCGGTATCGATGTCAATGCCCTTGCTGGCCTTCTCGATGAGTTGGCCGAGGAAGGGGTAGCAGAAGCGGAACTGGAAGTCGAGACAGGTATGGCAGGCGTACATGGCCTTGGCGATGTCGGCCTCGGGGGTGTCGGGGTAGAGCCACGCGAGTACCTGTCGGAACTGTGGGTCGGCCAACAGCCGTGAGTAGGCGGCGGGCAGTTCGTCGGGTTCGAAGGGGCGGATAGCGTCGTAGGGGCGCAAGGTTTCTTTGTCCATGGTCGTTCAGGTTTTTTCGCTCTCCTGGTGGGGAAAATTATAGGGGTGGATTTTTTGAGGTCGTTGCTCAAAATTGGTTTTCGACGATGTCGGTGAGTACCTGGGTGATGTCGAGTCCGGCGGCGCGCACCTGCTGGGGAATGAAACTGGTGGCGGTCATGCCGGGGGTGGTATTGATCTCGAGCATGTTGATGATGTCCTGTCCGTCGTCGCCGCGGGAGATGATGTAGTCTATGCGGATGATGCCGTTGCAGTGCAGCAGGTCGTAGATGCGCGAGGTCTCTTCGGCCACGCGGCGGGCGGTGTCGGGGGCGAGGCGTGCGGGGGTGATTTCCTGCACTTGTCCGTTGTACTTGGCGTCGTAGTCGAAGAACTCGTTGGTGGTGACCACCTCGGTGGCGGGCAGCACGACGCTCTTCTCCCGGGTCTTGTAGCAGCCGACAGAAATCTCGGTGCCTTGGAGGTAACTCTCTATCATCACCTCGTCGCTCTCCATGAAGGCTACGCGGAGGGCGGGGGCTATCTGGTCGGTATTCTTCACTTTCGACACGCCGAACGACGATCCGTCGGCGGCGGGCTTGACGAAGCAGGGCATGCCGACGGTCTGCTGGATGTACTCCTCGCTGTACTTGTCTTCCTCGCCGCGGCGCAGGAGGAGGCTTTTGGCCACGTTGACGCCGTAGCCGCGGAGGTAGTTGTTGAGCACGTACTTGTCGAAGGTGAGTGCCTCTACGAGTACGCCGCTGGTGCTGTAGGGTATGTGCAACAGTTCGAGATATCCCTGCATGATGCCGTTCTCGCCCGGTCCGCCGTGTATGGTGATGTAGGCGTAGTCGAAGATGACGGCCTTGCCGTCGAGCATGAAGGAGAAGTCGTTCTTGTCGATGGGTGCAGTGCGTCCGTCTTCGAGGTTGACGTGCCAGTCGAGTCCTTTGACATCGACGGTCCACACGTTGTAGCGTACCTTGTCGAAGAAGGAGTAGAGTCCTTGTGCTGAGCGGAGCGACACGTCGTGTTCGGAGGAGTCGCCGCCGCAGATGATGGCTATGTTTCTCTTCAGATTTTCCATAATTTTCTTCTGTTCTAATTTTTTGTTTTTCCCTTCCTTGGGAGGGTTGTAGGGGATGTGTTGGGGGGTGTATGCGCAAAGTTAGTATTTTTTCGGTTATCCGGCGGCGGAAGGACACGGTTTTTTCGGTGCGTGTCTTGTGTTTTCCGATAGTTTTTCCGCAGCCCGATGTTGTCAGTCGTCGCCGAAGGTGTCGCGGGTGGTACCCTTGACGTAGCCGCGCCAGCGTTCGAGGAGGGCTTCCATGTCGGCGGCCAGAGGTGAGGTGAAGTCCATCTGCTGTCCGGTCGTGGGGTGTACGAAGCCGAGCGTGCGGGCGTGGAGGGCCTGACGGGGGCAGGTACGGAGGCAGTTTTGTATGAACGCGCGATAGGTGGTAGACCTATTGCCGCGCAGTATCTCGCAGCCGCCGTAGCGCTCGTCGCCGAAGAGGGGATGTCCGATATGGCGCATGTGGGCGCGTATCTGGTGGGTGCGCCCGGTCTCGAGGATGCACTCCACGAGGGTGGTGTAGCCGAAGCGTTCGATGACGCGCCAGTGGGTGACGGCTTCCTTGCCGATGCCCGACTCAGGGGAGTAGACGGTCATGCGCAGCCGGTCTTTGGGGTCGCGGGCGATATTGCCTTCGATACGGCCCTCGTCGGTATCGAAGTGTCCCCACACGAGGGCGTTGTAGGAGCGGTGGGTGGTCTTGTTGTAGAACTGGGCGCCGAGCGAGGTCTTGGCCTTTGGGGTCTTGGCTATGACGAGCAGACCGGAGGTGTCCTTGTCGATGCGGTGTACGAGTCCTACCTCGGGGTCGTTGGGATCGTAGGTGGGGAGGTCGCGCAGGTGGTAGGCTACGGCGTTGACGAGCGTGCCGTGGAAGTTGCCGGCACCGGGATGCACGACGAGTCCGGCGGGCTTGTTGACCACCATCACGTCGTCGTCCTCGTAGACCACGTCGAGGGGGATGTCCTCAGGTTCTATGGTGGAGTCGTGACGCGGCCGGTCGAGCATGAGGGTGACCACATCGCCGGGGCGCACCTTGTAGTTGCTCTTCACGGGTTGTCCGCCCACATGTATGTATCCGGCGTCGGCGGCCTTTTGTATGCGGTTGCGGCTGGAGTGCTGCATCTTCTCGCACATGAACTTGTCGACGCGCAGCGGTTTTTGTCCCTCGTCGGCTACAAAGCGGAAGTGCTCGTAGAGGGCACCGTCCTCGTCGAGGCCGTCGTCTGCGGTGGTGGGGTCGGTACTGTCGGTGGTATCGGCGGTCACGCCGTCGTAGATTTCGTCGGCCATTGCGTCTGCCGGGTCTTGTGGTGTGATCATCATTCTGCGTATTCTGCGTTATTCTGCGTTATTCTGCGTTATTCTGCGTTGTGTCTTTCGTTGTCGTCGGCGGGATGGCTCTCGGCGGGCGGGGCGGAGACCACCTCAAACTCGTCGATGTCGCCGCCCTCGTCGGTGATGACACCGCTCTCGTCGACAGCGTCGGTGATATCGATATCTTCGCCCTCGGCACGCTGGCCGTTGCCGACCTGTATGACGAGCGTGGCGTCTACGGGTATCTTGTCGCCCGCGGAGACGTGGCGACCGTCGGCGAGGATGCCGTATACCCAGTCTTTCTCGCCGGGGATATATTCGGGCTGGCCGAGCCGGAAACCGATGGCGGTCAACCGGGCCATGGCCTCACGCAGCGAGGAATTGTCGATCACGTCGGGCAGGGTGATTGAGGGCGAGTGGGTGGCGTTGACCGTGAGGTACACCACATGACCCGACTTCACCTGCACGCCCGACTCGGGCGACTGGGCGAGAATGCAGCCGGGCGGGAGCGACTTGACGTAGCCCGTGTCGCTCACCACCACCTCAAGACCGAGGTTGTCGAGCATCTGCCGGGCGGTGTCGTAGGATTTGCGCCGCACGTCGGGTATGGGTATCGACTCGCCGTGATGGGTGTAGATGTCGAGACCGATGCGCACGCCGAGCGCTACGATGGCCGTGACGATGGCCATCGCCAGCAGGTTGCCCCACAGGTAGCGGCTGGTGAGTTTGGCGAAAAAGTCGGTTGGCTTCATGTCTGATTGTTTGTGTGAACGGGGGCGCATATATCCGGACATAGATTTTCCCGATGGCGCAGACGGCCCCATTTTGTGCAAAGGTAGGCAAAAATTGCGAACCGACAAGATAGGGGGCGCAAAATAGGTGCAAAATTACTAAGTGACGGTGAAAACATAAGCCGCAAATTATACCATCTTATTTTTTCACCGCTACTTATGTACGCCCATAAGACTTCGGATACAAAATGTATACGTTTCCTTCTGAAAAGGAAACAAACACACAAAAGTTTCCTTCTGAAAAGGAAAAAGCCTTTTAGATAGGGCTTTCAAAATCGATTGTATTTTGACTTGCTATTGTGTGGGGGATTTGCATACCAAGCCCTGGAGAGGCGTAACAATCCCAGCCCCTCATCACCACACCACAATGAGGATACCCCACGCCCATCGAGAACACAAAATACCTATTTTTGTGTATTTTAGCACTTTGTATATTAATGTAACTTTGCAACCAAAATTTTGAGTAGAAAGGTAACTTTCCACCGACACCGACAAAACCGACACCGACGATGCCACATCTGCACCATACCGTTCTTTTTCTCCTCTATCTGTTGTTCGCCACCCCAGTCATGGGGCAACATACGACACCGCTCACCCTCTCGGGCACCGTGCGCGACGCCGACGGCGGCGAGGCCCTGCAAGCAGCCGTTGTCACCTTCTCGGGACAACTGTCGCGATCGGCCGTCACCGACCGCAAAGGCAACTTCACACTCGCCCTGCCACAGGGTACATCCGCCGGATCGGTGCGCGTCACCATGGTGGGATACAAACCTTATGTGGCCACCGTCGACCCACGACGCATCCACCGTCTCGACGTGCGCCTCAAGGCCAGCGCCGAGATAGCCGAGGTGGTGGTCACCGCACAGGAGGGACACGGACTGACCGGCACGTCGAAGATCGGCCGACACGCCATGGAGCACCTGCAGCCGTCATCCTTCGCCGACATTCTCGAACTGCTGCCCGGCGGCATGGCCAGCGACCCCTCGCTCTCCGCCCCCAACACCATACGCCTGCGCGAGGTGCCCATCTCCTCGTCTGACTACGCCACCTCGTCGCTCGGCACGGCTTTCGTGGTCGACGGCGCACGCATGAGCACCAACGCCAATATGCAGTACCTCACCGGTGCCTACGACAATACCACCACCGGACGCGACTTCACCAACGAGGGTGTCGACATGCGGTCGATCTCTACCGACGATATCGAGAGTGTGGAGATTGTGCGGGGCATACCCTCCGTGGAATACGGCGACCTGACCAGCGGACTGGTCAAGATCAACCGCCGACGCGGCGGACACGACCTCTCGGCACGATTCAAGGCCGACATGGACTCCAAACTCTTCTACCTCTCCAAAGCCTTCGAGTGGGAACCACGCCGGCTCACGCTCAATCTCTCGGCCGACTACCTCGACAACCGCGCCGACCCGCGCAACGTGCTCGAGACCTACTCACGCGTCACCCTCTCGGCCCGTCTCTCCAAGCGCTGGATCATGGGCGAACGCACAGCCGACCTCCGCGCCAATGTAGACTACGGCGGTTCGTTCGACCGCGACAAGGTCGACCCTGAACTCAACTACGGCGGAGTAGACCGCTACGCCTCCTCCTACAACCGATGGGCCACCGACCTGTCGTTCCGCATCGACGACACCTCACACCGCTCCCTACTCCGCTCCATCGCCGCCACACTCTCGGCCTCCATCGAAAACGACCGCACGGAGCGCACCCGACTCGTGCAACTCTCCGGCGAGACACCCGCCGCCACATCGCGCACCGAGGGCGAGGCCGACGCCGTGCTCATCACCCCCTACAAGTATACGGCCACACAAAGCGTCGAGGGCATACCCGTAGGCATCTACGCCAAACTGTCGACCGAACTGGGACTGCCCTCGCTCCGCACCACCCATGCCCTACGCCTCGGCGTAGACTGGCAGATGGACAAGAACTACGGACGCGGACAGATCTTCGACGAGCAACAACCGCTCTACCCCGGCGTATCCACCCGACCGCGCGCCTACTCAGCCATACCGGCCTCTCATGCCGCCGGCGCCTACGCCGAACTGACAGCCACACTGCCTTTGGGCGCTTTCTCACTCGACATACAGGCCGGACTCCGCGCCTCTACCCTCCTCCACCTCCCCTCCTCCTACACGCTCCACGGCAAGGTGTACGCCGACCCGCGCGTCAATCTCGGCCTCACCTTCCCGGCCATCAGCGTCGCCAGTCGGCCTATGGTCTTCCGGCTCACAGGCGGTATCGGACAACACACCAAAAACCCTACCCTCGACCAACTCTACCCCGACAAGGCTTATCTCGACCTCGTGGAACTCAACTACTGGCACGAAAACAAGAACTACCGCCGCGTATATCTCCAGACCTACGTCGTCGACCCGACCAACCCCTCACTCCGCGCCGCACGCAACCTCAAGTGGGAGGTGGCCCTCGACGCTACATGGTGGGGCAACCGCATCGACGTGACCTTCTTCCGCGAAAACATGACCTCGGGCTTCCGCTCCATGGCCATCTACGCACCCTATACGTACAAGAAGTACGATGCGTCGGGCATCGACGCCTCCACACTCACCGACCGGCCCGACATCGCCTCACTGCCCTACACCACAGTCAGCGAACTGCGGGCGCACTACGTCACCACCAACGGCAGCCAGACGCTCAAGAAGGGCGTGGAACTCACCTTCTCCTCACGCCGCTGGAAAGCCATCGGCACCCGACTCACCGTCACCGGCGCATGGTTCCGCTCCGAATACCGCAACTCACAGGAGGTCATGGAACGCCCTTCTGATGTCATCGGCGGCAAGCAGGTATCCGTCGTCGGACTCTACCGCGACGACGACGGATACATCCGCGAAATGTACAATACCAACTTCACCTTCGACACCGACATCCCGCGTCTCAAACTAGGCTTCTCCATCTCGGCACAGTGCCTGTGGCTCTCCGCCAAGCAGAGCATGCCCAAGGGCAACACGCCCACACGATACATGACCACCGACGGACAGTGGCACGACTTCACCGAGGCCGACGCACAGGATACCGAACTGCAATTCCTCGTGCGCCACTACAACGCCTCGCTCTATGAGCGGCAGACCGTGCCCTTCAGCATGAACCTCAACCTCAAGGCGACCAAGAAACTCATGGCCGACCGACTCATGGTGGCCCTCTTCGTCAACAAACTCTGGGATGCACACCCCGACTACGTGCGCAACAACTTCCGCATACGCCGCTACGTCACACCCTACTTCGGACTCGAACTCAACATGAAAATATGATGACCCGCCTCCTACGATACTTCCGCACTCTCGCCCCTGCCTTGACCGCACTTCTTGTGCTGCTCGCCCTGCCCACGCTCACCGCCTGCCATGCAGACGAGGACGACTACTATACCTCCATAGCCGTCACCGTCGGCGCACCCGAAGGCGGCACCATACTACAGATGCAGGGCACCGTGCGACTGACCAATCTCAACAACAAGCAGACCTACTCCACATCGGCTTTCTCCACGGCAACAGCCACCCTTGAGGTGCTGCGCGGGGTCTACTCCGTCGACATCGAGGGCACCGTGCGCTACTCCGACAAGACGGGCACCATACGCACGGCCAACTTCCGGGCCTCATCGTCGTACACCGAAGCGCTCGACCATCCGTCAGCCACCACGCTCGACATCATCCTGCTATAAAGGTAGCCCACACAAAAAAAAATCCATCGCACATTGATACAATGACACAACGTCTCCTCATACTGTACGCCCTGCTCCTGGCCGCTATCCTGCCCTCCGCCGCCGCAGTGAGCGACACCACCGGCATCGCCGAGCGACACGCGCTCTGGACCGACGCCCGCACCGGACAGAGCGGCAACCCGGCGCTCATGCAGTCGCTCTACGCCCACTCCCGCTCGGAGATCGCCGCCGCCTACTCCTGGGCCTCGGCCTCGCGCCCCGTACTCTACCAACTGGGCGACGGACACACCTTCGCCTCCATCACGGCCGACTCCTACATCCGTCTCTCACCTTCTACCTCGGTATGGGGCGAAGCCTCGTACCGCACGGGCCGCCGACGCAACATCACCTGGTGCTCCACGGCCGACTTCCTCCTGCTCTACCCCCACGTCATGGGCGACACGCTCGGCGGCAATCTCAGCAGCGAACGCTACACCTTCAAGGGAGGATGGGCATCGCGCATGGGGCGGTTCACCCTCGGCGCCGCCGCCGACTTCCGCGCCGAACACGAATACCGCACCACCGACCCGCGACCTCGCTGCATCGCCACCGACCTCTCCATCGGTCTCGGCGCTACCTACGCCCTCGGACACTATACCGCCGGACTCAACGCCGGGGCCCGGTTCTACAAGCAGACCAACAACGTGAAGTTCTACCGCGAGGCGGGCGTCATACCCGAATATCAGATGGTGGGACTCGGAGCCGACTACAAACGTTTCTCGGGCAGCAACTCCTCGGCCTACTACAAGGCGACGGGATGGAGCGCCGGCCTCGATCTGCGCCCCACCACCGCATCGGGTGCCGTACTCTCGGCCTCATACACCTACACGCCCTACCGCCGCATCATGCCCAACTACAACGCCCTGCCCATGACCACACTCTACGTGGAGCGTCTGCTCGGCGAAGCCGGATGGCGGCACGTCGCCTCCCGCACCCGCTGGAGCCTCACCGCCGTGGCCGACTACGAACACCGCGCCGGCGACGAGCATATCGCCGGCAACGCCTCAGCCTCCGAATACCGTGTCGTGGCCACCCTCACCACCTACCGCAACCACACCCTCACCACCTACGCCCAGGCTACCGCCGAGCGCACCCTCCGCCACGGCATCGCCGCCCTACGTCTGCGCGGCGGCTACACCGACTTTGCCGCCGACTATCTCTCACCCCACCGCGAGATGGCCTTCGCCAAGGCCTTCGGCGAGGCCGCCGCACAGTGGAAGCACGCCTTCCGCCACGGACAATGGCTCTCAGCCGACCTATCGGCCGCCTACCACGCCGGAACGTCAAAGCATATCGCCATGCCCTACGCTACAATGGACGCCGCCGCCACCCGTCTGGCCGACAATACCTACGCCTGGCTCACCGCCGATAGGCTCGACATCGCCGCCGCCCTGCGCCTCGACCTGCCGCTCCGCACCCGGGGCATCGGCGGACTCTTCTTCCGCCTTTCGGCCGACTACGCCTCCTCACCCGGCTACCACGCCACCACGCTCGGTGCCTCAGCCGGACTCTCTTTTTGATAAACATATATATAATTATCATACAATCACAAAAGAAAGAAAAAAATGAGAAAACACCTGATCATGTCCCTCATGGCACTCGCCACCGCAGGACTCGTGTTCACTTCGTGTAGCGATGACGACAACAACGCCACCGCTGAGAAAACCACCCAGTATGCCGTAGCGCTCGACATGCCGCTCAACCTCGACAACGCCAAACTCGAGTCGGCCACCGCTACCCTCACCAACGTGAGCACCAAGAAGACCTACACCGCACAAAACTTCCGCCTCTCCGGCACACAGTATGCCGACACCCTCACCCTGCCCGAAGGCACCTACAACATCGAGGTGGAAGGTACGGTAAGTTACGACCTGCAGAAGAGCACCACCGACGACGAGACCACCGTGGCTACCCGCACCACCCGCGGCGTGAAGGCTACCCGTGAGAACGTAGCCGTGTCGGCCTCCTCTACCGCTACCGCCGACCCGCTCGCCCTCAGCGTATATGTGGCCCAGTCGGGACTCGTCATCTCAGAGATATTCTTCACCGGCACACTCACCGCTGAAGGCAAGCAGTACTCCGACGACCAGTACTTCAAGGTGGCCAACAACAGTGACACCACCATGTACCTCGACGGCGTGGGCTTCGCCGAGTCGGCCTTCCTCACCGTCGACAAGCAAGACTACAAGCCCAACATCATGGACGAGGCCATCTCCGTCGACGCACTCTACATCTTCCCCGGAAGCGGCAAGGACTACCCCATCAAGCCCGGACAGGAAGTGATCGTGGCCGTCAACGCCGTCAATCACAAGGAGTACAATCCGCTCTCCTTCGACCTGAGCAAGGCCGACTTCGAGATCTACGACGAGTCGTCGAACCCCAAGTACACCGACACCCAAAACCCCGACGTGCCCGACATGATCAACTGGTATGACTACTCCGCCACCTACTTCGGCATGCACAACCGCGGCTTCAAGTCGTACTTCCTCGTCAAGCCCGAGGTAGACAAGGAAAAATTCCTCTCCGACTACGCCTACACCTACACCTACGTGTTCACCTACGGCGAATACTCCTTCGATATGGACGGCGACGCCTTCAAGGTGCCCAACTCCTGGGTACTCGACGCTGTCAACCTCAGCATCGCCGACATGTTTGAGTGGCTCGTCACCTCACCCGCCCTCGACGCCGGATGGGCTCACTGCGGATCAGTAGACCGCGACCAGACCCGCTACGGCAAGTCGGTTATCCGCAAGAAGAACGGCACCAAGTGGGTAGACACCAACAACTCTACCAACGACTTCGAGTCTGACGCCAAGGCTTCACTGCTCGACTAACCATAAAAGCCCTGGAAGGGCGTAACGATCCCAGCCCAGGGTGAGGACGGAGCGAAGCGACGTCCGTAACCCTGGGTTTTCGTGTACGAAATAAACAATCGTTGATAACGATACATCTTATACAACCCTCCACACCCTAAAACGAAAACAATGCGACACATATTTTCCTTTCTCATCCTGTTGGCCGCCGTCCTCACCGCCGGAGCGCAGACCCTGCCCACCGACCCCATCGTGCGCAAGGGACAACTCGCCAACGGACTCACCTACTACATCGCCCACAACACACAGACACCCCACGTGGCCGACTTCTACATCGCACAGCGCGTAGGATCCATACTCGAAGAGCCGCGCCAGCGCGGACTCGCCCACTTCCTCGAGCACATGGCCTTCAACGGTTCACGCCACTTCCCCGGCGGCAATGACGCCGACGGCATCGTGAAGTGGTGCGAGAGCGTCGGCATCAAGTTCGGACAAAACCTCAACGCCTACACCTCCGTCGACCAGACCGTCTACAATATCTCCGCCGCACCCGTCGTGCGCGAAGGCGTGGTAGACACCTGTCTGCTCATTCTCTCCGACTGGAGCCACGACCTGCTGCTCACCGACGAGGAGATCGACAAGGAGCGAGGCGTCATACACGAGGAGTGGCGCACACGCCGGTCGGGCATGGCCATGCAGCGACTCATGGAGAACGCCATGCCCACCGTCTACGCCGGATCGAAATACGCCGACGCCATGCCTATCGGGTCGATGGATGTCGTCGACCACTTCGCCTACAACGACCTGCGCGACTACTACCACAAATGGTACCGCCCCGACCTGCAGGCCATCATCGTCGTGGGCGACATCGACGTCGACCGCATAGAACAGAAGATACGCACGCTCTTCTCCCCCGTCACCGTCAAGGCCGATGCCGCCGAACGCACATACTACCCCGTGCCCGACAACGACCGCATGATCGTCTACACCGAGCAGGACAGCGAGCAGCCCACCACCGCCTTCACCCTCTACATGAAGCGCGACGCCACCCCGCGCCAAGAGCGCAACACCGTCGAAGACTACACCAGCGGCTACAAGTCGCTCCTCGTGCGCTATATGCTCAACGACCGCATCGACGAACTCACCGACCGCGCCCAGCCTCCCTTCATCTCGGGCGGCGTACGCGACGGCGGCTTCTTCCTCGCCACCACCAAGGATGCCTTCACCGTCTTCGCCGTATGCCAACCCGACAACGTCAAGGGCAGCATCGATGCCGTTGTGGCCGAGGTGGAACGCGCCCGCCAACACGGATTCACAGCCTCCGAACTGGCCCTGGCCAAGACCGAGATGCTGCGCCGCGCCGAGGTAGAATACGCCTCACGCGACGACCGCCGCAACGGACACATCGTCAGCGCCTGCGTCGCCAACTTCTGCAACGGCGAACCGATGCTCTCTCCCGCCGACGAAATGGATCTCGTCAAGCGACTCGACGCCACCGTCACTCTCGACGAGGTCAACGCCGCCGCACGCGAGATGATCACCGACCGCAACCAAGTCGTCACCCTCTACGGCCCCAAGAAAGATGGTTTTACTCTACCTTCGCGTGAGGAAATAGAAAAGACTGTACTCGCCGCACAGGCACGCCAGTACACCGCCTACGCAGAAAAGACCTTGCCCAAGACCCTGATACAAAAGAAGCCCAAGGCCGGCAAGATCGTCAGCGAGAAAGCCGACAAGCACGGCTACACCTGCCTCACCCTCAGCAACGGCATGCACGTCTACGTGCGCCACACCGACTTCGAGGCCGATGACATCTCCATGCGCCTCTTCTCACGCGGCGGACGCTCACTCTATCCCGACGCCGACGTGCCCTCACTCTCCTACCTCGCCTCTACCATCGCCGCCTCCGGCGTAAGCACGTTCGACCAGAAAACCCTCGAAAAGATGCTCGCCGGCAAGACCGTGCGCCTCTCACCCTATGTCGCAGAGACCAGCGAGGGCATGAGCGGATCGGCCGACAAAGCCTCACTCGAGACCCTCATGCAACTCACCTACCTCTACTTCACCGCTCCCCGACGCGACGATACGGCCTTCCAAAGCCTCATCAACCGCCAGCGATCCTTCCTGGCCAACCGCAACGCATCGCCCACCGTCACCTACAACGACTCGCTCCGCGCCATACTCTACGACAACAATCCACGTATGGCTCCCATGACCGTCGAGACGCTCGATAGCGTGAGCCTCGACCGCATCATGCAGATCTACGCCGAGCGCTTCGCCGATGCCGCCGACTTCGACGTCATCATCACCGGAAGCATGACCCTCGACGACCTGCGACCCCTGCTGCGCACCTACCTCGCCTCCCTGCCCGCCACCCACAAGACCGAGACCGAAGGCCCCAACGAACCGCGTCTGCGCCGCGCCGACGAGACCCACCTCTTCACCCGCGCACAGAGCACACCCACCTCGACGACCACCATCTACATCACGGCCGACATGCCCTACACCGAGCACAACGACATGTGCCTCGACGTACTCTCACAGACCCTCCGCATGGTCTACACCAAGAAGGTACGCGAAGAGAAGGGCGGCACCTACGGCGTGAGCGTCTCGGGAGACCTCTCGCGCACACCCTCACCCGAAGCCCTGCTCAAGATCAACTTCCGCACCGATCCCGCCAAGTACGCCGAACTCATCCCCATCATCTACGCCGAACTCGACAGCATGGCCCAGTACGGACCCTCCGAGGAAAACCTCGACAAGGTGAAGGAATACGAGTACAAGACCTACGGACAGGTGAAAATCATGAACAACTACTGGCACACCGTCATGTACGAACAACTCTTCAACCGTATCGACATCGACCACGACTACACCGACCGCGTGCGCGCCCTCACCACCGCCGATATCCGCGACTTCGCCCGCCAGTTGCTCACACAAAAACACCGCATAGAGGTCACCATGCAGTGAGGCACGAACACACACAAGCGTGAAATTCCACAGGGATTTTACAAGCGTGAGTCCCCACAGGAATTTCGCAAACAAAGAGTCCCGTAGGGACGAAATATTATAGGGTAGGGCCTCGGCCCTACCTTTTTCGTTCATACCCAACAAGTTGCCCCTGTAAGGGGCACATATTTCAACCATTACAAAAAACATTGAATCATGCGCCCCTACAGGGGAAACATTTACCACCACAATAGGAGAAAAAAAACGAAAAAACACTATCTTTGCACCTGTATAGGCCTTGTACACACAATGTCTGCATACATCCGCACAATGTCTGCATACATCCGCACAATGTCTGCATACATCCGCACGTCCAAGCGTACCAATAAATACAACGGTCAAAAACGAATACTACAAGGGCCTTGTACGGACACTACAAGGCCTTTGTACGGGCCGTACAAGGTCCTTGTACTCTTCGTACAAAGCCTTTGTAGAAACGCCAAAAATCCATGATGAAAGTCCATAGGAAAAACGCGTGGAAACAATAACAGAATAGAAGAAAAACCGAAGGAAAAACAACAAACTCTCCGATATGAAAAGAATAGCCATCGATATGGGCGGAACCAACCTGCGTGCCGCCCTCGTCACCGAAGCCGGCATACGGCACAAAGTGCAGGCCCCCTGCCCAGCACAAGGCACAGAAGACGAGGTACTCGAAGCCCTCTGCTCACTCATCGCACCGCTCGTAGAGGAAGCCGGCGACGGCCTGGAAGGTATCGGCGCGGGCATACCGTCGGTCATCGACCGCGAACTGGGCCTTGTCTACGACGTGGCCAACATTCCCTCGTGGCGCTGCGTGCCGCTGGGCAAGGCGCTCAGTGAGCGGTTTGCATGCCGCGTGGTGCTCGACAACGACTCCAATTGCTTCACCCTCGGCGAGGCCCGCTACGGCGCGGGACGCGACTACCGCAACTTCGTGGGCGTGACGCTCGGCACCGGACTGGGCGCGGGGGTGGTCATCGACGGACGGATGTGCCGCGGCGAGGACGACGGTGTAGGCGAGATAGGCTGCATACCCTACCTCGACAGCGACGTGGAACACTACTGCTCAAGCCACTACTTCGCCGAACAGCACAACACTACGGCTGGCGAACTGAGTGCCTTGGCCCGTCAGGGCGATACGGCCGCCCTGGATGTGTGGAACGATTTCGGCCGCCACATCGGACAGATGGTCAAGATTGCCATGCTGGCCTATGCTCCCGAGGCCGTCATCATGGGCGGCGGCATCGCCCGTTCGCTCGACCTCTTCGAAAAGGCGATGTACGAGGAGATTGCGCACTTCCCCTTCCGCATGGCCGCCAAACGCATACGCGTGTGGCCCTCGTGCCTCGAGGATGCCGCCCTGCTCGGTGCTGCCTCGCTGCTTGAGGAGTAGGGGGAGAAAAATCGCAAGCAGGGAGTACCGTAGGGACGACAGATTATAGCGTAGGGCGTAAGCCCTACGTATTCGTTTGGCGCGCAAACGTTGCCCCTGTAGGGGGCGCATAATTCAATACTTTTGTAATCGTTGAAATATGCGCCCCTTACAGGGGCAATTGATTGGTTACCAATAAAAAAACGTAGGGGCAAGCCCCTACGCTATAATCTGTCGTCCCTACGGGACTCCTTGTTTGCGAAATTCTTATACGAACTTGTTCATGTCAATTCCTACGGGACTCCTTGTTTGCGGAATTCTTATACGAACTTGTTCATGTCAATTCCCTACGGGGGACTCACGCTTGTTGCATTTCCTTACTTTTTCCCCATCTTGAACTTGTATCCGACGGTGAGTTGCAGTACGACGTTGCTGCCTTTGCTGTGCTTGTAGACATCGTTGACACCGAGATTGAAGCGTGCGTCGAACATGATGCCGCTGTCGAACTCGTAGGAGACACCGACGGGGACGGACAGGTCGATGGTGTTGCATCGGCTCTTGACATCGAGCGTGCGGTGGTCGGTCACGTCTTCGCTCTTGCCACCGCCACCTACATCGAGATGGTCTTTGGCACTGAGGAGTATGCCGGGCTGGAGGCCGACCTTGACGGCGAGTCCGCGCCATACGTAGAAATTGGCCAACACGGGGACGTTGATGTAGTCGAGCGTGAGGTAACTGTTGTCATCGATATGGAAGGGGGCGGGACTCCATCCCTCTGCCTTCTCGCGCTTGGCGCCCTGGTGGGAGTAGATGACACCGGCGGTGAGACCGAAACGGCGGTTGAGCTGGTATCCGAACTCCAGTCCTCCGGCCAGGCCGAAGCCGCAGTCGGTGTCGGCCTTGACAAACTGGGTGGTGTGGTTGTCTGTCTTGACGGTGTACATGCGGCCGTAGCCGTTGTTGGAGAGCATCGAGGTGTTGAAACCTATTCTCGGGGTGACGGAGAATGTGTGGGCTGCGGGTTGTGCCATGATTGCCGTTGCGGCCAGAAGGCCTGCGGCGAGTGTTGCCAATTTCTTCATAGTGTCGTGTTTTTTAGGCGTGTTTTTAGGCGTGTTCTATAAATTCCACGCATTGTTAAATTTGTATTTTAGGCAGATT
>CAVJZJ010000036.1:0-32588 GCA_963653995.1 Flexilinea sp.
TGTTTTCGCCTCTTTCATCGGTCACATAGCCCGCTATGCTCCCTCTTCAAGAGACCAAAACATTACAAAAATATAAGCCGCAAATCATACCAACTTATTTTTTTACCGTCACTAAGGAAGCGATCAATTATGGAACGATACTACGACAAGTACATCAGGTTTGACTGGGCGATGAAACGTCTGCTCCGCAACAAGACCAACCATGCCGTACTGGAAGGGTTGCTATATTCGTTGATGGGCAAGAAGATGACCATCAAGCGCTTTTTGGAGAGCGAAGGCAACCAGGAGGATTTTCTCGACAAGTACAACCGTGTTGATATGTTGGCCGAGGATGAGGATGGCGAATTGATCATCATAGAAATCCAAAACAGCCATGAGATCACTTATTTCCACCGTATGCTTTATGGCGTGTCGAAGGCCATCACCGAGTATATCGACAAGGGCGACTCTTATGACCGGGTGCGGAAAGTCTATTCCGTCAACATCGTCTATTTCGAGTTGGGCCAAGGCAAGGACTATGTCTATCATGGCAAGACTGAGTTCAAGGGTCTGCACGAACCGCACGACCTACTGAAACTGTCAGCCCGCCAAAGCGAGAAGTTTTTGGGCATAAAGGAAGCGGATGTGGAAGAACGTGAAGATGCCGGCGGACTGTTCCCCGAGTATTATATCCTTCGGGTGAACGATTTCGACAAGGTGGCCACCACTCCGCTTGACGAGTGGATAGAGTTCTTGAAGACCGGAAAGATCAATGACAACACCCAAGCCGCAGGACTCACCGAGGCTCGCGAGCAACTCCGCGTGGACTCTCTTCCCGACCAAGACCGTAGAGCGTATGACCGCTACATGGAGTCCGTCCGCCACATGCGCAGCCTCTTTGATACCAGTCGCGACGATGGTTACAGTGAAGGAAGAGCCGAAGGAAGAATGGAGGGTATAATTGAAGGCCGTGCAGAAGGCCGTGCAGAAGGCCGCACGGAAGGTCGTGCAGAACGCTCTCTGGAGATAGCAAGGCAATTGAAGGCAATGGGAATGTCCGACAATCAGATTGCCCAGGCTACAGGATTGTCTTTATCTGCTATTTCTGAGGATTTGATTTGAACTATTGGTGTCCGGTAAAAATATCGCAAATGGCGAGTCCCGTAGCGGTGTTTTTAGCGGATACCAATACAATAAAAACCGAAAGCATAGGAAATAAGTTTCCTTAACTTTCGGTTTTTCTATTTTATACTAGTGACGATAAAAAAATAACTTGGTACGATTTGAGAACTATGAAATACATATTTGGATGGTTGTCCGGCTCATCTTTTTGGCTATTTTCGCCTCTTTCATCGGTCACATAGCCCGCTATGCTCCCTCTTCAAGAGACAAAAACATCTCAAAAATATAAGCCGCAAATCATACCAACTTATTTTTTTACCGTCACTAACATAAAATTCTGCACATTTTTTACTGCATGTTGAAAACTCGTCCCTACGGGACTCGCCATTTGCGAAAAATCCTCGCGGGACTTCCGTCATTTACTTCAACGGTGTGAGGCGGAAGGAGAAGGTGTAGTCTTTGTACTCCACGCGATAGGGCTTGCGGGCACGTCCGTCGGCACCCCAACTGTCTACGCCGCCGACACCGGCTTGGCAGAAGTCAATGCAGAGGTGGGTGTACTTCGATTTGGGCAGGGACTGTGAGTGGCGTTGGTGCTTCTCGTCACCCTCGTCTAGATCGTCTACGCTATAGTGCAGGGCAGAAGCGGAGAAGAGGCCGTCGGACTCTACGCGGAAACCATAGCCTTCGGCATCTTTCTGTTCCCACCAGCGCAGATCGCTCATGGTACCTGTCTCTTGCGGACGGATATAGGGATAGAACATCTCGTCGGCGGTGGCAGAGTAGATACCCACGTTCTGCGAGTGGATGCGGTCGGCATAGTTCTCCACAGGTCCGCGTCCAAACCATGTGGTCTTGTCCATGGCGTAGGGCAATTGCAGGGCCACACCGAAGCGGAGCATTTCCGACACCTTGGCACCCGGGGTGGTCTTCAGACTTTGGGTGACGGTGAGGACACCTTTGTCATCGGCTTTGTAGACGATAGTGAGGGTCGACTGTACGGCGGGCATATCGTAGACGGCGGTGACGCTCTTGGTCTTCTTGTCGGAGGAGAGGGAGCGGAGGTGCATCTCCGGATTGCGCCATGCGGCGAACTGCTTTTGCAGTCCGGCACCCATATCGTTGTCGGTGACGGCACGCCAGAAGTTGGGTTTGAGTGTGCCGCCGCCAGCGAGAATACTCTTGCCGCCCACCTCATAGTGGGTGATGAGACCTGTGGTGCGGTCGAAGGCGAGGGTGAAGTTGCTGGAGACGAGGGTCACCTCGGGTTGCTTCTTCTTGTCGGTGACCAGCACGCCCTTGGTCTGCTCGGCAGAGGCAGTGAGATCGGTGCCCTTCTGCTCGCGGAGAGGTATCTGGCGGTAGGCCACGATGTCGCCGGCGTGGAGAAGTCCGTCATCCTTCTTGAGACGGAACTCGATATTGAGTTGTACGTCGCGGGCCGATGTGAGCGAAGAGAGCGTGTAGGGCAGTTGCACGGTGGATTTCTGCTGCGGAGCGGTGGCGGGCAGGTCGGCGATGGTGCCGTTCTGGCGTTCTACGCCGTCGGCAACGATAGCCCAGGAGAGCGATACGTTGTCGAGCGACTGGAAGAACTGCTCGTTGTATACGCTGACGGTGTTGTCTTTCATGCCGTTGACCGGTTCTGCCCAAATGTTCTGGTAGACGTACCCGATCTCGTAGGCTTCGGGGTTGGGCTTGCGGTCGGGCGAGATAAATCCGTTGCAGTTGAAGTTGTTGTCAGACGGGTCGTAGGAGTTGTAGTCGCCGCCGTACTTGTAGATCATGTTGCCCTTGTCGTCGTAGGCACGGAGTCCCTGGTCGACAAAGTCCCAGATAAATCCGCCTTGGTAGGTGGGGTACTTGCGGATGATGTCCCAATACTCCTTCATCACGCCGCAGGAGTTGCCCATGGCGTGGGCGTACTCGCAGTGTATCATGGGCTTGGTGTTCTTCGGGTCGGCGGCGTAGCGTTCGGCGGCATCGGGAGTGATATACATCTCGGCGTAGATGTCGGTATTGTCGCCGTTGATGGCCCGCTCGAAGTGTACGGGACGTGAGGGGTCGATCTTGTTGATCCATGACTTCACGGCCGTGAAGTTTTTCGAGTCGGCCGTCTCGTTGCCCATCGACCAGAAGATGATGGAGGGATGGTTGTACTGGGTCTCCACGTTGTGGCGGTTGCGCTCCATGATCTGGTCGGCGAAGAGGTCGGTAGTGGTGATGGCATCGGAGTCGTAGTAGAAGCCGTGGCTCTCCTGGTTGGCTTCGGCACAGACGTAGAGTCCGTATTCGTCGCAGAGATCATAGAAGTAGGGGTCGTCGGGATAGTGGCAGGTACGCACGGCATTGACATTGAACTGCTTCATGAGTTTCACGTCTTGCAGCATGCGCTCGCGTGAGATGACATATCCGCCGTCGGGGTCTACCTCGTGGCGGTTGGCACCCTTGATGAGGATGGGCTGTCCGTTGACGAGCAGTTGACGGTTCTTGATTTCCACCTTGCGGAAACCGACACGTACGGGTACTGACTCTATCTCCTTGTTGTCTTTCTGTACGGTGGCCACGACGGTGTAGAGGTTGGGGGTCTCGGCGGTCCACTTGGCCGGGTTCTCCACGTCGAAGGTGACATTGGTCTTGATGGAGGGCACGGCCTGTCCGGCGCGGGTGTTCACCTTGTGGGTGTTGACCACCTTGCGACTGACGACGCTGCCGTCGGGGGCGATGAGGTCGAGCACGAACTTGGCGTTGCCCTTGGCCTGAAGCGTGACGGTGAGTTTGCCGTTGCGGTAGTCGGTGTCGAGGTCGGGCTGTACGCGGATGTTGTCGATATGGGCCTGTGCCGGACGGGAGTAGAGGAAGCAGTTGCGGGCCACACCTGAGAGGCGCCAGAAGTCCTGGTCCTCGTCGTAGGAGCCGTCGCACCATCGGAAGGTCTGGAAGGCGATCAGGTTGTCGCCTTTCTTGAGATAGGGGGTGAGGTCGAACTCGGCGGCCGACTTGGAGTCTTCGGCGTAACCTACATACTGTCCGTTGACCCAAAGGTAGATGTTCGACGTGACACTGCCGAAGTGGGCGATCACCTGACGGCCGTCCCATGCCTCGGGCACATGTATCGTGCGGCGGTAGGTGCCGACGTGGTTGTCCTTGACGGGTACTTCGGGGGGATTGTTCTTGAAGTGTCCGCGCCAGGCGAAGCCGATATTGACGTATTCGGGGTCACCGTATCCGTTGACCTCCCAGATGCCGGGCACGCGCATAGTCTTCCATGTGCTGTCATCGTAGTCGGCAGTCCAGAAACCGGTGGGACGCTTGTCGGCATCGGCCACCCAGTGGAATTTCCAGTCGCCCTCGATAGAAAGGTAGTTGGATGAGGACTCGCGGTCGCCGCGCAGGGCAGCGTCACGGTTCTCGTAGGCGAAGAAGGAGGCGTGCAGGGGGAAGCGGTTCACCTCGTTGACGTGCAGGTCGTGCCACTCCGTGAATGTCGGTTGCACATTGCCGACAGCCGCACAGGTGGGGAGGGAGAGGCCACACAGGGCCATGGCCATGAAGAGATGTTTCATTGTATGCGTGACGTTTATTGATTAGAAGCGTAATTAGGTTTTATCTTTACAAAAGAATTATCCTTACAAAAGTACGAAAATTGTGTGCCCGACGTGCCGCGGTGATGGTTAATAATACGAAAAAACGCCTGCCGCGTGGACAGACGTTATGGAGTTTGTGATGGTGTCAGGATCAAAACTTGCTTTCACCCTCGACATATTCTTCGAGAAACATGTGCTCGCCGTCGAACACGGCGTAGGTGAACTGTGTGATCCAGTCGCCGAGTATCATCATACGGGTCTTGCGCGAGAGGGCAAGGTCGAGTTCGATGTGGCGGTGGCCGAAGAGGAAGTAATCGATGTCGCGGTGGCTCTCCATATACTCGCGGGCATACCGCACGAGGTACTCCTTGTCTTCGCCCATATAGGGGGGCTCCTTGCCGTCGGCACGCTTCAGCCGGCTGTGTTTGGCCCACGTCAGTCCGAGCCACATGCTCCAACGGGGGTGGAGCGAATTGAAGAGTATCTGGCAGGTGCGGCTGTGGAACACACGGCGCAACAGACGGAACTTGGCATCGGGATCGCCCAGTCCGTCGCCGTGGGCGAGGTAGAACACCTTGTCGTAGATCTCAGTGGTTACGGGACGGGTATGCACGGTCATGCCGCACTCCTGCTCGAGGTATCCATAAGTCCAGATGTCGTGGTTGCCGGTGAAGAAGTGCACCTCGATGCCCATGTCGGTCAGTTCGGATACCTTGCCCAAGAAGCGGGTATATCCCTTGGGTACGACGTAGCGAAACTCGTCCCAAAAGTCGAACATGTCGCCGAGAAAGTATACGGCGGCGGCCTTCGTCTTGATACTGTCGAGAAAACGTACCAACCGACGCTCTTGCGTGCGGCCATGGTCGATGGCCCACGACCCGAGGTGGGCGTCGGAGAGGAAGTAGATGTTCTTGTTGTTCATAGGCGATATGGTTTGCGGCGCAGCGGTGCGTCAGTCGAAGCCGAGTTCCACGCGGGCTTCCTCGGTCATCATGCTTTGGTCCCATACGGGCTCGAACACGAGGTTGACCACGGCGTTCTTCACGCCGTCGAGGGCGTCGACCTTCTGCCGCACATCCTCAAGGATGTAGTCGGCGGCCGGGCAGGTGGGGGCGGTGAAGGTCATGTCGATGTCGACAGTGCCGTCGTCGCCGACGTCGACCCGGTAGATGAGTCCGAGGTCGTAGATGTTGACGGGTATTTCGGGATCGTAGACGGTCTTGAGTACGTCGACGATGCGTTCTTCTATTCTTGTCTTTTCTTCCGGTGTCATGGGTGATGGGTAGGCTCTCTTGTGTCTATCTACTGCAAAGATAACCAAAAAACGGGGATGCGGGCGAAAAGGGCGCGTATTTTTTCCTTTTCACGCACACAATCTTCTGCGGAAGTCATATCTTGCCGTGTTCGGCGTAACTGTAGTATTGTCCGTCGGTGACGATGACGTGGTCGGCCAAGTGTATGCGCACGATGTCGCAAGCCTTCTTCACGCTTTCGGTCAGACGGTCGTCGTTGCGACTCGGTTTTGCGTTGCCAGAAGGGTGATTGTGACAGAGGGCGACAACGGTAGCACCGGCGATAAGGGCCTCGCGGAGGATGATCCGCACATCGACGGCGGCCTCGGTGATGCCTCCACGGGCGATATTGATGGTGGCGATATGGCGGAAATTGTGGTTCATGAGCAATACCCAAGCCTCCTCCACGTCCAGATCTTGCATACGCGGACGCATATAGTCGTAGATGGCTTGTGCTGAAGAGAATTCGGTGCGCTCGAGGGCCTGTTCCATCTGTCGCCGCTTGCCCAGTTCGCAGGCGGCGAGCAGCGCCACGGCCTTGGCCTCGCCGATACCCTTGTAGGCGGTGAGTTGCCGGAAGGAGAGTTTGCCGAGGGCATTGAGATTGTTGCCGCAGTCGCCGAGCACCTGTTTCATGAGGTCGACGGCGCTCACCTGCGGTGTGCCCGACCCGATGAGTATGGCCAGCAGTTCGGCATTGGTGAGGGCGGCGGCACCGTGAGCGAGAAGACGCTCGCGAGGACGGTCTTCCTCCGCCCACTGGTTGATGGTGAGGGTGGACATGACAGGAGGTGGCTATTTATGGCGTGTTCTATAAATTCCACGCATTGTAAAATTTGTATTTTAGGCAGATTGCTCTTTGTGCCTTTTTGTTTTTATCCGGCATCTTTTCCTTTCTTCTTTAGTCGCATAGCCCGCTATGCTCCTTCAGAAAGAAAGAAAAATCTGCTCGGCTAAAATTCAAAAATCCATCAAAGGTAATTTATAGAACCCGCCTTATGACAAAAATGCTATTTGTAGAAAGTATCGCGAAAAGCGGAGAATTCGTCCTTGCCTCTGACGCAGCGTTTCCACCAGGCCTCGATGAACCCGAACCCGTAGCCGGTGAGTTGCACAAAGGCGGCCGCTACGCTGAGCAGACCAATCTTCGGACTATGGTTCAGACGGGTAGAGTCGGCAAAGAGAAGCAGCGAGTAGAGCACCAGCGGGGCGAGGGCGCACAAACCGATGGCCGTGCCGATACAAGCATTGCCGCCTTGCGCAGCAGCGACAAGGGCCACGACGAGGCCGACAAGGGCAACAAGTAGCAGTCCGCAGGTACCTACGGTGAAAACCATGGGCAACAGGTGTACGGCCTTGAGCGACTCGGGGTAACGGCGATAGAGGTTGATACGGGCGATACCACTGTTGTAGACCTGTCGGAAGAATTTGCGGAAGTCGGTGCGGCGCTTGTGCCATACCCATGCGCCGGGGAACAGGCGGCAACGGCATCCGGCCTTGAAGATACGGATGCTGAAGTCGATATCCTCGCCGAAGCGCATCCGCGAAAAACCGCCGAGCCGCTGGTACACGTCACGACGCACGCCCATATTGAAGGAACGGGGATAGAACTTGTCGAGTTTCTTCTTGCCGCCGCGTATGCCGCCGGTGGTGAAGAAGGAGGTCATCGAGTAGGAGATGGCTTTCTGTGTGTCGGTGAAGGAGTCGTGGGCACTGTCGGGACCGCCGAAGGCATCGGCAGGTTCGCCCTGCAGTTCGTCGTCGACGGCCTGCAGATATCCGTCGGGCAGTACCACGTCGCTGTCGAGTATGATGACGTATTCGCCCCGGGCACGCTCCACACCGTAGTTGCGACTCTGTCCGGGACCGGAATTGGGCTTGTCGTAGTAGTGCAGATCCATAAGACCTTCGTACTTGCTGCACACATCGCGGCAGGGTACTGAAGAGCCGTCCTCCACGATGATGGCTTCAAAGTCGCGCAGGCTCTGCCGGGTGAGCGAGGAGAGCAGTTCGTCGACCTCGTCGGGACGATTGTATACGGGAACTATTATGCTGTATTTCATGGGAAAAAGGTATTTGTAGGCGGGCATCCTTTGGAAGGAAGCCACATATCCTTGACGTTTTTTCTTGGCAGTAGCAAGGCGTCGGCAAAACGGGAACGGGGAGAAACGAAAAAAGGCAAAAGGCCGAAAGCCGTATGTGCGTGTGGACGCCCTGACGCGCTTTTTGCCTTTTGCCTTCAGGCTGCCGGAGAGTCCGACATTATTCCTTGACGCGCTGCAGATAACTGCCGTCGCGGGTGTCTACCTGTACGAGGTCGCCTTCATTGACGAACAGGGGTACACGTATCTCAACGCCAGTCTCGAGGGTGGCAGGCTTGAGGGTATTGGTAGCGGTATCGCCCTTGATACCCGGCTCAGAGTGGGTGATGCGGAGTGTGGTCTTCACGGGCATTTCGCCGAAGAGCACGGTCTCGTTGCTGGCATCGGATACTACCTCGATGACGTCGTTCTCCTTCATGAAGTCGACACCGGTGATGAGGTCGTGAGCGATAGGTATCTGGTCGTAAGTCTCCTGGTTCATGAAGATGTAGTCCTCTCCTTCCTTGTAGAGGTACTGATAGGGGCGACGCTCTACGCGTACATCCTCCAACTTCTCGCTGATGTCGAAACGGCGCTCGAGCACGCGGCCGTCAACGACGTTCTTCAGTTTCACACGCATGAAGGTGTTGCCCTTGCCGGGCTTTACGTGCAGGAAGTCGATGACGAAGAACAATTTGCCATCCATACGGATGCATGTTCCCATCTTGATGTCTTGTGAATTGATCATGATTTTTTATCTGTTATAATATGTATATCAGCAAAGTGTGGCCTTTTCGGCTGCAAAGGTACTGCAAGTTTGGAAAAAAACCTAAATATTTCGGCTAAAAAAAACTTATTTCTTGGCCAATTGAAAAAGAATGAGTAATTTTGCACTCCAAAGTGTGAACAATAACAATAAAAACAGATAAAGAAGATGAAAAGAACTTTTCAGCCTCACAACAGAAGAAGAGTGAACAAACACGGCTTCCGTGAGAGAATGGCAACAAAGAATGGCCGTCGTGTCCTGGCTGCCCGCCGCAAGCATGGCCGCAAGAAACTGACCGTATCGTCTGAGCACCACGGCAAATAATTCGGTGCCGTACAAGCACCATAGCCGTAGCCACGACAATAGTTGTCGGTAGCAAGGAGCAGAAAGTCCAGCCATAAGCGGACTTCTGCTCCTTGCTGCGTATATGGCGGTATGGTCTTTCGGCAATGACCGCATCCGCCCGGCGCGACTCCATCTCCACAAAGACCACAAGCCAGTGTTACAAGGGTCTTGTACGACTGATACAAGGCCTTTGTACTGCCGCTACAAGGCCCTTGTACTGTCCGTACAAGGCCTTTGTACTCTTCGTACAGAGCCTTTGTACAAATGTACGTGAGGGGATAAAATCAAGGTAATATCTGTAGGGTCATAAAATCAAGATAATATCAATCAGTTGGACTTCAAATCACATATCATCAATAATGAACCAACAACAGATCGATGAACAATATATGCGCCGCTGCCTGCAACTTGCGGCATGCGGACGCCAAAATGCAAAACCCAATCCGATGGTGGGGGCCGTCATCGTGTCGGCCGACGGACGCATCATCGGTGAAGGTTACCACATACGCTGCGGCGAAGGACACGCCGAGGTCAACGCCTTCGCCTCCGTACGCCCCAATGACGAACCGCTGCTCAGGGAGAGCACCATCTACGTCAGTCTCGAACCTTGCTCACACTACGGCAAGACACCGCCCTGCGCCGACCTTATCGTCAGAAAAGGGGTGAAGCGCGTCGTGGTGGGCTGCACCGACCCCTTCGCCAAGGTACACGGCCGCGGCATACAGCGACTGCGCGATGCCGGCATCAGTGTCACCGTAGGCGTGCTCGAGGACGAGTGCCGACGACTCAACCGCCAGTTTATCACCGTCAATGAGCGCCATCGGCCCTACGTCATCCTCAAGTGGGCACAGTCGGCCGACGGCTACCTCGACGACCATTTCGCGCCGGCCATGTTCTCCACCCCTTTCACGCAGACACTCAGCCACAAACTGCGGGCAGAGAGCGACGCCATCGTCGTGGGACGCACCACCGACGAGCGTGACTCTCCACGCCTCAACGTACGCCTGTGGGCCGGACCCGACCCGTTGCGTCTCGTCATCGACCGCCGCCATCCGGCCTTCGAAGGACTGGACTTCGACCAACCTGTCGTACCTCAGTTGCTCGCATGGCTTCGCCGCGAAGGCCGCCAGTCGCTCATCGTCGAAGGCGGAGCGCAGACACTCACCTCCTTTATCGACAGCGGACTGTGGGACGAACTGCGCCACGAGACCTCCCCTTGCATCACCGGAGGAGGAACTCCCGCCCCTACACTGCCCCCAAGCGCCGCGCTACGCTCCCATGCAGTCTACGGCCCCAACACGCTCGACATCTACGACAACACCGCTCCCGCCAGCCTCAGCGAATAATGAATGTGCGTCGGCACAATAATAATATAGAGTGGTGAAAAATGCCGTCATGTCGGCCATTTTCACTAACTTTGCAGAAGTTAGGCTGCATCTCAGCATAACGTACAAGTAAACTTGACGTTCTGCCTTCGATTTGCACTAACTTTGCAGAAGTTAGGCTGCATCTCAGCATAACGTACAAGTAAACTTGACGTTCTGCCTTCGATTTGCACTAACTTTGCAGAAGTTACAGACTGAAAAAACAGAAAAACAACATAATGGAAGAGAAACATTTCAAACGCACTACCGTCACCGCGGCCCTGCCCTACGCCAACGGCGGTGTGCACATCGGCCACTTGGCCGGCGTCTATGTACCTGCCGACATCTATGTGCGCTACCTGCGCATGAAGAAGCAGGACGTGGTATTCATCGGCGGAAGCGACGAGCACGGCGTGCCCGTCACCATACGTGCCCGCAAGGAAGGCATCACCACACAGGAGGTAGTAGACCGCTACCACACACTCATCAAAGACTCGTTCGAGAAGTTCGGCATCTCCTTCGACATCTACAGCCGCACCACATCAGACATACACCATAAGTTCGCCTCCGACTTCTTCCGTACACTCTACGACAAGGGCGAACTTGTAGAGAAGACCGAAGAGCAGTTCTGCGACGAGGTGACCGGAGAATTCCTCACCGACCGCAATATCGTGGGCACCTGTCCCCGTTGTGGCGCCGAGGGTGCCTACGGCGACCAGTGCGAGAAGTGCGGCGCTACGCTCTCACCCGAGGAACTCATCAATCCCACCAACAAGAACAACCCCGGCCACGGACTCATCAAGAAGCCCACCAAGAACTGGTATCTCCCCCTGGGCAAATATCAGGATTGGCTCAAACAGTGGATACTCGAAGGTCACAAAGAGTGGCGACCCAACGTCTACGGACAGTGCAAGTCGTGGCTCGACATGGATCTCCAGCCTCGTGCCATGACCCGCGACCTCGACTGGGGTATCCCCGTACCCGTCGAAGGAGCCGACGGCAAGGTACTTTACGTATGGTTTGACGCCCCCATCGGCTATGTGTCAAACACCAAGGAACTCTGCGACGCGCAGCCCGAGCGCTGGGGATCGTGGGAGAAGTGGTGGAAAGATCCCGAGACACGCCTCGTACACTTCATCGGCAAGGACAACATCGTCTTCCACTGCATCGTCTTCCCCGTCATGCTCAAGGCACACGGCGACTACATTCTGCCTGACAACGTACCGGCCAACGAATTTCTCAACCTTGAGAACGACAAGATATCGACCTCACGCAACTGGGCTGTATGGCTCCACGAGTACCTCGTCGACTTCCCCGGCAAGCAAGACGTGCTGCGCTACGTGCTCACCGCCAACGCCCCCGAGACCAAGGACAACAACTTCACATGGAAAGACTTCCAGGACCGCAACAACAACGAACTTGTTGCCGTGTACGGCAACTTCGTCAACCGCGCCCTGCAACTTACCAAGAAATACTTCGACAGCATCGTACCCGAGTGCGGCGAACTCACCGACATCGACCGCAAGGCCATCGACGAGTTCAAGGACGTCAAGCAGAAGGTGGAGACGCTGATTGAAGCCTTCAAGTTCCGCGACGCACAGAAAGAAGCCATGAACCTCGCCCGCATCGGCAACAAGTATATCACCGACTGCGAACCATGGCACGTGGCCAAGACCGACATGGAGCGCGTGAAGACCATCCTCTACATCTCGCTGCAACTCGTGGCCAACCTCGAGATTGCCTTCAGTCCGTTCCTCCCCTTCAGTTCGGCTCGTCTTCGCGACATGCTCGGCATCGAGCATAGCGACTGGTCGCAACTCGGAAGCACCGATCTGCTCAAACCCGGACACCACCTCGGCACCCCAGCCCTGCTCTTCGAGAAGATAGAGGACGAGACCATCGCCGCCCAACTCCAGAAACTCGAGGACACCAAGAAGGCCAACGAGGCCGCCGCATACGTCGCCGCCCCCGTCAAGGAGAACGTAGACTTCGATACCTTCGAGAAACTCGACATCCGCGTGGGGCACATCAAGGATTGCCAAAAGGTGAAGAAGTCGAAGAAACTCCTCCAGTTCACCATCGACGACGGCTCAGGCACCGACCGCACCATCCTCAGCGGCATCGCCGCCTACTACGAGCCCGAACAACTTGTGGGCAAGGACGTACTCTTCGTGGCCAACTTCGCTCCCCGCAAGATGATGGGCATCGAGAGCCAAGGCATGATACTCTCGGCCGTAGACTACGACGGATCACTGCATGTCACTACCGCTACGGACAATGTCAAGCCCGGTTCACAGGTGGGATAAACCACACCGATACACAATACCAACCATACACACACAAGAAAAAGAGAATGGGAAAAGTTATCCTTACCGGCGACCGTCCTACAGGCAAACTCCATCTGGGACACTACGTCGGTTCGCTCCGCCGCCGCGTGGAACTGCAAAACGTCGGTGACTACGACCGCATGTTTGTCTTCATGGCCGACGTGCAGGCCCTCACCGACAACGCCGACAACCCTGAAAAGATACGCCAGAACATCATCGAGGTGGCACTCGACTATCTTTCGGCCGGTCTCGACCCCACCAAGTGTACGCTCTTCATACAGAGTCTCATCCCCGAACTGGCCGAACTGACCACCTATCTGATGAACCTCATCACCGTGTCGCGCGTACAGCGCAACCCGACCGTGAAGACCGAAATCAAGATGCGCAACTTCGAGGCCAACATTCCGCTCGGCTTCTTCTGCTACCCCGTGAGTCAGGCCGCCGACATCACCCTCTTCAAGGCGACCACCGTGCCCGCAGGCGAAGACCAGGAACCGATGATTGAGGTGGCCCGCGAACTGGTGCGCCGCTTCAATACCACCTACGGTGACGTGCTCGTCGAGCCCAACATCATGCTTCCCGAGAACGCTACGGCCCGCCGTCTGCCCGGTACCGACGGCAAGGAGAAAATGAGCAAGAGCCTCGGCAACTGCATCTACCTCTCCGACTCGGCCGCCGATGTATGGAAGAAGGTGAAGAAAATGTCAAATGGCGCTCCCCGCATGAGCATGGACGAGCCGGGACATCTCGAGGGCAATGCCGTCTTCACCTACCTTGAAGCCTTCAGCACTCCCGACGATTTCGCCGATTTCTGGCCCGAATACAAGTCGCTCGACGAACTCAAGGAGCACTATGTACACGGCGGAATCGGCGACGGCACCTGCAAGAAGTTTCTCAACAGCATCCTCAACCGTATGCTTGACCCCATACGCGAGCGCCGCCACGAGTTCGAACAGGACATCCCCGAGGTATACAACATCCTGCGCCGAGGCACAGAGAGCGCACGCGAGGTGGCTGCACAGACCATGGACGAGGTACGCCGCGCCATGCGCATAGACTACTTCAATGATGCCGAACTCATACGCCAGCAGTCGGAACACTTCCGCGCAAAGTGATTGTTGTCCCTGTGGCAATGATTGCAGGATAGGGTCTTCTTGCTGATGCAAACGACAAAGTTGAGCGGGCCCCTCTCCTCGGTATCATAGACAAAGCCCCTGTAAGGGGCGCATATTTCAATCTCTTACAATGAATTATGCGCCCCTTACAGGGACTTTGTTTGTGATAATGCGTAAAAACGTAGGGGCATAGCCCCTACGCTATAATCTGTCGTCCCTACGGGACTCGCCAGTTGTGGCGTTTTTATCGGACATCAATATTTTTTATCGTCACCTGATTGGCCGATTTCGGCGATATGACGAATATATTCTCCCTTACTATTGTCCCTGTTCTATGTACGGTTGCCTATCATTTTTGCAAGCGTTGTCTTATGGCAAACCAGGCGTGCATAACGAGGGTGGTGATCAAACCGTAGTGTCGTACCATGATGCGGAAACGCTCACCGAGCGAGGCACGGTGATTGGCGGTGGTCATGCCTCCGTCAAGGAAATGGGCGACAACGTGCGGTACACGACGGAGCGCCAAGTGGCGGCGTGTACCCTCGCGCATGATGCGGATACACCAGTCTACATCGGCCGAATAGCGATAGCGCAGGTCGTAGGGTGTGTCGCGGGCGATGTCGGTGCGGGCGTAGAAAGCCTGATGACACACGAGCATGCCGTGGCGGAACGACCGCCATGTGAGACGGTCGGGCGGCGAAAGTCTCCGATGACGCAAAAAATGACCGTCGGTGTCGACAATGTCGGTATCTCCATAAAGTACAGCCGGTAGCGGTTCGCCGTCGGCCACATAGGAGGCTACGGTCTCGAGCGTATCGGTGTCGGGCAGGGTGTCACCTGCATTGAGGAAGACAAGATAGTCTCCTGTGGCACGGGCGATGCCCTTGTTCATAGCGTCGTAGAGACCGCGGTCTGGCTCTGAGACAACGACGACCTCGTGGCCGTCGTCGTCCCTACATTCTTGGCTGTAGGCTTCGGCCATGGCGATGGTGTCATCGCGAGACGCTCCATCGATGATGAGGTGTTCGAGATCGCCCCACGTCTGTGCCCGCACGCTGTCGAGGGTGCGCTGCAGCACGGTGGCGGCATTGTAGGTGCAGGTGATGACGGTGAATTTCATCTGATGTATCTTTTGAGTGCTATCGACTGGTTGTATACTTCTATATATTGCATGGCCACGCTCTGTTGTGAATAGCGGGTGGTGACCTTGTGTACGGCTTCGCGCGAGAGGGCGGCAGGGTCGGCCTCGCGGAGTACCCAGTACAGTCCGGCGGAAAGGTCGGCGGAGTCGCGGCTGGCGGCCACATAGCCGTTGCGCTGATGGTCTATCATCTCGGGTATGCCTCCCGTGCGGAATCCCACGCAGGGCACGCCACAGGCCATGGCTTCCATGATGGTGTTGGGCAGATTGTCCTCAAGCGACGGCAGTACGAACACGTCGGCCGAATTGTAGATGTCGACAATCTTCTTCTCGTCGTCAACATACCCCAGCGGATAAGAGGGTAGGGGAAGACCGGCCTCGTCGGAGTGACCGCCGAGGATAGCGACTGCCGTCGTGTTCTTCATCTCGGGATGGTCGGCCACGAGGCGTTCCAAGGCTTCGGCGAGGTATCTCATGCCCTTCCGCTCGTCGGTGACGCGCTGCGAGACAAAGAGGATGATGCGCTTGTCGGCGGGCAAAGCAGCCCGCAGCCGGGCTTCACCCTTGTCGTGGGGACGGAAGGTGTGGGTGTCTATCGTGTTGGGGATGCTCGTGACGCGTTGCCCGGTGAAGAGCGCGCTGGCCTTGGCCTGTCGTTCAAGCCACTTGCTGCACGTCACGAAGTGGATGCCGGCCGTGCGGTAGAGCGCTTTCTTGGCGCGGAATACCCGGGCCGAGAGATCATGGGCGTGTCCCCGGCCGGGAAGAAGCGGACACTGGCCGCACGATGAGGCGTAGCGCTTGCATCCGCGGGCGTAGTGGCAGATGCCCGTGGCGGGCCACAGGTCGTGCATGGTCCACACGATAGGTTTGCCACTCTTGACAATCTTGCGTATGCTACCGAGCGAGAGCATGCCTTGGTTGACCCAGTGCAGGTGTATCACATCGGCCTCGCGGAATTCGCGTGTGCGGGTGATATCGGCTCCGGCCACGGCCGCGTCAATCTCCCACAGGTGCTGACGGGTGAAGTGCAGGTGCATGTAGGCGTACCACCGCTCCCAAAGGAAGTTCCATCGCGAGCGCAGACGTTGTCCGAGTCCCACGACGGTGATGTCGTCGGTGGTCTTGTCACGCACGAGCATACGGGTCTTCACGCCGTTGTTGTTGAGAGCGTCCATCAGCCGGTTGGCTGCCACGGCAGCGCCGCCTGTCCGCTCGCTTGTATTGACTATGAGTACTCTCATTGTTGGTCTTGTTGTATATCGGGGTGTGCCTTCTTCAAAAAAAGATAGGAATACCCTAGAATTTGCTGACGGCAAACTTACTCATTTTTTTTCGAATATGTGCGTCAGTACCCCTATAAATGCAGAATGCTGACAGTCGTCGAGTGAGTATTGTACTTTTGTCAGTGTTTATGGATTGAAAAAAGCGTTATGAAATGTTGTGTACGGACACACAGAATTGATATATATATCAAAAATATATAGTATCTTGACGTTTTTCTTATCCAAATGCTTGCATTTCCGTCAAAACGGGTGTACCTTTGCATCGTCAAAAGGTTAATAGATTGTTTAGGTTAGTAGTAATAGATTTAGGTTTTTAGTTATTAGGTTTAAGGTAAATTGAACTTCTTCCGTGTCGGATACGCTTCATGAGGTCGCTCATTGATAGCCCGACAATGTGAAAAGTTTTTGATGATTGTTTAACAGGATACGATGAAGACCGCGAGGCTCTTCATTGATTTTCGAAAGAATTTTAAGTTAAACATAGGAACTGTGCCACCGCTCGAGGAGAGTAGTGGCACAGTTTTTTTGTATTGACGTAGTGTTGTATTTGTAAGCAATGGTATTTTTACCGGACACCAATATAAAAAAATGTGCGGAATTTTTTTGTGGGGTTTTGCAAACTCAACCGGTTTTCCTTCCGATTTATATATGGCTCTGTGCAAAAAACTACTATTGGTGTCTGGTAAAAATTGTACAACACGTTGTAACGCATAGAGTATTATACTCTTGCAAGGATTTTTATGTTTGGGGCTTACGACCGTAAATAGGAAGGCCCTCTTCGAGGACTTGCCACTTGAAACTTTTACCGGACAACAATAAAAAACTACAAAGGCCCTTGTAGCAATCGTACAAGGGCCTTGTAGTATTTCCTTGCCGTGCAGACTGGTGTCGTGCATGGCAAGGAGGAATAGTGTGTAGATGTCGGGAGATGAAGGGTTTACTTCACGGCTACCTTGTAGGAGCGGTGGCCCTTGCCGAGCGTGACGATGTAGATACCGGGCTGTACGCTGACGGTATGGCTGGCTGCGCTGACGGAGTGGCTGACGGTGCGTCCCGAGAGGTCGGCGATGCTGACGGCACCCTCATAGCCGTAGACGGCGATTTCGCCCTTGCTGCCGCTGACGGTGGCCGTGGCTGCATCGGTGTCGGTGATGCCGGTGGTGCTGATGGTCACGTTTTGGCTGACACCCTTCGACACATTGCCGCCGGGGAAGAGGCTGGCTACGGTGAGCGTGTGGGTGCCCATCTCATGGGTGGCGTGGGTATAGGTGCGTGCGGTGGTACGTCCTACAAGTTTGCCGTCGCAATATACGGCGAAGCCCTTGGGGTAGTAGAAGTCGCAGGCCGGGTCGTAGGTGTCGTGTGAGTCGTCGGAGGTGATGAGGCTTCCGGTGTTGATGGGTGTGACGGTGGCTGTGATGTAGAAGTTGCCGTAGGCGCTGGGGTCGGTGACGAACTCGCCGTCGACGATGCCGCAGTTGCCGCGTCCGTCGATGACGGCGTTTTGGTCGCAGGCGACGGTGACGTAGCCCTTGGTGCTTTCGCAGTAGACGGCCAGCCAGTAGTCTTTGCCGGCCTTGATGGTGACGGGCTGTGTGAGTTTGAGTTCGCGCGGTTGCTCCTTGGCAAACTCCTTGACGTTGCGTTCGGAGACGAGGGTAGGTGTGCCGCCGTTCTTGTCGCCCTCATAGATGCGGAACTTGACGGTCATCTCCGACGGGCCGAGCATGGGGAAGAAGCCCATGTGGGTGATCTTGCCTCCGACGTAGGTGGCGAGATCGGCTGCGGTGAAGCGGTTGGCATACTCCAGTGTGGAGGCATCGTAGTCGGTGGTCTGCAGTTGTCCGTCGTTGAGGTTGCACCACTTCAGGGTGTTCTCGGTGGTCCAGGCGAGGTTGATGTCAGAGCCGTTGATGGTGGCCGTGAGCGTCTTCACCTTGTTGGCGGGTACCATGATTTTGGCCGATACGGGGTGGGAGATGAGTTGGCTGGCGTAGGTGGCGTCTACCTGATAGGTGAGCACGGTGCCGCCGTCGGGAGCCTCGTCGGTGTAGGTGGTCGCTGTGGTGGTGGCGATTTTCTCAGATCCGCGGTAGATGGTGTAGTGGTCGACAGACTCTTGGGTGGAGGGAGCCTTCCAGGTGAGTACGACGTTGCCGTCCTTGGTGGCGGCGGTGAGCGATTCGGGCTTGGCCGGTTCGTCGCCGTGCTCGAAGTGGAAACTGATCTTGCCGTCGCTCTCGCTGATGTCTTTCAGCGCACGGTAGGCGAAGCGTCCGTCGAGTGAGAGGGTGGAGGGCAAAGAGTTGTCGGAGAATTCGGTGTGGTCGTAGGTGCCGGGGAAGGGTGTGGCGGCACTGTTGACATCGCCGAATGACGAGGGTGAATTGTCGGGATCGACCCCAGCGTCGGAGCAGACGGTGTAGATGCCCTGCGGATAGGTGGAGTTGATGGTGTTGTCGATGAGATTTGACGAGATGATGTTCTCGTTGACGTGGTAGACGATGAGTCCGTGTCCGGGGATGGAGGCATCGAAGGTGCCGGTCTGCTGGCGGTTTTCCATGAAGTAGTATTCGCCGGGCGTGCCAGTCTCAAAGCGATAGGCCACGGGTTGCTGGTCGGCGGCGGGCATGTCGGTGATGACGGTGTCGTTGTCAAGGATGACGGGGTCGGTCCATCCGTAAACCCATTTCTGCCATCCGTTGATGCCGGCGGGACGGTCGCCGTAGTCACCGAGCCATGCTCCGGAGGCGAGAAGATCCCACTTGCCGGTGCCACAGAATTCGCCGCCCGACTTGGCGTAGTCGGTGTCGTAGAAGTCGGGTGCGCCGAGGGCGTGACCAAACTCGTGACAGATGACGCCGATGGTCGACATGCGGTTGTTGAGGGCGAGTTTCTCCGGCTCGATGGTGTAGCGTCGTAGGGTGACACCGTTGAAGGTCTGTCCGTAGACGATGGCGCTGTGCGACCAGATGTCTTCGGTGTTGGCCGACATTTCCTGTCCGGTGCCTTGGTGGATGACGGCGAGTCCGTCGAGTATGCCGTCGCCGTCGTTGTCGTACTGCTTGAGGTCGAGCGTGTCGCAGACGAGCGAGAGGGCATCGTATATCATGTAGGCGGCACCGTCGGCACCGTAGGTGGCCTTGGTCAGAGGCAGGGTGATCCAGTCGGTGACGGTGACATCGATGTCGAGTTTGCCGTACGACTGCTCTTTGTAGAAGTCGCGGAAACTGCCGATGCCGCCGTAGCCTTCCTCGTTCATCATGCGTCGGAAGTCGGCTGGGGTGTAGGTGGTCTTCGTGTCGCTGTAGTTGACGAGCAGCACGAGCAGTTTGCGTTTGCCGGTGGAGGGGAAGGTGCCGTCGACCATGAGGTCGGTCTGTGGTGTGGCGGCCTTGATCATGCTCTGGCATTGCAGGGAGGAGTAGCGCAGTCCGGGCTTGATGCCGGCAGCCTTGGCTTGTAGGGACGATCCTTCGTAGCGGAGGTCGGAAGCCGAGAGATTGCCCTTGGCATCGGTGTGGGCGAAGGCCCAGTAGCCCTGCTTGTCGCGCAGGAGGGTGTAACCGTCGGTGGTTTCGGCCCAGTGTACGCGCTCGTCGCCTCGCTGCAGGATGGTGATGGTGCGTCCGTCGGGCTGTACGACGGTGATGGGCTTGGGGTAGGCGGGCATAGCCGGGGCCTGTGTCCATGTGGTGGCGGCCAGGAGTGCGGCCGCGAGTATTTGCCGTATGTGTATGTTCATGTCTTGTGGTGTGTACGTGTGTGGCGTTTCTGTTTCGCGAAAAGAGAGAAGGAGACGGATGTCCGCCTGCCGGCGGCAGTGCAGTCATCCGTCCCCTTCTGGCTTGTATGCTATAAGATATCTATATTTGTCTAAGTAGGGACGGCCGTCTTACTTCTTGACAACCTTCTGTGTACCGGCTGCGGTAGACACGATGTAGAGTCCGGGCTGTGCGTCAAGGGTCAGCGTGGTGCTGTCGTCGGTGGCGGTGGCGTGGGCTACGGTCTGTCCGGCTGCGGTGTAGACGTGGATGTCGTCGCCGGCGGTAGTGCCGCTCACGGTGAGCGTGTTGCCGTCGATGCGGGCGGCGAAGGCTACGCTGCCGTCAGGGGTGACGGCGATGGAGGTGGGTGTGCCTTCCTTGGCTACGTTGATCCATGCGGTGAGGTTGAGGCCGAGTCCCTGGTAGTCGCTGCCGAGACTGTCGACGGGGCAGTATTGTCCGTCGGGAGTGTAGGTGCATCCGTCGGGTACGCTGGTGGGCTGTACGTAGAGCGAGGTGCTACCTGTGCGGTGTACGACACCGCCGAAACCTACAACAGTACGCGAGAGGTTGGCGTCAGGCTCGTCGATCCACAGGTCGTCGGCAAACTCGAAGGTGAGGAAGAAGGGGCCTTTGGCTACGATGGGGCTATCGAAGGAGATGCCGCGCAGCTCGGCCTTGCTCAGTCCGGTGGTGCCAAACGCTCCGCTCAGTGTGGTGGAGTATTTGCCGTAGGGGTGGTCGAGGTCGGGCAGACCATCGGTCACGGGGTAGGCCACGATGTTGAGGGGCTTTTGTGCCTGCTCGCTGTAGTAGCGGTTGCCGAGGTTGTAGTAGCAGAGGTAGAGGGTGAGGGAGGTGATCTGGTAATCACGGCCTTCGGGCAGGTCGAACTTCTCGGCGAAGTGGCTGTAGTGATGGTTGATACCCGTCACCCAGTCGGCGTCGTCGTCGGTGGCGTAGGCGAACATATTGTCGCGGGTCTGTATCTTGTCCTGTCCGGGGTTGTAGGCACCTACGGGCAACTGGTTGTACTCGTTGCCGAGGCTTTCTACGTTGATGTCAGAAGAAGTGGTGTTTTCGCCCATTTCGTTGGTAGCGGTCAGACGCACGGTGTAGGTGCCTGATGCGGGGAAGGTGAAGGTGGGGTTGGCTTCGGTAGATGTGCTTGGCTCAGCGCCTTCGGCTTCCCAGAGATAGGTGTCGGCGTCGGTCGACTGGTTGGCCATCTGCAGGGTAGTGTTGGAGAAGGCGATGAGGTTGCTGTTCATCAGGTCGTAGTATCCTCCGTAGGAGAAGGCTGCGCGCGGTTTGAGGCGCTTGCCCGGTTGGGTGAGGGTGAAGAGGTCGATGCATACCTCGCCAGCCTGGGTCTGCTCGCCGCCCAGTGCGAAGGAGAAGCAGTAGTAGTCGCTTTCCTCGGGAGTGTAGGTGACGGTGTGCTCGGTCCACTCCTTGTTGGTGTAGGAGGGCAGGGAGTAGATGGAGGTGTGGAATTCGGAATCCTGCTCGGTGCCGACGGTGAAGTCGAAGTCGCTGGCATTGCTGCCGTCGCCGGGCATGTAGAGCCAGAACTTGGCCTGATAGGTGACGCCCTTTTCAAGGTAGAAGAAGGAAGTATAGAGACGGTCGTCGCGGGCGATGCTGCTCTCGGGGGCGATGACGTAGTAGGTGCCGTCCTTGGCTTCAAGGTCGGAGATGTTGGCCGTCACGAAGGGCGATGTACCGGTGGCCAACCATCCGTTGGGCACGTAGTGCTGTCCGTCGTAGTCGCTGTTCTCGTTGTCGAACGACTGTGAGTAGGGTATCTCGCATACGGTCTTGTCGTCGGGTACGTCGGGTGTGGCCTTGGGTCCGGTGACGGTGATGTCGTCGATGACGACAGATCCGGCGTTGAAGAGTTGGGTGAGGAGGTTGAAGCCGAAGCAGTAGTCGCCGTCGGCCTCGGGAGTGAACTTATAGGTGGCCTGTGTCCACTCGCTGACGCTCTCCTGGGGTGTCTCGCCCAGGGTGGTGGTCATGGCGGAGGACTCCTGTGCGGTGCCTACCTTGGTGAGAATCTGTGTGGCGTAGTACTTGGATGCGCCGCCGGGGGCTTTGTACCAGAAGGAGAGGGTGTACTCCTGAGCGGCCTTCATGGAGATGAGCGGTGTGCAGAAGAACTCGTTGCGGCTCATGGCCGACGAGTTGGGCAGGGTGCCGAAGACGTAGTCGCCGGAGTGGTTGTCGAGTCCGAAGTAACTGCCTTTCTGACGGGCGAAGGGATAGTCGCCAGTGCTGACCCATCCGGTGGGCACGGCGGTGCCGTCGGTGAAGTGGTCGTCGAGGTCGAAGTTTTCATCGAGATAGGTCTGCTGTTCGGTGGGCTCGACAGGTGTCTCGCCGCCGCCGGAGCCTGAACCGCTCTCATCGCCAGTCACCTCAAAGTCGTCGATGGCTACATAGCCGGCCTGATAGAGTTGGGTGGCTACGTTGATACCGATGCAGTAGTCGCCATCGGCTTCGGGGGTGAACTCGTAGGACTGTTCTGTCCAGTCAGACAGTTTGGTGGCGCCAGTCTCACCGAGGCTGACGGTGAGTCCGTCCTCGCTCTGTGCGGTACCAGCCTTGACGGTGACATTGTTGTTGAAGGGGGCTGCGCTTCCGCCGGGCATCTTGAGGTAGAACTTCACGGTGTACTTGGTGCCGCCCTTGAGGGTGAGCATCTTGCTGAATACCCATGCGCTGCGGCCCATCGATGTGGTGCCGAGGGTGCCGAGTACGTAGTTGCCGGAGTTGGTACCCGATCCGAGGTAGGATCCTTGGTAGCGCTTGATGGCTTCAGAGTTGGATGTTGATGTCCATCCGTCGGGCAGGTCGGCCGAGGCGGTAAAGGAAGCATCGTCGTCGAAGTTCTCCGTGTAGGAGAATTCCTGTGCATTTGCCGTTCCTGCTGACAAGGCCAACAAGAGGACAAAAGTCTTGAACGGTGTAAAGATTTTCATATAAATGACAAATGGTTTGTATCCCTTGGAATATGTCTTTCTGTCAGTGACAAAAAGGAAAAGGAAAGCATAAATATCCGACTTGTCGTATGATTGCTGCGAAAGTGTAAGTACCGATATTCCTTTTCGATACAAAAGTAAGGCTTTTATGGCGGATGGATAGAAAAACGATTGTTAAAAGGAGTTAATCGCCAGGTTTTCGAGGTGGAGAAATGGTGAAGAGGAATTTTTTGTGGGGGGGGACCGAAATCAAAAAATGGGCGGGTGATGACGTATCCCGAAATTGTTGAACCACGAATTTTACGAATCTTCACGAATAGATTTCCATTGTTTTTTATTCGTGGGATTCGTAAGATTCGTGGTTCGTAAAAAACCGTGGTTGATTGTGGGTGCGGCGGTCTTATTCGGCCAAACAGTAGTCGAGGGTCTCGGTGATGGCCTTGCGGTCCATGTTCTGTCCGATGAAGACGAGTTTCTGTATGCGGTCGCCGTAGGTGTCGTCCCAGTCGCGGAGGGCATCGGGATTGCGCTGGCGGAACTCCTCCAGTTCGGCGGCGGGCATGGAGGCGTACCACTGTCCGGCGTTGCGCATGCTGAACTGCTTGCCGGCCTGTTCGAAGACGTAGCAGGTGTCGCGCTCGCTCTCGAAGTAGCAGAGGCCCTTGCAGCGGATGACGCTGGCGGGCCACTTCTTGGTGACGATGTAGTCGAACTTGTTCATGTCGAACGGGCGGCGTGCGGTGTAGACGAAGGTGCCGATGCCGTACTCGAGGGCTTCGCCTTCCTCCTCGTTTTCGAGGTCTTCTTCCTCACCTTCGACGGCGGCAATCCAGCGGGCAGACGTGGCGACCTTGTTGAAGTCGAAGAGGTGGGTGTTGATGATTTTGTCGAGGTCGACATCGCAGTAGTCGCAGTCGATGATCTCGGCCTTGGGCTGTATGGTGTGGAGGATGGCGCGGATGCGGGCCAGTTCGTCGGGCGTGACCTCGGAAGCCTTGTTGAGCAATATTTTGTTGCAGAACTCTACCTGCTGTATGACGAGGCTGGCCAAATCGTCGTCGTCGAGATCGTCGCGGGTGAGGTCTTGTCCTTCGGCGAACTCGTCGCGCAGACGCAGGGCGTCGCATACGGTGACGATGGCGTCGAGGCGTGCGTGGCCTTCGGTGGCGAGGTTGGGGTACATCTGGGGGTATACGCTGACGGTCTGTGCGATGGGGGCCGGCTCGCAGATGCCGCTGGCCTCGATGACGATATAGTCGAAGCGGTGCTCGGCGATGAGGTCGCTGAGTTGCTGTACGAGATCCATCTTGAGCGTGCAGCAGATGCAGCCGTTCTGCAGGGGTACGAGACTGTCGTCGCCTTGGCCCACGATGCCGCCCTGCTCGATGAGGTTGGCGTCGATGTTCACCTCACCGATGTCGTTGACGATGACGGCGAACTTGATGCCCTTGCGGTTGGAGAGGATGCGGTTGAGCAGTGTGGTCTTTCCGCTTCCGAGGTATCCGGTGAGCAGAAGGACGGGAGTTTCCTTTGTGTTCATTGTGTATGTCGTTGTTTTATTGATGTCTTGATGATAAGATGTTTTCATACGTAAATGAGCAAAAAGTGTGCCATGTAGTGTATAAATAGAGGTGCCTTCTTTCTCTCTTTATCCTTGACATGGCGGTGACGAAAAAAAGGCAGGGCCTGTGTCCGTCTTTGGAAGTACAGGCCCCGCCTTGGGGTAGGGTATGCGATGCGCCACAAGAGGGCGCGGAGATGTATTATTTCTTCATCACCTTGACTACCTTGCCGTCGGCGTGGCGTACGATGTTGAGTCCGTGCTGCAGACCGCTGAGGCGTGCTCCGCTGATGCTGTATACGGTGGTCTGTCCGTCGGTTGTGGTCTCGGGTGTGGTGATGGCGTTCACTTCAGGCCAGTCGGAGTTGCTGCCGTAGACGAGGGTGTAGTAGTAACTGTTGTAGGAAGGACCGAAGCCGCCGAGGTCGAGTTGGAAGCGTCCGTAGAGTTTTCCGCCCTTGCTCTTGGCGCTGGTGCTGATGTAGGATGGATAGTCCTCCCAGCCGTCGAGGGCTGTGGGCGACTCGGCGTTTTCGGATGTGTAGACCATGAAGCCCTTGGAGTTGAGTGTGCCAGTCACCTCGAAGGTGTAGGTACCGAGTTCGGGTATGTCGTAGATGGTCATGGTGTACTTGTCGTCGCTCTTGAGGGTGATGCTGACGCTGATGTCGTTGTATCCCCACTCGTCGCCGTCGTTGAGTATGGCGAGCGTGTCGGTGAAGGTCTCAGACTTGGGAGGCTCTATGCCGTAGGTGACGGTGAAGGTCTGTCCGCCGGCTTCGCCCTCGACATGGAGGTAGAGGCTGTCGCCGGCTGCCTGTCCGGTCACCTTGGCGCCGGAGATGTGCTGCAGGGTGGGCGAGAGGCAGTTTTCGAAGGTGACGGTGTAACTGCTTTCGTTGAAGGTGGTGATGCCGGCGGCTGTCTTGCCTGGCAACTCGCTGATGGTGAGGTCGCCCACCATCTTGTCGCCGTAGGCGGCAAACTGCACGTCTTTGAGTACGAGGTCGAAGTGGTTGTCGCTGTAGTCGGTCAGTTCGACGGTCTTGCTGCCGTATCCAGCCTCTTCGCCGTCGAGCGTGGTGACGAGCGTGTCTGTATAGGTGGTAGAAGTCGGAGCGTCAGTGCCGAAGTAGTAGGTGGCAGACTTCTCGCCGAGTGTGGCGGTGAAGTTGGCTGTGAGTGCGCCTTGGTAGATGTAGCCGTCGATTTCGATGGGCAGTTGGTCGCCGTTCTTCAGGCCGAGGGTGGTGGCGTAGGTGCCGGCGTTGCTGAGTGTGGCGGTGCCGCTGAAACTGTCGAAACTTACATAGTCGCCCTCGTTGAGATTGCCGGGAACGCCAGTGACGGTGAGGTCGCCGAGCGGTTTTTTGCCCACGGCCAGTCCGTAGACGACAAATCCGTAGGTATCGACTGCGCTTTGGCTCACGTCTACCTTGTTGTCGGTGAAGCGGGTGTAGGCACCGTCGAGGAGCAGTTTGGAGTAGTCGGAGTAGGTGGAGATGCCGGGATCTACAAATTCCTTGTCGGTCACGCGTACCGACTTGTAGGTGGCCCAACTGCGGGTTGTACCCTCGCGGCTGCCGAAGTAGATGGAGTCGGTCTGGCTGAGCATGCGCATCATGCGGGCTGGAGAGAACACCTGCTGGCCGTTGACGGTAAATCCGTTCTGGTAGGACACCTCGAAGGTGGTCTCACCCTCAATGCCGCTCAGGGTAGCGTCGTAGCGGTAGGTGGCAACACGGCTGTTGGTGGTGAGGTAGTGTATGGTGAGGGTCTTGCTGGAGGAGGTGTAGTACACGTGCAGGTTGCATCCGTTGGCTACGGAGGGACCCCACTCCTTGATCTCGGTGCCGAGGGTCATGATGTTCTCGTTGGATTTGCTCGACTGGCAGGTCGAGAGGTCGAGCACGGCCTTGACAGACTGTGTCTTGAAGTCGGCCAGGAGTTTCCATTCGAAGGACTCGCCTTCGGGCGCGTAGTTGTCGGTGCCGACCACTACATCACTTGCCATTGCTGCGAGGGTCATCGTCAGCAGGGCGATAAGAGTAAAGATTTTTTTCATATTTTCGATTTGGTTTTCTTTTATCAGGTATCGTTTGTACCGTCCTTCACAGGCGGTGTCTTGATTAGGAATAGTGTAAGATTGATAATGCAAAGGTATAAAGAATATGTGTAACGTGTGCCGCCGTCTGACTTTTTTTTATGATATTTGCAAGGCGGTAAGGCTATGAGACTGCCGACAGAGAACGTACATTATATAATATAATAAGGAAAACATATCTAATATATGCGCAAGGTAATAGGCATCGGTGAGACGGTGCTCGACATCATCTTCAAGGACGAACGTCCGGTGGAGGCCGCTGCGGGTGGCTCCACGTTCAATAGTATCATCTCGCTTGGCCGCTGCGGTGTGCCCGTGACGTTTGTCACCGAAGTGGGCGACGACCGTGTAGGGCACAAGGTATTGCGGTTTCTTACCGACAACGGGGTCGACACCTCGTGCGTGAATGTCTGTCAGGGGGTGAAGTCGCCCGTGTCGCTGGCCTTTCTCGATGAGCACAACAATGCCGAGTATGCTTTTTATCGCGATGCGCCGCACGACAGTCCCGAGGTGACGTGTCCCGATATCCAAGCCGATGACATTGTCGTTTTCGGTTCTTTCTATGCGGTCAACCCGGCCCGCCGCGCCCAAGTGTCGGCCTTGCTTGAACTGGCCCGCAGCCGTGGCGCCATCATCTATTATGACATCAATTTCCGTCCGGCCCACAAGCAAGACATCATGCGCATCACGCCCAATCTGCTCGACAATCTCGAGTATGCCGATATCGTGCGTGCCTCGCGCGAAGACTGCGCCACGCTCTACCGCAGCGATGAGGCCGACAGGGTATACAAGGCAGAGATCTCGTTCTACTCGCGCCGCTTTGTCTACACCGACGGGGCACAGCCGACGGTCGTGTTTGATGAGGGTGGTCTGCGCCGCGAATATCCTGTGCCGCCCGTGCAGACGGTGAGCACTGTCGGTGCCGGCGACAATTTCAATGCCGGACTGATTTATGGCCTGGTGAAGTACGGCATCACTCACGCTGACATCGTACAAGGTCTCTCTGCCGCGCAGTGGGACCGGCTCGTCGACATCGCCCAACAATTTTCGGCAGACTGTTGCCGGGATATCTTCAATTATGTCTCGGTGGAGTTCGGGGAAAGCAAGAAGTAAGTTATTCTACTTTCGGATTTAGGCGAAGGCGGGCTGAAAGCCCAACAAGCACTTAGCCCAGGGCAAGCGAAGCGGCTCTTGGGTAGAAAGTATACAAAGCCACAAAAAAAAGTGCGGTCTCAACATAGACCGCACTTTTTTATGGCGGGTTCTATAAATTACCTTTGATGGATTTTTGAATTTTAGCCGAGCAGATTTCGCTTTCTTTCTGAAAGAGCATAGCGGGCTATGCGACTGAAGAAGAAAGGGAAAGATGCCGGATAAAAACAAAAAGACACAAAGAGCAATCCGCCTAAAATACAAATTTAACAATGCGTGGAATTTATAGAACACGCCTTATTCCTTATTTTTCCACGATGACATCAGGACGGTAGTCCTTTCCGGTGACGCGGAGTCGGATGTCGTGTGTCTTGAGTTTTTTCACGTTGCGGAAATACATACCCCACGACGGGAAGACGGACCACTCGGAGGTAGGCTTGCCTTCAAACGATGCGGGAAGTGTGGGGTCGTCGATGCCGCGGAACTCCATGTCGGCGTGGCGGATGACGACACGGTCGGTCAAGGCCTTGCCCCAACTCTTCACCGAGAGGGCCATACGGGTGATGTCGCGGGCCACGAGATGGTCGACGGTGATAGATCCCAGCGAATTGTCCTCGCCCAGTGTGACGGCCAGCGGCGAGAGCACTTCCTGTACGCGGCAGCGGCGTATGCGGATATTGTCGAGTCGTCCGGGGGCAAGTCCCCATGCGCCAGGCTCAATATTGAAGGCCCATCCCGAACTGGTACGGTGGGAGGTGATATGCTCAAACATGCCCGGTCCGTAGACGTAGAGGTCTTCGAAGGTGACACCGTCTGACGGCATGATCATACGCACACCATTGCACGACGAGTTGAGACGTGACCGACGCACGGTGAAGTCCTCCCAGTAGCCGCCCGCCACGGCATCGTCGCCCGTGTGTATGTCGCAGTCGGTGATGGTCACCCGCTTGGCGCCGCGCAGGTGTATGCCGTCCCATCCGCCGAGGATGCACAGGCGGGAGAAGCGGGCGCGGTCTACCCGATAGCCCATGATGGCGTAGTTGGAGGCCCGTCGTATGGTGATGCCCGAGAAGTGCATGTTGTTGCATCCGGCCATCATCAGAGCGTGCGGTCCGCGCTGGTGTTCCTCGCCGAGCGGATTGCGCACGTCGGCCCCGTCGATCACGCCCTCGCCCTCAATGCCCGCATCGCTTACGCCTACGGCCATGATCATGGCTATCGACCAGATGGGGTCGGTGGCACTGTTGTAGTTGTCGGTGCCTTGGCCGCTCTCGTACTTGGAAAGGTCGAGCGTGGTGCGGAGCGGTTCGTAGGCATCGAGATGTCTCGTACCCCGGAGTACGGCGCCGCGCTCCAACCGTAGGGTGACGTGCGAGCGCAGGTGTATCGTGCCCGTAGTGAACGTGCCTGTAGGGATGACGACCGTACCGCCGCCCTGCTCGGCACACGAGGAGATGGCGCGGTCGATGGCCGCAGCATTGTTCACACTGTCGTTGTCGGCCACTGCCCCGAAGGCGAGTATGCTCACGATGATGGATAGGATGGTATTCATATATGTTGTCGGATTTAGGTTTTCCCATTCTGCCGTCCCCATAGAGACGCTCGATGCAAATGTACGCACTTTTTCCGTGTCGGCGGATATATCTCCGGAATTTTTATTCCATTTTTTTCCCTATTTTTGCATAGCCGATACGTATGTGTAAACGTTTGCACGATGAAACACCATTTTTCGGGCATTCCCCAAAGCGTGGCGGCGTAGATTTATCCTATATTTGCACATCAGAATACTAACCCAGAAACCATGACTCTAAATTTCAACATCGATTATAAGACCGCCTATGGCGAGGAACTTGTGTTGCACGTCAGTGGCGTCGGTACCGATGGTACGCCCCTGCAGCATGTCTATCATATGTCAACGCTCGACGGTCTGCACTGGCAGTGCAGTGTCGGTCGGTTTGACGCCAAGCCCGGCACGGCCATAGACTACTATTATACGGTCTGCAACGGTGAGCGCGAGGTGCGCAGCGAGTGGACTACACTCACCCACCGCGTCTGCCTCACTGTCTCCAAAGCCCACACCTACAATCTGTATGATGTGTGGGAAGATATACCCGAGGATGCCTACCGCTACACCTCGGCTTTCACCGCTTGTATCGACCGCCACGCCAAGGGCAAGGCCAAACCTTTGCACAGTACCCGTACACTGCGCATCGTCGTGCGGTGTCCGCAACTCCGCCGTGGTCAGCGGCTCGCCTTGACGGGCAACGTGAAGTGTCTCGGTGAGTGGGATACCCGCAAGGCCGTCGACATGGTCGAACACAATACCAACGAGTGGACCGCCGATATCGATGCCGACCGCTGCTGTGACACCCCTTTAGAGTTCAAGTGTATTGCCGTCGGCGACACCTCCAACAGCATACTTTGGGAGACTGGTGCCAACCATAAGATAGACCCTGCCGGCATCGCCGAGGGCGAAGTGCGTTGTGTACATATCGGACAGGTATTCTTCGATATCTGCAACGAGCGGATCGCCGGTACGCTTGTACCTGTATTCTCGCTCCGGTCGGAGACCAGTTTCGGTGTGGGCGACTTTGGCGACTTGCGCAAGATGATCGACTGGGTGGCCGATACCCGCCAGCGCGTGCTGCAGGTATTGCCCATCAACGATACCACCATCACCCACACCTGGACCGACTCCTACCCCTATTCCTGCATCAGTATCTTCGCTCTGCATCCGCAGTATGCCGACCTTACCGCCCTGTCGCCCATCGCCGACGAGGAAAAGCGGGCCGAGATGGAGCAGTTGCGCCTCGAACTCAACGCCCTGTCGCAGATCGACTACGAGCGCGTCAATGACGCCAAGACCGAATATCTGCGCATCATCTTCGCCCAGGAAGGACAGAAGACGATGCGTGGAGCCGACTTCCGCCGCTTCTTCGCCGAGTCGGAGCACTGGCTCGTGCCCTACGCGCAGTACTGCTACTTGCGCGACACCTACGGCACGGCCGACTTCTCCACTTGGCCCGACCATCACGAATGGCGCGAGACCGACCGCGCTGCCCTGGCCAATCCCCGTACGACAGGCTACAAGAAGGTGGCCTTCTACTACTGGACACAATATATCCTCTGCCGGCAGATGGAGTCGGCACACGCCTATGCCATGTCGCGCGGCGTGATACTCAAGGGCGACATTCCCATCGGAGTCAACCGACATGGTTGTGACGTATGGCACGAACCGCAGTACTTCAACCTCAACGGACAGGCCGGCGCTCCGCCAGACGCCTTCTCCGTCAACGGACAGAACTGGGGATTTCCTACCTACAACTGGGAGAGCATGATTGCCGACGGATGCCGCTGGTGGGTACGCCGTTTCCAAAATATGTCACGCTTCTTCGATGCCTACCGTATCGATCATGTGCTGGGCTTCTTCCGTATCTGGGAGATACCCATCGACTCGGTACACGGACTGCTCGGACAGTTTGCTCCCGCCCTCGGCATGTCGCGACAGGAGATAGAAGGCTACGGACTGCACTTCCAGGAGGAACTCTTCACCCGCCCCTTCATCGCCACATGGGTCATCGACCGCATCTTCCGCGAACACGCCCAAGAGGTCATCGAGACCTATCTTGACCATACCCACGACGACATCTATACCCTCAAACCCGAATATGATACCCAACGCAAGATAGAGGCCGCCTTTGCCGGACGCACCTCCGACAAGGATATCTGGCTGCGCGACGGACTCTACTCGCTCGTGAGCAACGTGCTCTTTGTGCGCGACCGCAAGGATGCCGACAAGTTCCATCCCCGTATCTGCGCCCAACTCGACTTCATATATGAGGCCCTCTACGATGGCGACAAGGCCGCCTTCAACCGTCTCTACGACGACTACTACTATCGCCGCAACTCCTACTTCTGGTACCGTGAGGCGATGAAGAAACTGCCGACCCTTGTGCAGGCCACCCGTATGCTCGTCTGCGCCGAAGACCTCGGCATGGTGCCTGAGTGCGTGCCTTGGGTGATGAACGAACTGCGCATACTCTCGCTCGAGGTGCAGTCGATGCCGAAAGACTCCTCTGAGCGTTTCGGTCATGTGGCCCACTATCCCTACCGCTCCGTCTGCACCCTCTCCACCCACGATATGCCTACCCTGCGCCAATGGTGGGATGAGGATGAGGCCCGCACCCAGGACTTCTACTCCTCGATGCTCTATCGCGGCGGTGCCGCCCCACATCCGCTGCCCGGATGGCTGGCCCGCGATATCGTGTCCGACCAACTCGCCTCGCCATCGATGCTCTGCGTGCAGTCGCTGCAAGACTGGTTCTCGATAGACGAGCATCTGCGTCTGCCCGATGCCGATGCCGAGCGCATCAATATCCCGGCCAACCCACGCCACTACTGGCGCTACCGCATGCACCTCACCATCGAGCAACTGCAGGCCGCTACAGCCTTCAACGATACGGTGAAGGAACTTGTCACACAGAACGGACGTGCTTGATGCGATGTCGCCGATTTTAGATGTCACCGCTTATAGTTTCTCCGAGTACACCCTACATTTATGGCGGGTTCTATAAATTACCTTTGTTGGATTTTTGAATTTTAGCCGAGCAGATTT
>CAVJZJ010000037.1:0-28478 GCA_963653995.1 Flexilinea sp.
TACGGACGATGAGTGAATTTCATTTTTCTCGGAATATGTTTTTGTATGTGGTTACAATATAATAATGTGGTATACCCTACAAAAAGACGAGGTAGTCGGGGTTGACCTCGACGGCGGCCACGAGCAGATTGGGGATGGCGACGAGCAGGCGACGACGGCGCGATCCGCGGCACTTGAGCAGACGGCCCTCGTAACCGTCGAGCGTACCGCCCACGATGCGCACTTCGCGACCGATCATGTCGGGCGTGAGTTCCTCGGGACGGAAATACTCGGGGGCTTCGACGGAGCGAACGGCCTTCATAAAGGTTTCCATCTCACGGTCGGAGACCATCATCGGCCGACGGTAGCCGCCGCGCACATAACGATATTGCAGGGTAGGTATACCGACAAGAAGGTCGTCGGTGGCTTCACGGGTGGAGTGGATGAAGATAAGGTCGGGAATGTAGGGATAGGCCTCGCGCACGCTGATGCCGCCCCGCTTCACCACCCGTTGTCGCAACGGTGTGTACGTCTCCACTCCCAGTTCCGGCAGTTGCCGGTAGGCGGGGATCAGGGCGTTGGGGCGCTTGAGGTCGCGCATCACAAACCAGTGTTTGTCAGTATCCACAGTATTCTGATTGTTCTCGATTTCTTGTCGTTGATTTTTTGCCGTATTTGGAGATATAGGACATACTATCTATTCCTGCTCAAACGCGCAATCTGCGCAAAATCAAGCAGTTATCCATTTTCCTAAAACCAGTTGCGGCATATACGCCCACGCGCAAGCCGTTGTCATCGAAGATGATATGGTCGACAGTCATCCTATGTTGTTGCGGGAAATGCCGATGCACACCGCATCCGGCAATCGTCCACACACCGAGAATGCCGATATATAGGCACTCTACTCCATCTTGCAAAGGTAGTCGTTTCTGATAAAAGTAAGTTTGGGGGAAACGGCGTTTTATATGTTTTTAACAAACAAAGGAAAGATAAAAGCACGCGACAGAAGGGGACGATGGAAGAAGACCAAAGGGCACAAAACAAAAAAAGTGCCACCACTCTCAACGAGCAATGGCACAAATCCTATGTTTAACCTTTTGAATAAATCTCAAAACGAATGAAGAGCCTCACGGTCTTCATTGTCATCCGTTAAACAATCGTTCAATTTACCTTAAACCTAATAACTAAAAACCTAAATCTATTACTACTAACCTAAACAATCTATTAACCTTTTGACGATGCAAAGTTACGACGGTTTCCACGTTTCTCCAAACTTACAAGCAAGAAATCCGCGATTTTTAGTTTCTTTTTTGATTTAAATCAGAAATCTGTGTACGAACACAACACTTTTTTAATATTCACCGCCCGGCATTCAGATTTGTTTAGAATAGACCAACTCAAGTTTCTGATTTGTAAATTATGGTTGAAAAAATGTCCCCGAAGGGGGCACCTGCTAAATGCCAAATCCGAAACTTGAGGACCAATATACACCCGTAGCCATTGCAAAATACTACAAAGGCCTTGTACGGACGCTACAAAGGCCTTGTACGGACGCTACAAAGGCCTTGTACGGACACTACAAGGCCCTTGTACGAACGATACAAGGGCCAAAAAAAATATGGGTATCGGTAAAACCGTCAACGGGAGGCTATGAAGCGGCGCATATCGTCGGTCTTGGCCATCACGCTCTCGAAGAGTCGCCACTGGTTGCGGGCACGCACAAGGTTGTGCTCGGGGTAGGCGCACTTCCAGTAATGGTCGCCCGAAAGGTAGTCCCACAGGAAACGGACGCTCTGCATATAGGGGAAGAGGGCGGCGGCATAGGGCAGGTAGTCGCGTTCGACGGGGGTAAGGAAGGAGGCGGCAGACTCCAAATAGCCGTCGGTGAAGGCACGGAAGATGTCCATACGGAAGTCTACACGATCGAGGTCGGGACAGTCCTCGGCCACGGTATTGGCCGAAGAGCGCAGAAAATCGCCGTAGTCAGAGAACACATAACCGGGCATGGTGGTGTCGAGGTCGACCACGCAGAGCACCTCGCCCTGCTCGTCGAACATGACATTGTTGACCTTCGTGTCGCAATGGCAGACACGCAGCGGCAACCGACCTTCGGCGGCAAGGGTCTCCACGGCACACATATCGTGGATGTGACTGTCGATGGCATCGAGGAAGGCACGCACACCCTCCACACGCCCTACCCTATCGGCGGCGACGGCCTCACACAACTGGCGGTAGCGCAAACCCATATTGTGGAAGTCGGGGATGGTCTCGCCGAGACGGTCGGGCAGATCGGCGAGCATGGCCTCAAACTGTCCGAAGGCGAGTCCGGCGGATCGCGACGACATCTCGTCGACCACATCGATGGTGCGGGCTCTATCGATGAAGACCGACACGCGCCAGTAGTGTCCGGCAGCATCCCGCCAATAGGTCTTTCCGTCATCGGTGGGGATGAAGCGGAGCACACGACGGTCGATGTCGCTGACACCGGCAGCAAGCAACTTGCCACGGATATGACGGGTGACGGCCTCTATATTGTGTTGCAGGAGGTCGACATCGGTGAAGATGCTGTCGTTGATGCGCTGCAACACATAGTCGGGCGCAGTGGTTTCGGCGGTGGTCACGCGATAAGTGTCATTGATGAGTCCCGCACCGAGGGGAGCGATGGCGGATACGGTACCGGAAAGGGAGAAATGGGCGAGTACGCTATAAAGATGGGAATTGTCGGTCATATTCATGGTTCAGATGAGATGATTTTTGGTTATTGTTCGCACAAATGTATGACTTTAATTCTGTATTTGCAAAGAATTGCGGCGAAAAAACACAATAATAAGATGTGTACGCACGTTGTATACACACAATAAGACGGCAGTGCCCACGTTGTGCGCCGCCGCGAAAAGAAACGAAAAACGACAAAGCATATGAAGAAAATTCTACTCTCCGCGCTCCTGTTGGCTGGCATGGCCACCAACGCCGGCGCACAACTCCTGTACAAGATCTCGGGCAACGGTCTGACCGCCCCCTCCTACGTCATCGGCACCCATCATCTGGCCAACGTGAGTTTCGTGGAAAAGATACCCGGCGTGAAAGACGCACTCACCGCCACCTCGCAGGTGTATGGCGAACTCAACATGGATCTCATGAGCAATGCCGACACCATCGCCGCCTTCACCAAGAAGATGATGCTGCCCGAGGGACAGAGCCTCAAAACTGTGCTCAACGATGCACAGTACAAGAAACTTGACGGCTTTCTCAAGGAGTTTATGGGCGTAGGACTGGGCAGTCCGATCGTCTTCAATCAGTTTGGCAAGATGTCACCCGCCTACCTCACCACCCAGTTGGAAGCCCTCGTCTTCCTGCAGCACCACATGGGTGACTTCGACCCCTCAAGCACTTTCGACCAGTATTTCCAGGCACAGGCCAAGAAGAACAACGAACCGGTAGGCGGACTGGAGACCTACGCCTTCCAAGCCGGTCTCATCGCTGGTGAACCGATGGATCGTCAGGTCACCGGACTGATGTGCCTCATCGACAACGTGCAGACTACATCCAGTCTGCTCGACGAGATGACCGATGCCTACTATGCCCAAAACATAGAGGGTGTGAAGACCGCCATGGACAAGCAGATCAGCGCCGACTGTGCCTCTACTCCCGAGGAGAAGGCAGCCATGATCGACAACCGCAACGCTGACTGGGCCACCCGTATGCCCGCCATCATGCAAGACAAGCCCACCTTCTTCGCTGTCGGCGTAGGCCATCTGCCCGGCGAGAAAGGTCTGCTGCAACTCCTCACCAACGCTGGATACACGGTGGAGGCCGTGAAGTAAGACACCCAAATTTCCCCAGAACGCAACATCGTGCGAAAAAAATTTTGAATATTCGCACAAAAACCGTACATTTGCCCCTGTACCACAACCTATGGTACGGGGGCAAATGCCATATATGGGGCATACATCGCCCCACCTCAACAAACAGACAAAAACCTATAAAAACGAAATACTATGAGCGTAAACAGCAAACAAAACCGCGCACGCCGCGCCAAGAAAGAGGAAGAAGAAGGAAAGAACGTCGTGAAATGGATCTTCTGGACCCTGATTGTCCTCGCCGTAGCATGGCTCGGCTACATCGTATATATGCAATAAGGCATACATAACATTTATGCAATAATAAGGCATACATTCAATATAAGTTAAGTTTCAGATTTAAACGAGGGCGGGCTGAAAGCCCAACAAGCAAAAACCATGAGCGGACTGGAGATAGAACGCAAGTTTCTCGTACACAAGGGTGACGCCTACAAGCGTGCCGCCTACGCTAGCAGCCATATACGACAGGGGTATATCCCTTGCGAGGGCGCGACGGTGAGGGTGCGCACACGCGACGACCGCGCCTACCTCACCATCAAGGGACGGTCTGACGAGAAGGGACTGTCGCGCTACGAGTTTGAGAAGGAGATCACCACCGACGAGGCCGAACATCTGCTCCGCCTCTGTCGCGGTGGCACGATAGACAAACGTCGCTACCTCGTCAAGAGCGAAGGGCACACGTTTGAGGTAGACGAGTTCTACGGCGACAACGCCGGACTCGTCATGGCCGAGGTGGAACTGGGCAGCGAAGACGAGCCCTACGAAAAGCCCGACTTCGTGGGAATGGAGGTCACGGGCGACCGCCGTTTCTACAACTCACACCTGCTCACTCACCCCTACTCCGCTTGGCGCGATACGCTACCAGAAGAATACCGATAAGCAAGCCGATGGTCGCTCCGACAGCGTTGGCCGCAAAGTCGAGCCAGTCACCGCTGCGCCGACCACCGGTACAGTAAGCCTGCAGGAGTTCGATAAGACCGCTCATCAGCACAGGAGCCAGCCACGCCCCAATAAGGATGTGCGGCCAGGAGATGCGCGTATGACGGCGCAGGTACTCATACCATATCGTACCGCACGTGCCGCCGTACATCGCGAAGTGTGTCCATTTGTCGGCAAACGGCACATCGCCGAGCGGTGTCTGTGGCACGGGCATGAAGCACAACACCCAGATGATAAGGACGTAGAAACAAGACACAGGGTAGTTTTTCGTCATTTTATACAAGAATCTCATATTTTTGCTTTCTTTTCCGTTACAAAAGTAAAGAATGTTTTATACTTTTGCATAAGATTTCTTACAATTTTTTTGATTATGACAGAAGAGAGAGCAAAATTCGGTAGCAAACTGGGAATCATTCTCGCCACAGCCGGCAGTGCAGTCGGATTGGGTAACGTGTGGCGCTTCCCCTACATAGCCGGCGAACATGGCGGCGCCGCCTTCATCCTATTATATATTGTATGCGTACTGGTGTTGGGCATACCCTGCATGGTGAGCGAGTTTATCATCGGCCGACGCGGAGCCTCCAACACCGCGCGGGCCTACGACCGTATGTCGAATGGCACGCCGTGGAAGTACATCGGACTGATGGGTGTGCTGACCGGATTTCTCATCACCGGCTACTACGCCGTGGTCTCCGGCTGGTGTCTGCAGTACATCTTCGCCGCCGCCACGGGCAGCCTGAGCGGCTCGCCGCAGGAGGTGAAGCAGTACTTTGCCGACTTCTCCTCATCGCCGGTGACACCAATCATCTGGACAGTCGTCATCATGGGCATCACCCACTTCGTCATCATACACGGCGTGAGGGGAGGCATAGAGAAAGCCTCGAAGATGCTCATGCCCACCCTCTTCATCCTCCTCATCGTCTCGGTGGTGGCCGCCTGTATGTTGCCCGGATCGGGACGAGGGGTCGCCTTCCTGCTCAAACCCGACTTCTCAAAGGTGGATGGCGGCGTGTTTCTCGGCGCACTCGGACAGTCGTTCTACTCGCTGAGCATCGGTATGGGTTGCCTCTGCACCTACGCCTCGTACTTCAGTCGACAGACACGGCTCGTAAGGTCGGCCACACAGATTACAATCATCGACACGCTCGTGGCCGTGCTCGCCGGACTGGTGATCTTCCCGGCCGCCTTCTCGGTAGGCATCAATCCCGATAGTGGTCCTTCGCTGGTGTTCATCACCCTGCCCAACGTGTTCAACCAAGCCTTCGCCACCGTGCCCATTGTGGGCTATATTGTGGCCATCGTGTTCTACGCCTTGTTGTCGCTGGCCGCACTGACCTCCCTCATCTCACTCCACGAGGTGAGCACCGCCTTCTTCTATGAGGAACTGCATATCACACGCAAATCAGGTGCGACCATCGTCAGCGCAACGTGCTGCATCATCGGCATATTCTGCTCGTTGTCGCTCGGCCCGTGCAAGGATTTCACGGTCTGTGGCAAGAGCTTGTTCGACTTCTTTGACTTCCTCACCGGACAGATACTCCTGCCTCTGGGCGGATTTTTCACCTGCCTCTTCATGGGCTGGTATGTGAAGAAAGACATCATCCGCGAGGAACTCACCAACGGTGGCACCCTGCGCACAAGGCTCCTCGGCATCTACCTCTTCTTCATGAGGGTGGTATGTCCGATAGCCATCGCCATCATCTTCCTCAACCAGTTGAATATCATCTGATACTGATACACCCACACAACACCCGCCGTCCATGACCGTCAAGGAATTTTTCTACCTCATCCGCGCAGAACGCAAGATTGTTGTCATCATAGCGGCACTCGCCGCCGTGACACTGGCTTTGCTCTTCGTACTTGGCGACGGTATGGACAACACACTGGTGAGCGCTCTCACCATGAACGCCGACAGTACGCGGATGACCAGACAGCAACAGAAAGAAAAGACCTACACCTACGCCACCGAAGAGGTACGGCCCAAGCGGTTTGACTTCGACCCCAATACGGCCGACAGCACCGCTCTGCTACGGCTCGGACTGCAACCGTGGCAGGTGCAGGCCATCTACAAGTACCGCGCCCACGGTGGGGTATACCGCACACCGACCGACTTCGCCCGTGTCTACGGACTCACCGTCAAGCAGTACCGCGAACTTGAACCCTACATCCATATCAGCGACGACTATCGGCCCGCCGCCGAACTCATCGCCGCCAAGACCGAAGAAGCGACACCCGACTCCACACCCCGTCCCCACAAGATAGCCGACCATGAGCGCGTCGATGTCAACACGGCCGACACCGCCTTGCTACAACGTGTGCCGGGCATCGGTCCGTACTACGCCCGACAGATTGTGTACCACAGAAAACAGTTGGGCGGGTTTGCCGACGTGGCGCAGATGAAGGAGATAGAAGGCTTTCCCGAAGCCTCACTGCACTACTTCACGACCTCATCGGAACACGTCACCCGACTGAAGGTCAACAAACTCACGCTGGCGGAACTGCGCCGCCATCCCTACATCAACTTTTATCAAGCCCGCGCCATCACCGACTACCGCCGCACCAAAGGTCCGCTGAAGAGTCTCGACGACCTGCGCCTGCTACGCGAATATTTCAGCGAGCACGACCTCAAACGGCTCGAACCGTATGTGGAGTTTTGAGAAGAAAACGGCGCGAAATTCGTGGTTTTTATTATTCCATGGAATTGAGGGTAAAAACAATTCGTAAGATTTGTATGATTCGTGGTTCACTTATCCCATGGAATTGAGGGTAATTTAACCACGAATTTTACTAATCTCACGAATAATGCCACTTGCAGTGGCAAATGTACCGATTTGTATTCATCAACCAAAATCATATCCGGTGGCGGCATCGGTACGCATCCGTCTGCCGGAACATCTATATTCGTGTTTATAACATCAGAATCGTGTCATAAACTCGATGACCACCTTGTCTTTCTCCGACGGTTTGGCCACGGCCCCATCGCGATAAAAATACTTCTCGTAGTTGAGACGGATATCGCTGATGAACGGTTTTTTCAGACTCAGCGTCACGCCGCCCGTAAGACGGGAACGCTGGTAGTCGTTGACCACAAGGCGGCTGACCTTTGCTCCCGACGCATCGGTGGTCTCGGAAGCAGTACCGTCGCTGTGGTCGCCCATATAGTCGAAGCGCACCAGCGGAGTGACGCAACGCAGCAAGCCCTTGCGCACGGGGATGTCGTAACTGACAAACGAGTCGAAGGCATGCACGTTGTGGAAAGCGTCGCGGTCGTAGTGCTTGAAGAGGTACTCGGCCTCGATATGCCAGCCGTGCGACTGCCAGTAGGCACCGGCATCGTACATCATCACGCCAATATGCTCGGGCTTGATCTTCTGTACGCTCAACGTGAGGTTGAACCCGTGGGGAAAGAACATCTGCGCCTTGGCAGAGAAATTGATATTCTTGGTCCAGAAATTCTTTTGGTTGGTCAGACCGCTACCATTGAAAAGTCCACCCTCAATGATGATAGGGAACCCGACATTGGCCGTATAGCCTACCACGGCACCCACATCACGCACATTGCCCACCTGCTTGGCGATAAACGAGCGGTTGGCGAAATACTGCTGGTGGGGCGAGCGGTGAGCATCGATGGTGAAGGGCACACGCATCTGTCCGATGGTGAACTGTCCGGTGGAGAGCCACTTCAGTCGGGTATAAGCATCGAGCATCTTGATCTGTCCCTCATCGCTGAGATCGATCTCGGCCTTGTAACTCACGCGGGGCGTGACATTACCGTCGACACTCACGCGGGCATTGCGCACCTCGAAACGCCCTTCGCCCTCCTCGGTCTGATATTCATATTTGCTGCGGATGGTACCGTGGATGTGGGGCAGATACTTCTTGGCGGCATCCTCCTCCTGCTGGGCAAAGGAGGGAATGGCGGCCGAGAACAGGAACAGGGTGGCCAAGAACAGGGAGCGGGGGTAGCGCGAGGTCAAATTCTTCATATATATAATGTATTTGTTCGGTGTGATTTTGTTTATATTCCAGTTGCAAAGGTCGGCACACCATATTGCAATACTGAAAAGACAGGGTGACATAGATGTGACAAACGTGTTGCAATGATGTGACAACACACCAGACACAGCGTCTCCCTCTTGGACTATGTAACACCTTTGTAATATTATCGTCACACAGACTAAACACATATTGCCTCTGAAAAGCACTAACTTTGCACCGTCGCAAAGACAGACAATTGCGCCTTAGTGACGATAAAAAAGTCACTTAATATTCAGGACATACAACATATCACATACTTTTATGAAAGAAATCAAGAAGGCCATACTGGGAGCCATCAAGAAGAACGAGAAACGTGAAGACAAGTTTGAAAATCTCGTACTCCACCTCGCCCTAAAGAAACTCAAAGGCGCACGCCACGACGATGACGGTGTAGTCTACTCCAAAAGCGGACGGCGCATCATCATGGCCGCCAAGACCCTCGAAGGCCATTACACCGTCGCCGAGGGAACGGAGCGTATAGAGGACGATGCTTTCTGGGGATGCGCCTTCGTCACGGCCATCGATCTGCCGCAGACCGTCAAGTCTATCGGCAATGAGGCCTTCGCACGCTGCATATCGCTCCAGTCGATCACCATTCCCGAGAGCGTGGAGACACTGGGACACAACCCGTTTGTAGGACTCGACAGCGACACCGTGAAATGTCTCTCGCCCCACTACGCCATAGAGAGCAAACTGCTCTATACCGCCGACCGTCATGAGGTGGTGGCCTGTCTCACCGATGCCGCCCTCATCATCCTGCCCAAGACCATCGAGACCATCGGCAACCAAGCCTTCACCCGCCGCCGCGCCCTGAAGAAAGTGGTCATACCCGAGGGCGTGACCGTCATCGGCGACGACGCTTTCTCCGATTGCGACAGTCTTGAGGAAATCACCATTCCCGCCTCGGTCAAGGAGATCGGCGACTACGCCTTTGCCGAGTGCGACAGTCTCAAGAAGGTGACCTTCGCCGGAGAGGTGAAGCGACTCAGCCGCCACATCTTCTCCGACTGCGACAGCCTCACATCCATCGTCGTGCCTGTCGGCACCGCCGCCCTCTACCGCAAACAACTCCACATACCTGCCGACGGCGACCTCATCGTCAGTGAGTACGGAAAACCATCCGAACCGACAGAAAAGGCCGACGACAAGAAGGAAGATAGCGAAAAGAAGGTCGACAGCGAGAAAAAATCTGACAAGAAGAAAAAAAAGAAGGACAACGCCGTCGAAGCCTAACCCCTATACCCGACCTACGGGGCAGCCCCTCGCCGCCCCTCAACCTACATCACTATGGGAAAAACAAAAGAAGCCAAGACAGAGACTTACGTCGAACGCGACGTCAGTTGGATGTACTTCAACCACCGCATACTGCAGGAAGCCAAGAAAACACAGGTGCCGCTGATGGAACGTCTGTCGTTCCTAGGCATCTACTCCAACAACCTCGACGAATTTTTCCGTGTGCGCGTGGCCTCACTCAACCGCCTCGCCGACAGCGAACGACTCAGCGCGGCCAACCAAAAGACGGTGAAGCGCACCATCAAGACCATCAACCGGCTCAACGAGGAGTACAGCCGCGAGTACACCGAAGCCATACGCGAGGTGTTTGCCGCACTCGAAGAGAAGGGCATACGGCTCGTCGACGAGAAAAGCCTCAGCCCTGCACAAAAACAATATCTCCGACAACTGTACTACGACAAACTCAACGGGTCGACCAACCCGATATGGCTCACCGCCATCGACGACCTCAACACCCTTGAAGACAACCGCATCTATCTCGTGGTGAAGAAGGCGCACATCGACGACAAGAAGGTGAAGTACGCCATCATCAAGGTGCCCGACCGCGTGTTCGGACGCTTCATACAACTGCCCTCGGAAGGCGATGGAACCGACATCATATACCTCGATGACGTCATCCGTTTTTGTCTGCCCCTCATCTTCATCGGTACCAAGCCCAGCCAGTACGAGGCCTACTCCTTCAAGTTCACCAAGGATGCCGAGATGGAAGTCGACAACGAGGGCGACTACGGCACAATGGAGAAGATCGCCCTGGGCGTGAACAGCCGCAAGAAAGGATCGCCCATCCGCGTGATCTACGACCGAGAGATGCCCAAAGAGATGCAGAAGCGCATACTCGAACGCCTCAACGTGCGCGAACTTGACACCTCACTGCCCTCCGGACGCTATCAAAACCACAAAGACCTCATGCGCTTCCCCGACTGCGGACAGGCCGGACTGCGCTATCCGCGTCGGCCGCAAATCATGAAGGACGAGTTTCTCAGCGAGGAAAGCATACTCGACCTCATCCGCCGCAAAGACCGCTTCATACACGTGCCCTACCACTCCTTCGACTCCTACATCCGCGTACTGCGCGAGGCCGCCCTACGACCCAGCGTCAAGGAAATCAAAACCACCCTCTACCGTCTGGCCAAAGACTCGAAAGTAGTGAAAGCCCTCATCTGCGCCGCACGCAACGGCAAGAAAGTGACGGCCGTCGTCGAACTGCTCGCACGGTTTGACGAGGAGAGCAACATCAAGTGGAGCAAGCGCATGCAGGAAGAAGGTGTCAACGTCATCTTCGGTGTGGAGGGACTCAAGGTACACTCCAAACTGCTCTACATCAAGTCGACCAAGGGCGACATTGCCTGCGTGGGTACAGGCAATTTCCATGAAGGCAACGCCAAGGTCTACACCGACTATCTGATGATGACGGCACGGCCGCGCATTGTAAGCGAGGTGGCCAAGGTATTTGACTTCATCGACCGTCCCTTCTCGCAGGTACGTTTCAGTGAACTGATGGTATCGCCCAACGCCATGAAGACCAAGGTGCTGCGTCTGCTCGACACCGAGATCAAGAACGCCAAGGAAGGCAAGGAGGCATGGGTCAAGATGAAAATCAATCATATCACCGACCCCGAAGTCGTGGCCAAGATCTACGCCGCATCGAAAGCCGGAGTACGCATCGACGCCCTTGTGAGAGGCAACTGCTCACTGGTGCCAGGCATCACGGGCATGAGCGAAAATATCCACATCACGGGCATCATCGACCGCTATCTCGAACACGCCCGCATCCTCATCTTCTGCAACGGCGGACGCAACCGCTACTATATCGGTTCGGCAGACTGGATGCCCCGCAATCTCGGCAGCCGCATAGAGGTGATGGCTCCCGTCTACGATGATGATATGCGCCGCGACCTGCTTCGCACCGTAGAATACGGACTGCGAGACAACACCAACGGCCGCCAGGTAGACGGACACGGCAACGACCCCATACCCTCGTCCGCAGAAGGCGAAGCGCCCTTCCGCTCACAAGAAGAACTGCACAAAGCCTATCTTGCCGAAAAACAAGAAGGCAAAATACAATAACGTATATGGAACCCACCAATATCGCCGCCATCGACATCGGCTCCAACGGAGCCCGTCTGCTCATCAAACGCTTCGACGACGAAGCACCCGAATTTGAGCGCATCCGCAAAATCATGTTCGTGCGCATACCCTTGCGACTGGGCAAGGACGTGTTCACCCTCGGCAAGATATCCAAAGAACGCTCACGGATGATGATGCACATGATGAAAGGCTTTCGCGAGTTTATGCGCCTCTACGGTGTGCAGACCTATCGTGCCTGCGCTACCTCAGCCATGCGCGATGCCGAGAACGGCAAGAAGGTCATGCGCAAAATAGAGAAGGAGACCGGCATACGTCTGGAAATCATCCCCGGCGCAGAAGAAGCCCGCCTGCTCTGCAACAACCTCGTCGAAAATACCGACAGTGCCATCGGCAACTACGCCTATGTCGATGTGGGCGGCGGCAGCACCGAGATATCCCTCCTGCACGACGGCGTGCTCGCCGAAAGCCATTCCTTCAACATCGGAACCCTGCGTATGCTCTCCGGATCGGTACAGGAAAAGGAATGGCATCTCATGCGGCGTATGCTCAGCGACTACGCCAAAGCCTTTCCCGACACCCGCATCATCGGGTCGGGCGGCAACATCAACCGTCTGTACAAACTCATCGGCGACAAGAGTGCCGGCAAACAGATCGACGTGGCACAACTGCGCGACATCCACGCCCACCTCTCCGCACTCACCATCGAGGGACGTATGGAGAAATACGGCCTCAAAGAAGACCGCGCCGATGTCATCATACCCGCCGGAGAAATTTTCATCGCCGTAGCCGACGCCCTCAGTTGCGACACCATCCTCGTACCCAACATATCGCTCGCCGACTCCATCGTCGACGGACTCTACCGCAACCTGAAAAAAGAAGAGGACGAATAAACGTGCGCATATCGTACCAAGTGATTTTTATCGTCACATATTTGCCGTTCTCCACAGAAAAGTGTATTTTTGCAGTTGATACGCCACTTTCGGTAGCACGCCCCAAAAGGAAGGCTCCGTAATGTGGTGTATACCTTGAGCGCAATACAACAGTGCAATACAATAAAGAACGATAACAATACAACTTGCATGATTCTTTTCTTCAGAACCCCATCAGAGAGTGTGGTGGCCACAGCCTGCGACCATCAACTCAACAATGACGAAATCAAGGAACTCAGTTGGCTCTTCGGCGAAGCGACACCCATCGAGGGCGAAAATGTCGAGGGCTTCTATGTAGGCCCGCGTCGCGAAATGATCACCCCTTGGAGCACAAATGCCGTCGAGATTACCCAAAACATGGGTCTTGACGGCATTTCGCGTATAGAGGAATACTTCCCCGTGAGCAGCGTCGATGCCGAGCATGACCCCATGCTGCAACGCATGTACGAGGGACTCGACCAGCGCATCTTCACCGTAGACCACCAGCCCGAGCCCATCAAGCACGTCGAAAACCTCGAGGAATACAACGAGCAGGAAGGTCTCGCCCTCTCGCCTGAGGAAATAGAATACCTGCACAAGGTGGAAAAGGAAGTGGGACGCCCGCTGACTGACAGCGAAATCTTCGGTTTCGCGCAGATCAACTCCGAACACTGCCGCCACAAGATCTTCGGCGGCACATTCATCATCGACGGCAAGGAGATGGAGTCGTCGCTCTTCTCGCTCATCAAGAAGACCACCAATGAAAACCCCAACAAGATACTGTCGGCCTACAAAGACAATGTAGCCTTCGCACAAGGCCCCACCGTCGAGCAGTTCGCTCCCAAAGACCAAAGCACCTCCGACTACTTCGAGGTGAAGGACATCGAGAGCGTCATCTCACTCAAGGCCGAAACCCATAACTTCCCCACCACCGTAGAACCCTTCAACGGCGCTGCCACCGGTACTGGCGGCGAGATACGCGACCGTATGGGTGGCGGTGTCGGTTCGTGGCCCATCGCTGGAACAGCCGTCTACATGACTGCCTACCCCCGACTGACCGATGACGAGAAGCATGCCCGCGACTGGGAACAACTGCTCCCCGTACGTCAGTGGCTCTACCAGACTCCCGAGCAGATACTCATCAAGGCCTCCAACGGTGCCTCCGACTTCGGCAATAAGTTCGGACAACCGCTCATCTGCGGTTCGGTACTCACCTTCGAACACAAGGAGGGCAACGAGCGTTACGCCTACGACAAGGTCATCATGCTCGCCGGCGGCGTAGGCTACGGCACCAAGCGCGACTGTCTCAAGAAAGAACCGCAGAAAGGCAACAAGGTCGTTGTCGTGGGCGGTGACAACTACCGCATCGGACTTGGCGGCGGATCAGTATCCTCCGTCGACACGGGCCGCTACTCCAACGGTATCGAACTCAATGCCGTACAGCGTGCCAACCCCGAAATGCAGAAACGCGCCTACAACCTTGTACGCGCCCTCTGCGAGGAAGAGGTCAACCCTGTGGTCAGCATACACGACCACGGATCGGCCGGCCACCTCAACTGCCTCTCCGAACTGGTAGAAGAGTGCGGCGGCGAGATTGACATGACCCAACTCCCCATCGGCGACAAGACCCTTTCAGCCAAAGAGATTATCGCCAACGAGAGTCAGGAACGCATGGGTCTGCTCATCGATGAGAAGCATATCGAGCACGTGCGCCGCATCGCCGAGCGCGAGCGTGCCCCGCTCTACGTGGTCGGCGAGACCACCGGCGACGCCCACTTCTCCTTCAAGCAGGGCGACGGCGTGAAACCCTTCGACCTCGACGTGGCCCAGATGTTCGGCCATTCGCCCAAAACCATCATGCGCGACGAGACCGTAGAGCGCCACTATGAGGACGTGACCTACACGAGCGACCATCTCGATGAGTATGTAGAGCGCGTGCTGCAACTCGAAGCCGTGGCCTGCAAAGACTGGCTCACCAACAAGGTTGACCGCTCCGTGACGGGCAAGATTGCCCGCCAGCAGTGTCAGGGACAGATACAACTCCCGCTGAGCGACTGCGGCGTTGTCGCCCTTGACTACCGTGGACACAAAGGTATCGCCACCGCTCTCGGACACGCACCGCAGGCCGGACTGGCCTCACCCGAAGCCGGAAGCGTGCTCTCCGTAGCCGAAGCGCTCACCAATATCGTATGGGCTCCGCTGGCCGAAGGCCGCACAAGCCTCTCGCTCTCCGCCAACTGGATGTGGCCCTGCCGCTCGCAAAAGGGCGAGGATGCACGCCTCTACTCCGCCGTACAGGCACTGAGTGACTTCTGTATCGCCCTCGGCGTGAACGTACCGACCGGCAAGGACTCGCTCTCTATGTCGCAGCAGTATCCCAGCGGCGAGAAGATCATCTCTCCGGGAACCGTCATTGTCAGCGCCGGAGGCGAGGTGAGCGACGTGCGCCACGTCGTATCGCCCGTACTCGTAGCCGACAAGAATTCCTCACTCTATCACATCGACTTCTCCTTCGACGAGCAACGTCTCGGCGGTAGCGCCTTCGCACAGAGTCTCGGCAAGGTAGGCGACGACGTACCTACGGTGAAAAACGCCGACTACTTCGCCGACTGTTTCGATGCCATCCAGGAAATGATTGCCAAGGGATGGATCATGGCAGGCCACGACATCAGCGCCGGTGGTCTGATTACCACCCTGCTCGAGATGTGCTTCGCCAACAAAGAGGGCGGCCTGCACATCAACCTGCACAACCTCGCCGGCGACGACGTGGTGAAGATGCTCATGGCCGAGAACCCCGGCGTGGTCATCCAGGTGAGCGACAAGTACAAGGACGAGTTCCGCGACTTCATGGAGGAGAACGGTATCGGCTACGCCAAGATTGGTTATCCCACTCCGAAGGAGCGCACCCTCGTCATCAAGAAAGAAGAATACACCCACACCTTCGATATCGACCATCTGCGCGACGTGTGGTATAAGACCTCCTATCTGCTCGACCGTGACCAAAGCATGAACGGATGTGCTGCGCAGCGCTACGCCAACTACAAGCACCAGCCCGTAGAGATGCACTTCCACGATGCCTTCAAGGGGTCGCTCGAGAGTTACGGCATCTCTGCCGACCGCCGCACCTCCACCGGCATCAAGGCCGCCATCATCCGCGAGAAGGGTACCAACGGTGAGCGCGAAATGGCCTACTCGCTCTATCTGGCAGGCTTCGACGTGAAGGATGTCATGATGACCGACCTCATATCAGGCCGCGAAACACTCGAAGATATCAACATGATTGTCTTCTGTGGCGGATTCTCCAATAGCGACGTACTCGGTTCGGCCAAGGGATGGGCAGGCGCCTTCCTCTTCAATCCCAAGGCCAAGGAAGCCCTCGACAAGTTCTATGCCCGCGAAGACACCCTCTCGCTCGGTATCTGCAACGGTTGCCAATTGATGGTGGAACTGGGTCTCATCAATCCTGAGCACCAGCACCGCACCCGCATGTTGCACAACGACTCGCACAAGTTTGAGAGCACCTTCCTCGGCGTGGAGATACCACAAAACGACAGCGTGATGTTCTCCAGCCTCAGCGGAGACCGTCTCGGCATCTGGGTAGCCCACGGAGAAGGTAAGTTCTCACTGCCCGAAGGCGAAGAGAACTACAACATCGTGGCTCGCTACGCCTACGATGCCTACCCCGGCAACCCCAACGGATCAGACTACTCCGTCGCCGGTATCTGCTCGAAGGACGGACGCCATCTGGCCATGATGCCTCACTTGGAGCGCGCCATCTTCCCCTGGCAGAACGCCTGGTATCCGGCCGACCATCGCGAGGACGATGTCACACCATGGATTGAGGCCTTCGTCAACGCCCGCAAGTGGGTAGAGAACCACAAGAAATAAGTCATCCGAAATATAGGATTTAGACGATAAAAACCGAGTTGTCTACCCCGCCCCGTCAACTGACAGGCGCAGGAAAGACAACCCGGTTTTTTCTTTTTCATTATCCCTCATAATCGCCTTCTTAAAAAGACACCGCCCATGTCCAACATCTATACCGACTCCTTCAAAACCTTCTTCAAGATAGGACTCTTCACGCTCGGCGGCGGATATGCGATGATACCCGTCATCGAAGAGGAAGTGGTAGACAAGCACGGATGGATCAATCGGGAAGAGTTTCTCGACCTCATCGCCGTGGCACAGAGTTGCCCCGGAGCGCTGGCCATCAACATCAGCGTCTTTGTGGGGTACAAACTGCGTCGTCTGCCGGGCGCACTCTGCACCCTGATAGGCACAGCCTTGCCCTCGTTTGTCATCATCCTGCTCATCGCCATGTTCTTCCACCGCTTCCAGGACAACGCTTTTGTTGCCGCGGCCTTTCGTGGTATACGTCCGGCCGTTGTCGCGCTGATTGCCGCCCCGACCTTCCGGTTGGCCAAGACAGCCCATATCAGTCTCGTCAACTGCTGGATACCCATCGCGAGCGCAGTGCTCATCTGGATGCTCGGTGTCAACCCCATCTACATCGTTATCGCCGCTGCAGCAGGCGGCTATCTCTACGGACAACTCATAAAACCGACAGAATGATATTCCTCAAACTCTTCTTCTCCTTCTTTCAGATAGGACTCTTCGGGTTCGGAGGCGGCTACGGCATGCTTTCGCTCATCCAGACCGAGACCGTGACCAACAATGCGTGGCTCACCTCGGCCGAGTTTACCAATATCGTGGCCATCAGTCAGATGACTCCCGGTCCTATCGGTATCAATGCCGCCACCTACTGCGGCTACACCGCCGTACACAATGCCGGCATGGGAGAGACAATGGCGATACTGGGCAGCCTCACCGCCACCGTCGCCCTTGTACTACCGTCGCTCATTCTGATGATACTCGTCTGCCGGATGTTTCTCAAATACATGCAGACACAGGCCGTGCAGAGTATCTTGTCGACCCTCCGTCCAGCCGTTGTGGGCATGCTCGCCGCCGCAGCATTGATGCTTATGACCCGCGAGAATTTCTCTTCGCCCAACATCAATGCCTGGCAATTCTGGATCAGCATCTTCCTCTTCATCGCCACCTACGTCGGAACAAAGGTGGTCAAAGTAGGACCTATCAAGATGATCGGTCTTGCCGCCTTTGCCGGCATCATGCTATTGTATTGAAAAAGAAGGCCATATCCTAAAAATGGCACAATAAAACGGCCGATATACGCATCAACAAGTTTTCAGTTGACAATGTATATCGGCCGTCTTTTTGTGATTTCTCTCTTTGTAGACGAGTTTCTATTTCTTTCTGCCGAAATCCGCAGGTACCTCTCCCCATTTTTTGGTTTCCCACTTCACGATAGTATTGTGCGGCTGGTGCGTGCGCAACCACTGTTCGGCACGGGCGATGATGGCATAGAGTTGTGCTGTGGCAGGGGTGCGCACAAGTTTGGTCTTGCACTGCTTTTTCTTCACCCACAATATCGCGTTGTGGCTATCGGAGTAGATGGTCTTGCCCGTGATGCCCTTCTTTTCGAGCAGAGCCAAGGCATGCACGATGGCCAAGAATTCTCCGATATTGTTCGTACCGTGCACCGGACCGAAGTGGAACACCTGCGCTCCGGTGGCCAGATCGATGGCCTGGTACTCCATCGGACCGGGATTGCCGCTGCATGCCGCATCGACAGCCCAAGCATTGGCCGTCACCTCAGCGGATAGGGGCAGGACGGTGTCATTGCGCCACGCGGGCGGATTGGTAGGGAAAGTGTCTTGCATAGCGGTTATTTCAGCATTATCTTGTGTGATTCGATGATGTTGTTGGTCAATTCAGCATTGACGATGTATACGCCCTTGGGCAGTCCCTCGGTAGAGATGGTGGAGGTCAGATCGGCCGTGCGCATCTTCTTGCCGCCCAAGTCATAGATCTCGATACTCATGATACCTTCCGACGAGTGTAGCGTGAGCACGCCATCGCCGACCGTTATCTGCACGAGGGGATTGATCTTCTGCACATCACGGATGGCGGTCAGTTGTCCTTCGGTCGTACCTTGGAAGAACATCGATACGGGGATATCGCCCGACCTGTTGTAGAATTCGGCCTCGGGCACAGAGATGCGCACCTTGTGCTGGCCGGCCTTCACGGCACCGAGGTGTATGATGCGGTTGTCGATGACATCACCCGGACACCAGTTGCTGAACGACTGCCACTCTTCATCGGTCATTTCGAAGTCGCCGTAGATACCATTCCTTTGTGTATTGTATTCCCGGAAAGGTTCGCATGAGGCACGTCCGGGCTTGTAGACGTGGCAGAGTTGATCGTCGATATACACGTAGTGCCAACGGCGCATGTACTCTTCGCCATAAGCCTCAGCCCCATGATTGGAGGTGACGAGCACGATTTGGGCATCGGCCACGTCGCGCGGCACGTCAAAGGTATAGGTCTTTGTGGTCTTGCCGATGGTATCGGTGGCTACCGGGTCGTAATTGTTGAGATTGGAACCATTGGTCTTCTTCATGACAATGGGCACAAGCACATCGGTGTCAATGAGTCCTGCCGCAGGCGTAGAGGTATTGAAATAGAGTGTGCCCTGGAACACGTCAATGCGGTCTGCACAACCTTCTACGATTTTCTGTGCGGAGCTAGGTACGCCGAAAAGTTCGAATTCCACCCAGATATTGTATTTTTCTCGAATAGAGCGGTCGCGCAGTATCGCACTCACGTAGGAGATGTCGTAGGAATAGGGTACAGTGTCGGGCTGCTTGTTTTTGTTCATAAAGGGCGTGATAAACCGGCCCAACTCTATATGCTGGTGATAGGCGGGATCGTACTTGGCGCTGTCTTTCTCTACGAAGGCAAGATTGATATTGCCGATACGGTCGTACTCATCGCAGCACGCCTTCACATATACGCTCATGGTCAGCGAGTCGCCGATGGCGTTGAGTTGTTCGTCGGTGAGGCACACGGCGTAGTTGGAAGTAGAATGACGGAGTATTCCGTCTGCTTTGGCACTGTCGGGATTGGCCTTATATAGATAGCCGTTGTAGAATACTACGGCATCAAACAGTTGAAGGGTCTTGTTCTCTGCCGACATTTGGAGACAAACTGCCATCAGAAGCCAAACAGTGGTGATGGTCCGAAGAAATGTTTTTTCTCTTTTCATAATAGTAGGTTTTTAGTGAAGAAATCCATCAAAGGCAATTTAACTTGAGAATTTACAATCCGCCTAAAAAAACAAAGCCGGGCAAGCCGCTTTGCGGTCTCTCCCGGCCTCGTATGGTTGATGTATGTGCATTTTTTTTTGCGGCCTACATACGCTCGGGCACCTCGATACCGAGGAGTGCCATACCGTTTTTGAGCGTCTTGGCCACGTTCTGCGCAAGTACCAGACGTACCACCTTCTCCTCTGCCGTATCGGCGCCGAGAATACTGTAGTCGTGATAGAACTGGTTGAACTCCTTGGTCAGTTCGTAGCAGTAGTTGGCGATGCCGCTCGGTGAGTAGTCCTTGCCAGCCTGTTCTACGGCTGCACCAAACTCGCTGATCTTCTGGATGAGCTCGGTCTCCTTCTGACAAAGCGGTGCTGAAGCATCGAGTGTAGCGGGCAAGACGATACCTTCAGCCTCAGCCTTGCGCATGATAGAGCGGATACGGGCGTAGGTGTACTGTATGAAGGGACCGGTATTGCCATTGAAGTCGATAGACTCCTCGGGATTGAAGAGCATATTCTTGCGGGCATCGACCTTGAGGATAAAGTATTTCAGTGCGCCGAGTCCCACGATGCGGGCAATCTCGTTGCGCTCGTCTTCGGTCATGTCCTTGAACTTGCCGAGTTCCTCGCTGGTCTGTTTGGCATCAGACACCATGGCGGAGATAAGGTCGTCGGCATCGACAACAGTACCTTCGCGGCTCTTCATCTTGCCATTGGGCAGTTCCACCATGCCATAGGAGAAGTGTACCAGTTCCTTGCCCCACTTGAAGCCGAGGCGGTCGAGCAGTATGGAGAGTACCTGGAAGTGGTAGTTCTGCTCATTGCCCACAACGTAGATCATCTTGTCGATGGGGAAATCCTTGAAACGCATCTCGGCTGTACCGATGTCTTGGGTCATATAGACGCTCGTGCCATCAGAGCGCAGAAGGAGTTTCTGGTCGAGTCCGTCGGCCGTCAGATCGGCCCATACCGAGTTGTCGGGCTTGCGGAAGAAGAGACCTTTTTCGAGTCCTTCCTCCACCTTTTTCTTGCCTACGAGGTAGGTGTTCGACTCATAGTAGATCTTGTCGAAGCCTACGCCGAGCGCTTTGTAGGTTTCATCGAAACCGGCGTACACCCAGTCGTTCATCTTTTGCCAAAGCGCACGCACGTCGGCATCGCCCTGTTCCCACTTGACGAGCATCTCGTGGGCTTCCTTGATGAGCGGTGCTTCAGCCTTGGCTTTCTCCGTGGCGGCCTCGGCATCCATGCCCTCGGCCTCATATTGTGCGGTGAGCGTCTTCACTTCTTCGCGGTAGTGCTTGTCGAAGGCCACATAGTAGTCGCCGATGAGGTGGTCGCCCTTCTTTCCGGCAGACTCCGGGGTCTCGCCGTTGCCCCACTTGAGCCAGGCGAGCATCGATTTGCAGATATGTATACCGCGGTCGTTGACGATATTGGTCTTGACCACACGGTTGCCGTTGGCTTCCATGATCTGTGCCAGTGACCATCCGAGGAGGTTGTTGCGCACGTGTCCGAGGTGGAGAGGCTTGTTGGTGTTGGGCGATGAGTATTCTATCATCACAAGTGGCGAGTCGGCCGTGGCGTGCTTCTCACCGTAGGTCGGGTCGGCATTGATGGCGTTGAGCAGACCTGTCCATGCGGCATTGGAAACGGTGAGGTTGAGAAATCCCTTCACCACGTTGAATCCTTCGACGCTCGACTCGTGTTCCTTGAGCCACTGTCCAATCTCCGTAGCGGTGTCTTCGGGCTTCTTCTTCGATATCTTGAGGAAGGGGAAGACGACGAGCGTGAGACTGCCTTCAAACTCACGTTTGGTCTTCTGCAACTGGACCATCTTTGCGGGCACTTCCTGCCCGTAGAGTTCCTTGACGGCCGTGATGACCGCGCCGCTTATCTGATGTTCTATATTCATTTTTATGTGATTGATGCGTTTATCCTGCAAAGTTAGTAATTTATCACGAGAGCAGGGCAGAAAAGAGCGGAAAAGGGGGAAACGCCATGGAAAAGCGAGAATGTAAAAACGACACGAAAAATACCTATCTACCGTCCTTTCAGACCTGCAATGGCATCTTTCAGACGCTCCAGTGCGGTACGGAGGTTGCTGCGGGGCGTACCCACGTTCATGCGCATAAACCCTTCACCGCCTTGTCCGAACATCTCGCCGTCGTTGAGAGCGAGGCCGGCCTTGTTGACAAACAGGTCGACGAGGGCATCATGGTCGAGGCCGAGCGCACGGCAATCCAGCCATACGAGGAAGGAAGCCTGCGGACGCAACGGACGTATCTCGGGCAGATGCTCGCGGCAGTAGTCTTCTACGAAGAGGATGTTTTGCTCTACATAGTGCAACATCTGCTGCCGCCACTCCTCGCCGTACTTGAAGGCGGCCATGGTAGCGATAGGAGCGAAGAGTGTCGGCTCATCGAGTTCGTTGGCCTGCAACCAAGAGTAGAAGCGGCTGCGCAGATCGTCGTCGGGAATGACGGCATACGAACTGACGATGCCTGCGATATTGAAGGTCTTTGAGGGAGCGCCGAAGGTGATGCTGCAGTGGGCCGCCTTCTCCGATACGGTAGCAAACGGTGTATGCCGATGACCGAAGAGGGCCATGTCGGCGTGTATCTCGTCGGAGATGACGATGATATGGTGATCATAACAGAAGTCGGCCAGGCGGGCGAGCGTCTCCTTGTCCCACACGATACCGGCAGGGTTGTGCGGATTGGAGAGGATGAGCAGACGGCAGCGTTCGTCGGCGACGGCAGCGAGATGGTCGAAGTCCATCGTATATGAGCCGTCCTCATGACGGATGAGCGGATTGTAGACCACGGTGCGTCCGTTGCCTTGTGGTGTGAGACGGAAGGGATGGTATACGGGCGGTTGTATGATGACTTTATCACCGGGCGAGGTGAAGACGTTGACGGCCATGCCTATACCCTTGACGATGCCCGGGATGAAGCGTAGCCACTCGCGCTGCACCTTCCATCCGTGACGGTCGTACAACCACTGCATGATGGTGGGCCAGTAGTCGGCCGGCTCTACGGTATATCCGAAGAGCGAGTGCTCCATGCGCTTTTTCAGTGCGTCGGTGATGAAGTGCGGTGTCTCGAAGTCCATGTCGGCCACCCATAGGGGCAACAGGTCGGCACGGCCGTAGCGTTCCTCGAGCACATCGAGTTTGAGCGCACCCGTGCCACGGCGGTCTATGATTTTATCGAAATCGTATGTCATGTTCTTTTCTTCGTTTTTTCGTCGTGTTCCCTTCTGTCTTATTTGTCACCGCAGGAAAGGCTCTGCTCGATGTCGGCAAAGATGTCGTCGACATTTTCCAGTCCTACCGACAGGCGGATGGTAGTGTCGAGCACATCCATGCTACGGCGCTCCTCGTCGCTGAAATTGCCGAAGATGGTGCTGGCCGGATGGATGGCGAGTGAGCGGTTGTCGAAGAGGTTGGTGGCGCGGCGCACCAGTTGCAGATGGTCGATGAAGCGGAAGCAAGCCTCCTGGTCTTCAAGGTCGATGGTGATCATTGCTCCGGCGGTCGGACCAAACTGGCTGACAGCCAACTCATGGTAGGGATTGTCTTCCAGTCCTACATAGCCCACATGACAGATGCCTTTGAGCGTACGCAGACGACGGGCCAGTTCGAGGGCGTTGGCGGCCTGCACGCGGTAGCGCGCATCGAGCGTTTCGAGACCGATAGACTGCATATAGGCCACATGAGGGGTCATATAGGCACCGAGATTGAAGAGCATCTCCTGGTTGATGGCCTTGGTGAAGCCCGGTGTTGTGCCATAGTCGATGACGAGTCCGCCGAGCGAGGTGGCACCGCCCGAGAGATACTTCGTACTCGACACCAGTTCGATATCCACGCCAAGGCTCGAGGCCGAAAAGGCAGTGAAGGGAATGACGGTCGTGTCGGCCACGAGCGGTACGCCATGCTTGTGGGCAGCGGCGGCAAGGGCGCGCAGATCGGCAACCTCGAGTTGTGGATTGGTGATAATCTCGAGGAACACGCAGCACGTGTTCTCATCGATAAGTGCTTCGGTGGCGGCAACATCGGTGAGATCGCAGGTGCGGGCCTCAACGCCGAAGCGGGCCATCGTCTGGGTGATGAAGGCGAAGGTATTGCCGAACATATGACGCGAGGTCACGATATTCTTTCCGGCGGCAGCGAGGGCAAAGATGGTATTGCTGATGGCGGCCATACCCGAGGAGAAGGCCGACACGTCGGCCGCTCCGGTGATGGCGCGCACTTTGTCTTCGAGATAGGTCACGGTGGGGTTCATCACGCGCGAGTAGTCGGGGGCAATCACGCGACCGGTGAAGGCATCGGCCATATCGGCGGCGGTGTCAAACTCATAGGCGGCGGTGTGGTATACTGGCATACTGAGCGAGCCGTAGGCATCGCGTTTGCGGAAGGGGGTGTCGATGGCTTTGGTTTGGTTGTCCATTCGTAGAATCATTGAGATTTGGGCGTGTACTGAATGATATGTCCACGCAACTTGATGAAGCGCAAGGTCTATACGCTTACGCAGTGCAAAAGTAACCTAAATTCTGTACATTGTGGCAACCGCCGCCCTAAAAAATGATAAAGGTGTGTGCCAACGATGCTTGACGTAACCGTACCTTTTTCTTTTCTCAACACTTTTGAAATATTGGCAGATTACTTTTGCATCAGAATGACAAGAAAGTGATGTTTTCCCCGACATGCAGGTTACAGGGATGCGCACAGGACAAAAAAAATGATGAATCTATGAAAATACTCTTTGTAGTGCAGGGCGAGGGGCGCGGCCATCTCACCCAAGCGTTGTCTCTCGAGCAGATGCTCACGGCTCACGGCCATCAGGTGGTCGGAATGTTGGTAGGCAAGAACAAGACACGCAAGGTGCCGCGGTTTTTCACCCGCAAGGCAAAGGCCCCTATCGCCTATTTCCGCAGCCCGGGGTTCAATCCGTCACACGACAATCGCCGCGTGGGTTTGTTGCGGTCTATTGTCGGCAATATATTGGGGGTTCCGCAATATATATCGAGCATCCTGTTTCTGCGCAAGAGCATCCGTGAGAGCAGGGCTGATCTTGTGGTCAATTTCTACGACGTGCTCTGCGGACTCACCTATGGGCTGTTCCGCCCTGAAGTGCCCGAGGTGTGCATCGGTCATCAGTATCTCTTTCTGCATCCCGACTTCCGTATGCCGGATACCGGACGTGCGTCGCTACGGTCGTTGCTGGCTTTCACTCGGGCTACCTGTATGGGAGCGCAGCGTCGGCTTGCGCTCTCCCTACGCGCTTATCCAGCCGATGAGCGCCAACGCTTGACCGTCGTGCCGCCATTGTTGCGCCGTGAGGTGTTCTCCACACCGCGGCACCACGGCAATTATGTGGCCGGATACATCCTCAATGCTGGATTTGCCGAGGATGTGAAGGCGTGGCATGAAGCCCATCCGGAAGTTCCTCTGCGCTTCTTTTGGGACAAGCGCGACGCTCCCGAGATATTGCAGATCGACGACACTCTCTCCTTCCATCGGCTCGACGATGAGGCTTTTCTCCATACGCTGGCCGACTGTCGGGCCTACGCTACCACCGGTGGATTTGAGTCGGTATGCGAAGCCTACTATATGGGCAAACCTGCGGTCATGGTGCCGGCACATATCGAGCAACTCTGCAATGCTACCGATGCCGGGCGCGAGGGGGTAGGTATCGTGTCAGACGGTTTTGCCATAGACCGCTTGCTTGACTTCGCCCGTCAGTACGACGAGGACGGCGAGTTCCGCCTGTGGGCCAATCAAGCCGAAACGCGCATCGTCGCCGCCCTTGAAGGGGTTGTCGAGGCGCATTGCCACCAGCGTGCCTGGGCAGCCGGACAGTCTATGGCCGCCGCCTACTGATCTGTAGTGGCCTTTGCCTTGCGCACGTCCTGTCCGTACGTCTTGTCGCGCTTCGTAGTTGAAACTGATTACAACAGTCAATAAAATTGTATCTATGCATTAATGGCGTGTTCTATAAATTCCACGCACAATTAAATTTATATTTTAGACGGATTGCTCTTTGTGTCTTTTTGTTTTTATCCGGCATCTTCTCCTTTCTTCCTCGGTCGCATAGCCCGCTATGCTCCTTCAGAAAGAAAGGAAAAGATGCTCGACTAAAATTCAAAAATCCATCAAAGGTAATTTATAGAACCCGCCTAATGTTTTATAACATCTTTTCGTGACAATATAAAACGAAATATTTATCTTTGCAATAACCATTATTCAGGTTTCGGATTTAGACTATGACGGGCTGAAAGCCCAACGAGAACTTAGCCCAGGGTAAGCGAAGCGGCTCCCTGGGTAGGAAAGATTGTCTACATGGCTATGGAGTTATTTAATAAGAGGACATGCAATGCCATTTCAATTGTTGTTTTCATTTGTTATAGCATTGATTTACATTTCAAGATGAGAGTGTTTAATCATTGTGCTGCATTTCTTACTTTGGTTTCATTTTTCATCATTGCAATTCATTTCTGTTCAAGCAAAGAAAAATACGAGGTGCTGTATAAAGCCAAAAAGATTCTGATACTCAATGCCATCTCTATTGTTTATTATGCAATGGTATTGATATAGTACAGAATTACCGAAACAGGCCCCATAACCATCCTTCCTGCTTGGGGCAAAATGGCTACCGGGCCTGTTTCGGGGGAGGGCAGCGATGCGCGCTGCCGTGTTTTCCTATTGAGACGGGGTCAGATTTTCGATTTCAGTGCTTCGGGCAGGGGTGGCATGGCGCCGTTCTGCGTGCAGACATACGCGCTTACCTCTACGGCGGCCTTGTGGGCATCGGCCACGGAATGGCCCGCGAGGATGGCGGCACAGAACGTGCCGGTGAACGAGTCGCCGGCGCCGACCGTGTCGGCCACTTCTACATGTGGGGTCGCCTGGTACGACATGGTGCCACGGGCAAAGACATAACTGCCGTTCACGCCACAGGTCAGCACGAGCATGTCGAGGTCGTACTTGCCGAGGATGAGCCAACACTTGTTTTCGATGTCAAGTCCGGGATAACCGAAAAGACGGCCGATGGTTACAAGTTCCTCATCATTGATCTTCAGCACATTACAACGCTTGAGACTTTCGCTGATCACCTCCTTGGTGTAGAAGTTTTGACGGAGGTTGATGTCGAAGATCTTCATGCAGTCGGCTGGCGTGTCGTCGAGGAAACGGTAGATGGTATTGCGGCTCACCACATTGCGTTGGGCCAGCGATCCCCAACATACGGCACGGGTATTCTTGGCCACGTGCATCACGTCGAGTGTGTAGGGGATGTTGTCCCAAGCCACATTCTCGCGGATATCGTAGGTCGGCACACCGTCCTCGTCGAGCAACACCTGCACCGTACCCGTGGGATAAGGTACACGCGGCATGCAGTAGTCGAGGTGTTTCTCCTCGAGTTGCTGTACGGTCTCTTCGGCAAGACGATCCTCACCCAGTGCGCTCACAGCGATGGCATCGAGTCCGAACTGTCCAGCGTGGAACGCGAAGTTGGATGGTGCACCGCCAAGTTTTTTGCCTTCGGGCAGCACATCCCAAAGTGCCTCGCCCAGTCCTACAACATATTTCTTTTCCATTGTTCTATCCTTGTTATTCTTATTGTTTCACTTTGGGGATGTAACTCAACAGGTACACCACACCCACGGCCATCACGACGGCGGCCCATATCTGCGGATACACTGCGCCGGCAGCCTTGGCCGTATCGCTGGCCCAACCCATAGCCAAGGGGAACACCGTTCCGCCGAAGAGACCCATGATCATCAGTCCGCTCACCTCGTTTTTCTTCTCGGGTGCTGAGAGCAGCGCCTGCGAGAGCACGATGGAGAATACGTTGCTGTTGCCGAAGCCCACGAGGGCGATGGCGGCCCACAGTACCCATTTCTCTGTGCCGAAGACAAAACCTGCCATCGAGAGGGCCATCATCAGTACGATGACGATGTAGAAGGTGCGCACGTTCATCCTACGCATGAGTATCGAACCGGTCAGGCAACCTGCCGTGCGGAAGGCGAAGTAGAGCGATGTGGCATACTCAAAGTCTTTGAGTGTGTCGCCCGCCCCGCCGATACGCTCAAGGAGTATCTTGGGGGCCACGGCGTTGGTGCCCACATCTATGCCCACATGACACATGATGCCGACAAAGGAGAGCAGCACGAGCGGTGTGCCGAGCATCTTCACAC
>CAVJZJ010000038.1:0-27058 GCA_963653995.1 Flexilinea sp.
ACCAACGACCCCGAGATTACAAATCACGTGCTCTGGCCAACTGAGCTAAAGAGGCGAAATACCTTTGCAGTCGTATAGCGTCAAGCCGTTTGATTTAGGACCTGTTCTAAAACGGTTGCAAAGGTACGCATTATTTTCAAACCGCCAAAACATTTGGCATTTTTTTTTATCTTTCGCGTTGTTTTTCCTTAAATTTGGTGAGTTGCACCTTCATAGAGTCCACACATTGGTCCACTCCTTCCTCAAAGGTGTCGCAAACTTTGTCGACAAAGAGTGTTGTTCCAGGAACTGCAACCGACAGGCTGGTTTCCTTATTGTGTGCGGTGGCGGGCTTGACAACTTTGAGCTGCACTTCCGCTTTCAAAATTTCCTCATAGGTTTTCTCCAATTTTGCCACCTTCTTTTCGATGAAGGCCTGCAATGTCTCAGTAGCGTCGAACTTGATCGACTGGATCTTGATTTCCATAGTTTTCCTCCTTGTTTTCGTTAGAGTTAAGCCCTTGGGTGGGCATTGCTATATACTTGCTTCAACTGTTCGAAAGTGGTATGGGTATAAATCTCCGTGGTGGAGAGTTTCTCATGTCCGAGCAGTTTCTGCACACTTTCCAAATCTGCACCATTGTTGAGCATCGCCGTTGCAAACGAGTGCCGCAAGACGTGCGGCGACCGTTTTTTCAGTGTGCACACACACGACAAGGCTTTCTTGACATCACGGTAGACATGACTACTGGAGATGCGCTGTCCGTCGGGCTCGACAAAAAACGCTTTGCCTGTACGGTTCACACTGGCATCACGCACTGTGATATAGTGTTGGAGTGCGGTGACAAGTTCATCGCCGAAAGGCACAACACGTTCCTTGTTTCGTTTTCCAAGCACCCGTATCTGACGGTTGCCGAAATCTACCGAAGTATCGTCCAGCCCGACCAGTTCCGACCGGCGAAGACCTGCTTCATAGAGTACTAATAATAATGTACGCGTGCGTACATTAATAAAATCAGAGCCCCACTTCATGTCATCCAACAATCGGTTCATCTCTTCTTCGCGCAGGAATTGCGGTAGCGGCTTTCCACATTTGGGTCCGTGCAGACTATGGGCAGGATCACGCTGCACTAGATTGCGCGAGAGCGCATATCTGTACAATGAGCGCACGGCGCTCAGCCGTCTGTTGACAGACGAGGCCCTGTTGCCTCTGTCCATCATTGCCTCCACCCATCCGCGGATGACATCCTCATCGATATTGTCCCAACTGAGATATAGGTCAAGATTCTTAAAATAGGCTTCAAACGCTTCAAGGTCGGCACGGTAACTCTGTACGGTCAGTGCCGATCTGTTGCGTTCGAAACGCAAATAGTCAAGAAACATTTCCACTATATCCATGTCGCAACAATGGTTTGGTTTAGGTTACGAAAATACGAATTAATCTGCGAACCTCCAAATTTTTTCTTCACTTTAGTGATGATAAAAAAAAATAATTTGCAGATGCGGACACTGCAGCAGGCAAATTCACCATTTCTAAGTATTGCACTATCCGAAAGATATTCCTACCTTTGCAGCCGCAAAAAGATTGGAATATAAGCAACGGATAAGCGAGAAACAGTCATTGCCCATATCATTCCTTGTATTTACGCAGGAAACATAATGTTTCAGGCGTTTATTTTCTAAGAATGTGCTAGGCCCGACGTACAATACTCCTTATGGTACCACAATTATTACCTGTCAAAAGGCAATAACTTTGATATGATAAGAAGCAACTACATACGTAGGGGTCTGTGGGTCGTATGTGTACTGGTGTATTCATCGGTGGCATCGGCACAGCACAGAAAAGACTCCGTAGATTTCAACAAGACCCACCATCTGCATGAGGTTGTCGTACGCGGCAATCCGGTGAAGCGTGTCCAGTCATCAGCCTTCAACGTGATGGCGGTCGACACAAGACGCCTGCGCAATACCAACCTCGACCTGGCGCATATCCTTGACCGCGTGTCGGGGGTGAAGGTACGGGAGGACGGCGGATTGGGTTCGGGAGTGAGCATCAATCTGAATGGTTTTACGGGCAAGCATGTGAAACTCTTCATTGACGGTGTACCGATGGAAGGCGCATCGACCAGTTTCGGCATCAACAACATTCCTGCCAGTTTTGCCAGTCGCATTGAGGTATACAAAGGTGTTGTACCCGTCGGTTTTGGCGGTGATGCCCTCGGTGGCGCCATCAACATCGTGACCGACCATTCACCCCATACCTATGTGGATGTCAGTTACAGTTACGCCTCGTTCAATACCCACCGCAGCAACCTCTCACTCGGATGGACCGGAAAGCAAGGATGGGCCGTACGTCTGAATGCCTACCAAAACTACTCCGACAACGACTATAAAGTGAAGACGCAATGGACTGACCTTCAGACCAATGCCGTGAACGAGGAGGAAGGATGGTTTCGTCGGTTCCACGACCGCTACCACAATGAGGCCGTCATCTTCCAAGCGGGTATTGTTGACAAGAAATGGGCCGACAAACTCTTGCTCAGCATCAACTATACTCATGAGTACGCGCAGATACAGAACGCCAACCTGATGAAGATTGTCTTTGGTGGTAAAAACCGCACAGCACAAGGTCTCACGCCCTCCCTACTCTATGAAAAACGCAATCTGGTCACACCGGGGTTGGATGTCCGGCTGTCGGTCCGCTACGACATGGTGAAGACCAACAATGTCGACACGCTCAGCCGCACCTACAGTTGGACGGGCGAGTACCGGGAGAACGCCTACCAGGGTGAGGGTGTGCCTACGCTGGCCGAGTACAAAGGTTATACCTTTGCAGGAGTGGCAAATATGACCTATCACATCGGCGACCACCATTTTCTGACCCTCAACGACACCTATACCCACTATCGTCGCCGCACCACCAACAGTGCCGCCAACAGTGCGCAGCAGACGGCCGCCACCTTCATGCGTCGCATCAACCAGAAGAACGTGTTGGGACTGTCGTACAAATTCCAGCCCGACGAGCACTGGAACATCGTAGCCTTCCTCAAACATTACGATTCACAAGTACAAGGCCCTGTCAACACTTCGACCTCGGGCCGTGCCGACTACCAGGAACAGAAGCGCGGCAATGATGCTTTGGGGTGGGGCGCTGCCGGTACTTACTTCCTGCTGCACAGCGACTTACAAATAAAATTGTCGTATGAGCGGGCCTACCGTATGCCTACCGACAGAGAACTTTTCGGCGACGGCGACTACGAGGACGGCAACGCTACCCTCCGTCCGGAGAAGAGCGACAACATCAACCTGAACCTCGGCTATCAGCACACCATCAACGAGACACACACGCTCTGCATCGATGCCGGACTGAACAGCCGCAACGTGCAGGACTACATCATCCGCACCATCGGACAAAAAGGCGTGGCCGTCAGCACCAACCACGGCAAGATACTGGGTCTTGGCATGGACTGGGGCATACATTATTATTACAAGGACATTGCGAGCATCGGGGGCAATTTCTCCATGCAGAACACACGCAACAAGGAGCGGTACAATTCCATCGGGGCTGAATCGGTGACCTACAACGATCGTGTGCCCAACCTGCCGTACACCTTCGGTGGCGCAGATGCCAGTTACACCTTCAAGCACGTATTGGGCAAGACCAACCGCCTCACCATCGGTTGGAACATGCGGTATGTGCACAAGTTCTTCCGTTCTTGGGCAAGTGAGGGTGCCAAACTCTACGTGCCCAACCAACTGAGCCATGATCTCCAACTGGTATATGCCATCCGGGGCGGAAGATACAATGTATCGGTGGAGGCCAACAATGTCACCGATGCCCTACTCTATGACAACTACAGTCTACAAAAACCGGGACGCAATTTTGCGGTCAAGTTCCGCTACGTGTTCTACAAGCAATAGCAATAATAAGAACAACAAGGCGGTTTCTGAAAATTTCCGCCATAAGGGGTATATTATTCAATCCTAACAACATATTTGATATGAGAAAAGAACATTTGTCACTGCCCAAGATGGCAGCGACGGGGCTCTTCCTGTGCCTTCTCGGAATGGGCACCCTGCTTGCCGGATGTAGCGGCAGTGATTCGTCCACCGATGACCCATCATCGCCGGATGACGGCACCAACCCGGAGACAACCGTCCTCAACGGCAAAGGATCCTACTTTTTGGCCGTAAAGACCGACAACGGCACGGAATACATCATGCAGACCAACTCGCTGACGGCCGGCAACCTTGACATCAAGAACAACATCATGGAGTTGCCTCAAACGGAATACACATGGGTATTCAATGGCCACGATGCCATCGGCATGGTCTACCAACAGCAGTTCGCTGGGCTGGGCTACGCCTTGCGCTGGACCTCAGACGACACATCGCTGACACGCTTGGGAGAATTCCGCATCGACACCCGTTTCTCCAACTACGGTTTTTTCGACGGTCAGTTGGTCACGAGCGTAGGTGGGCAAGTGTCTTCCGACGGTTCACGCAATGACGGGGCCACATTCGCTTTCTGGAATGTCACCTCTTCCGGCGTACAACTCGATCACACCAAGACCCTATGGACGGAGGATATCACCGGCAACGGTCAGCAAATCACCTTCTCGAGCATTGTCGACAATGGCGACGGCACGTTCCTCACGGCAATGGTAGAGTCGGCCTTCCATCAGACGGGCACGGGCGACGGTTCCAGTGTAGGCGAGGTGATGTATCCCGACAGCGTATGGGTAGCCCGAATGGACAAGAATCTGAACGTGCTCAAGGTCTACCGCGACGACCGCATCAGTTATGCAGCCGGCCAGTACCGCTCTCAGGTCTTGCATGAGGTACACAAGGCCGACAACGGCACTGTATACGTCTTCTCCAACGCCTTCAACTCCGCCACCTCGCTCAAGTCGGGTGCCCTTCGTATCAAAATGGGAGCCGATGATTTTGACAAAGACTACTACTTCGACCTTCAGACCCCGGCCAACGGATACAAGTTCCGTCGGGTATGGCACATGACCGGCAGCACCTTCCTACTTGAGATCTACAACGAGAAAACCATCAACACGATGACCGCCGGTCATCAGTTCGCCCTTGTCGACATGGAGCGCAAGCAGTTCACTTGGCTCAGCGGCATCCCTGCCAAAAACCAGATCACCTCCGGCACCGAGACAGGCGGAGTACCGATGTTCGCCGACGGCGTCATCTACCTCCCCATCACCCAGTTCGGACAGGATGCCAGCATCTATCTTGTCAACCCCGAAACAGGAGTTGCCACCAAGGGCATCACCATCAAGGGGGCAACAGAAATCAGAACATTAGGGAAACTAAAATAATTCAACTTTCGGATTTAGGCGAAGGCGGGCTGAAAGCCCAACAAGCACCTAGCCCAAGGCAAGCGAAGCGGCACCCTGGGTAGAAAGTTCACAAAGCCACATACGCCCTGAAAGAGCAAAAGCATATCTATTTCGAGAATATGAGAAGGAAAACAATAATTCTTTTGCTCTTTCAGAGCGTCATTCGCGCACATTTTATACCCAGGGCGTGGCCCTGGACTAAGTGCTTGTTGGGCTTTCAGCCCGTCTTCGCCTAAATCTGAAACTTAAATAAAATAACCATAATACAAAGAAAAAAAAACGATGAAAAAACTTTTCCAAACAACAGCGCTCATGGCCCTCACCGCCTGCATGACCTTCACCTCATGCTCCAATGATGACGACAACAACGGAGGCTCAAATCCGTCGGTTGACCCCAAGAACGTGAGTTTCATTGTCACCTCGGGTGACCCCACCTCCGATCTTTCGGGCGGTGTCTACATGAAGATATACAACGACCTCTCCACCGCAAAGACCGGCGAGAGCGTATACGGCGCATCCGATGCCGTGAAATGCTTTGACAGTTTCACTCAAGTCACCTACAACAAGACCAGCGGCATCTTCACAGGCTACATCTACGCCCGCGGCGCTTCGGCAGAAGGTATCGGCAGCATGAAGGCCGGCCTCCGCAGTTACAAGATTGTAGACGGCAAGTTGCAGGAAACCGCCTCCCCCGTACTGGTGTCCGCCTTCGGCAATACCGGCACGTTCGGTACCTATTCCTACGCCGCCCAGATCAGCCAACCCTACGCTATGGTTGTCGACAATACCGGAGCGGGCAATAATATCGCTGTCGGTCTGACCCAGTACGCCATTGAGGAGGTGAACCCCAACATCTCCAACATTGTCGACATGGGCAACGACCAAGTGGCCATGGTGCTGAACTACAGCAACCGCGACTCGGCCGTCGTAGCCATCTGCGACTATAGCCTCAATATCAAGAAGGTGATCTACGACAACCGTATCGGTGCTTCAGTCGGCGCAATGCGCTCCGTACGCTACACCCAAAGCGGCGCCGATGACAACGGCAATGTATACGTCTTCTCCGGTTCGAGCGCGACCGCCAGCAAGGTAGGCGCACTCCGCATCAAGAAGGGGGAGACCGAGTTCGACAAGAACTACAAGTTTGATATCCTCAGCAAGGCCGATGGCTACCGTTTCCGCAAAGCCTTCCACATCAGCGGCAGCAAGTTCCTTTTGGAATTCTATACTGACAAGGAGAAGTACGGCAATATGGATGCCTCGGGCAAGATGGCCGTCGTAGACATGGATACCCAAAGCCTCACTTGGGTGACCGGGCTTCCCGATGCCTCCACCGTATCGTTCGGATGGGGTGACGGCTACGCAGGCGCCTACTACCTGCCCGTGGCTGCACCGACGAGCATGAGCGGCGGTTCCGGTAGCGGATCAGACAGTGGTTCTGGCAGCGGCGGTTGGAACCACGGCGGCAAGTCGGTATCCTCCTACATCACCCGTGCCAGTGAGACCACTACTGTCATCCCGACCATCTACAAGATCGACGCAAGCACTGGCGTAGCCACCGCTTTCATGACCTTTGCCAGCACCGACCTGCTCAAGGCCGTCACCATCCTCAAACAATAAGTTTCTGATGTCTGCCACAACGTAAATATAGTAGCGTATGAACAAACTCAAAAACCTGTTTGCGGCTGTCCTGACAGTCGCAAACCTCACCTCAGCCCACGCCCAGCAAGACTCCGCCGCCGTCATGCACAACATCATGACCCGCACGAGCGTGCGGAAATTCAAACAACAACCTGTCGAGAACACCAAGATCGAAACCTTGCTGCGGGCTGGTATGGCCGCCCCGACATCAGGCAACCTGCAACCCTGGCACTTCGTCGTACTCAACGAGAAGAAAGACATCGAACGGTATGCCGCCTCCAACAAACACCACGCTGAAGACATACGAAAGACTCCGCTCTTCATCTTCGTCTGCGCCGACACCACCCGCATGGTGGAGGGGCAAGGCCGCGAACTGTGGGTGCAGGATCTCTCCGCCGTATCCGAAAACATCCTCTTGGCAGCCCACGCCATGGGGCTCGGTGCCTGCTGGACCACCATCTACCCCATCCAGAAGAAGGTGGCCGGCATCTCGCGCACACTCCACCTGCCCGGTCAATTGATACCGCTCAACTGCATCATTATCGGTTATCCCCACGAGCCGCTGCAACCTAAAGACAAGTGGAATACCGGGAAAATCACCTACGGCATACCCGACTAAAGATACCGCGCAGATTAGCCTCCTTCCCACCAAACACAACTTCCATCATAATGTTTGAGACTTTGGAACCTGAACCCGTATCAGGCTTCCAAAGTCTTTTTTCGTTCACGCTGGGCCATCGACTACCCACACCCTACCCACCATTTTCGCCTCCTTATCCCCCACCCTATCGCCTTTGCGAGCCGCACTCTACCCAAACAATGAGTCACATCGGCCACACCGTTTTCGTACAAAGGCTTTGTACGGACAGTACAAGGGCCTTGTAGCGACCGTACAAAGGCCTTGTAGCGACCGTACAAGGCCTTTGTAGCATTCGTACAAGAAGCAAATCCAAAATCATGACAACCGAAGCAATATCTTGTGACAATATGTAAGAAACGGTACAAAAAACGAGAAGAAAAGACCATCTTTTTAAGATTATACAACATATTAAAGAGAAAATAAATATACAGGATAACCCAAAAAATTTGTAACTTTGCAATGTACAACCGAATGGTTGAAACAGAGAAAATCACAAACGTTAATATAACAAACTATTATGGCATTTTTAACTAACGAGAAACTGGTGATTGTCGGCGCAGGCGGCATGATCGGTTCCAACATGGTACAGAGCGCTCTGATGCTCGGCCTCACCCCCAACATCTGTCTTTACGACATCTACGAACCGGGCGTACACGGTGTATTCGACGAGATACAGCAGTGTGCATTCCCTGGCGTGAACGTGACCTACACCGTCAATCCCGAAGAGGCGTTCACCGGTGCCAAATATATCATCTCCTCTGGTGGTGCTCCCCGTAAGGAAGGCATGACCCGTGAAGATCTTCTCAAGGGCAACTGCAAGATTGCCGCTGAGTTTGGTGACAACATCAAGAAGTACTGCCCCGATGTAGAGCACGTGGTTGTCATCTTCAACCCCGCTGACGTGACCGCCCTCACCGCTCTCATCCACTCCGGTTTGAAGCCCAACCAACTCACCTCTCTCGCAGCCCTCGACTCTACCCGCCTGCAGCAGGCTCTCGCCCTCGAGTTCGGCGTACAGCAGGACAAGGTGACCGGCGCACACACCTACGGTGGCCACGGCGAGCAGATGGCCGTATTCGCTTCTCAGGTGAAGGTCGACGGCAAGCCCCTCGCAGAAATGGGTCTTTCCGCTGAGCGTTGGGAAGAGATCAAGCACCACACCGTACAGGGTGGTTCCAACATCATCAAGCTCCGCGGCCGCAGCTCCTTCCAGAGCCCTGCCTACAACGCCGTGAAGATGATTGAGGCTGCTATGGGTGGCGAGCCCTTCACTCTGCCCGCCGGTTGCTACGTCAACGACGAGAAACTCGGCTTCAAGAACGTGATGATGGCTATGCCTACCACAATCGACAAGACTGGTGTTCACTACACCGAGCCCACCGGTACTCCCGAGGAACTCGCTTCTTTGGCCAAGTCTTATGAGCACCTCTGCAAGATGCGTGACGAGATCGTAGAACTCGGTATCGTGCCCGCAGTAGAGAAGTGGGGCGAAGACAACGCCAACCTCTAATTCCGACTCTTTTCTCCTTCCCCGTAACACAGCGGCACACGTGTTGCCGACAACGGGACTAAAGGATTAGACCATAGCAAAGGCTGTGTCAAAGCGATTTTTGACACAGCCTTTTCTTTGTTGTACACGATATTTGTCGTACCTTTGCGAAGAACGCTTTTATCGTCACTACGAATACCAAGAATTTCCATCACAAGGAAAGAACTGAAAACAACGAATAACTGAAAACAAACAATACCACACACATGAAAAAATTACTGACAATGCTAGCCTTGCTGCTCACCACCGTGTGCGCAAGCGCCAAAGGCAACAAAGTACCCGTCTACGTATGGGTAGGATGGGGTGAGAACACTACAGCCGAAACACTGAAAAACGATTTCAAGGCATGGAAGAAGCACGGCATCACAGGTGTCTGCGTCAATGCCGGTATGAACACCGAGAAGATACGCACCGCCTCGGCCGTGGCCCACAAAGCCGGACTAGAGTATCACGCATGGGTTCCCACCATGGTGCAGGGCGGCAAAGACCGCAGTTGGTACACCGTCAACCGCCTCGGCGAGTCGGCCTACGACAAGCCTGCCTACGTATCGTACTACACGACGCTCGACCCGCGCAATCCCGAAGTGAAGAAGTTCCTCATCTCCAAGTTTGAGGAGATTGCTTCCCTACCCGATGTCGACTACGTGCAACTCGACTACATCCGCTACGCCGATGTCATCCTCTCCCGTGGCTTGTGGGACAAGTACGGTCTGACGATGAACGGCGAATATGCCAAGGCTGACTACTGCTACTGCCCCGACTGCGTGGCCGCCTTCAAGAAGCAGAGCGGTATCGACATCACCCGCGTCACCGACCCGTCGAAGATCAAGGAGTGGGCTCAGTTCCGTTGCGATGCCGTCACCTCACTGGTCAACAGCATCTCCGAGGCCGTACACGCCAAGGGCAAGAAGATCAGCGCCGACGTATTCCCCGGACCGAAGAGCCACGCCGAGTGGATGGTACGCCAGCAGTGGAACAAGTGGAACCTCGATGCAGTGTTCCCCATGAACTACAATGACTTCTATATGGAGCCCGCCGCTTGGGTAGGCACCGTGACCGCTGAAGAGGCCGAAGCCGTCAAGGAAAAGAATATGGCCCTCTACAGCGGCATCTTTATCTGCAAGGACTGGCGCAACAAAGCCAAACTGGTCGATCCCGAAAACTCCGGCCTTCTGCCTTCCGAGATCGAAGAAGCCGTCACATCGGCTATGAAAGCCGGTGCCGACGGTATCAGCATCTTCACTCCCTATGACATGACCGAAGAACATTGGGCCGAATTTGACAAAACGCTCAAGAGCCTCAACCAGAAATAAAGAGAGTACATCCAATATATAACTCAAAACCACATGGAAAAGATTAAAGGACTCATCGATGCCCCGTTCACCCCGTTCCACGCCAACAGCGAGGTGAACCTCGAGCCTATAGAACGCTACGCCAACATGCTTGTCAAGAACGGCCTCAAGGGTGTATTCATCAACGGTTCGTCTGGCGAAGGATACATGCTCACCGAAGAGGAACGCATGGCCCTGGCCGAACGTTGGATGGAAGTTGCCCCCGAAGGTTTCAAGGTACTCGTGCACGTGGGTAGTTGCTGCGTGAAGTCGAGCCGCAAACTGGCCGAGCACGCCCAGAAACTGGGCGCGTGGGCAGTAGGAGCCATGGCCCCTCCCTTCCCCAAGGTAGGCCGCGTCGAAGAGTTGGTAAAATATTGTGAGGAGATTGCCGCCGGCGCTCCCGACCTTCCCTTCTACTTCTATCATATCCCCGCCTTCAACGGTGCCTTCCTCTCTATGGTAGACTTCCTCAAAGCCGTTGACGGACGCATACCCAATTTCGCCGGCATCAAGTACACCTTCGAGAGTCTCTACGAGTACAACCAGTGCCGTCTCTACGCCGACGGCAAGTTTGATATGCTCCATGGTCAAGACGAAACCATCCTTCCCTGTCTCGCCATGGGCGGCGCACAAGGCGGTATCGGCGGCACCACCAACTACAACGGACGCTGTCTCACCGGTATACTCGAAGCATGGAAGAACGGTGATCTTGAGAAGGCACGCGAACTGCAGAACTACGCCCAGGAGGTGATCAATGTCATCTGCCACTACCGCGGCAATATCGTTGGTGGAAAGCGCATCATGAAACTCATTGGTCTCGACCTCGGCCCCAACCGCACACCGTTCCGCAATGTCACCGACGAGGAAGAGGTGGCACTGAAAAAGGAACTCGAAGCCATCGACTTCTTCAACAAGTGCAACGTGTTCTAATTTCAACAGAAGAAGAAAATGGACATCAACAAATATCTTTCCTACTGGAGCGAATGTTACCGCGAAGACCTCGTGAAGAACATCATGCCCTTCTGGATGCAACATGGTGTCGACCATGAGAATGGTGGCGTATATACTTGCGTCGACCGCGACGGCACACTCATGGATACCACCAAGTCGGTATGGTTTCAGGGACGTTTCGCCTACATCTGCGCTTACGCCTACAACCATATAGAACAACGCGCCGAGTGGCTCGATGCCGCCAAGAGTACCATCGACTTCATCGAGGCTCATTGCTTCGATACCGACCGCCATATGTTCTTCGAGGTCACTGCCGACGGCACACCCCTGCGCAAACGCCGCTACGTGTTCAGCGAGAGTTTCGCCGCCATCGCCATGGCTGAGTATAGCAAGGCTACGGGCGACAAAACCTACGCCGACAAAGCCATGCAGATCTTCCGTGACATGCGCCACATGCTCACCACCCCAGGACTTCTCGAACCCAAATATCTGCCCACCATGGAAGCACAGGGTCATAGCATCACCATGATTCTCATCAACGTGGCCAATGTGCTGCGCCAGGTGTGCGACGATACCGAACTGGAGGAGCAGACCGACCTGTCTATCAAGGCCCTTGCCAAGTACTTCATACACCCCGAATACAAGGCTCTACTGGAAACCGTGGGCTCCAAGGGCGAATTTATCGACACCATCAACGGCCGACTCATCAACCCCGGCCACTGCATAGAGACCTCATGGTTTCTGCTCGACGTGGCCGAGCGCAAGGGTGATAAAGAGTTGCAAAAACTCGCCCTGCAGATACTCGACTGGTCGTGGGACTGGGGATGGGACAAGGAGTACGGCGGTATCATCAACTTCCGCGACTGCAAAGGATTCCCCCAGCAAGACTACTCACAGGACATGAAGTTCTGGTGGCCGCAGTGCGAGACCATCATCGCCTGCCTCTACGCCTACAAACTCACTGGCGACGAGAAATACCTCGAGCGTCACCGCATGATCAGCGAGTGGACCTACGCCCACTTCCCCGACCATGAGTACGGCGAGTGGTATGGTTATCTGCACCGCGACGGAAGCGTGGCCCAGCCCGCCAAGGGCAACATCTTCAAAGGCCCGTTCCATATCCCCCGCATGATGATACGCTCCCATCTGCTCTGCAACGAGATTCTTGCCGCCCGATAGACGGTATGCCATACGGGCGAAGCGTCTTGCGCCGGCTGACAACGACTATCATAGTCACCGTAAAAGCGCAAGACGCTTCACTCTAAATAATGACACCCCCTATTCTTATCCCAATCTATCACCTTTTCAAGTTTTACTACATTGCGTGGCATTTTCAGAACACGCACTCAGTATTTACTACAACCTACGTCTAAACAACACTCGTATGAAAAACTCCAAGATCTATCCTTGGGTCGTGGTCGGACTGCTGGGCGGTGTCGCCCTGCTCAACTACATGGACCGTCAGATGCTCAGCACCATGAAAGACGCCATGCAGATAGACATTGAGGAACTGCAGTCGGCCACCAATTTCGGCCGCCTTATGGCTGTCTTTCTCTGGATATACGGACTGATGAGTCCTGTGTCGGGCATCATCGCCGACCGACTGAGCCGCAAGTGGCTCATCGTGGGCAGCCTACTGGTATGGTCGTCTGTGACCTACCTCATGGGACTGGCTACCACCTTCGACCAAGTATTTTGGCTTCGCTCGCTCATGGGCATCAGTGAAGCCCTCTATATGCCGGCCGGACTGGCCCTCATCGCCGACTACCACACGGGCGGCTCACGCTCGCTCGCTGTCGGCATACACATGACCGGCCTCTATATCGGCCAGGCCATCGGCGGCTTTGGCGCAACACTTGCCGCCGCCTACTCATGGCACACCACCTTCCACTGGTTTGGTCTCATCGGCATTGCCTACGCCGTAGTGCTGGCCTTTTTCCTCAAAGACAAGAAGCATGACGATATTCCTGCCACAGACACACCTTCCAAGTCCGCGTCGATGGGTGTTGTAGCCAGTATGCGCTCGCTACTCACCAACGTGGCTTTTTGGGTCATACTGCTTTACTTCGCCGTACCGAGCCTACCGGGTTGGGCCACCAAAAACTGGATGCCGACACTCTTCGCCGAGAACCTCGGGCTGCCCATGTCGCAAGCCGGACCGATGGCCACCATCACCATCGCCGCCTCCTCATTCATCGGTGTACTGCTGGGCGGCACGTTGTCCGACCGGTGGGTGAAGCGTACCCTTCGCGGCCGTGTCTATACTGGCGCTATCGGCTTGGGCCTGACCATCCCGTCGCTCCTGCTCCTCGGTTTCGGCCACAACTTAGTGGGCATCGTCGGCGCCGGACTACTCTTCGGTATCGGCTTCGGTATGTTCGATGCCAACAATATGCCTATCCTCTGCCAGTTTGTCGGTGCCCGCCAGCGTGCCACAGCCTACGGCATCATGAATATGGTGGGCGTGTTTGCCGGAGCAGCCATCACCCACGTGCTCGGCAAGTGGAGCGATGACGGCAACCTCGGACTGGGTTTCGCCGCACTCGCCGCAGTCGTGGCCGTGACGCTTGCCATACAACTCTACGCCCTGCGTCCCAAGACCGACAACATGGAATAACAATATGGAACAAAGGGCGGTTCTATAATTTACCGCCCTAAATCTTTACAATTCAAAATATCCCAATGATCATTTCAAATCTTCAACACTCCGAGCGTATCGAACCGCTCCACCCGCTGTTCAAGAAAGCCTTCGACTACATCAAGTCGCACGACCTGCTCCACACCCCGTGCGGACGCATCGAGATAGAAGGCGACCGCCTCTTTATCAACAATGTCAACCCCGACCTCGTCAGCGCCGAAGAGCAAGTGCTCGAGATGCACCGCGACTACATCGACATCCACGTGCTCCTCGAAGGCGAGGAGACCATCGGCTGGAAACCCATTGAGGACTGCACCAATGAAAAACAGCACTATGATGCCGCGACAGACTGCGCCCTCTACGCCGACCATGCTCAAATGTATGCCACTCTCCACCCCGGACAATTTTTGATTGTGTGGCCAGAAGACCCGCACGCCCCCGTCATCGGTAGTGGCAAGGTACGCAAACTCATTGTCAAGGTGAAGGTGTAACACCCGCACCATCACAATGCACCGAATAACATAAAAAAAGCGTAGGGGACACCCTACGCTATCATTTGTTGTCCCTACGGGACTCGCCATTTGCGATATTTTTACCGTACACCTATATATACTCTACATTCTATTATTCTTGCTTCGCCCACTGGCGTACATATTCTTTTGTGAGGATACGCGACCATTTTTGTTGAGCGTCAGCGTGGACTGCTGCAGCGAGCGGTTGACATGGTCGAAGATGAGGGCAGGATCGAAGCGGCGGCCTTTGAAGTGCACCTCGAAATGCAGGTGCTCGGTGGTGGCCCGCCCGGTACGCCCGGTCAGTCCGATGACCTGTCCGGCCTTGACTTTGTCACCCACCTTGACGAGGTTTTTCGACTGATGACTGTAAAGTGTTTCCAGTCCATACGAATGCTTGATGACAATGCAATTGCCGTAGCCTGAATAGGGGCTTGACCGGGTGACAACACCATCGAAGGCCGCCAGTACATTGTCGTTGGGTGTGGTCTTGAGATCGACACCAGCATGATTGCGGCGACCGCCATACGGACTGATGACCTTGCTCTCGGGCAAGGGATACGACCATGTCTGGCTCTCCAGACGCATCAAGTCGAGTTTGAAGGTTTCCGAGTTTTCAAACACATCGATACCTTTGTCCTCACCGATGGCCGGTGCGTCATTCTTCTTGCCCGTCACGCTGACATTGACATGACTGCCACGACGCTCGCACAAGAGCGTTTGTCGGCGCAGACGGTGACTATTGAGATCGATGAGGGTCTGCGGATTGATACGGCCGCCATTGACCATGATTGAGAACGTACATTCTGCCTGTCCACCCTTTGTACCGACAATGGCGATGGTCTGTCCGGCCTTGACACTCTTGCCTACGCTGACCAAGTTTTGTGCGTTGCCAGCATATACAGTTTCAAGGCCGTTACGATGGCGAATGACGATGACATTGCCAAGATCAGCATGTTTGCGCGACAGGCGCACTGTACCATCGAACATAGCCTTGACTGCATCGCCCTCCTTGGTGGTGATGCTGATGGTATTGTCCTTGTTGAGCGTAGCCTTGCCTACAGGCAACGGAAATGAATATTCAGACTCGCGCAAGGTAGAGAAATCTACGTTGAACGCGCTTGACCGGGCAAACAATCCGGGCGTTTCGATACTGATCTGCTGCTGTTCGGCTGCCGTGAAATTCTGTTGCGCTGAAACTTGTATGCCTGCAAAGAGGAGCGTGGAGAGTAGTAGTGACTTGATAAAGGGGGTATTCATGATATTGGAGGTTATGGATGGTTGGGACGAAGAAGGATGCCCGTATAGATGCGTCCCGACTCCGTACCTTGACGACGGGCCGAGAACCAGTCATCGGAATGGTCGTAGGTACAGATGTTACTGAGGATGATATGGTCGGGGGCGATGCCAGCCGCCTCGAGTTGCAGACGGTTGCATGCTGGAAGGTCAATGTGCCACTTCTCTTGACGCTCAGCGATGGCCTCCATGTCAAACCCAGCCGATATGAAAGCCTCATACACCTCATCGCCCACCTCGAAATTTTTCATTGAGATGCCTGGACCGATGACGGCACGCAACGCCTGCGGACGGGTACCGAAGGCGGCACGCATTTCTGCGATGGCCTTCTGTACTATTCGTGCCACCGTACCCCGCCATCCGGCATGCACGGCACATACGGCACGATGTTCTGTATCGTAGAGTAGCACAGGAATACAGTCGGCGGTGGAGACGCCCACACATACCCCTTCGAGTCGTGTCATCACGCCATCCACTCCTTCAAGCACCATCTGACGCACCGCTTCGGGCAAAGAGAACAGTTCGCTGCCCACCTGACGGATCTCTATGCCGTGGGTCTGGTGGGGGATGATGAGCCTTTCTGTCGATGCAAGGGAGAGTGTGCGGCAGAGCGCATTGCGGTTGGATTCCACATGATCGGCACTATCTCCGCAATAAGCATTGACGTTCATTGAGGCATACTCGCCCTCGCTGCATCCGCCGTGGCGAGTCGTACTGAAGGCCACCACCTCATCGCTGAGGTCGTAATAGCGGAGTTGGGGATCAGTCATTGGCCTCATCCTCCTCATACTCGAAGTCGTCGAGGTCTTCTATCTCGTCCTCATCGATATATACGATTTCGTCCTCGCCCTCGGCATGGAGTTCTTCGGCGAAGCGGCTCATATCCTTGTCGCGGTGTACGAGCGTTTCCTCAGAGGTGATTTCCTGCAGTTTGTTGCTCTCGTTGTTGAGTTCGCGCCACAGTATGTCTTTGAGTTCGGTCAGTCCGAGCCCCGACACTGAGGAGATGAACACTACAGGCAGGTCATCGGGCAGCGTCTCGCGAAGCATCTCCATGAGTTCGTCATCGAGCAGGTCGCACTTGGTGACGGCCAGCACGCGGTGTTTGTCGAGCATCTCTGGATTGAAATGCCGCAGTTCGCCCATCAGCACTTCATACTCATGCTTGATATCCTCGGTATCGCCGGGAACCATAAAGAGTAGCAACGAGTTGCGCTCGATGTGACGGAGGAAGCGCAGACCGAGGCCCTTGCCTTCGCTAGCACCCTCGATGATACCGGGGATGTCGGCCATGACAAACGACTGGCGGTCGCGATAACCGACAATACCGAGCGACGGTTCGAGCGTGGTGAAGGGATAGTTGGCAATCTTCGGCCGAGCGCTCGACAAGGCGGAGAGCAAGGTCGACTTGCCGGCATTTGGGAAACCGACAAGGCCGACATCGGCCAAGAGTTTCAGTTCGAGGATGATGGTCATCTCCTCCATCGGTTCACCGGGTTGGGCAAAGCGCGGGGCTTGATTGGTGGCCGAACGGAACTGGAAATTGCCCAGTCCGCCACGTCCGCCTTTGAGCAGGAGCACTTCCTGTCCGTCGTAGGTGACATCGCACACATACTTTCCCGTTTCGGCGTTGTAGACCACCGTTCCGCAAGGTACGTCGATATAGACATCCTGCCCATCCTTGCCGTGACACTTGTCGCGCCCGCCGTTGCCGCCATGTTCGGCGAACACATGGCGTTGGAACTTCAAGTGGAGGAGCGTCCAGTAGTTGTGGTTGCCTCGGAGATAGATGCTACCGCCGTGACCACCATCTCCGCCGTCAGGACCACCGTTGGGGTTGTACTTCACGTGGCGCAAGTGCATGGAGCCACGTCCGCCCTTTCCCGAGCGGCAATATATCTTCACATAGTCTACAAAGTTAGATTCTGCCATTTTTCTTCTATGAGTGATTATGATGCGCTTTTCCCAGGCGCAGGGTGACCGGTAACGTACGGACACGCCGAAAAAGCCCAAGAAAAGGGAATATGGGCAAAGTTACAAAAAAAATCGCATAGTAATGATGGAAAACAAGTTGTTTGCCCATACGGGCTTACAAAAAAGTAGGAGTGGTCTCTCCTCAAACGGATGGAAACCACTCCTATTTTGTATATTCTTCGGCGATATATCACCGATAAGGATTCCTTGTTAGATGGCGTCGATGACAGCACAGATGTCACCGAAGATACGGTCGAGTTGTCCAAGGCCGTCGATGTGGTGGTGCGTACCCTCAGACTTGTACCACTCGATGAGAGGTGCGGTCTGGTTGTGGTATACGTCAAGACGCTTCTTGATGGTCTCGGCGTTGTCATCGGAACGTCCGCTCTCCTGACCACGCTTTACCAGGCGGGTCATCAGTTCGTCCTCGGGCACGTCGAGTTCTATCATGGCGGCTACGTTGTGTCCACGCTCGGCGAGCATCTGCTTCAAAGCCTCTGCTTGGGGAATGGTGCGGGGGAAACCGTCGAAGATGACGCCCTTGTGCTCCTTGCCGAAACTGTCATAGACACTGGCGAGGATGCTGACCATCAACTCGTCGGGAATGAGTTGTCCGTTGTCGATGTAGCCCTTGGCTGTCTTGCCCAGTTCTGTTCCGTTCTTGATTTCATTGCGGAGAACGTCGCCTGTGGAGATATGGTTGAAACCGTACTTCTCAATCATCAGGTCGCTCTGGGTGCCCTTGCCTGAACCCGGGGCACCGAAAATTACTATATTCTTCATCTTTTTACATTAAAGGCGCGCGAAGAGAAAATACCGCGCTTATTATATTTTGTTTGACTGTTCTATACTTTACGCGTTGTCTTCTTCCACCAGCGTGTAGATGTCGCGCAGGTTGCGACCCTGCTGGTCGTAGTCGAGTCCGTAACCGAGAATAAAATCGTTGGGTATCTCCATAGCGACATACTCGATATCGAGAGGCACCTTGAGTTTCTCGGGTTTGAGCAACAAGGTACAGATATGTACTGACGCGGGATTGCGTGTACCCAGGGTCTCGATCATGCGCTTCATGGTCAGCCCTGACTCCACAATGTCCTCCACGATGATGATGGTACGACCGGTGATATCCTCATTGATACCGAGTACCTCTGTGACCTTTCCCGTCGATGTAGTGCCTTGATAGGAGGCCAGTTTTACGAACGAGATTTCACAGGGCACGGTGATCATGCGCATCAGGTCGGCAGCGAAGATGAACGACCCGTTGAGTACAGCCAACAGAAGGGGATTCTTGTCGGCCATGTCGTGATTGATGCGGTCGGCCACAGCCTGTACACGCTTGAGAATTTCGGCCTCGGGTATGGAGGTCTTGAATGTCTTGTCTTTGATTTTTACTGTACTCATAGACTCTTGGCATGTGGCGGACAGACCACACTTGTTTTTCATTTGTCCTTGAGGTTTTATCCTCCGGAAAAAGGAAGTTATACCCCAAATATTCCATAATTTGCGCAAAATTACAACAATTATTTCAGATATGGATAGTTCGGCGTTGATAATTGGACTTTTGGCCATCGCAGACGGCCATCAGACATCCATCAGGTAAGCATTTGTCGGGACTTCAGTTCGATATACTTGTTGATGACATCTGCCGAGAGCGCCTGCGGAGTAGTCAGCAGACTGAGTATGCCTTGCTGACGCAGAAGGGAGACGATAAGCCGTTGTTCGGCCATGGTTTTCTCGGCCACGGCGTGCTGATAGTAATCCTCGGTGGTACGCTTAGGGGTGGCGATGAAGTCACGCAGTTCGTTGTCCTCGAAGAAGACGACCAACAGACGATGCCGCAGGTTGAGTTGGCGCAGGTAAGGCAGTTGTCGCTCCATGCTGGCACGCCCGCTGAAATTGGTGAACACGACGAGAAGACTGCGTTTGGGCAGATGACGGTTGAGTCCGTCGACAAGCGCCGACCAATCGGTCTCACCGAATGTTGTGCGTTGTCGGTAGAGAGCCTCGAGCAAGGTTTGCATGTGGCCGGATCGTCGTGAAGGCGGAACGAAGGTGTCCATACGGTCGCAAACAGTGGATAGTCCGGCTTTGTCCTCCTTGTGCATCACCATGTACGACAAGGCCAGCGAAGCATTGACAGCATAGTCGAGCAGCGACATACCAAAAAAGGTCTGCTGCATGATACGTCCCTTGTCGATGACGGAGACCACCTGTTGCGAGCGTTCGTCATGGAAGACGTTGACCATCAACTGTCCGCGCCGTGCCGTCGCCTTCCAGTTGATGCGCCTATATTCGTCGTCGCGGGTATATTCTTTGATTTGTTCAAACTCAGAATTGTTGCCCACACGCCGTATGCGCTTGATGCCAGTGTCGCTGAGCCGCTGGCTGATGGCCAGCAGTTCGTTGCCGCGCAACATCAGATAAGACGGGTATACCTTCACCTCCTGCTCCATGCCACAGGTATAGCGCCGCTCGACAAGTCGCAGAGGAGAAGTGGCAAACACGCGGATGCGGCCAAACAAATAGGCACCGCGCTCCGTTGGCCGTAGCCGATAGGTCACGTCCTTGCCCCGGTGCGCACCGAGATGTATACGAAAGAGTACATCACGCCGTTGGAAGACAAACGGTATTTCGTCGATGATGTCCATCCTCGCAGCAAACGGATATTGATTGTCTACCCGCAGGGTCACCTCGTTGTCATCGCCATTGGAAAAGCGGTCGGCGCAATGCCGGCTGGCCGTGACCCCACGTCGCATCCAAAGCAACACGACATCGGCCAACACCATCAAAGCGAGCAACCACAACGCTCCCTTGCCGACAGCGTAGAGCGGCGGCCACGCATACCCAGCGGCCATCAAACAGACAACAACGGCGAGGGCGAGATAGAATCTTGCGGTCAGATACATGGCAGAAAGAATAGGCTGACGGATTGTTACTTGTATTATTTCGGCACTTCCACCTTCTCGACCAATCGCACGGCCACCTTGGCGGGCGTGAGACCTTCCATCTCGGCCTCGGCCGTAAGCGCCAGACGATGGCGGAGCACGGAAGGGGTCACCTGCTTGATGTCGTCGGGGGTCACAAAGTCACGGCCCTGCAGTAGCGCGTAGGCTTTGGCACAGCGCAGCATGGCGACTGAGGCACGGGGCGAGGCGCCGAGGTACACAGCCTTGCTATGACGGGTCTGCTGCACAATCTGCACGATATAGGCAAGCAGTGAAGCGTCGATATGCACCTTTTCGAGCAGCCCGCGCATACGGAGCAGTTCGGCCGGAGTAAGGATGGGCTGTATGCCGTCAAGACGGACAAACGAGGTATCGGCATCGTGGCGGCGAAGAATCTGCAGTTCTTCTTCTTCCGACGGATAGTCGAGCACTATCTTCATCAGGAAACGGTCGAGTTGCGCCTCGGGCAATCTATAAGTACCTTCCTGTTCCACGGGATTTTGCGTGGCGATAATGGTATACACGTCTTCCATAGGATAGGTTGTACCGTCGATGGTAGCCTGCCGTTCCTCCATCACCTCAAAGAGGGCCGACTGGGTCTTGGCTGGGGCGCGGTTGATCTCATCGGCCAGTATGACATTGGCGAACACCGGACCGCGATGGAAGTCGAACGTGGAGGTACGCACATCGTAGACCGACGTACCCAGCACATCGCTCGGCATGAGGTCAGGGGTGAATTGTATGCGAGAGAAGCGGACATCGATGAGCCGCGCCATCAGTTTGGCCATCAAGGTCTTTGCTGTTCCGGGCACACCTTCGAGCAACACATGACCGTCGGCAAGAATACAGGTGAGTAGCAGGTCGACTGCCGCCTGTTGCCCCACGATGACCGTGGCTATCTGTCGGCGCACGGCTTCCATCTTTTCGGAAAAGGCCGTGAGGTCTGTTCTTTCTTCGTTTTCCATATCTTGTAGTTTTTTGTTTCGATTTTTATTTGCTCCGCAGACTATTAGACGTTGGCCGCCTTTACAAGTTGGTCTATCTTGTCGACCAATTTCTTCATCTCCTTCTCGGTAACATCGTTTGAACCAGCGGCGATGATGCGTAGGCGGCGCAATAGCCGTTGTACCTCATCGGATGTCACACCCGTGCGTTGGGCGATGGTCTCACTGACTGCAGCGGTTGTCGACACATCAGTAATATCGACACCGAGCAGCCTGCGCATCTCTTCGGCGAAACTGTAATATCGCTTCGTCACCAAGTCTGACGCATCATGCCGACGGTAGTAGAGTGAACCGACCAAGCGCACAAAGTCGAGCGAATAGTTGCGCGTAGCACGCCGCACGGGGATGGCCCGCTGACGGCGACGAATAGCCAGCGCCATACAAAGTACCAGACCAGCGAGCAATGTATAGAGGACCGAGCGCAACGGCGGTTGCGACAATACGTATCTGAATGGCGACTGCTGCGCCTCCTGTTTATCGGCACTATTGTCATAGACGGCATCGATGCGTACCGTACGTCGGTCGGCCAACAACGTCATCAGCCGATGGACATAGGGCGAGGTCGACCCATCGAGCACTCCATAGTTGGTAAGCAACCGTGGTGTGGAGCAGAAGATAATCTGTCCGCGCCCGTACCGACGGCGCACGACAAGCGGCACGGCGGCCTTGCAATAGTAGTCATCAACCTGACCGAACCAGATGGAGTCGCCGATATCGGCCACTCCTCCACAGGGTTCTTCTTCATAGAGCGGTTTCCCGGGAACGGAACTGTACTCATAGTCTACGCCACAGACCAGCACATCGCTCTTCCGCACAGTCTCGTCGATGTCCATCCCCGTACCGACCAGCATACCGTACACCCGGTAGTCGGCAGGAGGATAGATGCCGTCGCGCCCTTTCCACAATATAGGGGTGAAGGGGGAATCGTAGACATATCCGTCGGGAACACTGTCTGCCAAACGGCGCTTTTGCTTGTCTACCGTGAACCAGTCGTACTGATAGATGTTGACACCGAAGGTATCGCTCCATACATTGCTCGCCGTGTCGCCATCCGTAGTACTGTTAAAAGCCAACATGATGGTGGCACCACGCTGCAACAGACGCTTGACCGAGGCGACAGTCAAGGTGTCCATATCGAGACGGTCGGCGACAACAAGCACGTTCATCGGGTCTTTCTCTACACTGAGTTGATAGAATGTTTTGTGTGTCACCTCATAACCGTGGGGCATGGCCGTACGCATGACACTGTCAAAGACAAAGCAGCCATACGGATGACGATTGGCGGCGGCATAGGTTTCCTTCCAGGAGAAACGCTGGGGTATGCGCAGTTGCAAGGCACAGCAGACCACCAGCAACACAAGCACAGTGAAGATGTAGAGCGTTTTCCTTTTCATGCCTCACCTCCTTTCGGCTTTTCGGTTGCATCCAGAGCGGCGAACATCGCTTTCTGACGGTCGCGCATAGACAGAAAAAGGGCCTCATCAGCCTTGTATCCTCCATAGCGTATACGAAGAAACTGTTGCGAAAGCCACCGGAAATCATCCGACGACCATTCGCGTACATACTGCGACGGGGTCTTTGAAGGCATCCACGTCACGCATCCGCCGTCGCTGAGTCGCCGGAGGGTCTGCAGATAGACCAGACGGGCGGCGGCGTAGTAGTTGGCCCGTTGCAGGGCGGCGGCAATGTCTGCTTCAAAGTCTACACCGTAGATATTGTCTTCCACCACCTCATAGTCTATCGGGCGGCGTTCGCGACGAAGAAACAGTTGCGGATGACGATAGACCAAAACTGCGACAATGGTCACTACCACTACCAGCCCCACACAAGCCCATAGAATACCGGCCGGCAGACTGCCGAAACTGATATGCAGGGTTTTCCATAGCCAGTGGTCGAGCGTCGCCAGCAGCCAGTCCACGACAGAGGTATCCGACTGCACGAACTCTCTCGCGTAGTCGAAGTCGGAGTCTGTCTTCCACGCGGCAAGGCGGGCCGTGTCGACGACAAGGGTATCGGTGGGAACGGTCATGCTACAAATTTTCAAACTCGTCAATCTCGCGCAAGGCAACACTATCATCGTCTGTCGGTTGCTCCTCAAACTCATCGATGGCTGTCTCTACGGAAGTGCCCTCCATCTTCTCGGAAGCGTGACCATATTGCACAGCCAAGGCCACCATCACCAACGTGGAGAGAAGATAGTTGGCGTACACCATTCCCACGCCGAAGATGAAGCCCAAGACCGACACCAACGGAGCCCAGGACAACACCGAAGCACTGGCGGTCGCGTCGAAAAGCGTTATACGGAGCATATAGCAGATGGTCCACGGCAAACCGAGCATATTGCACAAGATCGATACTACCAGCGTGATGACCACCAAAAAAGCAAACATGCTCCACCATGTACCAAAACCCAACCGCCACGCTTTGCGAAATGCCTCACCTACTGACCCGTCAGAGAATGCCACAATCGGGAAGGCCAGCATCAACGGCATCAGCACGACAAACAGACCGATAGCGACAGGAAACAACAATAGAAGCAACCAGACAGAATCGATGGCAGCAGCCAAGGCCACAATTCCTATATAGAACGCTATCACCACAATGAACAGAACTACAAAGACGGCCACCACCTGGGCTTCGCGCCGCAGACAGTATTTCAGGTCGGTCTTGCACTGCGTCCAATCCAATCCCGCGAGCCGATCATCGCGCCGCAGATAGATACGCATCAAGGCATAGACGACAGCGGAAATCAGCATGCCGCCTATCAGATAGAAGATAATAGTACCCAAATAACTGGCACCCAACCGCACGAGCGCACTGTCGGATACGTCGTTGTCTCCCATACCGCTGAGCGCCGACACCAGTCCTTCCAGGCACAACCCCTGCACAATACTGACGGGCAGGAGCATGAGGGTAACAGACTTGAGCAATAGTCGCCAGTTCTCGGAAACGAAAGCAAGCGTGTCGTCAAACTTACGGCTGAACGTGCGCTCCACATAGAGGCGAAAGCGTGGACGGGAGGAAGAGGATGTGTTCATGATTGTAGGTTTTTGTTATCGGGTTTTCTATTTTTCCTTATTAACGTCAGCCGTAGTGGCCTTTTGATGCAACATATACGGCCATACGACATAATAAAACAGGACAAACGCCGCCGAGACCATAATCACCGACAGGCGCAGACCGTCGCCGATGTCTACATGGCGGGTAATGAAACTTTCGATGAAACCAGCCACGACAAACACGGGTACGGTACCGACGGCTATCTTCACACCACGCCGGGCACTTCGTCTGAGCGCCACCCCACGCGGATAGGTTCCGGGGAAAAGCAGACCGCAGCCTAAGGTCAGTCCGGCAGCACCCGCCACGACAATGGCCGAGAGTTCGAGTGTGCCGTGCAACATGACGGCAAGAAAGGCATCCGTCAGCAAGCCATGCTGGGCAAAGAAGGTCATGAAGCACCCCATCATCACCCCATTGCAGAAGAGTTGCCATCCTGCGCCGAAGGGAGTGAGTATACCGAAAGCAAAGACACGGAAGGCCACCATCACATTGTTGAGCGTGATACCGAGAAACATAGGGGCCTCGCTCTGCGAAGAGTAGACATCCATCGGTCGGCCGGCAGCGATATTGTCAAGGCTCATGTCTACATAACCGTCGCCGAGTATGACACGGCAAAACTCACTGTCGGCGGCCTGCGACACCACCCCCACCAGCACGCTGAGCAGAAACACGACCAGCGACAAGGCCAGCATACGGCGACTGGCATACATCTCCATAGGCACCTCATGCGTCCAAAAGGTGACCACCCGCGACCAACGCTCCCGCCGATTGCGGTAGATGGCGCGGTGGAGTACCGAGGCGATACCATTGAGGTAGGGTGTCACGCGCGACGATGGATAGTGCGTATAGGCAAAAGCCAAGTCGGCAGTGACCTCCTTGTAGGCATCGGCAATGTCGTCGGGAGAGTAGGCAGCGAGGTCACCGGCCATCGTCTCCAGACGTTCCCATTTCTCGATGTTGTATCTGATAAACTGTATCTCTTTCACGGCAAAAATCCAAAAAGTATGTGGATAATGCGCAAAAGTAAAAATAAAAAGTTAAATTTGCAACACCGATAATCACAAACATAACACCGCAAAGACCTTTTACCCACAGCGTCACCCCACCTCCATCATGAACAGTGCAGATATTGTCACAGGCCAGTTTGTCCGCATCAAGCAGACTCCGGCCAGCGTCGGTGACCGCATCGTGGAACGCCTCATCGACATTGCGGCCATCTTCTTCTACTCCACAGGATTGTTCTACCTCCTCAGCACGCTTCCCCTCAAAGACGATGCGTGGGATACGGCTTGCCTCCTTCTCTTCACCATCCCGACCATAGGCTACTCACTCTTCTGCGAGACGCTCTTTCAAGGACGCACGCTCGGCAAGTACATCAGAAAGACGCGCGTGGTCATGGCCGACGGATCGGCACCCACCATCGGCGCACTGGCCATACGGTGGATGCTCGAAGTGGTAGACCTATGGATGTTTTGCATCGGCTTCATCTTCATACTCTGCTCACGCCGCCACCAACGGTTGGGCGATATGGCGGCCGGAACGATTGTAGCCAAGGACTCGCTCGATGCTCTGCCTCACCTCTCGCTCGATGGCTACGACTATATCCGCCGCGACTACCGTCCCACCTACCCCGAAGCGGAACGCCTGACAGTAGGACAGGCTGAGACCATCCGCAAGACACTCGAACGCACCGAAGAAGCGCAAATCACACGTTTGGCCGAAAAAGTTCGCCACGTGTTAGGATACGACACCGATAAGGTGAAACAGAGCGACCACGCTTTTCTACTCACCATACTCCACGACTACCGCTACTACTCACTGCAACTGGTATAAGGTCAAAAAATCATCATAACATAACATAAAGCACCCCACTCCATCCATCAACAAAACAACAAGAAGCAATAAATGAAACAAAAGAAACCAGCCTTGAGCAGCCGGCAGTATCTCGTGCCCTTTGCGCTCATCACCTCTCTCTTCTTCATGTGGGGATTTGCACGGGCCATACTCGACGTGCTCAACAAGCATTTCCAAAACGAACTCAACATCACCATCACACAGTCGGCCCTCATACAGGTGACCACCTATTTGGGTTATTTTCTCATGGCCATCCCGGCCGGACTGTTCATCAACCGCCTCGGCTACCGTCGCGGCGTGGTCATGGGTCTGATGCTCTTCGGC
>CAVJZJ010000039.1:0-26854 GCA_963653995.1 Flexilinea sp.
AACCAGAAGAAGAAAGAATTGGTTGATGCGGTGAATGCCGTGCGCAATGGCAAGCAACCCAATAGATAAAAGTGAAATGGTGTGGGCATGATGTAATTTTGTGTCCACACCATAAAACAATAACGACAATGGAGACAGTACTACATAGGTTGACCGCGGTGATTATACCGTGTGAGGGCGAGGAGGCCGACAGCGTGAAGCGCAGCCGGCAGATGTGCCATGGCGACAGGGGGAGGGCGCAGGCTATCCTCATGGAGGCGCAGAACTATTACAACGCGATGTACCGGTTCCGCAAGGACAGGGAGCGCAACAAGCGTTACAACTATGGCGACCAGTGGGGCGACATTGTATGTGTGAACGGGAAGAAGATGACCGAGGAGGCCTACATCATGTCGCAGGGCAACATACCGTTGAAGACGAACCTCATCCGCAGGCTTGTGCGCAACGTGATAGGCGTGTACCGCAGTCAGTCGATAGAGCCGACGTGCACGGCGCGTGACCGTGACGAGCAGCGTCAGGCGGAGACGATGAGCACGGTGTTGCAGTATAACATGCAGTTGAACCGCATGACGGAACTCTATGCCCGCTCGATGGAGGAATATCTTATCAGCGGCATGGTGGTGCACAGGAAATGGTATGGTTGGCGGAATGACAAGATGGAGTGTTGGACGGACTATGTGCAGCCCAACAACTTTTTCATCGACAACAACATGAGGGACTTCCGTGCGTGGGACTGTTCGTTTGTGGGCGAGATACACGACGTGAGTTTCGAGCAGTTGTGCGAGCAGTTTGCCAAGACTCCCGAGGACTACGCCAACCTTGCGGAGATATACCGCCAGGCGAGGGACAAGGGCGTGAGCACCCATGCATGGGAAGAGTTCGGCTATGCGCGCGACTGGATAAACACCGATTTTCTTGTGCCGAGAGACGAGAGCCGCTGCCGTGTGATAGAGGTGTGGCGGAAGGAGAGCAAGCCCCGTTACCGTTGCCATGACTACAACAACGGCGACATCTTCAAGATAGACATAGAGGACTACGGGGTAATGGTGGAAGCCGAGAACCAGCGCCGCATGGAACAGGCCGAGCGCAGCGGCATTCCGTATGAGGAGATACCATTTATCAAGGCGGAGTGGTTTATGGACAGTTACTGGTATTATTACTATCTGTCTCCGCTTGGCGACATCCTGGCAGAGGGCGAGACCCCCTACGAGCACAAGAGCCACCCGTATGTGTTCAAGGCGTATCCGTTTATTGACGGCGAGATACATAGTTTTGTGGCCGATGTGATAGACCAACAGAGATACACCAACCGCTTGATTACGCTGAATGACTGGGTGATAAGGGCGAGCGCGAAAGGCGTGCTGCTCATCCCGGACGAGTGCATACCGAAAGGCGTGGCTCCCGAAGAGTTTGCCGACACATGGGCAAAGTTCAACGGTGTGGTGGTATATACGCCGAGCAAGACAGGAGCCATGCCGCAGCAGGTGTCGAACAACTCGACGAACATCGGTGTGCATGAGATGCTGAACCTGATGCTGAAATTCTTTGAGGACATCAGCGGTGTGAACGGAGCATTGCAGGGCAAGCCCGGCTACTCGGGCATGTCAGCGAGTCTGTATAGCCAGCAGACGCAGAACGCGACCACATCACTGCTTGACATCCTTGACAGTTTCCAGGAGTTTGTGCGCGATGCGGCGTACAAGGACGTGAAGAACATCCAGCAGTTCTACGACCAGAAGCGCACGTTCAACATTGCTGGCAGGAGTGCCAATATAGAGTATGACCCGATGAGGTTGCGTGATGTGGAAATGGACATCAATGTTGTGCCGAGCCAGTCGACACCGGCTTATAGGGCAGTGGCCAACGACTTTTTGATGCAGTTGTTCCAAAGTCAGGCAATCAGTCTTGAGCAGTTGTTGCAGTCGGGAGACTTTCCGTTTGCCGACTCGTTGCTGCAAAGCATACGCAGTCAGAAAGAGCAGGTGGAGCAAGGCCAGGTGCCGGAAGGCGTATCGCCGGAACTGATGCAGCAGGCGCAGCAGGGTGCGAACCCCGAGGCTATGCAGATGTTGCAGCAGGCAATGGGCGGGAACGCCCAACAAGGTTGATATAAATATGCGCCCCTTACAGGGGCAAAAGGGTGTAATGCCTAATAGATAGGGGCAAGCCCCTATCCTATAATATGCGCCCCTTACAGGGGCAAAAGGGAGTGATGCCAATAGATGATTTATCCGATTGTGGCAGCAGACACGGGGCGATTGAGAAGCCCGTAGTGTCTGCTGTCGCTTCGTTTTATGATGCTTGGGAGTTGCATTTCGTTGAAGCAGATGTGGAGGCCGATGGCGCGCGTCATGACGAGGTCGTCGTGTTCGCCCTGCACTGCGCCGAAGGAGCCGTTTTGCTTTTTCTCGTAGACGAGCATCTCGTTGAGACAGCGTTGGTCGCGCTCGATATACATGCCTTCGCGCACTACCTTAATAAGATTGGAAATAATCATCGGTTTTGTAGACACGTTGGTATGGAAGCCGTACTTGCGGGGTAGGCCCTGGCGGATGTCTTCTTCTGACTGACGGCGTGCGTAGAGATTGGGGTAGACATCCTTGATTTGGTTGAGTACGTAGTGCGACTGGTCGCCGTCAACATCCCGCTCGCGGTCGTGCGTTTCGAGGGTGTTGCTCTCGATGACGAGCAGGGAGTTGTCGTAGAACGCCGCTATCTGTGCCGCCTTCCATGCGAGCAGGTCGATGTCGATATGTCCGTACCATTGTGCCACGACGCAGGGCTTGCCCCCGTCGATCATGGCGAAGCGGTCGTAGACAACGACGACAGACCAGTCGGCCTTGTTGGAGCGTCCTCCGACATCGACGACGGTGAGGTAACGGTCGAGGACGATGTTTTGCGGGTCGGGAGCGTCGGGCATATCCCATATCCAGAGTTGTCCCTGGTGGTCTTCGCGGAAGCGTACGCCCTGCAATGCCCCTTCACCTTCGTCCTCACCCGCGTAGATGTCGCCCACCTTACGCGGGTCGCGGCACGCCTTGCGCAGCGGTTCGACGCGGTATTTGTCGAAGACAGAAGCACCGGTGTTGACGAACGCCTCGACATCGTCGGACGGACATTCGGCGGCCATTTCTCCGTGCGTCTGCACGCCGGCGCGCTCGATGATGTACCAGTTGATGCCTTCCAAGGTGGCACCGCGTTGCCATAGCCACCACAGATAGCGTCCGCTTTCCTCGCGGTTGGAAGGTTCGTTGGTGTTGTTGCGGTTTTCGTAGAGCGTAGCGGCGAACTCTTCGATGTTGTCAATGGGCAGTGTGTTCTGTTCGATGTCGAACCACGCGACGAACATGGAGCGGAACTGGCTGTGCGGATTGTCGCGCGCGTCGATGTATTCGCGGTGGAAGAAGTTGCCGACACCGTTTGCCGTACTCTCGTAGATAATCATGGTGTAGGGTTGATAGAGCACGCCCTTACAGGCAGAGCGCACAATATCCTCGGGGCGTTTGCCGTCGGTGGCTTTCCATATACCCACCTCGGAAAGGTGCACGAGGTTGTAGTCGCCGCCGCGGCAACTGTCGGGCCGTTCAGCCGTACCGATTTTGATTTTGCAGTTGCGCTGCGGCACGCGGTAGATGCTTCCCGACTTGCCGACACCAACCATTTTGGACTCGTTGGGCGCGTAGGCTTCGCCGAGTTTGTGCAGCATCTCAATGGGATACGCCTTAATCATACGGTCGAACATATCCTTGATTTCATCAGAGCCGGTGCCCTGGTGGGCTATGATGAGCGAGTTGAGTCCGACCTTGTGGACGAGTTGCAGCCACGCCATGTAAATCTGTGACGTGGTGGAACCGCCCCACTGACGTGCCTTGAGCATGACCAGCCGTATAGGTTTGTCCTGCTTGCGCAGACTTTCGAGCCGTTCGACGAATTTGCGCTGCGGATAGGTGAGCCGGAACAGGACATCACTGCCGCCACCTTTGCGCTTGATAAATACGAACGTTGCCGCCCAGAACGGGAAGTCGTAGCGTGAGCGCAGGCGTGTGAACTCCTCGATGACCTTCGCCCGTGCCTCGTCGGTCACCGGAAGATGGAGTACATCGGTGATAAGACGGTCAACGCTTCCGGCTTTCGCGAGAGCCTTGACAAGCGGCTCGTGCATCATCTCCACGGGGAGCAATTGTGTCGGTATGGGAAAGTCGGGAATGGCAAACGTGCGGCGATCTCCGATGCTATGTTCGCCGGTGATAGGATTGAACGGAGCGAAAAGGATGGCCCGCCTCCGATTGTTCTCCTGTAAAATCTTGCTAATAGCGTCGTTTTTGTCTGTCATAGAACCCATTTTTGATTTTGTATATGATTTCCATTGCGCAGCGCGGCTTCATGTAGAACTTGGGTGCAGGCGAGTTGACTACCTTTGCCACCAAGTCGAGCAGTGGTGCACCAGGGCGTTGTTTTTTCAGAGCCATGACGCGGCTGTATATCTCCGTAAACATTTCCCGTTTGGAAGGGCGCATGGTGTGCAATATATTTTCCCCTTTTATCAGTGCGGCCACAATGACCATAGCCCGCTCCTCTGACACCCAGAAGCGCGAGCAAGGCATGTTGACAACGATTTCGGATATTTCGGCGATGTCGATGAATTTGCTTTTGGCTATTGTCTGCCGGTAAGCCCTCATCAACGCCCTGTTTCTCTCATCAGTGAATTCAAGAACGCACCCAGTATATTTCACGGCCAGCCGTTTTCGCCAAGTGCTCAACCCTTTTTCAAAGATACGCAATTATTTTGGGATGCGACACAAAAGATAAAAAAGAATACGCATCATCAATATGTAATTTTGCCTCAGATAATTTGCAATTAGATAAACGATAACGACTATGGCTGAAAATCAGACACCATCGCCAAGCCAAAGCAAGCGTGAGAAGCTTGGCGAGCGATTGAAACAGAAATATCCCGACCGCGAGTATGCGGACGATGAGGCGTTGTTCGGTCAGATAGACGATGACTATGCCGACTATGACAAGCAGTTGAGCGACTACAAAGACCGCGAGAGCCGCCTGACAGATTTGTTTGCCAAAGACCCTCGCAATGCGCAGTTCATCACCGACATGGCTCAAGGCAAAGACCCTTGGATAGCCGTGCTTGAACGCTTGGGCATAGACGGCGTGACCGACTTGCTGAACGACCCGGAGAAGCAAAAAGAATATGCCGAGGCCAACAAGAAGTATGTGGAGCGTCTGGCCAAAGAGAAGTCGCTGGAGGAGGAGTATCAGAAGAACTTCGCCGAGAGCATGGACCTGTTGGAGAAGATGCAGACGGATCGTCAGCTTGGCGACGAGACCGTGGATGCGGCAATGGACTTGGTGATGAAGATTGCCAATGAAGCCATTGTGGGCAAGTTCACGGAAGAGACAATAAACATGGCACTGAATGCCGTGACCCACGATGCGGACGTGCAGAACGCGCGCACGGAAGGAACGGTGGCAGGCCGCAATGCGAAGATAGACGAGCAGCTGCGCAAGCCCCAGGCCGGCGACGGCCAGCCGAACCTTGCGGGAAGCAACAACGCCCCGACGCGCAGAAGCAGCGGCCGCAGTATGTTTGACCTTGCAGACGAGGCGCGATGATAAAGGAGACCGTGCATGTTGCAGACGCGGAGCCTCTGCGCCCTGCTACGGGCAGTGCAGGACTGCGTAGCCAGTTGCCCGGGCAGACCACGACGGTGAGCAATGTGGCGAGGGCGACGGGCGGCATAGGCTGCGGCAAGATGATAGAAAGAGACTGTAAATAACATATTTTTTAACCAATCAATTTTCATAGCAATGGCAGAAAATGTAAACGTTAGCACTGGAGCGGCTGTTACTCCGACTCCAGGCAGTGCTGGGCTGAAGACCCAAGTACCCGGACAGAGTTCCACCGTGAGCGGCCTTGCGGACGCAAGCGGTGGCATCGCACCCGGAAATCTCGTCGAGACAGACATCGACGATCAGTTGTTCAGATTTCAGAGTGAGGACACCGCGCTGATGTCGCTCATGCTGAAATCGAAGAAAGTAAAAGTGAACTCCCCCGAGGTGGAGCACTACATGATTGACGAGCAGCGTGCGACGCTGACCACCAACACCGCGGTATCGGCAGGCAGTGCCAACTCGTTTATCCTCCCGTTGGAGAGCAACGACCAGCAGATACCCCGTGACTATCACACCCTGCTTGTATGCGGTGTGGACGGATACAAGGCAGACGGCAGCACGACTACCCCGGGCAAAGACCTGATGTTGTTTGTTACCGGTCGTGATACCGCTTCGGGCAACCCCGTATGTCGCGCAGTGAACGGCCCCAAGGCCAATGCATCGGCTCAGTGCAGCACCCCGGCAATCCCCGCAGGCACCAAGATAAAGTTGCTTGGCAATGCGATGTACGAGACGCAGAAAGAGGTTGACCCCGACTTGATCATCCCGCAGCCCTCGCTGGTGTACCTGCAGAAGCGCGGCATGAACCAGATTGTGTCGGACTACTTCGAGGCGCAGAAGAAGCACATCCACTTCACCCAGGCGATGATTGCCGAGCAGGCTATTCTGAACTTCAAGCGCGCCGGCAACCGCACTCTGTGGGCAGGACAGAAAGGCAAGTTGAGTGTGAACGTGCCCAAACTTGGTCAGCAGTCGGTGTACTTCACCGAAGGTATCCGATGGCAGTTCAAGCGTGAGTTGCAGCACACTGGCAAATGGACGATGGAGAAACTCATTGCCCTTGCCAAGTTGTTCTTCACCGGTGAGGATGTGCCCAAGACCGCGTTGTTGCTTGCAGGCAAGAACCTGTTGGAAGAGATACAGTGCATCGACTTCTCGAAGCACCCCGAGATACAGATCATCTCAGCGCAGAACCCTATCGGTTGGAGCGTGACCCGCATCCATACCGTGTTTGGCGACATCGACATCAAGCGCGAGCCAACCCTTGACACCCTCGGATGGAGCAACAGCGGTGCGTTGATTGGCGAAGACCGTCTTGTGCACTACACCTACTCGACCCAGCACGAGTTTGCCGACCGCGTAGAAGGTGAGGAGGCAACACGCAAGGGCATGGTGGTATGGGATGCCCTTGCGCTGAAGGGCTCGTGCCACATTTGGATTGACGGCGAGGGCGAATCGGCCAATAGCGGCGCAACCACTTACAGCATTTGGGACAGCGAGACCGCTCCCACTGCAGACGATGTGACCGACGGCACCGTGTACTACTTCACCGTAGACTGCAAGTTGAGTGCTACCCAGACTGCACAGAACGGAACGATGTGGAAGGTATCCGTCAGCGGCAGCACGCTGACCTGGACTGAATACACTGGCACCGTAGACGCAGGCGATTAATTACATAAGCAATACAGGATAACCATTAGTGGCGGATGGCCTCGACGCCATTCGTCACTTTTTTTTATTTTGAGTATTTGGAAAAGACAAAACAGAACGACAGATATTATGAAACGCAAGACATACGGAGTGTCCGGTCTGATGGACTGGACCACCAATATCAAGGCTGGCAAGGCCACCATTAACGTGCATTTCTCGGGTGGTGCATTGACTGCATACGGTGTGACCCCTGCCACCTACTCGACTGCCAACCCACTATTTCAGATAGTGATTGAGAACAGCGAGTACTACAAGAGCGGGCGCATCACGTTGCTTAGTGAAATGGATGTTGCCGGAGAAGCCCCAGTGAAGATACACAAGGCAAGTGCAGAACCTGCCGTCGCATCTTCGACCGCGCCGACAGAGCAAGCGAGTGAAGAAGACACAGGCGGCGCAGACGGTTTGACGGTTGTGGAAGTGGCCGACAAGAGCGACGCTATCGAGTATCTGAAGGAGCACTACCCTGACAAGGGTTACGGTGCAGTGAAACTGCGCACGCATGCCGCCTTTGACGCTGCGTGTGCAGAGCACGGCATCAAGTTTGTTTATACAGCCTAACACCCACCAGCCATGATATATCAAATCGACAAGATCATGCAGGACGTGCGCATCTGCATCGACCAGAACATGACGAGCGATGCGTTGATAGATACCGGCGACATCGACACCCTTGCGCTCGATGACATCATCCGATCGAAGATAGTGGAGGCCGTGGAGCGTGTGCACCTCAGCGCGCCCAACCACTTGTTGGAAAGCGGGCATAACTTTGGTGATGCCGTGTACTGGGGTGACTTGGAAAGCGGTTGGGTGTTGTTGCCGGACGACTTCATGCGTCTTGTCGTGTTTGAGATGGACGACTGGGAGCAAGCCGTGTACCAAGCCATCAGCACCGACGACGCAGAATACGAGAAACAGCGCAGTCGCTTCAAGGGATTGCGCGGCACCTCGCAACGGCCCGTATGTGCAATAGCCATCCGGCCGGAGGGCAGAGTGCTGGAGTTTTATTCGTGCAAGAGCGAGGCGGCGCAGGTAAGCAGAGCCATATACATACCCTATCCGACGATTGACGAAGACGACGGCGTGGATGTGAGCGAACGATGCTACAAGGCTGTAGTGTACACTGCAGCAGGATTAACACTGATAACGTGCGGAGAGGTTGACAAAGGGAATAACCTCTCGGAAATGGCACAAACATTCCTAAAGTAATGAAGATATGAGTTCAATCAAAACGACACAGATAGACGGTGATGTTGCGGTAGGGCGCAATGTCGCCACGGGCGGAAAATTGGATGTAGCCGGAAGCGCCACCATAGGGCACAACCTGAAAGTAGACGGGTGGCTCGAGGCTGCGAATATCAAGGGCGCAAACAAGGGAATATTCCTCACGGTGGAAGAACTGCGCGAGGCGTACCCGAATCCATATGACGGCTGGATGGCCGGCGTAGGATCGTCGACCCCTTTCACGGCATACGTCGGCAAGGGCGGCGACTGGGTAGCCACAGGCGGCACGATAGAGGTAACCGTAGACATGAGCCAATACACCGAGGGCGTCGTAGCGCAGTTGCAGGAAGACATCGACAATGTGAAGGCCGAGGTCAGCGCCAACAAGACCAATATCGCCAGCCACACCCAACAACTCACGACGCTGGGTGACCAGTTGAACAGCGTTTCCGATACAGCCAATACCGCCAAGGCTCAGAGCGAGACCAACAAGGCAGACATCAGCAGTACCACGGAGACGGTCAACGCTGTTAAAGAAGACTACGAATCTTTCAAATCCTCCAAGGACGAACCTAACGGCATCGCACCGCTCGACGATGATGCGCAAGTACCAGAAGATAATCTTCCCATTTCGGTATTCGATGTGAGAACATTCTCTCGCACCATCAGCAATGCAGATGTCAGCGTAGAAGATGGTACAACGCAGACCGCTCCAAATATTATTGCATGGCACACGGACTTTAAGCGTTTCTACGGGTTGGAAACTTCCGATGAAGGACAAATACTGCGGTGCTATAAATATTGGCCGGGCAGCGAATACTACAACGACACAGATGCTCCATACACCGACAAGATATACATGAACACGGCCACCGACACCCTCTACCACTTTGACGGCACAGACCTTTTGAAGGTAGGTTCGGGACTGGAACTTGGACACACATCAACGACCGCCTTCCCCGGTGACGAGGGAAAGACCTTGCAGGACAAGGTGTCAACCATTGAGACCGACATCTCCGACATCAAGGACAGACAGGATGCAGAGGGTGAGTATACCACCGAACTGCAAAAGATGGCATCGGCCAATGGTGTAGTCAATGTAAATACCCTACTCGGTCATGCGCTCAGTCCTGTCACATACACCTTTGCTCAGATACTTGAGTTGGCATGGGAAAGCACGTCTGATGTCAAGCATCCGGGCGTTGTATTTGTATGGTATACCGAAGATGGCTGGAAAAGCAAACAATGGGTAAGATCTGGCCAACAAAAAGAGGAGGATTTCAAGAACACCGACAACTGGGAAAACTATGGCGGTGGTGCAGGCGTGGCCTCTATCTTCAATCCTACCGTGGAATATCCGATTGATGAATACTACGAACTCTTTGATGACCTTGACACCTCGCTCAGTGCGATACATTGTGCATGGAACGCAGGCAAGGCCATGCTTGGACTGCTGATGACCTTCAAGGTATCGAAGAGCATTTGGAAGACGTATCAGTATGTAGGCTCGTCCATCACAGAACTCACGTTCAAGAACGCCGAGAACTGGAAAGACTTCGGTTCGTTGGCGGCAGGAAGCGAGAGTTACATCGTCGTCAACAACCTATGCGGTGCACCCACCATCGGCGAGTACTACACGCTGGAGTCGGCCGTGACCCGATTGGTGGCCTACGAAAAGGAAGCCAATGTCAAGTACATCAAGACCGGACTTATCATCGCCTACACCACTGGAGAAAACACGATGAAAACCAAACAATTCCAAGGTTCGTCTGCCGATGATGCCAACCAGATAGGCTTGTGGAAAGACTTTGGCGGCGGTGGCGGCATCAGCGGTGGTAGCGATACGCCCGAAGAGGGAGGTACAGACGCTTTCACTACTGGCGGTGCATACAATCTTCTGCCCACCACACTTGAAGCCGACACAAGCACAGAGGGCGTGGTGAAACTGATGATGAAGAACGCCAAGGGCGAGACCGTGGGCAATGAGACACAATTCCCCGTGGGTACAGGTTCAGGCGGTGCTGCAACCATCGTCACTATCACCCCCGAGCAATCTCCGTTGTACGCTAAGGCCGGAGCAACGGTAACGGCAAAATGCGCCATCCGCTCAGTGACCACACAAGGCAAGACTGAACAGACCAACCTCATCGAACGAGTAGAACTCTACGACCGTGACACCAATCAGTTGTTGGAGACCTTCAAGGTGAACCAAGCGTCAAGTGCAGACGTGGAGACCTTCGACTTTGCGTTTGACCTGTCAAGTTATTTTACGCAGGCAAGCACAAGAAAATTCAAGATGGTAGCCTATGACGATAGCGAGAACACGGGTAGCCGCAATATCAACGTGACCGCCGTAGACGTGACTATCAGCAGCGAACAGACCTTGAACTACACCTCATCTACCGTTGTAAACGTGGGCGGCGCAACAAGAACTCTCCCGATGTATAAGTTTGCCAACAACGCAAGCGACAAGGGCATACTCTGCACTACGGAGATATACATTGACGGCCAATGGCAGGTGTTGGGTACGGCCACCATCAGCGACACCTACACCCATTCGGTGAGCATCAACCCCAACAATTGTTTGGGTAAGGTGCTTGAACATGGCGCATATACGCTAAGAATACATGGAGTAGACATTGCTTCGGGTGTTATCGGCAATTACATCTACACCACCATTATGGTAGTGGAGCAAGGTAATACAACGCCCATCGTAGCCGTCAGATATTACTCCGACGGAGAGACCCCGACCGTGCTGCAATACGAAACCGTCAGCATTGACTTTGCGGTGTATGACCCTGCCAAGAGCACGGCAACTGCATCGGTGTATGTGGACGGCGAGAAGGAACTGAACCGTGATTGCTACCGTGCCACCACCTACACTTTCACCAAGCAAATACAGAATGTGGCTACCGACGGCAGTTACACAATGAAGGTGCAGGTAAAGTGTGACACAAGCGAGAGCAGCGTTGTATCGTGGAACGTGAACGGCTCTGTCCTTGACATTGAACCCGTGACCACACAGTTGATGCTTGACATGGATTTCTCAGCGAGAAGCAATGCCGATGCCGACCACTCCATAACCTACGGCGACTACTCCTTGACGCTTGAAGGTGCGAACTGGAGTACCAACGGTTTTGTCAAGGACACCTTCGGCACATCGGAGTATGGCTCGGAGAGCGACACTGGCGTTATGTCCCTGCGTATTGCCGAGAACGTGAAGGGTACGCTGAACTACAAGCCATTCAGCAATACGGCCATCGAGACCAATGGTATTGCCGTGCAATGGCGTATGAAGGTGAAGAACGTGGCTGATGACAACGCCAAACTGATGCAGTGCATCGTCAATGGTTTCGGCTTCTATGTGACAGGCACACAAGTAGTGGTGACCACCGACAACAACGAGACCGTAGCCAAGAGCATTGCGTCGGCTTTCAATGACGACACATTGGTAGATGTGGCCATCGTGATAGAGCCGAGAAGCCAAGCGCCCTATGGCGGTATCGGCGTGATGAAGATGTACTTTGACGGAGAGTTGATTGGTACTTGTTACTACGAACCCGGTACATTGGTGAAGCACGACACCAACATCACTTTTGACGGAACGAATGCAGACCTATACTTGTATAACATCCGTGCTTGGGAGACCTTCTACTCGTTTGAACAGTCGTTCAACAACTACTTGCTCAAACTCACCGATACCAACTCCATGATAACGGAGTACACCTTCAACCAAGTGATGGCTTCGCAGTCGGCAGAGGGCAAGCCTGCTACAAACCGTCCGCAAGCCTCTGCACTCTATGATAAGGGCATCCCCTACTTCGTAGTGTGCAAAAATGCAGATACGGACAACACTTCAGACCAATATCCCGACTACTTGGAAACTCTTGACGGCGACAAGAAGACCAAGCGTATCCTTGATGTGTACGCTTACTTCCCCGACAGACCTTGGCAGGACTTCAAGGCTATCGGTGTGACCGTGACCAACCAAGGTACGACCTCATCCCAACGACCGATCAAGAATATCAAGATGAAATTCAAGTCGGCCAAAATTACCCTACTGCACTCAGCCGAGGAGTATACAGGCGAGGAGCTGGAGAAATACAACGAGTGTGCAAAGAACGCCGCCAAGAACAAGGTGACCATCTATGAGAACAGCCTCGCCACCAATATCGTCACGGTAAAGGTGGACTACTCCGAGAGCGGTGGCGCAAACAACGGTGCGTCTACACAACTCTACAATGAACTGCAATGGGCGTTAGGGAACGACTATATCACTCCTGCACAACGCTTCAATAGCGGTTCGTACAAGATAAACACGAGCATCAACTCAATACCTTGCTCCTTCTGCCGCACAGACGAACATTCAGCCGATGCGACCTCACCATCGTATGGCTATTTCCACGCCAAGGGAAACTGGAACGAGGACAAGGGAGATGCCAAAGTATTTGGCTTCGAGGACGTGAGCGGCTACAATGGTGACTGCTTGAACTATGGAGACTTCTACGAACTTGTCACGGCTAAAGGACAGACCCTTGCCGACTATATCAGCAAGGCCGACAAGACAACGTGGAACTTTGAAGAGAGTAGCAATGATGACGGCACGGTCAACTATTGGGAGACCATCGTAGTGTCAGAATTCTGCGGCCCCGACCATAGAGTATTCCGCAAGCAGAACGGCACATGGGTAGAAACCACAGGCACCATGACCTTTGAGAACGGTGTTTGGAAGGTGACTGGCGATTTCCTCAACCCAGTGGAGAACTACGAACTACTGAAATATGACGCATTGGACTGGATGCAGGGCGTGAACTCGGTAGATGATATGCTTGTTCTCGATACTGACGGCAGCCCTATTTGGTTGCAATACTATGAGAGCCGCTACCCTGACGATGACAATCTGAACGCCCTCTACGAGAGCGGAAAGAAAGTGCCGTACAACCTCTACAAGTGGCTGCGCTTCTGCCAAGAGTGCAATCACCATCTCACGGAGACTGACGGGAGCATCACCATTGGCGGTGAAACGGTAGACGGCACAACGGCCAACCGACTGGAAAAATGGCGCAAGGAACTGCACACGGTAGCCAACGTGTACTCTCTGCTCTGCTATCATGTGTTCACGGACTATATTGCCGCCGTAGACCAACGCTCGAAGAATATGATGGTCGGCTTCTACCTTGATACTGACGGTGTGACGAGAATGTATCTGAACCATCTCTACGATGGCGATACCATCTTGGGCAGTGACAACGACTGCGGACTGACCGTGCCTGCGCTCCTTGACCCGAACACCGACACGGCCTACTACCAAGGATGGGACAGCGTATTGTTCCAGCAGATAAAGAATGCCGAACTTGCGCCGTTCACCCTACCCGACGGTAGCACCATTACTACCCGACAGGTGGCGCAGAAGATGCGCACAACAACCATCGGTAGCGGACTTGTGCCATTCAGCAAGGAAGGTCTGACCAAGTATTGGATAACCGACCGACTGAGCAAGTGGCCCAAACTTGTGTCCTCTTTTGACGGCATGAGAAAGTATGTGGAACACTCCAAGTCGACGGCAAACTATTTCTTTGCCCTACACGGACTGAGCATCCAACGTCTGAAAGCGTTTATCGAGGAGCGGTTCTTGTTCCGTGACGGCTTCTATCAGACGGGCGACCTCTACTCCTCAACCTTCAATATGCGTATATCTGCCGCAGAGGACGTGACGATAAAGATAAAGGCTGCGAAGCAAGGCTTCTTCGGACTGGCCGTGGAACGTGTGGATACCATCACGGACTCCTGTTACCTTGCAGAGGGCGAAGAGTACACGCTGAAAGCCAACTCGCACATCCTCGGTGCAGGTAACATGATGTATGTGCTTGGAGCCAACAAGATAGCGGAGATAGACATCTCCTGCGGTACGGTATCAGAGAGCGGATGGAGTATATCCGAGATGGTCTTGCTGAGAAAGTTGGTCATCGGCGGTGAGAACCATACACCCGTGACCATAACGGCAGGTGCGCTGAAAAACCTCAACCTCGGCAGCATGCCTTTCTTGGAAGAGATAGACATACGCAATACAGGAGTGACCGCTGTCAATGCCACCTATTGTCCCCGACTGACAACGTTGTTGGCAGACGACAGTAATCTTGCAACGCTCTCATTGGCCGAGACATCGCCCATCAGCACACTACATCTACCCAAGACGATGACGAGTCTGACGTTTGTCAATCTGCCTAACTTGGCTTATCCCAATGGTGGCCTGACGATAGCGTCAATGGCTGGCATCAAGAGCCTGTCGCTGAGCGGTTGCCCCAATATAGACGGGCGGACGTTGCTAACGGAGTTGGTCGGCGAGAAAGCCAAGGTGGCATCCATCAGCATGGTCGGCCTTGACATTACCACACCGTCGGAGATACTGACTTACTTCAAGGAGCAAGGTACCAAGGGCACGGCAGACGAGGGTGATGTATGTACTGGACTGCAAGGACAATGGATGCTCAGCAATCTGCTGACTGACGAGGAACTTGCCGAGTTGCAGGCGTACTTTCCCAAACTGACCATACTGAATATGCAGTTTTCGTCTATTGTCTTCGATGATACGGTAGAAGACCCGGAGAACATCACGAACCTTGACAACAATACGGGTTACGGCACAGACAACGATTTCAAGGCCAGCGGCCATCCTGCAGCCATCCGTGCGATGATGCACGCCTACAAAGGCAAACTCAACACAGAGACAGGCCAATGGGAGGGTGTGCAGATAAGCGATACCAACTACCAAAAGTTGGCAGACGGCACTGACTTCGACTACAAGGACTCAGCAGGTGAAGGATGGGACGTGATGATGTTGCTCCCCCATTGTTGGTATAAGGGCGTGAACGACTTCAAGAACCAAAAGAAATACATCTTCTGGAGCAGCAACAAGGAAGAGCCACTCAGCACGGCCAAGAACATCACTCGCAAGACACTCTCCGACATGGTGTATGCCGCATCATCGGTTATCAATGTGGGCAGTATCACCGAAGGCGAGAGCGTGATGGCAACGGATGCAGCGTTTGTCACCTCATCGGCTAACTACAATATCCATCGCATCAACGTGAAAGGCATGAAACAAGTGCGCTGGCCGGGACTGAACTCTGCGGTTGTAGGAGCGGTGTTCACCGACAAGAACAACCTCTGCCTCTCCACCTACAATATGGCCATCAGCAATAGTATGTTTGACTTTGTAGAGGGCGAGTACATCTTCTGCGATGTGCCGGACGGTGCGGAGTATTTCTACTTCACATCAAACATCACCAATGCGAGCCTTGAAGCCATTGCGGTGGACTCTACAGAGGTGGAGGCCATCGAACCCGACTGGGTAGAGTGGGATGCGTGTATGATAGGCGTGTATCTTGCAAGCATTGACACACTGATGCGATGGAGAAGCGTAAGCGGTGCATCTGCGAGAAACGGAAACTATGGCGCTACCTCAACGGAATGGGTGTATGATGATAATGGCGAACCGACCAATACACCTATTTCCACCCTTAAATACTCTACGGTGGACATGATCAACCTTGCTCTAAGACGTGGTGCAGGCTATCAATTGTCGGACTACGAGATGCACAAGTTTGTCGCTATCTTGTTCTACTCGTTGGTAGGCAACAGAAACTCACAGTCGGTATGCGGTTATGGCAGTTCCTACTACGGCGCTACTGGCGATGCCGACGGCTTAGGCAACACAAGTAGTTATAACGGACAGATCAAAGGAGTGAAGTGCTTGGGTGTAGAAAATCTGTTCTCCTGTGCATACCAAGTATCTTATAATGTGGGCTTCAACATTTCGTCATTTGTAGCATGGAAGAAAGACCATTACAGCGCATCCTACATGTCTGATGCGACAAAATATAAAGCACCACTTAGTATGTGCGTATACAATCCTATAGCCAAGAAGGAGCGTATCGTGCAGGGTATCAATGCCGGGAGTTATAATAACATGGCACGGGTGAAACATGGACGCTATTGTGATATAATTGCAAGCGTGGTCACATCAGACACAAGCGTATACGCTACCTACTACACAGACGCTTGCGCGGCTGGGTACAACGCCACTAATCCTGGGGCGTATACTTTTTTATATGGTGGTATAAATAATGGTTATTCTGGCATCGCCCACAATAGATCTACACAACACACGGTAGGGGCGGAAACGTTCAGTCGCCTCTCTTTCCGTGGCAACCTCAAACTTGAATAAACAGATACGATTATGACAGAGACAGACTTCATGAAGGTCGGCGCAGACCAGCGCCAAGACCAACTGCTCAGAATATCGGACAAGAAATATCTCCTCATTTGGGGGTATTTCACCGAGGGCGAGCAAGGCTACAACTGGCGAAAGTACTATGGCCACAAGCCAAGTGTAGCAGAGTTGCGTGAGGACATCCATGCGCTGATAGACAAGCAGACGGACGGGAAGATACTCACGGGCTGCAAGTGGAACGACATCAGCGTGTACCTCAGCGAGGAAAACCAACGGAACTTCAAGGCGGCGTACGACCTTGCGGTGCAGCAGAGCGGCCAGACTCTGCCCTTGAAATTCAAGTTAGGCGAGGACGCTGACGGCAAGGCCCAGTACTACACGTTCGAGGATATGGACACGTTCACGAGTTTCTACACGACCTGCATCAGCCACATACAGACGTGCCTCACGGAAGGGTGGACGGAGAAGGACGGTATAGACTGGAGCAAGTATGAGTAACGGATGTGGATGCGAATCGGGGTGGCTGAAATGGTTTCGGCCACCTTACGCCAGACTCTTCTACACCGCCTGTTGTGTACACGATGATGACTACGACAGGGGCGGCACGGAGCGCGACCGGGAATGTGCGGACTACGGCCTGTACCAGCGTATGCTTGTCATCATCGAACGTGGTCAGTACAACCGCATCAAGACCCTATGGCTGAAGATGTGGGCATGGTTGTACCTACGTTCGGTGAGAGCGTTCGGGAGCGAGTATTTCAACTACAAAAAGTAAGATTATGGACAAGGACATCAGAGATGCAAGCCAAGTGTTTCAGTTGCTGAGGACATTGGTCAAGTACGGCATCACGGCCACCACGATATTGTGTACCGTGCATAGCGGATTGTTGGCAATGGGTCACGACCTGTTGGGCGTACACTTGTTGTTGTGTGCGTTTCTGTTCGTGTTGGGTTTGTGTCTGTCAAGGTTCTTTCACCTATGTTGGGTGCATAAGGCGTGTGTGGTCTACACTTGTACGGTGGTAGCCTTTATCGTGCTGAAACGACACGGCATACTCTCAGCATGGGGCGTAGACATCAGTCTTGCCCGTGCCGTGATGTGCATCTTGGGAATGTCAATAACAATGCTTGTACTATGGAAAACGCAAGAGAAGAACTGCTGAAGGAACTCCGCAAGATAGACCTACTTGTGAGGAACAACCCTTGCGGTATGGGCGAGATGACATTCTCTGCCCTACTCCACGGCCTACGGGCGATGGTCGGCAAGGACTTCCACACGGATATGTCGCTGGAGCAAGTGGCGTTGTACTTTGGTGTGACCACACGGACAATCAACGCTTGGCAACACAAGCACCACTTTCCGCAGGGCAAGCAGATAGGACACCACGAACTTTCCTTTTCAGCGGAAGAAATACTGGAGTGGCGGGAACGCTACAAAGGCATAATATGCTGACCTTGGGACGATTATTAAAATAATTGAAAGAGCCATTTCCGTTTTGTCGGATTTGGCTCTTTTGCGTGGTATCTTTGGGGCGTAATCCAATAGTGGATTGCACGACCTAAAAACCTTACAACTATGGACGGAACAGACAAAATCACCGAGAAAGTGTATTGCTACGATCATCCGAGCGCATACGCCAACAACAATCACGACGCGCTGGCTATCGCAGCAATGGCCAACCGCAACAATGGTTGTTCGCCGGCGGAAATGATGGCCGCAATGAATGGCAATGGTATGAACAACTGGGCAAACAACCCATTTATCTACCTTGTGTTTATGATGATGTTTGGCGGCGGCAACTGGTTCGGCAACCGAAACAACGCCGTACAAGATGCGGAGGTGCAGGCGCGCCTTAACCAACTAAGCACACAGATGCAGGACGGCAACAACACGTCATTGCTCATGGATGCCATCAAGGGCAACGCAACGGCAGTGGGTCAGTTGGCAAGTAATCTGAACTGCGATTTTAATCAACTGCAACAGGCGGTGTGCGGAGTGCAGTCGGCCATCCAACAAGTCGGCGGAGCAGTGGGTTTCTCGGCAGAGAAGGTAATCAATGCCGCCAACTTGGGCGACCTAAACATCGTACAACAACTCAAGGATTGTTGTTGTACTACCCAGCAAAATATCGTCAAGATGGGCTACGAAAGCCAACTCGGGCAGAAGGACATTGTCAACACCATTCAGACGCAAACATTGGCAATGCAGCAGGGCCACAACAATATCACGCAGGAGATATTGCGCAACCTTGCCACCATCACGGCGCAGAACCAACAGGACAAGTGTGACATCTTGCGTTCTGGTGAGATGAACACACAACGCATCGTGGACGTGCTGAACCAGCATTGGCAGGCAGACCTTCAGCAACGCTACAACGACGCAAGACTGGAATTGTCGCAACAGCGGCAGAACGCTGAATTGATAGCAGCGTTGAAGACCACGACAACGACCACTTAGGAGAAAAACTAAGGACGTGTTAAGGGAGTTAGGCCTTGCTTAACACGTTCCTTTTTTTAGCACATTTATTCACCATTGGTTAATTCAAAAACTATGACATTCAAGGACCTTAAACCTGGATACCCCGTTTACATGCTCCACAAAACGGACGGCATCCGATTAACAACAGGAAAAGTAACCGCAGTGTCAACGCCTCGTTTCCCACAGCCAGCGGCCAACAATATTATGCAGACCATGCAGATGGTAGTAGATGTAACCATTGAAGCCGACGGGCAGAGCCGGACCTACACCATCCCCGACACGCTCGCCATCACCTATGCCGGCGATGCGCTGGCCATTGCCACCGAGCGCGAACCGATGATTAAAGAGATTGAGGCGACAAAGTCACAGGCAGAGGATGAGCTGGCCAAGACCGAGAAACGCCGAGCTATCGTTGCACAATGCGAAGCAATCCTGACCGAATGGAACCCGGCATTCAAGGAGAAGCGAGACACAGAAGAACGCTTCTCGAAAATCGAGACCTCTATGGCAGATTTAAAGACTATGCTCTCAGGACTGATTAAGGAGTTGAAGGGAGAAGGGATGAGGGCTTAATCGCAGTTGTGCATCACAAAAGATAAAATGTAGAATGGCAGGTTGCGCATTATCTTTGTCGGCGATTAACTATAGAAACGATTGATGCATGATATTCAAGGTATGGAAAGTTGCCGCCATGTGCATAGGCGGCATGACAGGGTGGCTGTTGGCAGAATTCCGGCCGACATTTCCACTGATAGTGGTGGCTGTAGTATTCATATTGTATGACGCCTACACTGCCTATCGACTCGACAAGCGTGTGCACGATGCATACCCCGACAAGACCACACGGGCAAAGGCGAAGTTCACGTCGTTTGCCTTTGGCAAGGTGATAAAACAGACGATACCGACACGCCTTTGGCTGATTATACTTGCATATTTGGCAGAGCACTGGGTATTCATCCACATGACAGCACCATTATCATACATCGTAACAGGCGCAATATGTTTCGAACAGTTCTGGTCAGTGCTGGAGAACGAGAGCAGTTGTCGGGACGATAACGACAGCCGCCTATGGAAAATCTTGCAGAGCATCATGGTAGATAAGACAGAACGGCACTTCGACATAAAACTCGATGATCTTAAAAAGAAAGCATGATAGTACTGATTGACAACGGCCACGGCGAGGACACGCCCGGCAAGCGTAGCCCTGACGGTAGGCTGCGAGAATACAAGTATTGCAGGGAGGTGGCCGAGGCGGTGTGCAAGGCACTTGTGGAGAGAGGCTACCAGGCTCGGCGCATCGTGACAGAAGAGACCGATGTGCCATTGGCCACGCGATGCAAGCGGGTGAATGCCGTGTGTGCGTCCATGGGTGTAAAGAACGTGCTATTGGTGAGCATACACAACAACGCGTCGGGCAACGGCGGTTGGAAGAGTGCGAGCGGTTGGAGCGGTTGGGTGTATGCGAAAGGCAGCGAGCGCAGCAGGCTGTTGGCACAATACCTGTATAAGTCCGCAGAGAAACGCGGGCTGCAGGGCAACCGGAGCGTGCCCGCGTGCAAGTATTGGACTGCCAACTTCTTCATACTGAAACACACCGACTGCGCCGCCGTTCTGACGGAGAACCTGTTTCAGGACAACAAGGACGATGTGGACTACCTGCTGAGTGACGAGGGCCGCAAGGCCATTGTGGACGTGCATGTGGAAGGAATAGTGAATTACATCAAAAGCATAACAACATGAGAAGGACGTCGGTTTTGATAATAGGACTGCTTACGGGCTCGGTTTGTGGTATGTTGGCTGGAGCGATAATGGCCGGTATGTACTACAATCGTGAAGGCCACGTGACGGTGTGCGACACCGTGACCGTGGTTGATACCTACATATATAAAGAGCCCGCCGCAAAGGACAGCGTGCAGACAAGGACAATCACCCGCTATCTGCCAGTGGTGCGGCACGACACAATAATCACCGAAAAATATACGCAAAACGATGGGGATACTACTCCACCGCTCCTGCTGTCAGACGAACGCGACAGCGCGGCGGTGGAAATCCCCATTACGCAGAAACGCTACGAGGGCGACGACTACCGCGCCTATGTGAGCGGGTATGAGGCCCGTCTCGACAGCATATTTGTGTTCAGGCGCACGACGAAAATAAGAGAGCGCGAGAGCAAGCCGCCCGACAAATGGCATATCGGCATAACGGGAGGCTTCGGCTACGGCTTCAAGCAGAAACGACTGGAGCCGTTTGTCGGAGTGGGTATAACGTATAGCATAATAAGTTTTTAGGTGGGTCCTATAAATTCCCGCCGCAAACAAGTAATATATGGAGATAACACTGACGGTAAACCAGCAGGCCGTGCTGAAAGAGGTGGCGCAGACCACCAGTTACACCGGAGCCAAGATGGACGACGATGCCAACGCCTACGAGCGCATCAGCACTGTGGACGAAGACAAGGGCGAGTTGCAGAGGTTCTGGGACGAGAGCCGTGCGGAGGTGGCGCAGACGTTTATCCGCATGCTTGTCTCGGAGGGGATGCAGGGCGGGGAGTATAACCTGACACTCAATGTGTCGGTATCATTCGACACCGCCCTGTTGCCGAGCATGCAGTTGGGACTGTTCTCGTACTTTGTGCAGAGCATCGCGGCAAAATGGTATGCGTACACCAACAAGAAAGAGTCGGGCGAGGCGGCCAATGTGGGGAAGGGCATCCTTGACGAGGTGCGGGAGAAGGCCTTTTACAAGAAGAAGCCTGTACGTCCGACATACGATTAACATTCAAAATAAATATAGTCATGGCAGAGAACAAGAAAGACCTGAAGGTGAAGATCCAAACGAAGGAGTTGAAGTTTGCGATCATGAACAAGACGCATGTGACCGCGCGCAGTCTGCAGGCCGCAGGCAAGTTGAACTACGAGGCGGCAGCCCACATGCAGGCAAGCGATGACCTGGAGAACAGTTACGAACTCATCCGCGCCATCAACAACGCCATTGCTGAGACCAAGGTGGAACTCGGCGAATACCTCAACGAGACGGTGACCGAGACCAGCAATCTCATCAGCAGCACGGTAGAGGACGGCGAGGCAATAACGCTCGACTTCCTGTTGCCGAGCAACTACAACAGTGCCGCCGCCGATGCGCTTGGCGGCGGCATACATGAGTTTATTGTGGGTCGCTCGATATATGAGTGGTACCGCCAGACATGCCCGGAGATAGCCGATGCGTGCAGGGCAGATGCCGATGCGTCGCTGGAGCGTGCGAAGAAAGCCCTATACAAGCGCAGCCGCCCCGACCGCCCGACTTACGAATAACATACTAATCAACAGGAAGCGATATGTCAGACTATTGCAATTGCCGTTGCGGCACGACATGCGGCAACGATGCGAACGGCGAGGCGAGCAAACGCACGGTGCGTCTGAAATTCCTGCGCACGGAGTTGCTGTATGACATCAGGAACTACGCCTACATAGAAGGCGACGTGCTTGGTGAGGAAAAGCAACACGCCCAGCATGTGCTTGTGGAGGTGGGCGAGGCAGGCAATGTGGACAGGGTGACGCGTATTCTTGCCGTGGTGCATGCGGCAGTGATAGAGTTGCTTTACCCGTGGACCAAGACGGAGGCGTTGGAGGAGGAGATAGACGACTGTCTGTTTACGCCCGACGAGTATGTGGTGGAACTGCATGTGCCGGAGGACGTGTCGCGCACGACGATGCACCTGTTGTCGCGGTTGATACACGAATATATGGTGTACCAGGTGCTTGCCGACTGGCTGAGCATCATGAACCCACAAGCCGCCGCCAACTGGGCAGCAAAGGCCGAGGCGACGGAAAGCGAAATAGCGAAAGCCAAGAGCACGCACAAGGGCGTGTTCACGCGTCAGTCGCACCCATGGTAAGAGACACCTGCATGCCGTAGCCGGCCAGGGACAATCCCCGACAAGGAAAGCGCACCTATCTTCACAGACAGGTGCGCTTCTTCTTTTTACACTTAAAAAAAACAACTAAAACCTAATAAACTAACATCTTATATATAAACACACAATATGAAAAAAAGTTTATCTTAACTGATTGTTGAGGCGAAGTTCGAAGTTGACCGAGGCCCCAAAGACCGACTGCCCGTCAGAGAGCGTTGTCAGGCCGGCGATGCGGAAGTATTTGTAGGGCGTACCCCGGAAACCGCGCAGGTAGTGATCTTTCGACGACCATACGAGCCGCCAGTTGTACAAATCGCGCGAGCCGTAGAGTATCGTTGCCACATCTCCCCGCCGGAAGTGGCCGCGCTGGATGAGCGCAGATATAGTCTTGTGTACGTCCACCTCATCAAGTTTGATGGGGCGCGTGACGAACAGTCCCTTGCTTGTTGTCTCATCGGTATCGGAGTATGACACCAGTTTGTTGTCCTGTGTCATGGCCATCGCATCTGGGTAAGAGTTGACCGTAGATGCGAGGTTGGAATACGTCAATCCCCACTTGCCGGACTTCATCGAGTAGACGTAGGCGTAAGTATATTTTTTCTTTGTCTCGCCACCAGCAGTCGTCTGCGCTGGGTTGAACACGATGACGCGCTGATGGAGATAATCATAGATCATGTAACAACCTTGCAGGAACTCAATGAATGGCTGTATCGGGACACACGCGTCGCCTGCATGCTTGTCACCAAGCATGGCGTGTAGTTTGTCCATGCCAGGAAGATTGAGCACATTGAACGGCGACTCGGCGAAGATGCTGTCCGTAATACACTTCGTCTGCGAGCCACTGATTTCCATAATGCCGCGGTCTGTGGCGAAGAGAACCGAACTGTCGAGTTGTGTGATGCTGTCGGCGTTGATGCAGACGTCACGCGTGATGGGTTGCTTGGCCGAGTATGTGCCAGTAGACGACACTTCGAGCGCCCACACGCCGTCAGAGGTGAAGGCGTAGAGCGGGAATTGTCCGAACTGGCCTTGCGACAAGGCTTTGTTTGCTGACGACATGCCCCGTATTATGCCACTACCCACCGTATTGATACCAAGAAGCGGGAAATAGAATGGGTTGTTCACCTCTGACGTATAGATCTTGTTCGGCACATCTACCACAGCCGTTACATCTCCAGAAGGCGGCAACGGTGTTTCATCCGGTAATGAACCGGGCGTGTTGCTGCGTTCGGACTTGAACCCCAGGAAAGCATAGGCACCGTTGAGAAAACCGTGCGCCTTAAGGTCAGTCACGAATTTAAGGCTCCGGTTGTCGTAGATGGCGATTTTGAAGGCGTTGTTGTTGGGATAGTAGAGCCATGAACCCCATGCAGAGGGGCGGTAACTATTGGCCGTTGTCTCGGTAGAGAGCACATTCCCGCTACTGTCGTATGTCGTGACCGTCTTGGTGCCAGCACTGAATTTGTATTCTATCTTCTTTGACGTAGCATCCGACAGATACATGATGCTTGTCCAATCATTGTTGTCGACGAACCGACGGACATAGGGCATATACGCCTCATTGGGCGCATTCTCTACATAATACACTTCTCCATTTTCACGGATATAGATACGCATACACATGGCACTCATGTCGAGTACCGGCTTAATCGTCAGCGCATTCGTCAAGGCATTGACGCTGAAAGAGTGTAGGCTTGTGCAGTATGAGAACAATGCATGAGAGATGAAGCCGCCGAACAACTCACGCTTCACGCCCGCAAGATTGAGACGATTGTTGAATCCATACGAATAGGAGGCGATGAGCCGGTCATGCGTCAGGTAGTCATCGGTCAACACCTCACGCGATGTCAGGCTTTGTAGATAATCGTCTTCGACGGATATTGTCTTTCGCTTGGCAATCTCGAGGTCTTTGATGTCGATGCTCGAGAGTTTGTAGAAGTTGGCATTGTCCTCGATGCTCTCGTCACGTTTGTCGTCGGAGAACTCCGGCATGTGCAAGGTGGCGCTTGGTATTCGCCGGTCTTTGGCGAAGTACATGGCGTAGATATTGTTGTAGGTATACTCCAGGTACTCGCTCATGAAGTCGGTTGTCGTCATCGGAGCGAGCATACGGTCTTCCGTGATCTCTGTGGCCAGCGTTGTGTCGGGTGTATCTTTATCCTTTTCGCCATTGTACAGGCGGCCGATGAACTTACTGTTGAAGTTGTCCTCGTCGTTGAAACTTGTGAACTCTCCGCTTTGATCGTAGGTGTAGATTGGTTTGGAGATATAGATGTCAACGGCCGTGATGATGTCTTGCCAATCATCGAGGTCGGCATATTGTCCGTAGCGTGCGACGTAATAGTCGATGTCAGCCGCCACCATCATGATGTCGAGTTCGGCATCAGTGTATTTGTCCTTGCCAGTGGCTTTCTTCCACAAGACGATAGGTGCGGGCGTGGTAGATGGAGTCATAAGCACCGGCGCAGACTGGTACATGTGTGAGCCATCGTACAGACGATAAGCCCAGCGAACAAAGAACGGGAAACAGAAGCGTCCGTTCTCGACGGTCTGTTCGGCAATGAACTTGTTGACCTTGGCCATCACTTGCGATGTAATCTTCGTCTTGTTTTCATCACTGAAGGTGTTGTATATATCGCCCTTGTCGATGCCATTGAATGATATGGTGAACGTGCCGCGCTTTGATGAAGAGTCGTCCTCCTTGACCAGACTGTATAGGCGCGGGTGGCCTATCAGACCGAAGGAGATGGCAATTTCGGGGAGTTTGTCGCCCAGTACGTTGTACTTATTGGTCTTCCAAAGCAAGTAGTTGATTGCTGATGTTGTAAAGACGAGCAAGGTATTGCCCACCGCGTTGACGTGCGATATACCATCGTACTTACCAATCTTATTGTTGTCGTCAAGAGATACAGAAGACACGCTGCTCCCAACCCAATACAGGTTGAGCGTAGAAGTATTGAGGATAATGTAATGCTCGTATGCGCTGGTCTTATGGATGTATATGACCTTGCAGCCATCAGGCAGTTGCAATTCCGTGTGAGGCAGGAACATCGGTTTGAGTTGCCCGTCCTCGTTGACGAGGTTGAGTGACATAGCCAACTGGCCGTCGGAACATTCGTAGTCCGACGGCACGGCAGAGAATCCTGAGTATTGTATTTCCTTGTTCATATTGGTTTCTTATGGAATAGTTTCGTCATGCTGCAAAGATAAAAAAAGAAGCGTTTGCTTGTGTTTTAAGTTTAGAGTGACGTGTCACGGCCTTGGCGGGGTCATTGTTCGCGTTTGTATTCATTTCTCTGTATAAGAAGTTCGGTAATGGGTTTGCGTTCTCTCTCGTCGGCCTGCGCGAGGTATTCTCCGAAGGTGCATTGTCGCGGTATGCCGTGCAGTTGTTCGCGCAGTGCGGCGAGATGTTGCAAATGTATGGTGGCGGTGCGTATACAGTGGCATCGCATTGCCGAGAGGAAGCGCACGAGCAGTGTTTCCTCTTGTGTGTTCATGGGTTCTTGCGGCATTGTCATTCTTCTTTTGTTATTTCGATTTTCACTTTGACTGTGTTTGCTATTTCAGCGTTCATAGCATACTCTATCTCTGCGTAGAGTAGTTTGCC
>CAVJZJ010000040.1:0-26226 GCA_963653995.1 Flexilinea sp.
TGTTTTTGTCTCTTGAAGAGGGAGCATAGCGGGCTATGTGACCGATGAAAGAGGCGAAAACAGCCAAAAAGATGAGCCGGACAACCATCTGAATATGTATTTCATAGTTTTCAAATCGTACCAAGTTATTTTTTTATCGTCACTTAGTACACGTCTACAATAAAAAAACAGAATGAAAAAAATATTGATATCCGCTCTCGCCCTTGCCGTCACTACGGGCCTCTTCGCCCAGCAGCGTAGCGTACGCGAACTGACCGCCTGGCAGTTTTCCCGCGACAGTGTCAACTATACGTCTGTGACAGTGCCTCACGACTGGGCCATCAACGGACCGTTTGACAAGAAGTACGACCTGCAATATGTGGCCATCGAGCAGAACGGCGAGACCGAGAAAACAGAGAAGTCGGGCCGCTCAGGGGCCCTTCCTTGGATCGGACGTGGCTTTTACCGCACCACGGTCAGTCTGAAAACACTGCCCGCCACGGCCCTGCTCTGCTTTGATGGTGCCATGGCCGAGCCGCACGTCTATGTCAATGGTCGGTTGGCCGGTTATTGGGCCTATGGCTACAATGCCTTCCGTGTAGACGTGAGACCCTACCTCCGCAAGGGTACAAATACCATCAGCGTGAGTCTGAACAACCGTGAGGAGTCATCGCGCTGGTATCCCGGCGGTGGTCTGTTCCGCTCCGTCAGTTTGGTCACCACTAGTGACAAGGCCAGCCTCGATACATGGGGCGGCTACTTCCGTACCGATTCCGTCAGCGGTCGGCGTGCCTATGTGTCGCTCAACACGCAGGTGCGCTCCGCCGGAAAAGGCCTTGCCGTGGAGCGGACGCTCCGCGATGCAGCAGGACGAGTAGTTGCCAGTGACCGTTCGTCCGTGTTTGATGCCGACGGCAATGCCGCTGCCACGCTACAGATCACCGATGCCCATCTGTGGTCGCCCGAGACCCCGTATCTCTATACGCTCGAGACCCGTCTCTTGCGTGGCAACCGTCTTGTCGACCAAACTGTCAGTCGTGTCGGCATACGTACCGTGAGCGTTTCGCGCGACGGCGGCTTCCGGCTCAACGGCGTTTCGCGCAAGTTGCAGGGTGTCTGCCTGCACCACGATCTCGGACCGCTCGGCGCTGCCGAAAACAAGGCCGCCTTTATCCGGCAGATACGCATGATGAAGGAGATGGGAGCCGACGCTATCCGTACGGCCCACAATATGCCCTCGTCGATGGAGATGGCCGTGTGCGACTCTATGGGCGTGATGGTCATGGCCGAGAGTTTCGATATGTGGATCTATCCCAAGTGCAAGAACGGCTACGCCCGCTTCTTCTCCGACTGGGCCGACCGCGACATCACCAACCTTGTGCTCAATCACCGCAACCATCCTTCCATCGTGATGTGGAGCATCGGTAACGAGATACCCGAACAGTGGAGTGAGGAGGGCCGACAAATCTCTGTCCGTCTGCAGAATCTCTGCCATCGGCTCGATCCCACACGTCCTGTCACCCAAGGTATGGACCGTGCTGAGGAAGCCCTCAAGTCGGGTTTCGCTCAGGTGATGGATGTACCGGGATTCAACTATCGTGTATACAAGTACGACAACAACATACGCCAACTGCCGCAGGGCTTCCTGCTCGGGTCGGAGACCGCCTCGACCGTCAGTTCGCGTGGCGTGTACAAATTCCCCGTTGTCGTGAGCGACTCCCGCTCGTATGCCGACGGACAATGCTCCAGTTACGACACCGAGTACTGTCCGTGGAGCAATCTGCCCGACGATGACTGGGCCATGCAGGAAGACCGGGCCTACACCATCGGTGAGTTTGTGTGGACGGGCTTCGACTATCTGGGCGAACCGACTCCTTATGACGAGTATTGGCCGTCGCGGTCGAGTTACTTCGGTATCTGCGACCTTGCCGGACTGCCCAAAGACCGCTACTGGCTCTATCGCTCACACTGGCGCAAGGACTCGCCCACACTCCATCTCTTGCCCCACTGGACGTGGCCGGGACGCGAGGGTGAGGTTACGCCCGTGTATTGCTATACAAGTTGGCCGTCGGCCGAACTGTTTGTCAATGGCGTGAGCCAGGGCCGTATCGCCAAGAGTGATACCGCACGGCTCGACCGCTACCGCCTACGCTGGAACGACGTGAAGTACACCCCCGGCGAACTGCGTGTCGTGGCTTACGATGCCGATGGACGTGCCGTCGGCTCACAGACCATACATACGGCTGGCGCTCCGGCCCGCATTGTGCTTGAGGCCGACCGCAACACTATCTCCGCTACGGGACACGATCTGAGTTTCGTCACGGTGTCGCTGGTCGACAAGGACGGAAATCCTTGTCCTGCGGCTACCGACATGATGTCGTTTGAGGTCACAGGAGCGGGTACGTTCCGCGCCGCATGCAATGGTGATGCTACGTCGCTCATACCGTTCTGCTCCCAGCAGATGCCCCTCTTCAGCGGTCAACTGGTGGTAGTTGTAGAGGGTACTTCGCCCGGTACGGCTACGCTCACCGTCACCGCTCCCGGTCTTCCCGCCGCCACGTTGCCCATCAAAGTAGGATAGAAAGGTTGAACCCATTTAGTACAAGGGCCTTGTACGGTCGCTACAAGGGCCTTGTACGGTCACTACAAAGGCCTTGTAGCATTCGTACAAGGCCTTTGTAGTATTTCAAAAGTTCAAACACAAAAAAGCGTGCTCCGCATACGCCATAATAGGATGGAAACGTATGTGGAGCACGCTTTTTTCGGGTATTTCAAATGGTCTTTTGGGTTTTATTTTTTCTGTCACTTATTTTACAACGGTCTTGACGGTACTTCCATCTGCCCGCCGCACGATATTGATGCCCTTGACGGGTTGTGCGAGCCGCTGGCCGGAGAGTGAGTAGTGGGCGACGGGGACGGTCTGCTTGTTGTCGGTCTCGATAGAGGCGATGCCTGTGGGGTCGGTGTAGACCATGTGGACGGTGATAGTGGGGCCGTCGGCCTTCACCTTGTCGTACACATAGCACTCGCTGAGGTCGTCGTATTCGCGCTCTACGGTCTGCAACTGTAGGGTCAAGGTCCATGCGGCGTAGTCGAGCGGCATCCATTCGGCGGCGATGGTGGTCTTGTCGACGGCACGCAACGCTCCCTTGGCGGAGTAGAAGGTGCTGGGTGTGCTGGTTTGGACACAGTTGCCGAAGGAGCAGATCTGGAAACTGCCATTGGGTAGGTTGTCGGCCACGACCTTGATACAGCCGCCGTCGGTGGTCTCGGTTGTGGCTTTCACGCCTACGGGGATGGACATGAAGAAGTCGAAGCCGGTGCTTTCCAATTGGTCGACGGTGAGGGTACTACCATCGGCGATGATGTTGCCGCTTCCGTCTACAAACTCGAAGGTGTGGTCTACTTGTGCTGCCATGCCCAAGGGAAAGAGCAGTAGCGGAAGAAGGAGAGTAGAGATTTTTTTCATACGGGTGGTGTGTTTGTTTTCTTTATGATATGGGTTGTGTAAGTTGTATATATTGTATGCTGTGGAATTTGGTGCGAAAAAAATGAGGAAAAGGAAACAAGGGCCACCGTCCGAATCCGTCGCGGATGCGTGGCGGGAGTCCTTGCCTCCTTAGTCATTTATATACGGGTTACTGATTCCTCAGTTGTGTCACGGGCTTGTTTACTTTCTTACCATGACTTTTCTTACGGTGCCGTCGCTCATCTTGACGATGTTGAGGCCGGCCTGTGGAGCAGATACCATCTGACCTGCGGTGTTGTAGCGGGCTACCACCTTGGCGGTGCTTCCGGCGATGTTGCCGTCGGCGATGGAGGTCGGTACGGACTTGCCGTCTTCGAGGTCGACGAGGATGTAGCCGGAGCGGTCGGACTCAGCGTAGCGTGCACCCTCGGTGCGGGTGGCGGTCACAGCGTAGGCGTACTCGTCGAACTCATAGTCGTACAGGTTGGAGAAGGTGGTAGAGGTGGTCTCCTTGCCATCGACAGTAGAGGAGCCGAGCCATGAGTAGATATGGTCGCCAGCCTTGAGTTCCTGACTGATCTTGATTTGGTCGATCATGAACGTGTCATCAGATGTGATGCGCAGTACGAGTGCCGCTCCGCTCTCGGGTACGGTATATGTACCGTCGATGTTGCCGTCCTCGTCGAAACCGATGTAGTAGGTCTGGTTGGGGGTCTTTACCGTGAGGTAGTCGCCGGCAGTACCGGTAGCCTTGATGGAGAGGGTGAATACGGAGTCGTTGGCGAGGTAGAGTGCCGGGGTCTTGACGTAACCTGATGTGTAGTAGTCATTGATGGCACCCATCCATCCCTGTGCTACAGCGTAGTTGGAAGCCGTCCATCCGGGCAACTTGGTATAGTCGTCGAGGCTCTCGTAGGAGTTGCCGCCCAGTGGGTCGGGATCGGTGGGGTCGGTAGACTCGGTGACGTCTGCGTCGACACCGGAGAAGTCCTCATCGATGATATCATAGACACCGTCTTTGTCGGCGGTGGTGAGACCGTAGTTGTCTACACGGTAGCCAGTGGCCTTGGCAGAGGGTTCCCAGTTGGCGGTGTAACTACCGCGGCTGTCAATGTCGGTGGCAGGTTCTGCAACGGGTGCTGCTACACCGAAGGCCAAATGCAGAGGATATTCTGAACGGAGAGAATTGTAGTGTGACTGTACACCGAAATAGTAGTCGGCATCGGCCTCAAGACCTTCAGAGAAGGTGTAGGTGGTCTTCTTGGTACTGTCATAGTAGTAGCCGTACTCCTCGTTTTCGCCGACGGGCAGAAGTTCAGCATCGCGGCCAGCCTGTACGTTGAGGCTGTCGATGGCTAGGTAGGCACCTTCGGGGAAGTCTACCGGACGGATGCGTACACCTAAATACTGTCCGCTGAAGGATTTGTAACTGCTCTCGTCCAAGTCGGCCGTACCGCCGTCTGTCCAATATTGGGCATAGTACGATCCCCAATTTTCCCATCCGCTTTCGGTGAGTACATCGATGTCGATGGTGGCGTCTGCTTCTGCGTAGTCGTCTTCAGATACACCTGCGGCCTTCATCCAGAAACTCATGTTCTTGTATTCGGAGAGGTTGTAGGGAGCGGTCAGGGTGTCACCGTTCTCCAGTCGCAGACCCTTCGAACCTTCGGCTCCGATGCCGTCGACGATAACGCCGGTGGTCTTGAACTCTTCAGGCAGGGCGCTTTCGCAGTCAGAAGTCCAGGTGCGGTCCTCGGTGCTGGTATAGTTCTTCTTGTAGAGCCACATCCAGTAGTCGTAGGCGAGGTCTTCCTTGTCCCAAGCGACGGTGAAGGTGCTGTCGGTGAAGTTGCTGATGTCGGTGACGGTAGGCGGTGCGATATAGTTGTTGGTGCGGTCTATGCGTACATAGTCGACAATACAACTACCGTAGGAGAGGATTTGGAGAAATCCGTCGGCGGCGGAGGTCATGTTGTGAGCGTTGAGCGTGAGGGTCATCCATCCGCGGTTGGGGTAGAGGTTGGTGCGTATGCTCACATCGCCATCGTCGGTGTCGGCGTATGAGGGATTGTTGTAGCCGTCCTTGAGCAGATTGACAAACAAGGAGCATGAAGACTTGCCGATGTTCTTCACGCGTAGGGTAACGGTGAGGTTGCCGGAGTAGTCGCCGAGCGGAGAGTTGAGCACGGCACCGATGTAGCCGAGCGGGTCGTTGAGATAGGCGTTGCCGCCGGCCTGGAATACCCATGAACCGCACCATCCGGGGAGTTCGGTGTATTCGTCGTCGATATACCACTTTACGGGTCCACCGAAGTAGCCGTACTCGTCGCAGAGGGCTTCGCCGTCGGGTTCGGTTTCAGAACCGGCGGTGAACTTGTCGAAATTCTCGACGAGACGTTCCTGTGTCTCTGTCGTGCTGTACCATGATTTGGGTGAGAGCGACGAAATACCTTTTGCGGAAGTGGAAGTATTGGTGTTGAGGCCAGCCTTCATCTTGGCGACGACCGGTACGTCGTGGCCATTGATACGAGTTGTACGCTCAGTAGGCGCAACCAGTTTCTTGCCGGGTACGCCGGCTTGCGCTCCGAGAGGCAGGAGCGTCAAGGCTGCCAATAACACACCATAGGCGGAAGTAAATGTTCTCATGTTCTGTTGTGCTTTGATAAGGTGGGGAACTCGTCTTACTTGGTTTGCACCGGCGACTCGAAGTAGAGTTCCCCAACGACTTCTTGCCGCCGATGTTCTTTCTTTTCAATCGGCGGCAAAGGTAAGGCGTTTTGTTCAGAACGGAGGTTTGTACTTTGTCTTAATATGTATTAGATTATAAATTGAGACACGTTATGTATGAAAACGTGCTTATTTTCTGTCGTTTTGTAATCGTGCTGTCCTTTGGTACTCACTCGGTGTAAGTCCGGTGACACGCTTGAAGATGGCCACAAAATTGGTGCGGCTCTTGAATCCTACGCTCGATGAGATGGCCTCGATGGTGAGGTGGCCGTACTTTTCGGTGTCGCCCAGGCGGCGGCAGGCTTCGCGTACGCGGTACTCGCCGAGGAGGGTGTTGAAGTTTTTGCCTTCTACCTCATTGATGACGTGCGACACTTCGGCGTAGGGTACATCGATGGTCTGTGAGAGTTGGGTGAGCGAGAAGTCGGGACTGCAGATGGTGGCGGTGTCGGTCATGACGCTGCGTATCTGTTGGGCGATACGTTGTTTCTCTTCCTCGTCGAGTTTGCTGTTCTGGTATTTGGCGGCGGTTTTCGTTTCGGTTTTTGTCTCCGTTTTCTCTTCCTTGCGGAGTATGGCTTGCATATTGTCGTAGAGGGCTTGTTGTTGTCGGCGCAGGTCACGGTTCTTGCGGCGGATGGTGTAGATGTAGCTGGCGGCCGAGGTGATGGCCACGATGCAGAGGAAGATGATGATGTACGACATGCGCCGTTTCATGTCGAGCAGCCGCACCTTGGCGTTGGATTCCTGCAGTTCGGTCATGAAGTGCATCTCTGCGGCCATATTGAGGTGGAGGTCGTTGGCCAGCCGGTCTTTGGCCTTGAGATATTCTATCTCGTAGCGGTCGGCACTGTCGCGTAGGCCGATATGCCGGTAGTAGGTGGCTTGCGTTTGGTAGAATTCTGTCGCAAGGTCTTCCAAACGGTTTTTTCGGAGAATATCGCGCATCTTGGCAAAGGCACTCTGCACGCCTTCACGGTCGTCTTGTAAGGTGAAAATCTCAGCCTTGAACTGCAGTTGGGCGAAGACGTATCGTTCGGGAGTATCGCGGATGTCGATGGCGGCGATGGCCTGGTCAATCAGGCGCAAGGCTTCGGAGAAGTCCTTCTTGATGTAGGCCGAGATGGCACGTTCCTGCAAGTGGTTGAACTTCACCAGTAGGGTGCCTTGCGGAAACTTCATCGTGCGGTACTTCCTGCGTATGTCGGCGATGGAGTCGAGTTGGCCCGACGAGACGCTGTACTGCAGCAGGTTGCAGTAGATGATCTGCAGAATATTCCACTCCTTGGCATCGCAGGCAAAACGGAAGGCATCGGTGTAGGACTTCATCGGAAGACGAGAGAAATATTTGTCGTCCTTGTGCAGGTCGGAGAGTGTGAGATAGAGGTTGCCGAGGTTGAGGCTGATGTACGACCGATTGGAGGTCAGATGGTTGTCGGTGGCTATCTTTTCGGCCTCGTGCAGGTATTGGTACGACTTCTGGTAGTCGAAGTAGTAATAGAAGTAGATGTAGCCGATATTGTTCATCGCACGGGCGATGTTCTCCGTCTCCTCATAACTGAGGCGTGAATTGTAGCGTTTGTTGGCCACAATGCTGTAGGCTACAAGTGCTTCGTGTATCTTGTTCTTGTAGAGATAGTCGCGTCCGCGCCAAAGAAGCGTAGTATCGGGCGTTCCTGCCCATCGGGTGAAAAGACTGTCGGTGTTCTGTCCGCTTGCGTGGACGTCAGTGACGGTGATGCAAAGCAGAAATAATAGGGTGTAGGCCCATCGAGGCGTGTTTCCGTGCATACGGCTGAATGTTGAAAAGAAAGAAAAGAAGTGCGGGGTGTTTTTTTGTGTGGGTATTGCCTACGAGACACGCTTGTAGACAAAGCGGGCCAAACCGTAGATGTAGCGGCGGAAGCCGGGCTTATAAGCCAGTAGATGTTCGAACCATCCGAGGTGTCGGCCTGCCAACTTGACCACATAGCCTACGTAGAACATGGCGAAGATCGTACCGATGCCGACAATGTACCACTGCCAGGCACCGAAGAAGGCGTAGCAGGCGATGATACCGAGCATGACGAGTGACACGTCGACGCAAATCTTGGTCTTGTGGAACGCTATGCCACTGACGCGGCTGATGGCAACGGGAAATCCCTCGCCTGGCATTGTGACGCTACCGCAACGTACTTCAAGGGCAATGCCGGCTCCGAGTATGGTGCATCCGGCTACCTGCGCCAACACTTTCTGCCACAGTAGGGTGGGGGCGAGCCATGAGGTGAGGAGCATGTTGAAGTCGATGAGCGAACCGAAGACAAAGCCGACGAGCAGTTGGAACAACTGCACCGCTTCGAATTGGCGACGCAGTACGCAGATCTGTCCGGCCACGAGCAACCCGTTCATAATGTAGGTGTACTGGCCGATGGTCAGCGCGGGGGCCATCTGTGCCTTTCCTGCGCTCTGAAATACGTAGGGCAGTACGCTGATGACGCTGGAACCCAGCATCGAACGTACGCATACGGCTACACCGACGGTCATGATCCATAGTGAAACGAGTAGCAACAAGTGTTGCCATGCAAATGAAATTATCTTGTCCTTCATATCCTAAAAACTTAAAAACTGATTAAGGCAATTTTGAAGTTAACCTTAAAGTGTGTGCAAAGTTAACAAAAATTCCTAAAATATATACATTTTAGAATACGAAAAGCCGCTTGACGACTTTCCGTCAAGCGGCTCTGTATGAGATGTGGTCAGATGGTGTATTATTTCTTGACCATGATTTTTACGGTCTTGCCGTCGGCGCGGCGCACGATGTTCAGACCTTGGTGCAGACCGTCGGTCTGTGTGCCGTCAATGTTGTAATAGCGTGTTGCACCTTGGGATTGCGGTGTGGCGGTAAAGGAGGCGATACCGGTGGTCTCGTTCTTGCCGAGCGGTACGCTGAGGGCGTTGACCACATGATTGTCGCTCTTGTCGACGAGTATCACAACGAGACGTGTGTTGGCATCGTCAAGGATATTGGTGGGCAGGGTGAAATCTTTCTCGTAGGTGATGGGGACATCAGCTTCGTAGTCGGCGGGTACGCTGCCTTCATCGCCATCGAAGTCACCGGCATATCCGCGGCCTACGCACTGGTAGTACATGAGGTCGGAGGATACCCACTCGTCGAGGTTCTCGTAGCCGCCCATCGGCCCTTCCTCGCCACCCGAGTAGGCGTTGTGCTGCATATATCCGTTGGTGGAATGGTTGTTGTCGCCATTGGAGGGATGGTGCACGTTGTTCTCCACAATGACATAGGCCAGTCCGTAGTGGGTGTCCTTGCCGGCATCGGCGAAGTGCAGGGTGGTCGTGGAGGCAACCGTGCGCGATGCCTCGTCAAGTGAGGCTTGTACGTCAAGGTCTACCAGCACGGTCTCGCGGTCGAACAATTTTTTGCCAGCGGTGAAGAAACTGCTGGGGTCGATCTTCGACTTGCGGTTGATCGATGCAGCGGGAAATCCGCTCGAATTCATGTATGCGATGGCCATGGGAGAATAGGTGCTGTACATCGGGTCTCCACTGTGGGCGGCAATGGGGATGGCCCAGTCGGCGGCGGTATGCTTGAGCGAGTCGACATAGACAAGGCCGCGCACGCAGTAGCCGCACCATGTGCCGGTGCCTTCCTCGCAGAGGATGTGGCGCTGGTAGGCGGTCAGCGTGTTGTTGGTCGTGAATTTGTGGCTACCGGCGGTGATGGTCACCGTGAAAGGTACGGGCTTGTATTTCTCAAGGCATATCTTCTTGTCGAGTGTGATATCTGTCGACTCGCCGGCAGGCAGTGTCTCGCTGACGTGCTGGGTGTAGGTCTTGTCGCCATAGGCCAGGATGAGATCGAAACCATCGATGGCACTTGTCGACTCATTGCTGGCGGTGACCACCATCTCTGTTTCGCCCAAACTGGGTACGTTGCAGTCGGAAATGACGGCTACCTTCACACCGCTTTCAACGGCCACAATGATGTCGTCAATATAGAGACGGCTCTTGTTGGTGGAGTTGTTGACGAAGGCGATGGTCACCGTCTTGCCTTTGTAGGCATCGAGCGACACGCTATGATTGGCCCAGTCGCTCGACTCCTCTTCAGTAGAGTAGAGGGGGCTGGTCTTGTCGAAGTCGGCGATGGTCTTGCCGCCAGTCTCGGAGATGTAGACGGCGTATCCGTCGCTGTTGCGCTTGTCTGACGCTTTGGCTCGCCAAGTGAGCGTCACGTTGTCGTCGGTGATAGTGATGGGGGAGGTGATCATCCAGTCGTCTGACGTGCCGGCGGGTGAGTACCACGATGTGCTGCAGGCTGCAGGTCCGTTCCCACCTTTGGGCGTGACAGCAATCCACGGCGTACCTACGGCAAAGCCTTCATTGGCCATGTCGGACGATGGAGTGTTGCCGTCGTTGTCGATGAGGGTGAAGTCAGCAGGGATACCCTTGCTGAAATCGCATTGAAGATAGGTCTGTGCGCTTGCATGAAAAGAAAGAAAGAAAATAGCACTGCACGCAATTGCACTTTTGTTCATATCTTGCTACCTTTTATATGTTTGTGACAAAGGTAAGAGTTTTTTGTGGAACAAGAAGCATTTTTTCTGGAAAATGTTTCTTTTTGTATGATATTGTCTTGTTTTCAGCGTGTATAATACCTTGATTTTTCGTAGAAATTACAATGTCGTAATGTCTCCGGCGAGGTCGGCACGTCGCTTGATGACCACGGAGTCGTACATCATCATGACGATATCCTCGTCGTAGTTGCCGATGTTCTCCTCATTTTCCTTTCCTTGCATATTGCGCTCAATGAGACGGAAAAAATCGACACCTGCGCCATAGGCGTGCAGATAGGCACCACCGAAGCGGGGGTTGATCTCGCTGAGGTAGTATTCGCCGTCCTTGTACCAGAAGTCCATGTCGACGGGTCCGTAGAAGGTGAACACGCCGCAGATTTGACGGATAAAATCGAAGAGTTTCTCGTCTTTGAATGAGATGGTCTTGCTGGCACCGCCAATTTTTGTTTCTATCTTGCGCTTGGAGAATGCGGCTACGGGGCGATGGGAGATGCAGTCGATGTAGACATCGGCGTCGCAGTCGCCGCTGGCCATAAATTCTTGAATGATGTATGAGTATTTGCCCTCCTGCCAGTAGGTCTCCAACTCTTCGGGCGTTTCGCATTTGTGTGCCCCTACGCTTCCGCTACCGGTACGGGGCTTGATGAATACCGGGAAGCAGATTTCTCCTTTGGCGAGCCCCTCTTGGAAATGTTCCATCGTGTCGTAGGTGAGTGTGGTGCGGATGCCGTGTGCCGTGAGGTGGCGGTACATCTCGTATTTGTCGAAACAGAGGCGGGCGGTCTCCGCTTCGGGGGCAAGCACGAGGATGCCTTCCTTCTCAAACTCGCTGCGGTGGCGGGCCAGTATCTCTATCTCGGGGTCGATGAGGGTTGTGGCTGCTTGTATGCCTTCTGTCTTGGCTATCTTCATAATGCTCGGCAGATAGTCGGGACTACTGATGGGTGGTACAAGGTGATGGGTGTCGGCTACATAGAGTGCAGGGGCTGTAGCCTGAAGGTCGGTTGCAACAATACGGCAACCATCGCCCAATGACTCTTTCATAAACTGAAGCAGTTGGACGCGACGTCCGCAACTGCAGAAAAGTATATTGTTCATCGTCTTCGTCCTTACTATTTATGGGTGCTGTTTACATCGTGAGTGAAGGTCAGATGTGAAGACAATGACTCTTGTAGAATCAGGAAGGAATTTTTACCCCCCCCTATGTGTTAATTCTTTTAACATAATATAGACGTGTGATTGATTTTGTCGCAAAGGTACGCCTTTGTGTTGACAGGGGCAAGTGTATGGATGGATTTTTGAGTTTTTATCGTTAGTTGTATCGGGCGGCAAACAAAAAGCCCCCACAGGATGATTGTCCGTGTGGGGGCTGTAATCTCAAATCAAAGCGACATTATATATTTATGGATTCATTTACCTTTCTCGATATTGCTTCATTTACCTTTTTTTCTTCATTTACCTTTCTCTGACGATGACCGATCCGCCGCTTGCACTTGTGGTGACGGTATATTTCTTGGTGACGGTCTGTGCGTGGCTACCGATGAAGTCTTTCTTCACGTTCTTGAAATTGTTGCTGATGCGCGTGGCGGCCTTGCTGTCGACGATGCCGCTGGTGTAGAGGGCGGCGTAGGTGGTCTTGATTTCGGCACCGAGCCGATAGGAAGACTTGGAGAGTTTGGTGCCGGAGCGAAGGGTTTGCGTGATGGTGATCTCGCCTTCGAAGGGCAACTGTCCGCAATCTACCGTTGTCATCCAGATGCCGCCGTATATTGTCTCCCGCCGGGAATTTCCGTCGGTGTCGGTGTAGTCTACCGTGGTCTCGCAGATGTCTTGTGCATCTTCGGAAGGAGTCACGGTGATGGTAGCCGTACATCCGGCTATCTTGCCGTTGGTGGTGTCGTCGTCGGTGCTGCAACTGGTCACGAGTGTGATGACGCTTGCAAACATGATGACGGTGATGGCTTTCATTGTAGAGATGATGGACTTCTTCATATTCGTGTCATTTTTGCGGTTGGACAATCGGTGGGGTCTTGTCCCGCGATTTCTCTTGGGATGATGATGCAAAGGTAGGTGGCGAAAATGTGAATTCCAAATAATTTTATAACAAATTTTCAGAAATCGTAAAAATAAAACCCCGAAAACTGACGGAATTCCGCGGGTTTTCCTGGTTTTGGTGTGAAAATTATACAAACTTTAGTTAATGACAGTAAATGCTCGAGGCGTTGTCTTTTGATGGTTGAAAACTTTAACAAAAATTTTGTCGCGTTTGTATTTGCTTGTCAGAAAGAAAATGCATACATTTGCGATATTCATTGATAAAGAACCAAGAAACCATTAATCTAATTAACCCTTCAACTATGCAGAAAAGATCATTTCTTATTGTCGTAATGTTCCTCATTGGAATGTTGCTGACAGGGGCGTATGCGCAGACGCATACGGTGACCGGTCTCGTCAAGGACAAAGAGATGGGTGATCCCCTCATTGGAGTGAGCGTGTCTGTGAAAGGCACCAAGAATGCGACCATGACCGACCTGAATGGTAACTACACCATACAGGCTGCGCCGAGTGATGTTCTGGTGTTCTCTTATATCAGCATGAAAACCAAGGAAGAGACTGTCGGTGGCCGGAAGGTCATCAACGTCACTCTCGAAACCAATGCCGAGAGTCTCGGTGAGGTGGTTGTGACGGCCATGGGTATCAAGCGTCAGTCGGAAACCCTCACCTATTCGGCACAGACCGTGGGCGGAAAAGATGTCAACGACATCAAGTCAATCAATATGATCAACTCCCTGCAAGGCAAGAGTGCTGGTCTGCAGATCACGCCCAACTCGACAGGTGCCGGTGGTTCATCGAAGATACTCTTCCGCGGTAACAAGTCTATCTCGGGTAGCAACCAGCCGCTCATCGTCATCGACGGTGTACCGACCATGACCAACATCACCTCCTCTCAGGTATCGAGTGACTACGGTGGCGAGCGCGACGGTGGCGACGTCATGTCGACCATCAATCCTGACGACATTGCCAGCATCACCCTGCTGAAAGGCGCTGCAGCCTCCGCCCTCTATGGTGCAGTGGCCGCCAACGGTGCCATCATGATTACGACCAAGTCGGGTATGGCTGGTCGTGTGGCTATCAACGTGTCGAGCAATACCACAATGGACACTCCGCTGTCTATGCCCAAGTTCCAGCGCACCTACGGCGGTGAAGATACCTTCAGTTGGGGCGACAAACTCTCTTCTGAAACACCCAACTACGCCAAGGAATTCTTGCAGACGGGCTACACCACCAACAACTCCATCTCGCTTTCCGGCGGAAACGAGAATTTCAAGGCCTACTTCTCCTATGGTAATGTGTACTCTCAGGGTATGACCCCGCAGAACACCTATCGTAGTCACAATCTCGCATCGAAGGTAGACTTCACTGTACTCAAGGACGTACACGTCGATTTCTCGGCCAAGTACACCAACCAGCACGTCAAGAACCAGGCTTCCGCCGGATACCTGTGGAATCCGCTTACCGGTGCTTACCTCTTCCCGCGCGGTGCCGACTGGAACTACTACAAGGAGAACTACGAGAAGTATGATGCCGACCGCGGATGCAATATCCAGAACTGGACAAATACCGAACTGCAGCAGTACGGCAATCCCTACTGGGCACTCAATCGTCAGACTCCCATCTCAGACCGCAACCGCTATGAGTTTGGCGGTAGCGTGAAATGGGACATCACGCCCGACATCAATATCCAGGGCCGTATGCGCTATGAGCGTGGCGAGGAGCATTTCGTGCGCAACGCTTATGCCTCAAGTATCGGCAACCTCTATCCGATGGGCAGTATGAAAGACCTCCGCTACTTCAGCGACCAACTCTACGGTGACTTGTTGGCAACTTACAAGCATACCTTCAACGACTGGCTTGTATCCTGCACAGTAGGTGCAAGTTTCACCAAGACCAAGACTTCGCACGTAGACCTTTGGGGAGAAGGCTCCAAGTTTGTCTCTCCCGGCAACGGCAACGTGTACTATCCCAACATTTTCACCCCCAACAACTTCTACAACAACCTGTCGACCCTCGATTCGGGTGATGCCATGAAGACCGAGAAGCGGCTCAATGCCGTCTTTGCCACCGCACAGATCGGTTACAAGGATGCTGCCTTCCTCGATCTCTCTGCCCGTAACGACTGGTCTTCGGCTTTGGCTTACACCGAGAGTTGCTCCTTCTTCTATCCCTCGGTGGGCGCAAGCGTACTGTTCAATAAGTTCTTCAACATGGGCAAGGAGGTCAACCTCTTCAAGTTCCGCGCCAGTTACTCCATCGTAGGTAACGATGTGCCCATCTACATGTCCAACCAACTCTACACGCTCGGTTCGCAAGGTGCCATCTCGGCTCCCGACAAGGCTCCTTTCCGTACGTTGAAGCCCGAGAAGACCCACTCTATCGAGGCCGGATTTGACGGTGCTTTCTTCAACAACCGTCTGACCGTAGCCCTCACCTACTACAAGACCAACACCAAAAACCAGTTCTTCTCTGTCTCCGCTCCTTACGAGTCGGGTCTGCGCAACCGTTATGTCAATGCCGGTGACGTGCAGAACCAAGGTTTCGAGTTCAGCGCAGGCTGGTATCAGTCGTTCAATAAGGACTTCTCCTGGTCGACCAACTTCAATATCTCTTACAACGAGAACAAGATCAAGACGCTTGTCGACGGTCTGCCCAATGGTCTGACCATCGCATCGTGGTCGGGTGCAAAGATTGTCCTCAAGGAGGGCGGATCCTACGGCGACCTCTATGTACGCCAGATCAAGCGTGACGAAAACGGCAAGCCCGTCAAGAACGAAAGCGGACAGCCCATCGTCCTCGGCGATTCCAACGAGGAGATGAAGTACGCCGGCAATATGAATGCCAAGGTCAACTTCGGATGGACCAACACCTTCCACTACAAAGACTTCACCTTCTCCTTCCTCATCGACGGTAAGTTCGGCGGCCGTGTCATGAGCGCTACCGAGGCCACACTCGACGGTTGGGGCGTATCTGAGCGTTCTGCCCAGGCACGCGATGCAGGCAAGGTAGTCGTTGACGGTGTAGAGTTCGACCCGCAGGCATGGTACTCCACGGTTGGTGCCTCCAACTTCAACTCTCCCTACGCCAACGAGTTCTATGTATGGAAAGCCACCAACGTCCGCATGCGTGAGATGAGCCTCGGTTATACCTTCCGCAACCTCTTCGGCAACGGAAAGAACCTCACTGCCGCTCTCATCGCCCGCAACCTCTTCTTCTTCTATAAGGATGCACCCTGCGATCCTGATGTATCTATGGGTACCGGCAACGGTGTACAGGGCATCGATGTATTCAACCTGCCTTCCTCGAGAAGTTTTGGTTTGAACCTTAAGTTGAACTTCTAAGGTGGGTTCTATAAATTGCCTTTGATGGATTTTTGGATTTTAGCCGAGCAGATTTTCCTTTGGATAAGATAGGCTGCACCTCAGCAATTGAAGCAAGCTTCATTGCGTTCGGTTTGCACTATCTTTCTTTCTGAAGGAGCATAGCGGGCTATGCGACTGAGGAAGGAAGGAAAAGATGCCGGATAAAAACAAAAAGACACAAAGAACAATCTGTCTAAAATACAAATTTAACAATGCGTGGAATTTATAGAACACGCCCTAATCCAGCAGAACACTATGAAAAAGAGAAATATGATTGCAGCGGCCGCTCTGACGGCGCTGACTGTACTGGGAGGCGCAACGCTCAGTTCCTGTACAGATAATTTCGAGAAACTCAATACCAACGGCACGCAGGTAGACCCCAACGACCTGCCCTTCTCGGCACAGTGTGCAGAGCCGATGAACTATTGCTATCCGCCCCACCAGAATATGTTCCAGTTCTGGACCAACCTCACCATCGACCTCTATGGTGGCTATTTCGAGACACCCCACGGCAACTTCACCAACTGCGATATGGGTGAGAACCGTGGTCATAGCGGCGGTATGTACGAGAACTACTACCTGCATATCTTCAACAATACCCGCCGTATCATCTCCTCCTGCGATTCGAAGAAGCAGGACGGTCTTGCCGGCGTGATGCGTATCGTGCAGGCCGTCGGCACGCTGCAGGCCACTGATGCCTACGGACCACTCGCCTACAGTTCCATCATCAATGCCGAGAGCGAGTCATCCTATCGGTTCGACTCACAACAGGAACTCTACGAGCAGATGTTCAAGGATCTCGATGCAGCCATCACTGCCATCAAGGGTATGGACGAGGTGCAGAAAGCGACCCTTGCCACATTTGATACTTGGTGCTCGGGCAATACCGAAACCTGGGTACAGATTGCCAATACGATGAGGCTGCGCTTGGCCCTCCGTCTCTCCAAGCGTGAGAGCGAGATGTCGGCTGCCGGTTACGATCTGCAGAAGATTGCAACTGAGGCTGCAGCCAATACCTTGGCCGTCAGCGGCAAGGATATTGTCATCAAAGACCAGAGCAACGAACTCAAGCGTATGTTCGACTGGCAGGACTGCGGCATGAACGCCAACCTCGTCACCCTGCTCACCGGCACCAACGACCCGCGTCTGCCGCTCTACATCACGAAGAACTCGGGCGAGATCACCGATGCCGTCACAGGTGCTGTCACACCTGCCGGATCAGTCTACTGCGGCATACGTTTCGCCAGCGGCATGGCCCAAAAGGGTTCAACCGGCTCCTACGGCTACAAGATGTCACAGTGGGTAGGCGACTACAATGTGCCTCTGCCCATCTTCAAGGCAGCCGAGGCTTACTTCCTCTTGGCCGAGGCCAAACTGCGCTGGAACATCGGTTCGCAGAGCGTGCAGAGCCTCTATGAGCAGGGCATCCGCTTGTCCATCAACAACGAACTGGCCTACAAGGGTTCCTTCGCCGGTATCGACAAGATCTCCAGTGCCGACATTGAGGCTTATATCAACAGTACCGCCCATCAAGCCGACTATGTCGATCCGGGCAACAGTAAGAACAACTGCAAGGCGGTCAACCTGCTCAGTGTGAAGTGGGACAGCAACGCCTCCAAGGAAGACCAACTCGCCCGTATCATGACACAGAAGTACATCGCCCTCTTCCCCCTCTCCAATGAGGCTTGGGCCGAGCAGCGCCGTACCGGTTATCCTCACTTCTTCGTCGCTCTCGTCAACAAGAGCAACGGCGGTGTGGACACCGAGGAAGGCGTACGCCGCGTCATCTATAGCAGCAATGCCTACGACACCAACGCCGATGGTGTGGCTGGCGGTATAGAGTTGCTCAACAAGGAGAATACCAGCAAGAAAGGAAAATCTGGAGACGTAGGCGGCACTCACCTCTGGTGGGACAACGCCGACAAGTCCAACTTCTGATAGTTTCGCTCTCTCCCTGTCGTATAGGGAACAAATGAATATGCCGGCAAAGCAGGTCGTCACCTCGCTTTGCCGGCTTTTTTGTCGGTCTATGTGTCGATACTGCACAATATTGTGCGTATCTTGGCGTTTCTATCTAAGAGGATGTCTTTCCGTATACTTCCTCATCCCACCTTTGCACCCCTTGTCATACCATTGTGACAGAAAAAATCTTACCATTGTGATAGAAAGATTTTGTCATTGCGATAGAGAAAAATGAAACCGATGCCCGCCTTTTCCCCATCTTCTTCCCGACCCTCGCTACCATCTATCGGTATCGGTCGTCTCCGTCGTGTGTGGATATGGTTGTGTCGCATCTCCTTTTGCCGCGGGTTTGGCGTGCAGTCACCCTCGGCCTATCGCTTCATACGCTACGTTGTCAACGAGCACTATCCCTACTATGCCTACAACGATCTGCGACAGGTCTATCCCGACCTGCACGGCGCAGAACTCAAACTCATGCGGCTCTACTTGCGACTGGCCAACCATTGTCAGACCGACTCCTTTGTCGATGCGGGCGGGGTGGCTCCCTGTGCCCTTCTTGACTTTGTAGCATCCGGATGTCGCAAGACACGGGTGACAGGCGAGGTCGATGCTGTCACTCCTATCAGACTGTTACGCATCGGCACTGCCCGTGACAATGATTGGATAGACCGTGTGCTCGACCATACCGATCAAAACACCGTCATCGTTGTAGAGCAGATAGGTCTTCGCCGAGATTTACACGACATTTGGAACCGTCTGCTTGCCGATTCGCGAGTGAGCGTATCGTTTGATCTCTACTACTGCGGCATCGCATTCTTCGACACCGCGCGCCATAAGTGCAACTATATTGTCAACTTCTAATCGTTCTTCCACATTATTTATAAAGAATGTGCAAGAAGACCACATAAGAAAAAAACAATGACCATGAAATACTATACCCGCCGCGGAGACGAGGGCATGACCGACTTGTATGGCGGCCAACGTGTATCCAAGACCGATGCCCGCATCGAAGCCTATGGCGCCCTCGATGAACTCAATGCTCATCTCGGGCTGCTTGTCACCCTAATGGATGACAGTCAGGAACGCGCCGAAGTGCTGCACATACAGGAAATGCTCTTTGCCGTCAGCACATTGACCGTATCTGATGGCAAGACCGCGCCTTCCACCGTCGATAAAGCAGAGGTGACGCGCATAGAGGTCGCCATCGACCGACTGCAGGCAGGGACACCGCCACTCTCAACGTTTGTTCTGCCCGGTGGCTGTACGGCAGCCGCCCAGTGCCACATCTGCCGCACCGTCTGTCGTCGTGCCGAGCGTCGTCTTATCGTCTTGGATGACAGGCAAGTTTTTCCCGAAGAAGCCCGCCACTATGTCAACCGACTCTCCGACTATCTTTTTGCATTGGCATTGAAATTAAACTTTGTTACACATGTAACAGAAAAAAAAGTGCGCATTTCTTGCAAATAGCGCAAAAATTGCTATTTTTGCACGCGAATAACGGAGAGGGTATACACGTCGGCTGCTTTTTCAGCCCAATGTACGGAGTTTCAATCTTTGGGAATACCTGAACGTTTCTTATACGATGAAAACTTTTAAAACTTAAAATTATGTATTGGACACTTGAATTGGCTTCCAAACTCGAAGACGCTCCCTGGCCCGCTACCAAGGACGAACTGATCGACTATGCAATGCGTTCGGGCGCACCGCTGGAAGTACTCGAAAACCTGCAGGAAATAGAAGACGAAGGCGATGTCTATGAAAGCATCGAAGATATATGGCCCGATTATCCTACTAAGGAAGACTTCCTCTTCAACGAAGACGAGTATTGATTGCTCTATTCTGAGCCGTTAAGGCTTAACACATTGAATATAAGCGATAGGAGAAATTGTGTAAAATATTCTTCTATCGCTTTTTTCGGCCTTTTACCGCATAATAAACTTGCCAAATGGGGCTATATCGGAGAATTAAATGATCAATAACCGCGTCATTTCCGCGACTTTCTTTTGTGATCATTTTATTTTGAGAATAGGCTCTTGGTTATGGTTCCTTGTCTCAGACATTAAGACTGTTTGGATTCATCAAGAAGTCGTAGACATTCATTATGGTTATGCCTTCTTCTGTCTGATATGTCGGTGTAGGTGTGCCGACTATGACAATCTTCGGGAAACTGTCTTTTATTTTCAGTAGTGAGTTTAACTCCTGCTCCTTCTTCTCTTCTGTTGGCAGAGCGTATGCAGACTGTATGTAGTAGCGTCTGTAGCCTTGATTACATACAAAGTCCACTTCAAGTGTGGAGCGTAGACGTTTACCATCCTCCGCACTTCTTAGAACAGATACTTGTCCCACATCAACAGAGAGTCCACGAAGGCGAAGCTCATTGTATATGGCATTCTCCATAAGATGCGTGAACTCCGTTTGGCGGAAGTTAAGACGTGCATTGCGAAGTCCCAAATCGGTAAAATAATACTTAGACGGAGTGTCTATGTATTTCTTTCCTTTGATGTCGTATCTTGTAGATTTTTCTATCAAAAAAGCGTCTTGCAGAAGATCAAGATAAACTTTGATAGTATTCCTCGACAAAACACTTTTTTTGACGGACTTAAAACTGTTTTCTAATTTTGCTGGATTAGTAAGACTACCAATGTTGGAGGCTATGAGACTTATTAACTCTTCCAAGTCATCGTCTTTCTGTATGTCGTAGCGTTCCTTGATGTCTCGGATATATGTATGTGTGAACAAGTTTTGCAGATATTCTATTTTCTGTTGAGGTTCAGTCATAGTTACCACCTGTGGAAGTCCGCCGTATGTCAAATACTCCATTAGCAACGACTCCTGATTACCTTCCTTTACCGAAACAAACTCTTTAAAACTTAATGGAGTAATGTGAATTTCGTCGCCACGTCCACGGAATTCTGTTATGACATCCTTGGACAGAAACTTGGCATTGCTGCCAGTGACATAGACATCGGCATTTTGTATGCTAAGATAGCTATTCAACACATCCTCAAACTCCCGTACAAATTGCACTTCATCCAAAAGAATGAAATATGGCAAGCTGTCTGTCATTTTTGAGTCTATGTATTGAAGCAAAGCGTCTGGGTCTCTCAATGCAGCATTTCTGCGGTCTTCAAGGTCTATCTTTATGATATGCCCGTCGTCAATACCTTGTTCTTTCAGATAGTTGTAGAATAGAGTGAACAACAGATATGACTTTCCGCAACGGCGCATACCAGTGATTACCTTTATCATTCCATTGCCTTTTCGGGCTATAATTCTGTTTAAATGAGTGTCGCGTTTTATTTCCATATTCTGAACATTTCTGTGACTTGATACAATTTTGTTAAACGCAAAGGTACTGGTTTTTATTGGGATTTGCCGCTAAACACTTAATAAAAATGTAGCTTGTTATGCTTTTGTTAAGTGCAACAGACTTGGTAAGCATATTTTATCCCCTGTCTACATTCTCAATATGTCTCCTCTCCAACACTAAAATCTTCTGAAATCAAAGAAAGAGGAGTGATGGGGTAAACTTTTCTGCTATCTTCGCATATACCGATAAGAAAAGAATATTTGAAATAGAATTGTATATGGGAAGAATATCACGCACTTATCCGAAAGGAAGATTGAGGCTACGCACTCCGAGAACGGTGCAGTCCGATAAGAAGTATCCGCTCTATATTGAGTATAACTGGCAGGCAGACAATGCCCGTAAGTCTACTGGCATCAGCGTATCGGTGAAGGAATGGAACGAGAAAGGCTATAATGGCATGGGCGAGATACGCGCCACTGCAAGCATAGACTACAAGTATTACAACAATGCCCTGCACAAGCGTATCGAAGACATTGACTTGAAGATACACAAGTATTGCGACATCCACCAGCACATCACCTGCGACATCATACGCTCGTTTCTTGATGACAATGATGCTGTGTTGCGTCCCGATGGCGGCAAGGATTTTATCACATTTGCCAAGGAGCTGATAGAGAACCGCTACAACAAGGGAAAGATTGGAGTCAGCACGTGGAAGAATGGAGTGTCGTATCTCAATCAGTTTGCCGAGTTTCTGTTGCTCGAACACAAGGGAACGCATGGCGAACACAAGGAAAGTATCTATGTCTCAGAGATAAGCGAAGACTTATTGCTTGACTTCCGCAAGTACCGTCTGTTGGCAAAGAAAAAGACTACCACAGTCAACAAGACACTCAGTCCTATACTCCAAGCGTGTGAGTATGCCTGTCAGTTGGGCTATATCTCCCATCAACTTAATGCCACTCTCCAAGACTTGTACATGAAAGAGGAGGACAGACTTGATGCTGAGGAGAAAAACATCAAGTATCTAAGTCGTGAACAGATAGAAGAACTGGTCGCAGTCTACGATACCATAGAACAGCCACGACGGAAAGAGTTTCTTGAAATGTGGCTATTCGCCTTTCATGCCTGTGGTATGCGTATGGTGGATGTGATGACGTTGCGTTGGAAAGACATAGACTTCAGGAAGAAAGTCATCAGCAAGGTACAGGTCAAGACCCGCAACCGCAACACCATTCCGTTGAGCGAACCGCTTATCCATATTCTCGACAAATGGAAGGGGCGCAACAAAGTGTTTGTCTTTGACTTGTTGGCAGAGGATTTCGACATCAACGACCACGAGGCCATATACCGCCGCCGTAATTCTTGGAACAACACCATCAATACCTCGCTCCGTGCTATATCGCATGAACTGCAATGGACACAAGACTTAACTTTCCATGTTTCACGTCATTCCTGGGCAGTCATGGCCCTCGCCGGTGGAGCCGAAATCAGTGAGATAAGCCGTTTGTTAGGTCATGCCACAACGGGAGTTACAGAGAGAGTTTATGCAGAGTTCTTGCCCGACAATCTCGCATCGGTAGTAGACAGACTCGGCTTCAACTTTATACCTGAGATTGACGGCAAAAAGAAAAAGGTTGCCTAAACCAAGAACATGAAAACAGGCACTCCTGAGATTGAACATTCTCAAAGAGTGCCTGAAAAAAACTGATTACGAATAAAATTCACTTTATGAATCATTGTATTTATCTGTAAAAGAACGGATGCTTACAAAAAAGTCTTGCATTTTCGGACTGTGTTGACGGATATACCAGTTGCCTTGCTGACATCTCGCAGACTTACGCCTTTCTTCAACAGACGGACGACATCCTTGTATTGGTCAAGAAACTGCTCCTCACTTTTACGATAGCCTGTTTTGCGACCGACCTTTCCATCGTTTGCCCGAAAGTTGTTGTAGCCGCTTTCCATACGCTCCTTAATCGTCTTGCGTTCCATGCGTGCCACTTCTGCCAAGATTGTAATCATGAACTGGCTCATAGGATTTACCTTGCCGTCAGGGGTAAGCGTTTCTATGTTGTAGTTCATGATGTACAAAGAGACTTTTGCCTTGTTGAGCATTTCAATGGCAGTGAGCACTTGAAGTGTGTCACGACCCAAGCGAGAAAGTTCCGTGACTAATACCTTATTTATATTATGAGCGCGCACGTATGCGAGTAGAGCGGTAAGTTCCTTGCGCTCTTCATTCTTCTTTGCCCCGCTGACTTTCTCCGTGAAAGTTTCCGCTATGTTCCAGTTATGTCTCTCGGCAAGCTGCGTTAAGTCTGCTACTTGGCGTTCATAGTCTTGTATGATAGTTGAGACTCTACAGAATAATACGACTTGTTCCATGTCCGTGTTTCTTTGATTGATTGTTTTCATACTCGAAGATACCCGATAATAATGATACAAGGAAATATGGCATACTAAACTGTATCGAAATAATCTAAAAGGTTATCTTGACGCTGAAATCAAGCTCATAACAGGCTCTATACAAGATTAAATTGATGCGGTAATTAAATTGATGCGTTTACGCTCATTGTTCGCTCCGTTTCCTCTGTCTATAAGCAAAGTTGTAAAGGCTGTGTTTTTTCACTTGTATGCCATTGCTGCAAGCATAGTCGTAGTTCCACGAAACTGATTTGTTTGTGTTGTACCATGAGGAGATAGAACCGCTTTCCCTTTTTATATGTTTCGGTATGGATATGGTAGATTGTTGCTTTGAATATTGTTCTTCACTGTTCTTGCAGTGTTGCTGATGTGGTTGTATGTATGAATCCATGTCTACATAGGTGGATGTACTCCAGCATGAATTTATCATAGGATAGAATGAAATCTTCTTTTAGTATTTATCTTCAAAATAGGAATAGCGGAACACTTTGATGATTTGGACAACCAGTCTCCAGAGATTTAAATTTTGAATAGCAAGTCTCCAGTAAAGTTACAATGTAGATAACAAGTCACTTGAATTTTAAATTCTATAATGTAGTAAGTGAATCCAAAGAGGTAACTTTTATAGATGTCAGGGTGAGCGCAACGCGCTCACTTAGGGGCGTTGCCCCTCTTATCCAGAGATATTAAAACCCAAAGACCAAGTTTGTAGAACATAATATGTTGTTACAAGTATGTATAGTTTATGATGTATTACAGTAGATTCATTTATGTAGAATAATTATATTGAATAGTTCATGTTGAATTATAATACAGATAATGAATGATGTTGTATAGTATCATCTAATATAGCTTTGTAACAACATCGTTTTGACTTGTTTTTGACCTGTCTGACTGATCTGTTTTTGACTTGTTATTTGACTCAAAAATATTTTCAGTTCAAGCGAAAATTTTCTTTGGAAATGGGGCATTTTCTATAAGCTCAAGGATAAATACAACAAAAACGATTTATGAATAATATGAAAGAAGCAGTAAAGGTAAAAGACCTTTTAGTAGATTACTACACAATCCCCAATATTCCAATAAAGAATTTGGCTAATGCTGTAGACAGAGTTATTGGTCAGTTCAAGAACTCTTTGAAGGTAGGATGTATTTCACCCATTCAAACCATCAAGTACTATAAAGACTACTTTAATGACATAAAGAAGTGTTTCGTACAGTGTGTATTAAACAAGGAAAAGTCGAAGTCTAATATCTTTGTCGTTCAATATAAAGGCTATTCCATTGCGACTGCCATGAAAGATAAGTATGGCTTCCATGTATCAAAGAGAAATCGATGGATGAGATACAGTCTTTAGAAATTGTATGAGTTGGCTCTTGTAGAAGTGGCACTCCTGTTATAGACTCATGGGAAAATCTACGACTTCCAGATAAAATTTGCCATTGTGCAGTTACTGTGCAGACATTTTACTTTCTATGCGCAATGTGTCTTTGACAAGAGCTGGTCTGTTGATATTTTTCTTAATGGTCAAGATGACATAGAAACTGTCTATAACATGGTGCTTGATACAGAAGTCTCGGAATTTCCACAAATAGGCAAGGAACTTATTGTGAATATACTCAATCAGAAGCGTGAAAGAATAATACCGAAGAGCATTAATGAACCAACATGTAGGGAAGACTTGACCATCCTTTACGATGAAAGTGCATTACAGAAGGAAAAGAAACAGATAATCGCTGATCATTATGGTGTAAGTACGTCAACAGCCCAACGGTTTATGAAATGTTATGGTCTCTTGAAGGTGTCAAACAACGAGAAGCATAAGGAGAAAGTTGCTAAGGAGCAGAAAGAGCAAGAGGAAGAATAGAAATTTGAAAAACTAATGCAGAACGACATCTACAAAATGGTCAGCCCATACGCTCAGTCTACCATCGATGGGCAAAATGCACAAATAGAGAAACTTCATGAGACTATAGACAAACTGAAAGCAGAAATAGAATGTCTCAAAGACGAGAACTCTATGCTGAAGAAAAATCAGTTGGGCAGTATCTTGGGCGGAGTCAGCGACAACAAGGATAATGACTGGATGAATGTAGACTTAAAAATGTTCGGTTAATTGTGTCCTGTCTCAGGCACGTCGTTATTATGTTCTACAACATAAATACGTCATATTTACGTCCTATTTTGCCAACTCAGCTTTAAATAACTACATTGTATTTTGGCGATACTAATAATATTTAGTAATTTTGAGCCGCTATTTTGCACATAATGTGCTATGATGGCAATAGCCCTACGCCGAAGCCAATTGAAAGAGTGGCGGTTGGTAGAGGGCAAACATAAGAAAAGCGTTATTGGCGCTTGGT